>JBCCWC010000109.1:0-47285 GCA_039194325.1 Myxococcota bacterium
ACCCAACCCAACCCAACCCAACCCAACCCAACCCCCAAAAACCAACTCTGGAGAAATCCCATGACCACCAAGAAGACCAAGACCCCCGACGCCAAGACCTCCGACGCCAAGACCTCGACCGCCAAGACCTCGACCGCCAAGGCTTCGAGCCGTGCGGCGGCCTCCGTGCGCGAGGCGATCGGCAAGGCTATCGATCTCATCGTCACCAAGTTTGGCAAGGGCGCCATCATGGCCCTGGGGGGCGAGCCCGGGGAGATCCCCGACATCGCCTCGATCCCCACCGGTTCGCTCCATCTCGATCGCGCCCTGGGGATCGGCGGGGTGCCGCGGGGTCGGATCGTCGAGATCTATGGCCCCGAGAGCTCGGGCAAGACCACCCTCACCCTTCACGTCATCGCCGAGGCCCAGCGCCAGGGGATGGTGTGCGCCTTCATCGACGCCGAGCATGCCCTCGACGTCGGCTACGCGCGGGCGCTCGGGGTCGACGTCGAGCACCTACTGATTTCGCAGCCCGATCATGGCGAGCAGGCCCTCGAGATCGTCGATACCCTGGCGCGCAGCGGCACGGTGGGGCTCATCGTCGTCGACTCGGTCGCCGCGCTCATCCCCAAGGCCGAGCTCGAGGGCGACATGGGCGATCAGCACCTGGGCCTGCAGGCTCGCCTGATGAGCCAGGCCATGCGCAAGGTCGCCGGGGTCTCGTTCCAGACGGGCACCACGGTGGTGTTCATCAATCAGCTGCGCCACAAGATCGGCGTGACCTTCGGCAGCCCCGAGACCACCACCGGGGGCAACGCCCTCAAGTACTTCGCGTCGGTGCGCCTGGACATCCGGCGCATCTCCACCGTGCGCGACGGGGACACCGCGGTGGCCAATCGCACGCGGGTCAAGGTGGTCAAGAACAAGTGCTCGCCGCCCTTTACCCAGGCCGAGTTCGACATCTCGTTCGGGCGGGGGATCGATCGTGAGGCCGAGGTGCTCGATGGTGCGCTGGCTTTGGGGTGCATGACCAAGGCCGGCAGCTGGTTCTCGCACGGCCAGACTCGGGTGGGGCAGGGTCGAGCGTCGGCCATCGCCTGGCTGCGGGCTCACCCCGAAGAGCGTGAAGCCATCGTGCAGCAATTGCGGGCGAGCTGGAGTGCACCGCTCGACCGCGCGGCCTGAGTGACCCGGTGCGGCGTGGCGTGGCGTGGCGTGCCACGCCGTACCGCCCACGAGCCCAACGAGCCCAACGAGGCCGCGACCGAGTCGACAGGCGTGGTCTCGGTGGGTCTCGGGGGGCGTCGAAGGCCCCGCGCGAGTGAGAAAAGCGGGTCAGCGCCGAGGCCGCTCGGGGGTCATCGTTGCGGGTCGGGGTCAGGACCGACGGATGCCGTCGGGGTTGGTTGCAGTCTTATGGGGCGTCACCGAGAAGAACGTCGTTGAGTCGGCGGGGCATGGCGTGGTCGTCGTGCGTCCCCGTGGCCGGTTCCGGTCTGCGTTTGCTGCGCGAAAGTGGGAGGGTCGTCGAACTGCGGTGTCGAATTGCGGTGTCGGCTCGGTTGCACGCCGGTCCGTGAGCCCCGATCGCCCTTGCGCACCACGCCTCGCGTTGCGAGACTCGCGCCTCTCCCTGCGGAGGCACGAGTGAGCAGCTACTACGTTCTCAAGATCCAGTACGTCAATCGGCCGCCCGAGACGCGGAACATCAGCGCGCCGACGACGACCATCGGACGAGAGTCCGGCGACATCGTGTTGAACGATCCCCAGACCTCAGGTCGCCACTCGGAGATCCACTTCACCAACGGCACCGTGCAGGTCCGCGACGTGGGGAGTACCAACGGCACCTGGTTCAACGGCCAGCGCCTGACCGACTTCACCCTTCAGCCCGGCCAGTGGTTCCAGTGCGGGCAGACCACCTTACAGCTGATGTCGGTGCAGGCCGCTCAGCCCCAGCAGGCCAAGACCATGATGGCCATGGGTCCCCCGCCGGGAGGTCCCGGAGCGCCGGGTGGAGCCCCGGGAGGTCCCGGTGGTTGGGCCCCGCCGGGCGCCCCTCCGGGAGGCCCGCCCATGGGTGCTCCGCCGGCATCTCCGCCGGCAGCGGCACCCGCGGCCGGCGGTGGCTATCCGCCGGCCGGTGGTGGCGGTTACCCACCGGCCGGAGGTGGCGGTTATCCGCCGGCCGGTGGTGGTGGCTACCCCAATTCGCCCGCTCCGGCCGCAGCGGCTCCGGCCGCCGCTCCCGGTGGATACCCGGGGGCGCCCGGTGGCCCGGGAGCGCCCGGTGGTCTAGGAGCACCGGGTGGCCCAGGAGCACCGGGTGGCCCAGGAGCACCGGGCGGCCCAGGAGCACCGGGAGGATACGGCGCGCCTCCGCCGGGAGGTCCCGGGGCGCCGGGAGGTCCCGGGGCACCCGGAGGCTTTGGAGCGCCTCCGGGAGGTCCGCTCCCCGGGGGTCCCGGTGGCTTTGGGGCGCCGGGGGGTCCGGGCTTGCCGGCACCCGGTGGGCCTGCGGCGCCCGTGCTTGGGGGCACGTCCGGGGCGATCCGTCCCAACTTCCAGGGATCGGGGGGCGAGCTGTTCGTGACATTCCTGGTGGGCTACCTGCTCACGCTCGTCACGCTCGGCATCTACGGCCCGTGGTTCGTCTGCAAGATGACCAACTTCGTCATGTCCAACACCACGCTGGGCCCCACGCGTCGTGGTGAGCTGCGGCTGGAGTTCAGCGGCTCGGGCGGCGAGCTGTTCGTGACCGGCTTGGTGGGCTACCTGCTGACGATCGTCACCATCGGCATCTACATGCCCTGGTTTGTGGTCAAGCTGCTCAAGTTCTTCAGCGCCAACACCAACGCCATCGCTCAGGACGGCACGCGCTACCGCCTGTCGTTCGAGGGCACCGGTGGTGAGCTGTTCGTGACGTTCTTGGTGGGCTACCTGCTCACCATGATCACGTTTGGGATCTACGGTGCCTGGTTCTTCTGCAAGCTCACCAAGGTCCTCAACTCCCGCACCAATATCCTCGAGAACGAGCAGGTCGTCGGTAACTTCGACTTCGAAGGCTCCGGGGGCGAGCTGTTCGTGACGTTCTTGGTGGGCTACCTGCTCACCATGGTCACCCTGGGGATCTATGGCGCCTGGTTCGCGGTCAAGATCATGGCCTTTCGGGCCGAGAATACCCGGGTGTTCTACCAAGGGCGCGCCTACTCCGGTCAGTTCCACGGCACCGGTGGCGAGTACTTCGTGACGTTCTTGGTGGGCTACCTGCTCACCATGCTCACGATCGGCATCTACATGCCCTGGTTCATGGTCAAGCTCTGGAAGTTCCAGTACAACAACCTCGAGTTCAACGAGGCTGGAGCCGCGGGCATGTCGGGCCTCCCGGTGGGGGCTCCTCCGGGGATGCAGCCCCAGGTTGGCGGTGCTCCGGGGATGCAGCCGGGTCTGCCGCCGGGTGGACATCCCGGGATGCCGCCGGGGATGCAGCCGGGCATGCCTCCCGGAGCGCAGCCGGGAATGCAGCCCGGGATGCAGCCGGGAATGCAGCCCGGGATGCAGCCCGGGATGCAGCCGGGAATGCAACCCGGGATGCCGCCAGGACAGTACCCGGGCCAGTATCCCCGCTGAAGCTGCTTGCCGTCCGCTCCGTTGTCCTGCGAGGCCGTCACCGGGGAAGGTGGCGGCCTCGTCGCCTTTCGAAACGGATCATGAAACTCGCTTTGGATGGTTCACGACGCGAACGTGGATCTTGCGCACGCTCATTGGCATCGTAGTGGCTATTGCTGGGTTTGCGGGATCTGCTCTGCTGTTCAAGCAAAATAGTCTGCTCCAGACGGCGTCGTGCACACCCGTCGCCCCCTTGCTTCAGCGAGGCCCGGCCATGAATGAGCGGACCATGGCTTCGACGAGTGCAGAGCGCTCTTGGCTCGGGTCGGTGGGCGTGGCGGATGACGGTGTGCTGGGCCGAGCATCGTGAGCCCACGGTCGCCAGTATTCCTCCCGCGCACACGACGAAGGCCGCGACATTGGTCGCGGCCTTCTGGGCTTCGAGCGGCGCTCGCTCGACGCTAGAAGTCGGCCTTGAGCTCCGCGAAACGCTGGAGGATCTTCCCGACGTACTTGCCGTTGGGGAAGCGATCGAGGTAGCGACGCCCGCGGGTGAGCGCTTCGGAGATCCGCCCGTCCTCGGTGGCCGACAGCCACAGCCGGTACATCGCGACTTCCTTGCTGGAGTGGTTGCGAGGCGCCCGGCGCAAGAACTCCTCGAACGCGTTGTCGGCCGCGCGGTAGTCCATCGCGTAGTCCATGCGCAAGATCCCGACCAGCAGGTAGCCCTCGACCGCCGCCGGCTCGTCGCCGTACTTGGAGATGAAATCCGACAGGCAGCGGGCGGCCCGGTAGCGGTGCGATTTGTGGAGCTTGCGGCAGGTGCCCAGCGCGGCCCGCAGCTCCTCGAGGCGCGTCTTCTTGACGTCCTCCATCAGGTGCTCGATGAGGTCGCTCGCCTCGTCGTCGACCACCAGCGGGGCCGCCTCGGGTTCGTAGGCCGTCCGGGCCGAGTGGCGGTGGGAGCGGCGGCGCACCACCGGGACCTCGAAGGTGGTTGGCTCGGCGGAGGGCGTGGGCACGAACGCCAGCATCCTCTGCTTGGGATCTTCGGGTAGCCCCGGGACGTTCCAGCTGAGCGGGATGAGCCCGTCGGCCAGCTCCAGCCCGTCGGTGAAGTCGGTCGAGTCGGCGCTCACCTCGTTGGACAGCGGCAGCGCGGCCTCGACCTCGGTGCGCCCTACGTTGCCGTAGCTGGAGGTGGCCCCATCATAGCGGTTGCCCGACTCGACCTCGGCCCGCAGGTTGTTCGTCTCGGGGTCGAGCACGTCGACCTGGCCGCGGAGCACGGAGACCACGGTCTCATCGTTCTCGTCGACCTCCACGGTGAACACGGTGCCCACCACTCGCACCACCACCGAGGGCGTGCGGACGTAGAGCACCGGATCGGAGGGCCGCCGGTCGTAGCGCACGGCCGCGATCCCTCGATGTACCTGCAGCTCGAGCATGGGCGTGGCCTGACGCCACTCGATGTCGGAGCCGGGGGTGAAGTTGGCGACGATCTTGCCGACCAGGCCCACCTGGAAGGCCTCGTCGTCGTCGACCTGAAAGCGGGTGCCCACCGGGAAGGTGTCGGTGTTCGCGGGAGCCCGATCCGGGGTGCTGACCGCCGCGTGGCCGCCGAGCACGCGACCGTAGCTCTGGGCCGGGTGATCGAAGCCGCCGCGCTGGGCTCCTTGGTCCGCCAGATCTTCGTCGATCGTGGCGCCCTGCAGGGCGGCGATCGTGCTCTCGGCGGTGGAGCTGACGTCGGTAGGATCGAGCCCGAACAGCGCCAGGGTGAGCGCGGCCGCGGCTCCGGCCATGGCGGTCACGCCGGCCCGCAGCGACCACTTGTGGTACCAGGGCGCGGGGAGCTCCTCGCGGGTGCGACGGAGCGCAGCATGGAACTGCTTCTCCTCCGCGATGCCCGTGGGCGGCGGCGGAACCATGGGACCCTCGTAAAGGGCGTAGAGCAGCCGGTGCATCTTCCGGCAGTCGCGGCACTCCCGAAGGTGCGCGTGGTAGAGGCCGTGCACCGCGTCGGTGGCACGATCACTCATAACGAGCTCCGCATCCTCGCGGCACTCGTGGCAGCTATATCGCGTCGGGTTGATCTCGGCCTTCATTGGTAGACCCCAATCCCTATCAGGCGGACACCAGCTCTCGGAGCTTCTTGCGGGCACGCGTCAGTCGATCCCCCACGGTCGACACGGGCTTTCCGAGAATGTCGCTGATCTCCTGTAGCGTGAGTCCTTCGTAGTGGTAGAGCACGAATACCTCGCGCAGATCCGGGCGGAGCTGCTGCAGGATGCGGTGGGCTTCGTCGCGGGCCTCCACCCGGCTGGACTGGATGGAGGTGCCACGCCCGGCGTTGAACCACGAGAGCGCCGTCTTGACGCGATCTCGCCGGAAGCGCTGTCGCAGGAGGTTGTGCGTGGTGTTGGCGGTGATCCGATAGAGCCACGTGCTCAGGGTCGAGTTGCCCTGGAAGGTGGCCAGTGCGTTGAAGGCCCGAGCGAAGACGATCTGGGTCAGGTCGTCGATCTCGCAGTCGGGGCCGAGCAGCCGAAACAAGTGGGCCCGGACCTGCGCTTGGTACGTGCCGTAGAACTGACGCAGCGCCCGGTGCTCACCAGCCCGAGCCCGTGTGAGCAGCTCTTGCTCTTCACGAGACAGATACGTCGAGCTCTCCGAAGAAAGCTCCGGACTCATGGGAGCAGCGTGAGCGATCGCAATGTTATCGGCGCTCTGCATGAACTTCGTCTGGCGTGGCGGCGTCTGCACCTTAGGACAACCATCTCAGCCGGAATTTCCGGACCGCGATCGAGTTAACCTCATAATCCCTCCGCCGGGAACCTCGCGTGTTTTGCGGTGTAGCGGGGAGAATCCTCGTTTCACCGGGCGATGGATGGCGGGTCGCGCCTCCGATGTGAGCTAGAACGCTGTACAGCGGCCGTTTGCGGGGAAATCGAGGGCCGATGGGGGGGCTCGGATGTGTTGGTTGGCTCGGAGCCCGCGCACGATCCCGTACACGACCCCCGCGCACGATCGGGATCGGCGGGACGCCAACGAGCGGAGCGATGTCGCGCACCGGGTCGGGGTCGCGCAGATGGGCGTCGATCCCTGCGGGATCTCACGCGATCCGAACCTGGGCATCTGGGCATCTGGGCATCTGGGCAACGGGGTGCCTGAGCGCCGGAGCCGAGGGCCGGTGGGTGCCGGGCGCGAGATGATTGCGCCGCATCGGTGCCTCCCGGCATGGTGGTCGCGGTGACGAGCACCTCGCTGCGCATCCTCGCCGCGGTCGTGCTCGCGCTGACCCTGCTGGCGGGCGTGTACGTGTCCGGCAAGGCGAGGCGCGACACGGAGCAGCGCGTGGCCGACCTCCGGGCTGGGGTCGACCGTAGCACGCAGGCCGCCGAGCAAGAGCCGCCGCTGCCCGCGTCCCTCGAGCTCGACCCGCGGCAGTTCGAGGCGCGCATGCTGGAGGACCTCGAGCGCTTCGGGATCGAGCCGGTCACCGTCTCGGATCTGGCCCAGCCCAACGCCTACTTCGAGGAGGTCAGCGGCCCGGTCACCCTGGCGCCAGGGCAATCCTGGTCCTCCGCCCACGTGCGCCTCAAGGTCCGGCTGGACAAGGTCAACTACATGCAGCGCGGGGCCCGGGTCAGCTCCGTCCACGCGATCGCCCGGCTGGAGAACATCTCCAAGCGGCCGATCGCCTATCACATCCAGGTGACCGGCGAAGCGGGCAAGTGCAAGGTGCGAGGGGCCCGCGAGCACAACGCGGTGAGCCTGCGTCCCGGGGAGTCGGCCGAGATCGTCGTGTGTGCCGGGCGGGACAGGGTCCGGGTGGAGCGGCTGGAGATCCTCGAGGTCACCGACCTGGGTCACCACTACCTCAGTCAGGTCTCGCCCCTGGCCCTCGGGCAGGATGGGACCACCGCCGCCGCCCACCAGCCGCTGGTCTCGGTGGCGGCCTGCGCGGATCTCGATACCAAGACCATCGTCGCCTACCTCCAGGCGGGAACCGCGGCGTGGGCCGACGTGGTCGACTTCTACAGCCGCCACAATTGCCACCGGCTCCAGTTCTTTCCCGGCTATCGCCGGGCGGAGCAGCCGCTCCCGCAGTTGCCGGTGGCCCCGCCGAGCGCGTTGCCCAAACCCGGGAATTCCCCGCCGTAGGCCCGCGTGGGCCGGCCCCAGACGATGCCTGGCGCGTGTGCCTTGAAATCTATGGGTTTTTGGCCCTACCATGCGAAATCACGAGCCAGTATCCGCTCGTAGCGAGCCGTGACGAAGTCCGAGCTGATCGAAGTCGTTGCTCAAGAGGCGAATCTCACAAAGGGACGCGCCGAGCTGGTGATCAACACGATCTTCGAGTCGATGGTGGAGGCACTCCAGCGCGGCGAAGGGATCGAGATCCGGGGATTTGGGAGCTTTACCGTTCGCCAGTACAAGGCGTACGAGGGGCGGAATCCGCGGACCGGGGAGCCCGTGCACGTGGCGCCCAAGCGCCTGCCCTTCTTCAAGGTGGGCAAGGATCTGCGCTTGCGGGTCAACGGTCAGCGCACCGGGCCCGCGCCCAGCCGGCGTGCCGAGGCGAGCAAGCCCAGCGGCACCAGCCCGGGTAACGCCGCGCCCAAGCCCGCCCCGGTGCCGGATCCCGGCATGACCGAGGACGTGATCTGAGGGGGGTGTGTGCCGAGGCCGGCCTCGGCATAGAACCCAGACATCCTCAGGTCGATCGACCCGTTGAGGACTCGAGCACCAGCCGACCGGCGGTGGTGTCGAGGCGGGCGCGGTGACCGGCGGGTAGCTCGGTGCAGCCGCGACATCCGATCAACGCCGACAAGCCCAGCTCGCGGGCCATCAGGGCCGCGTGGCTGAGCGGACCGCCGTGCTCGCAGCACACCGCACGCACGCCCAGCTGCCGCAGCGCGACCGCGGCCGGGGCGGTGAGCGAGGGCAGGGTGACGATGGCGTCCGGTGCCGGAGGATCGGCGAGCAAGGCGGCCAGGTCGGAGCGGGGGGCCAGCACGCCGGTGAACGAGGGACCCAGCGGGATCCCGCGCAGTCGAGCGCGGCGGCCGAAGGACACGGGGCGTCCCTGCACGATCCGCAAGGGAGGGCGCAAGCTGGCCTGGTGCTCGAGCGCCGCGCGGCGGATCGCGATCTGCTCGGTGGGGAGCGCCGTGGGCTCGGCGAGCCCTCGCGCCAGCTCGGGCGGGGTGAGCATGAACGCGTCGTTTGGCGGTAGCCTCAGGTGGCGGGCCGCGGCCAAGATCCAGGTGCGCAGCGGGGCCAGGCCCAGGGCGAACAGGTGGTCGTCCCACTCGCCCAGCAGCGTGGCGGCCTGGGCCTCATCGGTGGGGAGCACGGTGGCCTCGCCCGTGGAGGTGGCGCCACACTCGGCCAGGCTGGGGCTGGCCAGATCCCAGGTGACCGGCAAGACGTCGAGGAAGGCGTCGCGGTCTCGGGTGGACAGGGGCTGCGCAGGATCGGCAAAGGGGGAGCCCGGTTGCGCCTGCCGGGCCCGGGTACGCGCGGGGATCAGCACGCGCGTGTAGGTGTCGATCATGGCCAGGAACGCCTGCTGAGCCCGAGGCAGCGCCTCGATGAGCGTCGGCCCATCGGCGTGGGCCAGGGAGCGGGTCAGGTCCTCCAGGCGGGCTCGCATGTGCGGCAGCGTGTCGCGGTGGAGCTGGGTCACCACTTCCACCACGGTCGGCGTGTTCGTGGGCGTGGACGGCCGAGCGTGGGCGCGGGCGAGATCACGAGGCAGGGTGCGAACGTAGAGCCACCCCGCGAGCACGGTGGGGCCGCCCGCCGAGGGACGCTGGTCGCGTAGCCAGTTCATCAGCCACGCGTGGGCCGGTGACAGTGGCGCGGGGTTGTGCTCGGCGTCGAGAGTGAGCACGCCGTGCAATTGGTCGAGCTGGTCCGCGTCGGCCAGGGTCTGATGAAACTGGTCCCAGCCGGGGTGGAGCGGGGCGGCCAGCGGTCGGGCCTGGACGAGGTGCACCGCGTCCTCGGGATCCACCACCACCTCGAGGTCGTGGCCATGGACCGCAGCCGCCAGTCGTTGCGTCGTGCGCTTCACCAGGGCTTCCACCTGCGGGCGAGCCGGATCGTTCCACTGACTCAGGAGCCCCGCGTACTCCGGGCTGCGCCCCTGCGCGAGAGCCTCGCCGCCGGCCGTGTGCACCTCGACCTCGGCGGGCCCGGACGGGGCGGTGGCCACCACCAGCAGCGCCCGGCGAGCGATCTGCTGCTGCACGATCGCGCAATCGCGTCCCGGCGGATCGCGACGGTACGCAACCAGCCAGGGATCGTGGCGCTGGGCGTCGAGATCAGCGAGCGCCTGCCGGACCGCGTGTAGATCGGTGCAGCCCAGCGTGGAGCGACCCAGGCCGGCTGCGCTGCCCTCGGCCTCGTCTTCTCCCCAAAGGGCGCTGCGCACCACCACCGGGCCGCGTGCGAGCAGGTGCTCGACCGCGGCCCGAGCATCGGGATCGTCGAGGGCGGCGGGGTCGGGCGCCAGGGTCAGCCCCGCCGGCACGGGGAGCCCCGCGTGGGCCAGCTGCGCGAGTCGGCGAGCCTTGGTCGGCAGGTCGTCGTCGACCAACGTGCTCAGCCATCGCGGTGCGGAGGCCATGGGCCCAGCATAGGAGCTGGGTGGCGCCTGCGGTAGCCTGCTATCCCCCGTGTCGATCTTCGACGACCATCAGCCCTGCCCGGCGCTGCGCCGGTGGCTGCTGCCCTCGTGGGAGGGCAAGGGCGTTGCGTTGGTTCGCTCGCCGCCGGGGTCGGGGTGGCGTCCGCCCCGATCGTTGCGGCGCCTGATCGAGCGCGCCGGGGTCAGCACGTGGACCGACGCACTCGGGCCCGACACGCTCGACGTGCTGGTGGTGCTCTCGCCGTTGCTCGACGGGGATCTCGACCGGGACCAAGCGCTGCCGCTGGCCGACGGCGGGTGGTCGAGCCTGCGGCCAGGCGGGATGCTGGTCGACCTGGCCTCGGTTCCCCGTCGGCGGGCGGCCGACTGGGTGCGTCCCTGGGTCCGGGTCGAGCGGCTACGGGACGCGGCGGCCATGCGGGTGCGTCGGTGGCTCGACCGCGGGGCATTCGCGCCCGAGCAGTGGATCTCGGTGGATCCCGCCGACGTGGTGGTCACCCTCGTTCGCCGGGCTCGGTAGGCGCGGGCATCGGCATCAGGCACGCCCGCTCGAAGATTATGCCCTCGACTTCGCACAGCCCCGCGGGATCGCCGAGTTCCCGGCACGGCAGCGAGGACAGGCACACCAGGTAGTCGTTGAAGGCGTAGGCGCAGTACTCGCCGTAGTCGTAGTAGCGGGTGTATGCGTAGATGCAGTCCTCGTAGATCTGCTGTCCGTCGTCTTCGCCGAGGCACTCGGCGACGAGCGAGCCGTACAGGATGCAGGCATCCGGGATCGCTCCGGTCTCGTAGCCGTAGGTCGACTCGGCGTAGGAGTACGAGGTCGACGAGTCCGCGCCGCTGGTGGTGGGGGCGGTCGTGACCTCGCTGGTCGTCGGTCGTTCCGGGGGCTCGGAGCTCGTCGTAGGATCGGTATCGGCCGGCTCCGTGTCGCCGGTCGAGGCCGGCCCGACGCACATGCCGGCCAAGTGTGACGGGGCGAACTCGCCGTAGGCCCAGCCCGTGGAGCAATTGCCCGACTGGAAGCTGCAGTACCCGTCGGGCTCGCAGCGCCCGTCGCCGCAATCGGTGTCGTGAGTGCAGATGAACACCGAAGACGAGGTACAGCTCAGCGCTACGCCCAGGCTGGCCGTCACCCCGATCATTCGCATCGCTCCTCACTGTACCATCTGGCTGGTTGTCAGCCTGGTTGTCGGCCTGCACGGGCATGTCCTCGGCGTGCCCCGACGAGCCCTTGGTCGTATACGGAGTGTCGAGCACGCTTCGACGGTCGCGTAGAGGGCCTTACCGAATGCGCGCGGGATGTCCTCGACCACCGTGGGCCGCGGACGGGGTCAGGGGTCAGGCGCACGCGATCGCGGCCTGCCACGCTTGCCGCAGGACGGCGATCTGCTCGGGGTTGCCGGCCGGGGAGAACTGGCGATCGCGCTTCCACGCCTGCTCGAGCGCCGCCGTATCGGGCCACAGCCCCACGCCCAGGCCCGCCAGCGAGATCGCCCCCAGCGCGGTGGTCTCCAGCATCGTGGGTCGGTCGAGATCGATCCCGAGCAGATCGGACTGGATCTGCATGAGCAGATCATTGGCCGCCGCTCCGCCGTCGACGCGGAGCCGCTCGACCGGGGCGCCTAGGTCGGCCGCCATCGCTTCGAGAAGATCGGCGATCTGCAGGGCGATCCCCTCGAGGGCGGCCCGGGCCAGGTGGCCGCGCCCGGTCCCGCGGGTGATCCCGCGGATGAGCCCGCGTGCGTTGGGGCGCCAGTGCGGAGCACCCAGGCCCGCGTGCCCGGGCACCAGCACGACCCCGCCGCTGTCGTCCACGCTGCGGGCCAGCGCCTCCACGTCGGCCGCCTGCTCGATGATCCCCAGCTGGTCGCGTAGCCACTGGACCACCGCGCCGGCCATGAACGACGAACCTTCCAGGCAGTACGTGGTGTCCTCGCCCAGCTGCCAGGCTACCGTGCTCAGCAGGCCGTGCTCGGAGTGGACCACCCGCGAGCCGGTATTGAGCAGGGCGAAGGCCCCTGTCCCGTAGGTGCACTTGGCCTGGCCCTCGGCAAAGCACGCCTGGCCGAAGAGCGCCGATTGCTGGTCACCCGCGATCCCGCCTACCGGGATCCCGTCGGGCAGGCCGGGCACCCCTCGGGTGCGGCCGAACTCCCCGGCGCAGGGCAGCACCTGGGGGAGCACCGCGCGGGGGATCTCGAACAGCGCGCACAGCTCGTCGTTCCAGTCGCCGCCGGCCAGCGGCCACAGCAGGGTACGCGACGCGTTGCTCGGCTCGGTGGCGTGGACCGTGCCGCCGGTCAGTCGCCACAGCAAATAGGTATCGATCGTGCCGGCGGCCAGCGCACCCGCCTCGGCCCGGGCTCGCGCCCCGGCCACGTGGTCGAGGACCCATCGGAGCTTGGTGGCCGAGAAGTAGGGGTCGATCACCAGGCCGGTCAGCTCGCGCACCCGCGGCTCGTGGCCGGCGTCCTTGAGCGCGGCGCAGCTGGGGGCCGTGCGGCGATCTTGCCACACCAAGGCCCGGTGCAGCGCCCGGCCGTCCTTGCGGTCCCACAGCAGGCTGGTCTCGCGTTGGTTGGTGATCCCGATCGTCGCGATCCGCTCGGCCGGCGCTCCCGAAGCGGCCAGGACATCGGTGATCGCCTGGACCACCGAGCCCCATAGCTCATCGGGATCGTGCTCGACCCAGCCCGGCTGGGGAAAGTGTTGCGGGAACTCGTGGTTGACCTTGGCCAGCACGTGCAGATCGGTGTCGACCACCAGGCAGGTGGTGCCGGTGGTGCCTTGGTCGATGGCGAGGATCAGATCGGCGCTCATGGGCTCGGTGTAGGGGTGAGGGGCGGCAAAGAAGGGTCGGGCGATCCCAGGATACGGACGGCGAAGCGTACGATCTCGGCGCAGGCGTGCTCCCGGTCGAGGTCGTGGGCGATGATATGAAACGAGCGGGGAAGCACCACCTGCTCCACCTCGGCGCTGGCGACCCGCTGGGCGACCCGGTCGGCGTAGGTCACCGGGGCCGTGTGGTCGTGGCGGCCGTGCAGCAGCAGCAGGGGCGCGCGTACGTGGGGCAGCAGCAGGGCGACTTCGTCTTGCAGAGCCACCAGCTCGGCCAGCGTGGGGTAGGGAAAGCCGCGTAGGCTGGGGCTTTGGCGAAAGACCCGCTCGATCCGGACGTCGGGGCCTCGCTTGGGAAGCATGCCGACCAAGCGCCCCACCCCGGGGGTGGTACGCAGGCGGGCCAGCGCGTGCACGCCCCGGCGCTGCCAGGCGGGTAGCTCCAGCGGCACCGACAAGGCGGCCAGGCCCGTCACGTCGGGGGTGCGCAGGGCGGCCAAGCGCAGGGCGAGCAGCGAGCCGGCCGAGAACCCCAGCACCATCACGCGACGGCGACCCGCGGCGAGCAAGGCGTCGAAGGCGGTTTGTGCCGAGTCGTACCAGTCGCGCCATGTCGTGGCCTCGAGCGCACGAAGATCGGAGTGTCCTGCCAGCCGAGGGGCTCGCACTGCGAAGCCACGCGCGTGGAGGGCCTCGGCAAAAGGAGCCACGTCGAAGGGCGTACCGGTCAAGCCGTGGAGCAGCAGCACGCCGCGCGACCCCTCGCCGCGCTCGATCGGGCGGGAGTCGACGACGGCACCGGGGCCGGACGCGGAGGTTGCGGGAGCCATCGCGAGCAGGAGGCGAGGAGTGGGCGAGGAGTGGGCGAGCTTAGATCAGCGGAGCACGGGTCGTCGACTCCGGTCTCCCGAGTGTCCGCGTGATCGCTCGGGTCATCGTCGTGGTCTGCGGTGTGCGGGAGCGCATCGGGTGGGGGCGAGCGCGTGGGGGCGTCGCACGCTCGAGGGAGGTGAGGGGGGGGCGGCGAGGTCGTAGAGGGCGGCAGCGGGCGAGGAGTGAGTGTGGTGACTATGCTCAAGCAGGTGGCACGAATGGCCAGGTGGCCCGAGCGAGCGTTGCGCTGCTCGATGATGAATGTCATGGACATCTTCGGGGTTCGGGTTTTCAGGGCGTCGTGTGAATGTGATTGGTGATTGGTGATTGGTAATTGGTAATTGGTAAGGGGCCACGAGTCTGTGTGATGATGCTCGATGTCATCGCGGGGCATGAAGGTGATGGATTATGTCCGCGGATGGGGCACGTTGGCGGCACTCGTTCGTTCGCATCGAGATGGAGCGGCTGGTCGTGCCGGTTCGTGCGATCGAGCGGAAAAGCGCCTCGAAGGGGTGAATCGGGGCAGTATGAGGCATGCTGACCCGCCGGGGAGGATCGACCCGTGGGTTCGGGGCAGTCTGTCCGGCATGGTCCCGGACCTACGCGGGTGTATGCCGCGGCGGGTACTTTGGCCTCGGGCCTCGATTGTCGACTAGTAATTTTGACAGGTGAAGTGCACCTTTCGAAGAAAGCCGAGTCCGAACATGTGGACATTGGACCGATATGTTTTAGCTTGATTGACGATGAAGGAAGTGGTCGTGGTGGGGGTTCTCATGCTTTCGGCGTGTGATTCTGATACATCGATCGTCCGGGATCGACACTCATGTGTCGATGAGGACGCGGGGGAGAGCTCCGGTGAGAGCCCTGACGCTGGCTTCGGCTCCGATTCTGGCTCGGATGACGGCGCGAGCTCCGAGTCGGGCTTGCTGGAGGGGTCTACGGGGGAGAACGACGATCTCGCCGAGTTGTCGGACGAGTTCGAGCAGCCGAACCTCGATCCGAGCTGGACGGTGTTCAACCCCGGGGAGTCCGACCGCATCGAGATGGTCGGTGGCCAGCTGACCGTCGAGCCATCGAGCCACTCACTGTGGTATAATGGAGTCCAGGGTACGCAGATCTTCAAGACGATCGACGGTGATTTCGCGGTGACGGCCCGGGTGCGGGTCTCGACGATCAGCGGAGTCGACTGGTCGGCCATCGCCAACTGGCAACTGGGCGGCATCTCGTTGCGCGAGCCGGGCAATGCCGTGAATGCGGTGCACCTGGTGCTCGGGCGGACCAACCATGCTCAGGCGCAGTGGGAGCCAAAGAACACGGTCGACTCGTTCTCGACCTGGTCCGACGGGATCTGGCCGGGCGGCGAAGGGGAGCTCCGCCTGTGTCGAAGCGGATCTATGGTCACCGCGTCGATTCGCGAGGGTGGTATGGATCCCTGGGGGATCGTGGGGCAGTGGTCCCGCGATGACCTGGGTGACACGTTGTTGGTGGGTCCGATCGGATATGCCAGTACGGGTAATCCGGATCTTCGCGTGGAGTACGAGTGGATCGAGTTCGAGCGCGTCGAGGGGTGCTGAGCTCCAACCTGCTCTCTTCGGTGCTCGTGCTTGCGTAGTGATCCACGGCCGGCCTCGCTCTTCCCGAGGTGGGAGGCGAGGCCGAGTGGTGCTGGTGCGGAGGGCCCCATTGGGCGCGCTGAGCGCGGGCTTACGGCCGTCCGACCATTTTATGGTGATCAAAAACCGTGATGCCGACAATACCTGGTGAGGCTCGCAAGCCACCCAGACACCTTTCGATGGTCATGAGGACCGAAGGTGGTGGCGGCCTCGTCGTAGTCAACCAGTAACAACGCTCCACTGGGGCCGACGCTCCACTGGGGGCACAGGATTCGGCATCATGAACAAGTCTGTCCATACTTCCCTCTTCACCAGCCTCTTCGCCCTGAGCGCCACCGTCGGCGCGCTGGGTTGTGATGTCTCGGAGCCCGACTCGCCCGTCGAGCGCGACGCGGTGCTGGTGCTGGAAATCGACGGGGAATCGGTCGAGGTCGTCGACGTCGCCGAGCCCGAAGCGGTCGAGGAGCACCTGCTCGACCTGGCCGCCGAGCATCCCGCCCCTGTCTGCGGGGCGGATGAGCAGCCCATGGACTTGGTGCTCGAGATCGATGGCGATCCCGCGGCCTCGGTCCACCAATGTGCGCAGGGCTCGTCGCCGGCCGTGGGGCCTGATGCGTTCACCGCCGAGCCCGACGCCCAGGGCTCGTTCTGGTGCGTGTACTGCGATCAGACCCTTGATTGCTTTGGGTGCTGCATGTGCAACATCGGCAACGTCGGCGCATGCGCGGCGGCGTGCTGACTCGCCCCCGCCTTTCGGCTTGGCAGGGGCCATAGCGCGCCTCGCTGCGGCGACCGCCGGGATCGGGCTCGCCCGTCGGTCGCCCGCCTGTGTCTACACTGGTAGACCCATCAGGCGTGGCCCCTGCGAACGATACGCCGCCCGACGACGCCACGGAGGCGAGCCGTACGCTGCCTCCGGTCGATCCCGCGATCGCGCAGGTCGTCCAGGAGGCACGCGATCCCCGAATGATGGGGATCGTGCTGTCGCGGATGTTCGACAACGAGGTCGAGCCCCAGACGATCGGCCGCTTCACCCTGCTCGATCGGCTGGGCGAAGGCGGGATGGGGGTGGTCTATGCCGCCTATGACGACGAGCTCGACCGCAAGATCGCGGTGAAGGTCCTGCACCCGCTGGCCACCGACGGCGCGTCGTCGGGATCGGAGCGGCTGCTGCAAGAGGCGCGGGCGATGGCCCGGCTGTCTCACCCCAACATCGTCACCGTCCACGAGGTCGGGCTGCACGACGGCGATGTGTTCGTGGCCATGGAGTACGTGCGGGGTCAGAGCCTCGATCGCTGGCTCGATGGATCTTCGCGGGGTGGCTCGGGACGAGCGTGGCGCGAGGTGGTCGAGGTCTTCTGCGCCGCGGGTCGCGGCCTCGAGGCCGCGCATCGGGCCGGGATCATCCACCGCGACTTCAAGCCCCACAATGTGATTGTGGGGGACGATGGAGAGGTCAAGGTCCTCGACTTCGGCCTCGCGCGGATGCTCGGGTCACGCCCGGCTCGCGGACAGGAGGCTCGGGATGACGCCGAGGCTCGGGGCGGTGCCGAGGCTCGGGACGACGCCGAGGCTCGGGATGACGCCGAGGCTCGGGACGACCCGGTGCTCGCGCTCACCCGGACGGGCGCGATCATGGGGACCCCGGCCTACATGGCGCCGGAGCAGCACCAAGGCAGCCCCGCCAGCGCGCGCAGTGACCAGTTCAGCTTCTTCGCGTCGCTCTATCACGTGCTCTATCGCCAGCTGCCGTTCGCGGCCGAGTCGATGCCGCGCTTGGTCCAGGTGGTGGCGCAGGGCCGCGTTCGATCGCCGCCCGCCGACTCGCAGGTGCCGCGGTGGCTTCATCGCGCGGTACTGGTGGGGCTTCGGCCCGAGCCGACCGACCGCTACCCCTCGATGACCGAGGCGCTGGCCGCCATCGACCGGGATCCGGCCGCCCGGCGGCGGCGATGGATCGCATGGGGGGGCATGGCGGTGGCCGTGGCGAGCGCGACCGCGGTGATCGTCACGTCGGGGGGCTCGACGAGCTCGGTGCCCTGCGACCAGGGGACGGAGGAGATCGAGCAGGTCTGGGGACCGCCGGTGCGCCAGGGGCTCGAGCACGGTCTGCGTGCGTCGGGCTTGCCCTTCGCCGAGGAGACCTGGGAGCGGCTGCATCCGCGGCTAGACGCCTACGCGGCGGCCTGGGCCCGCACCCGAGACGAGGCGTGTGCCGCCCATCGGGACGGAGCCCGCAGCGCGGCCCTGTACGACCGCTCGGTCGTCTGCCTCGAGCGCCATCGCGTGGCCCTGGGAACCCTGGTCGATCTGCTGACCCAGGCCGATCGAGCCACCGCCGAGCGAGCCCTGTCCGCTGCGGCCGGGCTGCCCGACGTGGCTCGCTGCCTCGATGCGGCGGCGCTGCTGCGCGCGGTGCCGCCGCCCGACGACCCCGCCGTCGCCCGCGAGGTCGAGGCCCAGCGCCACGTGCTGGCCCGAGTGAGCGAGTACGAAGCGCTGGGTCAGTACCCGGCGGGGATCGAGCGGGCGCGCGCGGTGGTGGAGGTCGCCGAGCGCCTGGAACATCGACCACTGCTCGCCGAGGCGCTGGTCCGCCTGGGCAGCCTCACCATGGAGCACGGGGCCCCTGACGACTCCGAGCGCCTGCTCACCGAGGCGATCACCCACGCGCTGGCCTCGGCGCACTTTTCTGCGGCCGCCGAAGCGACGGCGCGAAGGATCTTCGTCCGGGCCGAGCGCATGCGCACCCCCGATCGGGCGACCGACGACGTGGCGCTGGGCGAGGGGCTCATCGAGCAGGTGGGGGCGCACCCGCGATTGCGCGGCTTGTACCTCAACAACGTGGGCGCGTATCACATCCGGCGGGGCGACCACGACGCGGCGCGCCCGGTGCTGGTGCGGGCGCTCGAGGCCAAGCGTGGGAGCCTCGGGCTCGATGATCCCGAGATCGCCTACACGCTGGGCAACCTGTCGATCGTCGAGCAGCACGCGGGCAACTCGGAGCAGGCGCGGGCCTACCTCGACGAGGCGCTCGACCTGACCGAGCGGGTGCTCGGCCCTCATCACCCGATGACCGCCGAGGTCGCCCGGCTCCGCGGTGAGCTGCTGCTGCGCACCGGTCAGCTGCGCGCCGCTCGGGTCGCGCTGCAGTCGGTGCTCGCGACCCTCCGCCAGACCACGAGCCCGCGCTCGCCGCTGCGCCACGGCCCGCTCACGATGCTCGGCGAGATCGCGCTGGACCAGCGAAACTATGCGGATGCCTTGGCGTGGTTTCAGCAGGCGGCCGCGCTGGAGCTGTCTGGGGAGGGCGGGGGGCAGATGTACCGGGTGCTCGAAGAAGCGGGCCAGGCTCGGGCGCTCGTCGGGCAGGGTGATCTTCCCGAGGGCCTGGCCATGTTCCAGCGCGCGCTCACCCGGGCCGAGCAGGCGCAGGCTCCCTATCGGGGGGTGCTGCGGGAGCTGTTGGGGCGCACGTTGCTGCTCCATGGTCGGCCCGCGGCGGCGCTCGCCGAGCTGCGGCGGGCGGCCGAGCTCGCCAGCGACCACGAAGGGGCGATCTCACTCGCGGTGGCCTCGTCCTTGGGGGTCCAGGGTCAGGCGCTGCGTTGGCTGGGGCGCTGGCCCGAGGCCGACGCTGTTCTCGAGCGGGCGCTGTCGGTCCTCGACGAGCTCGGGGAGTCACACCCCAAAGAGCGGTCCGCGGCGCTCGTCGAGCGGTCGCTCGTCGCTCGCGCTCGGGGGCACGCCCCCGCGTCCGTCGACCATGCTCGGGCGGCGCTCGAGGCGCTCGGATCGTGGGGGGAGCCGGAGCACTTCGATCGCGTTCGGGCTCAGCTGACCCTGGCGGCGGCCCTGCAAGGCGGCACGCCCACCGAGGCCGCGCTCGAAGAGGCCGCCGAGCTCGTCCGCCAGGCCCGGACGTCGCTGGCCACCCGAGCCGGTGGTGCCGGCCCCCTGGCCCCCGCGGAGCGAGCGGATCTCGAGGCTCTCGGGGTCGAGCTCGCCGCCCGAGTACGGCCGGACGATCTGGGGTTAATCAAACCGGCCCCGCGCGGCAATTGATCGATGAGTCATGGCATTTTCTAACGTTTTGCAACCCATCGGTCTCTTGCTCTTGCCCATCACGGTCTGTTCGGCCGCTTGCGACGGGCTCGCCGAGCGCGGCGAGCCGGACGAGCTCGGCGAGGGGATCGCTCGCGAGGGCCTCGCCGGCGAGGGATCGGGCGAGAGCGGGGGCCAGTTCCAGCTAGGGACGTGGCCGCCCTCGGGGGGGACCCTCAACACGGCGCACTTGGGCGACTCGCCCCTGATGCGGTTGCTGCTGCCGGGCTACCCGCACCAGCACCTGAGTGACGACGCGTTCATCGAGCAGGTCGAGGTCATGGTCGGCGGGCAGTACCAGCCGGCCGCCACGATCGAGGCCGAGCAGGGCGAGCTGGTCGCGGTGGTCGACGAAGTCGCTCGCCGAGGGAGCGAGCTGGTCGGCTCTCGCTGGTGGCTGACTCCGGACGGGAGCGAGTTCGTCACGATCACCGACTATGCCGAGCAAGAGGGGCGCTTTGGCTACCAGTTCGAGTACGAGCGGGAGGGCGAGCTCGTCCCCGATCCCGAGGTCTGTCCGCCAGACGAGGATGGCGATGGTTGGACCTACATGGTCGGTGACGTGAGGGTCGACGTCGGCGACGGGAGCATTACGGACGACCCCGGCGCGCTATTGGTGGCCTGTGCCTCGGGGGCGCTGGGCAAGGCGATCTCCTGGGGCTTCGTCCCCTGGCACCAAGGCAGGAGCCGCGATCTGGATCTGTACCAGACGGGCGTGCGCACCGTTCGGGCCGACTACTGCGGCGATGGGCTGTCCTTTACCGAGGACGGCACGCTGATCCAGGTCAGCAACATCCCGGCGGGGCAGAGCTTCGTCGCGCCCGAGCAGAGCACCGAGGCCGTCTTTGGGCCCGACGGGGCGATCTGCCTGTCGAACCCGCGCGTGGAAGGCCTTTCCCCGCTGTGCAAGATTCCCGAGTGCGACGCGAGCATCGATCCGCTCTCGGCCCTCGGGGTCCTTACCTGGACCAAACTCGCGCCCTCGTGATCGGCCCTCGCGGTTCGCTTCCGTAGCGAGCTCCCGTGCCCGTGCCAGCGGCCCGTGCCGGCGGCTCGCCTCGGCGGCTCGCCTCGGCGGCCCGTCCCGGCAGCTCGACCCGGCAGCTCGACCCGGCGGCTCGACCTGGATCGGGGCGGCTGGGCACGACCGGTCGATGCGCTACCATCGATGTCGATGGAGGAGGACGACGAGCTGGTCGAGGCGTGGCGCGGTGGAGACGAGCGGGCCGGGCGTCGACTGGTGGAGCGTCACTACCCGGCGGTCGAGCGCTTCTTCTTCAACAAGGTGGGGGAGCGGGCCGCCGATCTGATCCAGCTGAGCTTCTTGCGGGTTCTCGAGGCCAAGCGCCGGGTGCACCCGGGGGGCAATTTTCTCGCCTACCTGCTGGGCATCGCGCGCAACGTGCTCTACGAGCACTACCGTCACGTGCGCAAGGATCTCGATCGTCTCGATTTCCTCAGCCAGTCGGCCATGGATCTCTCGCCGTCTCCGTCGTCGTGGATGGTCGGCCAGCAGGAGGCTCGGCTGCTGCTCGAGGCCCTCAAGCGGATCCCCCTCGATCACCAGATCGTGCTCGAGCTATACTACTGGGAGAACATGCGCTCGCGCGAGGTGGCCGAGGTCCTCGAGCTGGCCGAAGGGACCACGCGCTCGCGGATCCGTCGGGCCAAGCAATTGCTCGAGCAGCAGCTGGCGGCCCTCGCCACCAGCCCGGCCCAACTACGCAGCACCACCGCCAACCTCGAGCAGTGGGCCGCGCAGCTCAAGCAGCAGGTGGGTTCCGGGCCGGGGGCGGCGGGGGCCTGAGCGGGGGCCGCCCGTGGGTCCCGAGGGATCCTGAGGGTCATGGATCGCAGATCGCTGCGTGTACTCATTCGAATGATCGAAACTCGTCATTGACGAGATCTAGACTCAGATCGGCCCGCTCGTCGTAACTCCCATCGATGTTCGATGGTTGTCGTTGTGTATGACGGCGGATGGGCCTTAGCCGGGTCGACGGTGGAGCTCGATCGCCGACAGGAGTGGTGACCATGGGGAAGCAGCGAGTCTTGATCGTCGGAGCGGGCCCTACGGGCATGATCGTGGCCCTGCAGCTTACGCAGCACGGTATTCCCGTGCGGATCATCGACCGCCTCCCGGCTCCGGTCACCACCTCACGGGCCTTTACGATCCATGCCCGCACGCTGGAGCTGCTCGGCACGGTGGGGCTGGCCGAGCCGTTCCTCGCGTCGGGCATCGAGGTCTACTCGATGGACTACCACTTCCCGGGTATGGAGCAGACCCCGCGGCTGGACTTCCGGGCGCTCGAGAGTCGCTTTGGCCTCTGTTTGACCATCAATCAGGCGGACACCGAGGCGATCTTGCGAAAGCGCCTCGAAGCGCGCGGTGTCTCGATCGAGTGGTCGACCACCCTCGAGTCGTGCGGAGTGCCGGAGGAGGACGAGCAGGAGGGCGTCGAGGTGAAGCTACAGGGCGCGGGTGGCCACGAGTCGGCCGTCTTCGACTGGCTCGTCGGTTGTGACGGGATCCACAGCCGCGTGCGGGAGCAGCTCGCGCTGCCCTTCGACGGTCACGAGTACCAGGGCACCATGCGGATGATGGACGTGCCGGTGACGGGTCTGAGGGTGGGCGACGACGCGATCCACTACTTCATCGCCAAGGAACACATGCTGCTCGTCAGCAAGCTCCCCGGGGCCAACTACCGGGTGCTCGTCAGCGACAAGAGTGAGGTGGCCGAGGTTCCGCCCCCCGAAGAGGCTCGGGCGGCGTTCCAGCAGATCGTCGACGGGCACTTTGGCGGCGAGGTAGTGCTCGGGTCGCCGGTGTGGACGACCCATTTTCGGATCTCCCGGCGCAAGGTCGATTCCTTTCGCCGCGGTCGGGTGTTCCTCGCGGGAGATGCCGCCCACGTCAACTCGCCGGCGGGAGGCCAGGGGATGAACGTGGCCATGCAGGACGGGTTCAACCTGGGCTGGAAGCTGGGCCTGGTGATGGGCGGGCACGCTCCCGTCTCCCTGCTCGACAGCTACGAGGTCGAGCGAGCGCCGGTGGCCCAGCAGATGCTCGACGGCACGAGCTATATCCACAGCATCATCATGGCCCACGGCCAGGGGATGACCGAGCGTATCGAGCGGATACGAGCCGACGGCTGGAACGAGCGGGCGGTCAGCCAGATCGCGGGGTTGTCCTATACGTATTGCCCCGACGGGATCGGTGAGCAGGGCGCGGTGCCGAGGGTCGGTGATCGGGCGCCGGACAGCGCGGCGCTCCACGACGCTCCGCTCTACGAGCGGGTGGCGAGCTCGGGCTATACGCTGATGGTGGGCCTGGCCGACGAGGAGACGGCGTCCAACGCCTTGGCGGTGGTGGACTCGCTGGATGCGTTGAGGGGTCGGCTGCGGGTGCCCGTCGATCTGCGGCTGATCGCGGCCCCGGCGCTGACGCGCGCGCTGGCTGAGGCGGGGCATCCGGTGGTGGTCGATGACGGAGCGTGGCGTACTCGGTACGGGGCCCGAGCAACGAGCACGGTGTTTGTGCTGCGACCCGATTGCCACATCGACTACGTCGGGGATCCCCGAGCTATCGAGCCGCTCGCGGAGCACCTGATGACGCGGTCATTGTCGCGGTAGCGTGGTCGATCGGTGCACGTGCGCCACTTCGCCTATCCACGATTCGTGCCGTGCTGGCCCCCAAAGCTGCGTGGCCAACGTCGGCAGTGATCGAGGAGCGTGCCGAGTCCAAACAGGGCGAGGCCCACGGCCATCATGGTGGGGAGGAACTCGTCGCGCACTACGCCCGCGACGGCCACCACCAGGAGCAGCGCGATCCCGAACACGAGCAGCAGATCGATCGCCCGCCGCGCGAGATTGTGAGCCCAGCGGGGTCGGATGGGTCGTGCCGGTGGAAGGATCGTGCGGCTCGCCGAGAGCGCGACCAATGCGGTCAGGCCGCACGTGATCTCGGCCCAGGCCGGCTCGAACCCGAAGTGTAGGGTCACGAGGGCGACGGGGAGCGCCACGGGCACGACGAGCGCGGCTTCGAGCGGCCGCAAGCCCGCTTCCGCGGGTGAGTATTGTTGGTGTTGGGGGGCAGAGGCCGGCGAGGGATCGGTCGAGGGTCTGTGCGGGGGCACGTCCCTGCCAACCCCGCGGGCGCTCAGAACTTCCCGCTGCGACCGATTGACCGCGCGGTGGCAGTACGCGGGTGATACGGGTCCAAGGCAGAGGAGGCAGCGTCGAGCAGGAGCACCGACGAACTCGGGGGTCGTCGCTGTCGGGCTCAGCGAACGTCGATCTCAAAAGCGGCCCAGCTCGTCCCGCCGCGGTCGTCTACGAGGACCGCCCAGCCGAAGACCGGACCGTCTGACGGGGGGGCCCGCCACGACACGACGAAGCGGGCCTCGTCCTCGCCCAGCTCGGTGCCCGGGAGGGTTTGCGTGCCGCGATCGAGCTCCCCGTCGGTGACGTACCAGCGCACGGTGAGCGCCTCTTGGCGGTCGAGCAATTGCCCCGACTCGGGGTCCACGACCACATAGGGCTCGCTGGCCTCGGTGGCGAGGACCAGCTCGAAATCGACGCTTGCCCCGGGACGCACCTGAGCGGAAGTTGTTCCCAGCGGTGCGAGCGTGTCCTCGTCACGGAGCTCGAGTCTGTCGAGCATAGGGGCGAGATTATCGCGATAGCGGGCCTCGAACTGGTCGAAGATCGCTCGGGTCACTCCGGCCAGGTCGCAGCGCAGGCGGACGAACCCGAACGATTGCAGCGACTCGGCGGATACCTCGGCGTGCACCGGCAAGAAGAATCCGCCGCTAGGATCGGGATCGGCGGGTCGACGGCTGGGGGCGTCGCCCTCGGTGGGCGGGGGGTTGGGTCCAAAGCGAGCGCACGCGTCGTCGAGCACGCGGGCGGGTGTGCCCAGCGGTTCGAGATCTTCGCCCCGGGCGCAGCGCTCAGTCACCCCCGTGCGCTCGCGGGCACTTCGGGGCCGCGTGCACGCGCTCCACTCGATCGCGGGGTCGAACGGACCGTCGGGCCCTACCACCAGCGCCTGCAGACTCACCATCGTGCCCGGGCGTGCCTCGGCGGGAGTGGCCGCGATCGCGACGATGCGGTCTTCGTCGATCCGCCACGGCCGATCTTCGAAGGTCGGCGTGCAGGCCAGCGACAGCCCGAAGAGCGCGGCCACTCGACTCTTCATCGTCGCACCTGGATCCCGATGGTGGGCAGGATCGGCAGCCCGTCGACCGTGCCGCGCCGGGAGAAGTCGGAGGTGTAGAACACCTCTTCGGGGTTACGCCGGTTGGTGGGGTTGTAGACGTCGAGCCACGTATAGAGCTCGCCCCACTCAAAGGCACGACGCCAGGCCAGCCGTACCGAGAGCCACCACGTCAGCGGCAGGCGCTCGGCGTTGTGCTCGCCGAAGATCGGGTCATATCCACCGGTGCGAGCGTTGGCGGCGGCATCGACGACCCCGGTGCGGGGGTAGCCCGAGGCCAGCGCCATGCGGCCGCCGAGCTCGACGCCGCTGCGGTGGCTCCACCCGACGAGCGCCTGCAGTCGGTGGGGCTGGTCGAAATCGGAGAGGCGCCAGGTGGCCACGCCAGGATCTCGCCGTTGGGCGCGGGTGAGCGTGTAGGCGAGCCCGGCGAACACGGAGGGGTGGGGGTGGATCTGGGCGGTGAGCTGGCCGCCGTAGCTGCGTCCCTGTCCCTCGGCGACCAGCAGGGTGGCGACGGGCGGGGTGGGATCGGCGCTGCGACCGGTCAGATCGGTCGCGCGGATCCAAAACCCGGTGACGGCGAGATCGAGCCAGTCGGCGGGTGTGATCTCGGTTCCGGCTACCACGTGATACGCCTGCGCCGGAACGAGCTGCGGGTTGCCGAACACGGGCGATCGATCCTCGGGCTGAGGAGCCTGGTGATAGCGACCGCCGGCCGTGAACAAGGCCAGCGACGGCAGCGGGGCCCAGCGCACGTGGAGCCGAGGGTCGAGGGCCAGGTGGGCATCGATGGTGCCGATCTCGGGCTCGATCGGGCGTACGGGCAGCGTGCGATCGCCAGACACCAGGATCGGCTCCACCCGCAGACCGGGCTCGATGATCCATCGGCCCTCGGCCGGGGACACGCGCAGCGCCGCATAGGTGCCCATGCCGGCCCGCACGGTGGTCCAGCGGTCGCGCCCTACCCGATCGCCCGGAGGCTGCCCGAAGACCACGATGTCGCCCTCCCGGGCGGGCAGGGTGATGGCGCCGTCGCGCTCGGTGACGGTGCGATCGATCTCTATGTCGAGGCCCCACCGAAGCACTACGATCCGGGCCAGGCGTCGACGCTCTTGCAGTCGTAGGCCGCCCCGGCCCGCGCGTTGCTGCGAGCTTGCGCGGACTTGGGAGAAGTCTTGGGCCCAGCGATCGTCATCCAGGCCGCCCCAGGCGCTGATGAGCAGGCTGCGGCCGTCGGGGTGTAGGCGCAAAAGCCGGATCCCCGCCCGATGGAAACCGGCGGTGCGTTGCTCGGAGAACGCGGCGTCGGGGGTGAGGCTGGGGATCCCGCGCTCGATCCGATCGTGAGCGCCGAACCCGTGCAGGGTCAGCGTGTCGCGGTCCGAGAGCTCGACGGTGGCCTGAGCCTGGTAGTCCCAATAGTCGGGGAGCGGTACGAGGCCCTGGCTCGACGTGGGGGCCAGGGCCTCGGAGATGGCTCCGTAGGTCTGGGCCAGGATGCTGCGGCGCACCGACAAGGTCAGCCCGCTGCGGTCGGTCAGTCGGGCATCTACGGCGCCGCCCACGTCGATCGGGTCGATCTGCACGAAGCCGCCGACGCGGTGGGGATCGCCGGTCGGGCGAGGAGGGCGGGTGCGAGCCTCCATCATGCCCCCGATCGCTCGCCCGTAGGGGGCTCCAAAGCCGCCGGGCACCAGGGTCACCGACTCGAGCCGGGGGGTGGGGAGCACCGAACGACTGCCACCCAGGTGCAGCAGGCGTGGGACGGGAATGCCATCGATGTAGAGGCGGGACTCGGTGGGCAGGGCGCCCCAGATCGCCAGCGCGGTCGAGCCCGCGGCAGGGCGGGCCACTCCGGCCAGGGTCTGGGCCGCCTTGAGCGCGTCGCCCTGGGTGCCGGCGATCCGCTCGCCTTGCTCGGCGGTCAGCTCGGTCTGGGCCGCCTCGGGCTCGATCCGGGCGGCGATCACCTGCTCGGTGTCGTCGATGACCGAGTCGGCGCGGTCGGACTCGGGCGCAGGTGGTTCGGTCTGTGCTTCGCTCGTCGTGGGGTCGAAGACGTAGCGGTACTGGATCTGCACGGGGATCGGGGCACCGCCCTCGCGGGCGGGCTCGAAGACGAACTGTCGCGCGGCCTCGGTCGCTGCGTCGTCGAACGCCGGACCTCCCGACTCGATCACCTCGACGTGGGTCACTCGTCCTTGGGTGTCGATCTCCAGGCTCAAGAGCACCTCGACGGGGGCATCGGCCGCGATCTCCGGTGGGGTCGCGGTGACCGGGGTCGTCAGCCGTGGCGGGGTCAGCTCATCGGGCTCGTTCGGATCGGGCTGGCTGGCGTCGGGCTGGCTGGCGTCGGGCTGGGCAGCGTCGGGTTGACTGACGTCGGACTTGTGCGGATCGGACTTGTGCGGATCGGATCGCGTCGGGGCGAACGACAGGGCCAGTGCCGTCGTCCAGGTCGCAATCCACGGCCCCATCGCTCAGTCCGCCAGGGTGAAATCACGGGCGATCGTGAAGCGGCCGGCCACCGGGCGGCCACACGCGGTTGCCGGGTCGAAGGTCCACGCGCGCAGGGCTGCGGTGGCGGGCTCGTCGACCTCGGGGCCTATCGAGCGCAGCACCTCGACGTGGGTGACCGCCCCCTTGGTGTCGACCGTCGCTCTCAAGATCAGTCGACCATGGAGTCCCGCGGTCCGAGCGGCTCGGGTGTAACGCACGGGGACCTTGGTACGAGGGCGGGGCTTGGTGTTTGGCTGGTCGCACGCGGGCTTGGCCGAGCGGGCCCGGGATGCTCGCTTCGGATCCGACGACGCGTTGGGCTTGGGGGCGCCTCGGTTGGAAAGAGTCAGCGCGAGACGGCGCGGCTCGGCTCGGGGATCCGAGCCATCGCCGGTTGGGCCGGCCGTGTCGGGGTCGGTGTCGGTGTCGGGCACGGCCACCGACGGGGGCGCGGGGGCCGGGGACGGGGCGGCTTGCGGTCGGACGCGTGGTTTCGGTCGTGGTGGGGGTGCAGGCTCGGGCTCGGGCTTGGGTGGCTCGGGGTCGGGGTCGGGGTCGGGCTCGGCGAGCGGGGCCGGCGGTGGCGTCTCGATCGCCGGTTGCGGCACCAGGTCGCGAGCATCGATGAGCTCGACCGGGGTCGGTTCCGAGTCGGAGCGCTCGACGTCGCGCTGGGTAGAGCGGCCTCGCGGCGTGGTGACCACCACCGCCACGTGCACGCCCACCGACACCAGCAGTGCCAGTGCTCTCAAGGGATCTCCACCTCTAGCACCCGAAGCCCTGGTGGATCCGTGTTGGTGGGGTGGATGCGTGCATCGAAGGCATGGAGGGTGCTGCCGGCCACGTCGGTCACCTCCGAGCCGAGCATGACCATCACCTCGAAGTTGACCACCGGCTGATCACAGGGTGAGAACAGGTGGGCGAAGATCCGATAGCGGCCGGCCGGCGGGGGCTGCACCCACACCACGTTTTCCCGGTTGCGGAGATCGAGCCGACACTGCTGGTTGGAGTCGTAGTCGTACACGCCGCCCTCCATCCATGCGTCTGGTGGTGGGATCTGACCGGCCGCTGGGGGCTCGAGGGAGTTGGTGTTCTTGGGTCCGACGATCGTACCGTCGGGGAGCTCCACGTGGAGGTCGAGATCTACGGGGCTATCCCAGCCCAGCGAGATCAGCAATTGCGCCGGGGGGACATCGGGAAGGATCGTGAACTCGATCGTCTCGACCGGTCCCGCCCGACCCTGGGCGTCGACGGCCTGGAGCTGCACGCCGACGCGCTCGCCGGCGATCCGATGGGAGAACTCCAGCTGGGCGTCCCACAAAAGCTCGTCGGTGATCACGAAATCGAACCCGTCGGGGGCGACCAGCCAGTGGTCGTCGTCCTCCTCGGCTTTGATGTTCAGCGCCACGCCCCCGGGCCCGAGTCGCCCATCGAGCTCGACCCCCGCCTCGCCGCGCAGCACGGTGGGTTGGGGGCGGAGCACCTGGCTGACCGCGGGACCTCCGGCGTCCTCGGCGAGGCCGCCTCGCTGCAGCTGGGCTCCGGCTACCCGCACCTGGAGATCGAGCCCGGGTCCGAACGCCGAGGGCGACGCCTCGCAGCTGGCCGGGCCCCCTCCTAGAAGGGCCAGGGACCCTATAGCGGCGAGCGGGCGACGTCGACCGCCCATCAGAACACCACCTCGGCGCGGACCCGCAGGGTGTCGTTGTCGAGCTGCGCGGGTCGACCCTGGGCGTCGCGGCCCAGCGAGTTGCGCTGGTGCTCGTACTCCACCAGCAGTCGCGCGGCCATGGCTTCTCCTTGGTGGAGGTGGCCCGCCACGCCGCCGCTGACCGTTTGGAACCGACGACGGGCGATCACGGTGGTGCCCTCGTAGGGCTCGATCCGGTCGAGATCGGGGTGGTACTGGTCATACCGAACCCCGATCGTGGCATGTCGGGTCAGCTGCTGGGTAAGCCCCACGTACCATCCGAGCCCTCGTTGGTCGCGTCGCAAGAGCACCGGATCGGCGATGGCCACCGCGCGATCGAGGTTCTCGCCCACCACCATCTCCGCGTAGAGCGTCAGCAGTCCCACGCGTGGCAACGATCGGCGCAGCTGGGTGTCGATCCCCAGTCCCCACCGCGAGAAGTTCTCCGAGGGGCGCCCGGCCGATCCGGTCACGGGGATGATCTCGGCCACCGTGACGCGGCCGTCCTCGTTGAGATCGACCCAGTCGAAGGTGTCCTTGGACGGAGGCGTCCCCGCGCTGAACCCCGTGCCATAGAGGAACGAGGTGCCCAGCGCGGCATCGATCCCGCCCGGTAGCAGGCCCCGCAGGTGCAGCCGGCCGGCGTAGTCCTTGGCGGCATTGAGGTCGCGGTACCCGAACCCCGGCGCGCCCACGGGTTGGCCGTTGTAGACCCCCACGATCCACCGCAGCGCCCACAGCTGCCCCTCGAGCGAAGCGCCTACGTCGAACAGGCCTGGGACGTAGGCGTGG
The DNA here is from genome assembly GCA_039194325.1 of Myxococcota bacterium. Classification (GTDB taxonomy): domain Bacteria; phylum Myxococcota_A; class Polyangia; order Nannocystales; family Nannocystaceae; genus Paraliomyxa. The sequence continues at coordinate 29,877 of JBCCWC010000109.1, forward strand.
GAGACTAGCGTTCGCTCTCCGAAGAAGCGCTGGGCGTCGTTTTGATCCGCGTTCTCGAAGCCAAAGGGGACCCGCAAAAGGCCCGTACGCAGCTGGATCCACGGGGGAGCACCCCGATCGCGGCGGGGGATCTGTGCGTGGATGTCGAAGGTCGCGGGGCGGACCGAGCCACCGTTGGAGAACAGCTCCGCAGAGGCGGTGGTCCCCACGTAGCGCCAGTTTGCGTCGACACCGACCCGAGCGTTGCGGAGCACGAAGGCGGTCTCGTTGAGAGGCTCGCGGGTGCCGTCCGAGAGCTCGTCCTCCGAGATCTGGCGGCGCAAGAAGTCGACCTGGACGAAGCCGCCGAAGCGGATGTGGTCGAGCAGCGCGCGCAGCCGCTTTCGGGCGGTCGAGGGCTCCGAGGCGAGGGCGTCGGGCGGCTGGGGAGCGTTGGGCGATGGCGTGGACTCGGGCGGGGACCCGCTCGACTCGGACGGCGGAGTGGGCGGGGACCCATCGGAGTCGTCGAGTGCCGTGGCCAGTTTGGTGCTGCCGTCGTTCGGGGCCGAGCGAGCGGCAGGGGAGGCCTCGTCCGGCTCGGGCCCTGCGGGGGCGACCTCGTCGATCTCGTCGATCTCGGGCTGCGCGGGGGCAGCCTCGTCGATCTTGGGCTCTACGGGGGCAGCCTCGTCGGGCTCGGGCTGCGCGGGGGCGACTTCGTCGATCTCGTCGATCTCGTCGATCTCGTCGATCTCGTCGATCCGGGGCTCGCTGACGCGGCCGGTCGTGGGGGCGGCCGATGCATGGGCGGGCTCCGCACTCGTCATCCCCAGCCATGCAGCGACGACGAGCGCGTTCCCGATGCCGACCGATCGCGTCATCGCTGGGCCCCGGGTCAGGGCAGGTCGCGTGGCCCTGCGGGACCGGGGTGTTGGGGCGTTTTGACGATCACCTCGACATCGGCGGCCACTGGGGCGTTGAGCAGCATGCCCATCTGAGCGTCGGCGCCCTCGGGATCGCACTGCTCCCCCTCGGAGTCTTCGCCGTCGGAGTCTTGGCCCTCGGCTGGGGCGGGATCGTCGTTGCAGGCGGGCGTCAGCGCCATGAAGACGGCCAGGACCATGGTTCGAGTCTCGAAGATCTGCATGATTTGTTGCCTCCTGGTCGTCTCAGCGGGGCTCGCAGTACCCGAAGCGGCAGGCTCCGCCCCCGCACTCGTCGTCGCTCGTACAACTGCCGCAGCCGCTGTCGATCCCATTTTGTTCGAGGAAGAAGCAATCGCAGGGGGCGGGGTGCTCGAACGACGCTATGGGCCCTCCGTCGACCTCGCGGGCCACGTGCATGGCACACGTGGGGATGTTCCCGGTTCCGATCACCGCCTCGGCCACGTTGAGCGTCTCGATGCTCGAGATCCCGGTCATCAGGTCGATGAAGCGCTGCGCTCGCTGGGCCGCGGCGTCGCCGTTGGTGGTGACCACCGCGCCGGCGTCGTCCGTCCGCACGATATAGCGTAGGTTGGTCCACAGCGGGTAGTGCCCGTCGCGTACGTTTCGCTTGTCGCGAGACGTGGAGGTGGAATCGGGGAACACCGCGCCGAAGCAGTTGTTGAAGGGCTGGAAGGCCAGCACTTTCATGTCGTTGAGGGCCGCTTCCCACTTGCTGCTGTTGAGGATCCCGAGGGTCCGCTCCGCATTGCCAGTGGCGTTTTGGGCGATCACGGCGTCGCGGACGTCGCCCGAGCCTTGATGCCCTTGCAGGGCGCCGTTCCACATCGTGCCGGACAACCCGATATTGGCCCCGATCGTCAGCTGGGTACTCGAGCCTGGGTTGCGCACGAGGATGAAGTTGGGGTCGGTCCACGGGGCGACCTCCATGCCGGGCTCCCCGGCGAACTTCATCATATAGTAAGCCTCGGTCGCGGTGATCGCGGTCTGGGTGGAGTTGCGAGGCACTACGAAGCCCAGCGTCTCCACGTGGCTGGGGTACTCGAGCAGATCGGCGGGGGCCGCCTGCCCGCCCAGGCAGGTCACGCCGCCCACGTCCATGGCCGAGAGATCGGAGCGCAGCTCCGTGTCGACGGGCAGATCACAGGTCTGCTGCGTGCCGTCGGGGAGGTAGTAGATCCCGGTGCCCGTCAGCGGCATCTGCTCGCGTTGGATGTCGTAGGAGATGCACGACGACAGGGGAAAGTGCACGATCGTCATCTGATCGGCGCCCACCCGGGTGTCGTCGGCCAGCACTGGGCTGACCTCGGCCAGCAGGGACTCGAGCAGGGTCGTCGCCGGGAACAGCAGCGGGTTGGGGAGCTCGGTGCACTCTACGGCCTGCGCGGGGCTCGAGCCGAGGGCCGCGGCCAGCACGGGGGCGACCAGCGACGCTTTTAGGCGCCCGCGCCAGAGATGAAGTTTCGACATGACGATACCTCCGACCTCGAACAGCGATGAGATCAGGCGGCGTATATCAGCCAAAAGTCCGCGCGTTCAATGAGTTTCGGGCTTGTTGCGGCTAATTCGATACGAATGATCATATCTATCGAATTCTTGAATGCAGGTCTCGCAGCGTGCATTGGGGTCGGTACACTCCACAGGTCTCATGGTGAGGATCGAACCCAGCCCACGCGTGGTCGGTGGGGTGTCGCGGCGTCGCGTGATGCTCGACGTGGTCGGAGTCCTGACAGGGTGGGCGGTGGTTGGGTGCGGCGGGGCCGGGGCACGGCCCTTTCGCTTTAGCGGGATCCCCGACGCCGACAAGGAGCAGCTCGCTCGTCGCTATCGCGTGGTCGCGGAGCATCTGCGCCAGGCCCTCGGTCGCCCCGCCGAGTACGTGCACGTGCCGGACTACACCGCCGCGGTGACCGCGTTGGCCTCGGGCAAGATCGACGCGGCCTGGCTGGGCGGGGTGACCTCGGTGCAGGCGGAGCAGCGCACGCCGGCGGGGGTGCACTTCGTGGCGGCGCGCGCCCGCGATCTTCGGTTTCGTAGCTACTTCATCGCCCACCGGGCGTGGGTGGATCGGGCCGAGCTCTCCGCTCGTGACGATCGCGGCCCGCAGCCGCTGGAGGAGCTCGCCGCGCTGGCCCCGGTGCTGGCGCGAGGCCGCTTTTCGTTTGGGGCCAAGAGCTCGACCTCGGGCCACGTGATGCCTCGCTGGTTTCTTGGCGCGTCGTCGGTGGGCCTGGACCCGGACACCGCCTTCGACGGCCCGCCGATCCATCAGCTCAAGGGCGGGCACTCGGCGACCCTGCGGGCGGTGGCCAGCGGCGCCGTCGATTTTGGCGTGGTCAACTATGCGGCCTGGGAGGCGGCCGACGCGGCGACCCAGGCGGCGGCGCCGGTGGTGTACGTAACCCCCGAGTATGTCGACTATTGCTTCGTGGCGCACGGGAGCCTCGGCGAGTCGGTGGTCGAGGCCCTCCGATCGGCGCTGGTGGGGCTGAGCCTCGATGATCCCGCACAGCGAGCGGTGCTCGAGGCGTTTGGGGCCGAGGCGTTCGTGGCGGTGGAGGCCTCGCAGTGGGATCAGATCCGCAGCGTGCTGCGGGCGCTCGAGCCGAGCGGGAGCCGGGGATGACCGCGGCCTTCGTCCTGCGCGGGGTCACCGTCGCGTTCCCGCAAGGGCGGGGCCTGCAGCCGCTCGATCTGTTGGCGCAAGAGGGCGAGGTCATCGCGTTGCTCGGGGCGTCGGGGGCGGGCAAGACCACGCTGCTGCGTGTGTTGGCGGTCGAGCAGCCGGCTGGGCAGGGGCAGGTGCAGGTGCTGGGGACCGATGCTGAGGGCCTCGGGGGGCGTGCTCGGCACAGACTGCGGGGTGACGTGGGCCTGATGATGCAGACCGACAACCTGGTCGAGGGGCATCGCGTGTTTCACAACGTGGCCATGGGCAACCTGGGGCGGTGGTCGACGTGGCGGAGCCTGACCACGTTGGTGTGGCCTCGGCGGGCCGACGTGGCCGCCGTGACCGATGTGCTGGCCCAGGTCGAGCTGGCCGAGCGGTTGTGGGATTGGCCGCGGCAGTTGTCGGGCGGCGAGCGACAGCGGGTTGCGCTGGCCCGCTTGCTATTGCAGGCTCCGCGGCTGTGGCTGGCCGACGAGCCCGCCGCCGGCCTCGACCCCCGGCTACGGCGGGAACTGCTGGATCGGCTGGTGGCGCTGGTTCGGGCCCGCGGGGCGACCTTGGTGGTGACCCTGCACGACGTCGAGCTGGTGGGTCGTGCCTTCGATCGGGTGATCGGCATGCGGGAGGGGCGGGTGGTCTTCGACCATGCTCCCGATCGTCTGGATGCCACCCGCCTCGGTGAGATCTACGGGACATGAGCGACGGCCCCAGGCGCCCTCGTCCGCCGCTCCTTGGGTGGAGCGTGTTCGTGGTGCTCGGGGTGCTGGCTTGGGAGGCCTCGGGCGCTCAGCTGGGGGCTGCGGCGCACCGCGGGGCTCTCGATCGCACGGTGGCGTTGTTGACCGCCTTCGCCCGCCCCGATCTGAGCGTGGAGGCCCTACGGGACGGCCTGTGGCTTTCGGTGCAGACCGTGGCCGTGGCCGCGTGGGGGACCGCGTTGGGGGCGGCCTTGGGTTTTGGGCTCGGGTTGGGGGCCAGCGATCGGATCGCTTACTGCGACGGCCGGCCGCGAGCGTGGTCGACCCGCATTCGGGTGGAGCTCGTCCGGGGAGTGCTCGACGGGCTGCGGGCGATCCCCGACTTTGCGTGGGCCCTGGTGGTGCTGGTGTTCGTGGGGGCGGGCCCGGTCACGGGGATGTTGGCGATCGCCCTGAGTGTCACGGGGTTGTTGGGTCGGATCTACAGCCAGGTCCTGGATGCGACGCCCGCTGATCGCACCCGGGTCGTCGAGGCCACCGGGGCCTCACGCGGGGTCGTGGCTCTTTGGGGGTATGTTCCGGCCGCGGCCGGGCCGATGCTCTCGTACACCCTGCTGCGCTTTGAATGCAGCATGCGCAATGCGTCGGTGATCGGGTTGGTGGGCGGTGGAGGCCTGGGCGCGGCCTTGTTCGAGGAGCTCGGCTTCGGGCGCTACGACCGGGTGGCGACCCTCTTGCTGTTCCTGCTCGCGCTCACCGCCTTGACCGACGTCGCCGCCAAGCAGATCGCGGATCGGCTGCGGACCGGAGCGCGCCCGACCCGTCGGCGGCTTTGGGGGTGGCTCGGGGTGGGGCTTTGCGCGAGCGCGGTGGTGCTCGGTCCTGGGGGTCCGCAGGCGGTGGCCGAGTTGTCCCGGCTCGACGCTGCCTTCTTGGCCGCCACCGTCGACGGCCTCTTGGCCCTCGACCTCGGCCCTCAGTCGCTGCGCACGCTGCTGGTCCAGGCCGTGGTCCCGTTGGGGATCGCCTATCTCGCCACTGTGTTGGCGACGGGGGCCGCGGTGGGTCTGCTGCTGCTCGTGCCGCGAACCCGCCCGTGGGCGGGTGCTTCGGCGGGGATCCAGCGCGCCCACCACCTCTTGCGGCGGTTGCTCGACGCGGTGGCGTTGTTGGCTCGGGCGATCCCCGACGTGGTGTGGTTGCTGCTGTTTGGAGTTGCGCTGCGCGTGGGTCCGCTGGCGGCGATTGCAGCGATCGCCACCCACTCCTTTGGGTTGCTGGCGCGGTTGTTCGCGGAGGCGGTCGATGATGTCTCCCCGGCACGGATCGCTCCCGTCGCCCTCGGCTCGCCACGCGTCACCTTTGCTTGGGGGGTGTGGCCGCAGATCGCCCCCACCGTGTGGACGCATGTGTCTCTCCAGGCCGAGTCCAACCTCCGCGCGGGCCTGATCGTCGGGATCGTGGGGGCGGGCGGCTTGGGCGATGCCTTTCACGACAGCATCACCTTTTGGCGACTGGGCGAGGCTTCGATGCAGGCGCTGGCGATGATCGGGCTGACGCTGGTCGTCGATCGTCTGGCGCGGCGTGTTACCGCGGCGGTGCGTCGCTAGTGCGTTTGGTGGGGGTACTACGGGCCTTCGACTGCCGGCTCGAAGACGCGGTCGAGCGAATCGGCCGCCAATGCCCGTTGGAACCATCGTCGTAGCGTTGGCTCGTCTTGCATGTCCAGCACTTGGCGTTCGAGTTCGGTGGAGAGCGTCCACTGTCGATGCTTGAGCACTTGCAACAGGGATGTCGCGATGCCCTTGGTGATGCCTTGTGTGATGCCTTGTGTGATGCCCTCGGTGGTACCCTCGGCCAGCCAAGCTTCTTTGTATGTTCTACCCATGACTTGATTCTCCTTACCGACCGCGTCGATCAACATTGTGTACAGGGGTGAGTCTTCGTTGAAGACGTTGGTGACGTAGGTCCACAGCGCTTCGGCGTCTTCGCGGCTCGATTGGAGCACCGTGTCGAACAGCGGAGCCAGCTGTTGGATGCGCGCAGCAGTGATCGACGCCGGATGATGATACGCGAACAGCAAGGCCCGTGTCAGCTCCACGAGGGCAAGAATTTCAGGACTCGCAACTGGATCATCAAGGACCGACTCTCCGAGGTGATCGACCCACATTGTCAGCTCGATAGGCGGAGACAATGCCTTTTTGAGGGCAGGCGGGATGTCGACCAACGCAGAAAGCTGGTTCGGTCCTTTCCATTTTTCCGGATTCTGAACCATCACAATGGGAAGAATGAGGGGGATCGTGCTCGGTCGCGGGCGCGTGGAGGCCCGATGGCGTTCCCACAACCATCCGACGTACCAAAACATGCGCAGGACGAGCGGGGTGTCGGATGTGGTGGAGGCCGAGTCATGCTCGATGGCCGCGAACACGAACAGGTGCTCGGCACAGCCGCGTAGCCCGATGGTGTAGACCAAGTCCGAATAACCCTTACGCAAAAGGGGACCGACGAAGGCGGTGGAGGCGACCTCGATGCGGTCGAGGTCGAGAAGGGCGAGCACGGCCGGCGGGAGAACCCGACGCAGGATGACGGCGGCGGCCTCGGGACGGCCCATGACCCGGCGGACGAGGCAGTCGTGCGGCGTGGTGAGGGCGTCGATCTTGGGCATCCCGTCGCATGGATGTGCCAAGGGCGTGCCGAGGCCGCGCTCAACGATCTCCAGCGTTTACGAGGACGACGAACGTCGGTGGCCCACCCGTGGGCCGCCCGGGTGCCCCCCCGTGGGGCACCCGCCCCGCGGTCGCGCCCGAACGACTCGCCGGTCCCGAGCGTGACCCGCAGGTGAGGACCACCTGGTACGAAAATCGTAGCGTCCGATGCTCGCCCTGCGTCTGCCAGCCGAGCCCGGTGCTCCTCGGTTCCCCGTGACCGTCCGCTACTCCGGCGCCCCCCCCCCCCGATTGACGCTCCCGGGACTAGGACCGATCCTTCGGGCGTCGAAGTCTCGCCGTCTAGCGAGGCGCACGTCCCTACGCGGAGCCTGGTCCATGACCCCATCCTCGACCTCGCATCGATCTCTGCCGCACGAGTCCCCTCCCGCCGCTCCCGGAGGGCGTAGCCGCACCGCGCGGCGCGCTCTGGCGGCGGCGCTGACGGTGGTGCTGGGGGCGGCCCTGCCGGGGTCCGTGGTGGCCGGTCCAGCACAGATCGACACCGACTACCAGGGGTCCGCGCCGATCGACACCAGCTACGACGATGGCACGGGCGGTCGGGCGAGCGAGCTGACCCGGCGGGGGCAGGCCGCCTTCGATGCCGGCGACTACTTAGGAGCGGCGGCGGCCTGGAAACAGTTGCTCCAGTTGCTCCCCGAGAACGAGTTCAACCGGCAGAAGCGTCAGAATGCGGTGCTGATCGCGCTCGAGGCCTACAAGCAGGCTTTTCGTCGGATCACCGTCGAGCAGGGATCGGTCACCGAGACCGCGGCCCAGCTGCTGCGGGATGCCCTGGGCTTGTGTGACGTCTACACCAAGGAGGCTCGGCGAGTTCACGGCGAGACCGCGGTGAGCCCGGCGGTGGTCGAGTCGAGGGTGGAGATCGAGGGGATGTTGCTCGACGCGGGCTTCGGCCTCGCCGGCGGGGGCGACGGCGGCAACGACGACAGCGGCTTCATCGCGGACGGTGATGACGGGGGCTTCATCGAGGATGATGACGGGGGTCCCCGGCCCCCGACCGGCATCGGCCTCATCGCGGCCGGCTCGGCCAGCATTGCGGTGGGCCTGGGCATGATGCCCCTGGTCATCATCGGCGCTCGTCGTCTGGGTCGGGCCAACGCAGACATTCGGCAGGCCAACTCCGACGGTGACGACGAGGCCGCTCGTGCGGCCGAGGACCGCGGGCGATCGGCCAACGCCATGCTGATCTCGGGCTCGATCCTCATGGGTCTTCTGACCGTCGGCGGGGCGACCATGCTGGGGATCGGCATCAAGCGACGGATCCGCTACACCGCGTTCTCTCCGGTGATGGGGCCGTCGTACGTGGGCGTGTCGCTGCGGCGGCGTTTTTGAGCCGCGGCCGAGGACGCCCCGCGCATGACGAGCGGGGCGGATTGTCCTATGGGCTCACAACCACTCGTAGCGCGCGATCCAGGCCCGCTGGGATGAGCCCTCGTAGGACGGAGCCCACAAACTTTCGACCCCGGCAACGGTGATCGCGCTGTCGGAATCGATGGCGAGATCCAGGACGCCAACGTAGGACTCGTCGGGCGGCGGGGCGACGCGCGGCAGATCTTCAGTATGGAGTATTCCCCCGTCCGGGCCGAGCAGGGAGAGCTTTGCGTCGGATGACGACCCCCGGGGGAACCACGTCACGACGGCTTGCCCTTGATCATCCAGGCCCATGGCCATCACGTCGAGTGCTTCGCCGTCGATCTGGTCGATCTGCCACTGCTCATTGCCCACCAGATCGGTCATGATGACCGTGGAGCCGGCTTGCTCGTAGAATTGCTTGATGATCCGCGAACCTCGAACCTCGAAGGCATCGATGCACTCGTGGCTCAGCCGCTCGTCGATGAGCATCCCGTCGAGATCGCGTCGTTGCCACCGGATCTGATCGTTGGATTCGTCATGGTGGGCCAGGTAGAGCGTTCCGGCGTCGTGCCTCAGCGTCGTGGGGTCCGACCCTAGCCACTCGTCGAAGAGCACGCCGTCGGAACCGAAGCGCATCAGGTGAGATCCGTTCCACGTCTGGAGCACGAACCACGCGTGACCTTCAGGGTCGCACAGCAGCCGGGGAAAGGTGTTGTTGACCTCATCTTGCTCGTCCTCGGAGAGGACCTCGTTCAAGACATGGAGCACGTCACCGGTGGCCGAGAGCTCCACCAGCCCGAAGACCGCCGAGGACGGATCGGTCGGGTGGGCCACGTGGCGGCTCACCGCCAAGATCGTGCCTTGGGGGGTGACGCAGGCGTCCGAGAAGTTCATGGCGGTCGGCAGCGGCACGTCCCCCTCCATGTTTCGCACCCCGTCGGGGGTATAGTGGTGGAGCATCGCGCCCCCCTGAAAGGTCGCCGTATTCCACCAGCCACCCGCCACATAGATCCCTCCGTTCGCGCCGCGGGTCATGCCGATGTAGTACGACTCGTGCTCGGGCTCGTGCTCGAGCGCCGTCGACCACATCAGGGTGGGGGTCGCAGGAGGCGAGGCGGGCTCGGTGTCGGCTCCGGAGGAGTCGCCGGGCAGCGGCTCGCCGGCGCTCGTGGCCCCGTCGGTGTCCGTGGTCGTGGTCCCGTCGGTGTCTTCGGTCTCGCCGAAATCGGTCACCAGGACGCAGGCGGGCAGCGACAACGGGGTGAACATGAGGGTGGAAAGGAGGGGGGTCAGGAGGCTGGAGCGATGGCTCGTCGTGGTCATGATCGGGTCTTCATCGGGGCTGTTCTCCGGCCCTCGAAGAATTCGGAAGTCTGTTCGAAAATTCTTGTGTGCGTGGCCCGGGTCGTGGGACGCGGCGCCGCTCGGGTACCAGCGCCGGCTGCTACGATCGGAGTCATGCCGCTCGGACCGTCGGTGCTGCTCGCCGTGCTCACGGGGAGCGAGCCCTTTGCCCTGGAGTGGGATGCTCCGGGGATGGACTGTCCCGCGAAGTCCGAGGTCGACGCGCGCGTACGCGCGTGGCTGGGCGATCGCCGGCTTGAGCTGGGAGCCCAGGTCCGGATCCACGCCACGGCCACCGGGTGGGAAGCCCGTCTGCGCGTGCAGTGGCGGGACCATACAGACCAGCGGGTCCTCGCGGGATCGGATTGCCGCGGAGTGGCCGAGGCCGTCGCGCTGCTGTTGGCGGTGATGGCCGATCCGGTCGAGCTCGCGGCGCAAACGGGCTCCCGAGCGCCGGTCGAGGTGCCCGCACCGCCGCCGCGTCTGCCGGCGGCCTCGATCGAGGGGGGGCAAGTGCGCGGGGTCGAGGGATCGCGAGCGATCGAGCCGGTGGAGCCCGAGGTGCGAGCCTATCGGCGCTCGTCGGCCAAGCCCGAGGCCCACGAGTCCTTGGAGCGGGGCCCGTCCGTGGAACTGGGCGCTTTGGTCGATCGGGGGAGCCTTCCCCGGCTCGGTGTTGGCCCCACCATCGGGCTGGCGTGGCGTCGGCCGTGGTTGCGCCTGCTCGTGGGCGGGCGGTACCTGCCTCCTCGCCAGGTGCTGGCGCGCTCGCCCGCGGCCGCCGAGGGTCGTGTGCAGCTGGCGGCCATGCACATGGGGGCGTGCGTGCGGCTGGGCGGAGGCCGGGTCGAGGCGCCGCTTTGCGCAATGGCCGAGGTCGGCGCGACCTGGGGCACCCGGTTCGGCCTGGAGTCCGAGCGCCGGACGATCGATCCCTGGGTCGCACCCGGCGCTACGGGTGGGGTGGTGGTCGCCCTCGGTCGGCGGTGGGCCCTGGTCGCCCGGCTCGAGGCCGCGATCCCGCTGGCTCGGGCTCGCTACGTCGATGGGTCCCTGCTGCTTCATCAGACCGCTCCCTGGGTCGTTCGCGGGGTCGTTGGCTTCGAATTCCGATGGCGCTCCCGAATTATCGCTATGGTGGAGAACGCTTAGGTCGCGGTGCCGTCCCGATCCCCAGCCCCCGCGAAGCTCGATGAGCTGGCCGACTTCAAGCGCTTTTACCGCGACCACTATGCGTACGTGCGGGCCGTGCTGCGGCGGCTGGGCGTCGATGCGGTCGAAGATGCGCACCAAGAGGTGTTCATCACCGCGTACCGGCGGCGCGACACGTTCGAGCCGTCGCGTCCGGTGCGGCCATGGCTGGTGGGCATTGCCCGTCGTGTGGCCTTTCGGGCCCGCCGAGGTCAGCAGCGCAGTCGTCGCAAGCGCTCGGCCCTCGCGCGTCACGAAGCGTCCAGTCCGCCCCGGCCAGCATTCGACGGTCAGCTCGAGGCGCGTCAGTTCCTGGCGCGGTTCGTCGACGGTCTCGACGACCGTCATCGTGAGGTCTTCGTCCTCGGCGAGCTCGAGGGGCGCACGGGGGCGGAGATCGCACGGGCGCTCGATATCGGCATCGACACCGCGTACGCCCGGCTGCGGACGAGCCGGGCTCGCCTCAAGCGGGCTCTGCTCGTGGTCGAGCCGCAGACCCGTCCTCCGCCGGCCCGGGTCGCACGGGGCTTTGCCCTGCTGCTCCCGCGCCTGGCCGCGCCCGGTCGGGTCGCGGGGTGGCTTTCGGAGGTCAGCGGCACGCTCGCGGTGGTCAGCGGCACGCTCGCGGTAGGGGTGGGTCTGGTCGGGATCGTCGAGTGGGTGGACGGCGCTGGGGCCCGCGCGCGTACCCAGCCGTATCGAGGAACGGATCCGGTGCAGGTGGTGTCACCTGGCGATGACGAGGAGCCGGTGGCCGCGTCGCGTACTCCGCTGATGGAGGTCACCGAAGAGGCGGAGCCCGTCTCCGTCTCGGCGTTTGCGGGCACACCGATCCGGTCGACGGCCGACCATGCTCGATCTTCGGCAGGGGCTTCGTCGCTCGGGGCCGCGGCCGATCTCGCCGAGCAGGCGCGACGCTTGGCCGCCGCTCGGGCCGCTCTGGACGCGGGCCGGCCGAGCGACGCTCTGGATGCGCTGCAGGCCCATGCCCGCGAGTTTCCGGCGAGCCCGCTGGCTGAGGCCCGCGATGCCCTGCGAGTCGAGGTGTTGTGTGCCCAGGGCAAGCGAGCGCAGGCTCGCGGCGAGGCGACGATCCTGCTGCGGCGCTACCCTGGATCCAACCTGGCTCGACGGGCGGCGATCGTGTGCTCGGGGGCGGGGCCTCCGTAGGGCGGATGTCCGCGGAAGACTTCGTGCCGTCGTCGCGAGATCGAAGACGATCCGACGGTCTGACTCCGCGCTCGCGACCGGGGCGACCTTCTTGGTGCTCGCGACCGGGGCGACCCTCTTCGCGCTCGCGACCGGGGCGACCCTCTTCGCGCTCGCGACCGGTGCTACCCTACGGCGAGTGAGCACTCCGTCGGATCCGCCGCCGGCCGAGGTCGAGCCGCGGCCGGAGGTCGAGGTGCCGGATTTCTCGCGTGTCCTGGTGGTCGACGACGAGGAGCCCATGCGTCACATGCTGCATCTGCTGCTGACGCGCGAGGGTTACGATGTGGTCGCGGTGGGCTCGGGCGAAGCGGCGGTCGAGCGCCTCGACGACGATCAGGCGCCGCCGGTCGACGTGGTGCTGACCGACGTACGCATGCCGGGGATGGGGGGCTTGGCCTTGACCCAGTGGGCCCAGGTGCAGCGCCCAGAGCTGACGATCATCGTGATGAGCGCGTTCGGCAGCATCGAGCTGGCCATCGACGCCATGAAAAAGGGGGCCTACGACTACATCTCCAAGCCGTTCAAGCAGGACGAGGTGGTGCTGACCCTGCGCAAGGCCCAAGAGCGGCAGCGGCTACGCCGGGAGAACGCGGCGCTTCGGGCTCGGCTGCGGCAGCGGCTGGCCGACGCGGAGCGGCTGGGGGCGCTGCTCATTCACTCCGCCCCGATGCGGAGGATGGCGCGGACGGTGCGCAAGGTCGCGGCGTTCAAGACCACGGTGCTCTTGCTGGGTGAGTCGGGGGTGGGCAAGGAGCTGGCCGCGCGGGCGCTGCACGATCACAGCCCGCGTCGCGAGGGGCCGTTCGTGGCGGTCAACTGCGGCGCAATTCCCGAGGCGCTGCTCGAGTCGGAGCTGTTCGGGCACCGCAAGGGAGCGTTCACCGACGCCTCGTCGGACAAGTCGGGGCTGTTCGAAGAGGCGACGGGCGGCACCCTGTTCCTCGACGAGATCGGCGAGTTGCCCCCGGCGCTCCAGGTCAAGCTGCTGCGTGCGCTGCAAGAGGGCGAGATCCGGCGGGTTGGCGACAACCGACCGCGGGTGGTTGACGTGCGGGTGGTGGCCGCGACCTCCCGCGATCTGAGCCAGATGGTCGACGACGGTGAGTTCCGCCAGGATCTCTATTACCGGCTGGCGGTGATGCCGGTGCAGCTGCCCCCGCTGCGTGAGCGCAAGGACGACGTTCCTCCGCTGGTCGAGCACTTCGTGGCGTCGACCAATGCCCGCTTGGGAACCCGGATCGAGGGGATCCGAGCCGATACGCTCGACCTGCTGCTGGCCTACGACTGGCCGGGCAACGTGCGCGAGCTGGAAAATACCATCGAGCACGCGGCGGTGATGGCCGAGGGCCCGTGGATCGAACCCGACGCGCTTCCCGAGCGCACCCGCAGTCGACCGGCGTCGGGTAGCGGGTATGCGATGCGCTTCCCCGAAGACGACTTGTCGGTCAAGCGGGCCCAGCGGGCGATCGAGCGGGACTTCATCCTCCGCGCGCTGGAGCGGACCGGCGGCAACCGGACGCATGCCGCCAAGCTCCTCGACCTCAGTCATCGCGCGCTGCTCTATAAGATCAAGGAATTCGGCTTTTGAGTCGGGTGCTTTGGGCACGCGAGGGCGCGTTGATTCTCTGGTGACGCACGCGCTGCACGCTCGCGGCCAAACCGCGGAAGCACGGGACCGCGATCGGGTCGTCCGTGGTCTGTTTGACGAGGTCTGTTTGACGAGGTCTCCTTTGGGGCGCGCCGCGCGAGCTTTGCGCGCTCGCAGGCGGCGCCGAGTGGGATCCGATGGGGTGGATCTCGAGATTCGCGGGGGTGGCGCGGTGGAATTCCCTCACTTTTTGGGCACCCTGGGGCCCTTCGTGAAATGCTTGATCGCACCCGCGAGCCGAGAGGTTCGGGAGACGCGCAGTCGTGGCACTTTGCCCAACAAACTCAATGACTTGTCTTGATCCATGGCCGGGGTGGCCCCTGTGGGTGCGCGATTCAGATCACTTCAATGACCTATCAATTCCCTATCACTGTCACTCACTTACATATATCTGACGCGCAATCTTCGCGTTGACGGACCAACGATCGGCGTCGACAATGACCGTGCTTCGTACGGATGGACCCGGAACGCAACAGCGGGGCAGAGCCCTCGACCAGCGACGACGCGGCTGCAGTGGCGGCCGTCTCGACGGAGACGACCGCGGTCTCGGCTTCGGTGGCTCCGGTCGCTTCGGTCGATGCGCCGCGTTCGGTCTCCGAGGCGCCCGCGCCTGCCCGCAACAAGAAGTCGCGTCGTACGCGTCCGAAGGCGGGCACTCACCCCAACAACGTCCGCAAGCTTCGCCAGAGCGCGATGATGAGCAAGGCCGAGCTCGCGCGACGGGCGGGGGTCAGCCCGCTGACGATCGATCGGGTCGAAGCGGGCTGTCCCTGCCGCATGGACACCAAGCGCAAGATCCTCGAGGCGCTGGGTCTGTCGCCGTCCGCGGCCAGGGACGTGTTCCCCGATCTCGATCTTCCTTAGTGCTCCGCCTCGTTGGCGGTGTGCGACGGGGTCGGATCATGCCCCCGGTCGCGGCGGATCACCGACGGTGGCGACTGGTTTCGGGCTTGGGTTCGGGCTTGGGTTCGGGCTCGTTGGTCGGGAGGGGAGCCTAGGTCATGGCCAAGCAGTGCATCGGCCTCGACATCGGATCGAGCGCCATCAAGCTGGTGCAGCTCAAGATCGGGCGACGCGGCATCACGCTGATGAATTTTGGGATCGAGCCGATCCCGCCGCAGTCGATCGTCGACGGAGCGGTGATGAACCACAGCGCGGTGGTCGATGCGATCCGCAACCTTACGCGTCGCATTCACCTGCGGGGTAAGGGGATCGCGCTGGCCATCTCGGGCAACGCCGTGATCATCAAGCGCCTGACGATCCCCGCGATGGAGGGACCGGCCCTCGACGAGCAGATGGAGTGGGAGGTTCGCCAGAACATCCCCTTCTCGCGCGAGGACGTGATGGTCGATCACGAGGTCCTGGTGCAGCAGACGCCCCAGGGGCAGATGGAGGTGCTGCTGGTCGCGGCCAAGCGCGAGGTGGTGCAGCAGTACCACCAGACGGTTCGCGACGCGGGCTTCCAGCCGTTGGTGGTCGACACGGCGGCCTTCGCCCTGCAAAACGCGGTGGAGGGAGGCATCGGCTACGCGCCGGGCGAGACGGTGGCCATCATCAACGTGGGGGCGTCGTACTCGACGCTGTCGATCGTCACCGGTGGCATGCCCTCGTTCAACCGTGACATCGCGGAGGGGGGCAACACCTACACCGAGGCGATCCAGCAGCGCCTGGCGGTGAGCACCGACGGCGCCGAGGCTTACAAGGTGGGCGGAGCGATTGCCGCCGCCGGGGCGGGCGCCGACGTGGTCCCGCAGGAGGTCCACCGGATCCTGGCCCAGGTCTCCGAGCAGGTCGCCGAGCAGTTTCAGCGCTCCCTGGACTTCTACATCAACGATGCGGTGGATACGCAGATCTCCCGGATCTACCTGGCGGGGGGATCCTCGCTGGTGCCGCAGCTGCCCAAGGCGATCCAAGATCGTTCCCGAATTCCGGTCGAGATCCTCGATCCTTTCGTACGCGTAGAGGTCGACGCTCGTCGCTTCGACGTGGACTACCTGCGGGCCAACGCACCGGTGGCGGCGATCGCCTTCGGCCTGGCCCTGCGCCGCCCGGGAGACTCGGCATGATCCGCATCAACCTACTGCCTACCAAAAAGAAGGCCGCTCGGGTCAACGCGCTTACGGCCGCCGGGCGGGGCACCGGCGGCAGCGGGGCCGGCCCTGGCCAGTGGTGGGTGCTGGCGATGGTGGTGGGGTGGCTACTGGTGGGTGGCGCGGGCTTTTGGCTGCTGACGATGGAGGAGGACGCGGCGGCGCAGATGCGCCAGCAGGCCGCGGCCAAGGCGACCGCGGCCGAGAAGATCAAAAAGGACATCGATGAGGAGGGCCTCGAGGAAAGCAAGCAGAAGCTGGCGATGCAGGAGGCCGTCAAGGGGAAGCTCGAGACCAAGCGACGCACGCCGGTGTACGTGATGTACGAGCTGTCGATGATCCTCACCGACGGCAAGGACGGGGGAGGCGCCGACGAGGACAAGGAGAAGCTCGCGCAGATGATGAAGGTCGACGCGCAGGCCGAGCCCAACCCGATGTGGGATCCGACGGGTCTTTGGCTGACCAAGGTCGAGGAGAAGGGGGGCGTGCTGGTCATCGAGGGGGGCGCTCGCGATGCCACCGATCTGTCGGAGTTCACCCGGCGGCTGCGGGTGAGCGCCCGCTTCGGGAACGTCTCCCACCCCAACTTCGAGCGCGTGGACGGCAAGACCGACGACGACGAGCAGCACCTGACGTGGAAGCTCGACGTCGCGGTCCGGCAGTGGGACTAGCGAGGACACCGGGAGGACGAGGCGATGGCGTCGATATTCGAGAGCGTCGAGAAGATGCCGGTGTGGCAGCGGCTGATGGCTTGGCTGGGCATTGCCGCGGCGATCGGGGTGGTCTGGTATTTCCTGTTCTACGTGGATGCGCTCGACGCCCGGACGGGGGCCGAGCAGGGCCTGGCCAAGGCCACCTCCGAGCTCGAGCGGCTGGAGAAGAAGAAGGCCAACTACCTCGAGGAGCTACGGGAGCACGAGGAGCGCAAGGCCAAGCAGCGGGAGAATCTGGAGATCCTCCCGATGAGCTCGTCGGCGGTCGACAACCTCATGGAAGCGTTCCAGCAGCGGGCGCGGCAGGTGGGGCTTTCGTTCGACAACTGGACCAACGAGCCCGAAGAGCGCCAGGACGTCTATGCGCGCCTGCCGGTCAAGGTCAAGGCGCGGGGCACGTGGGGCCAGGTGGGCGAGTTCTTCCGCCAGCTGTCGGAGTTCCGCAAGCCGCTCAGTATCGAGAACCTCCGGCTCGAGGTGCAGGACGCCGGGGCGGACGACCAGGAGCACCCGATGCTGGCCATCGAGTTCGAGGCCGCGACGTACCGTGCCTTGAGCGAAGAGGAGCGCGGCGCGCCCGTCGGCGCGTCCCGACGTCGCCGCAACCAGGGGGCCAAACGATGAGCGGGGGAGTCGAGCGCCGAGCCGAGCGTCGGGCCCAGCTTCGGGCCCAGCTTCGGGCCCAGCTTCGGGCCCAGCTTCGGTTGGAGACATGGAGACCCGTGCTGCTGGCCGCCGCGCTGCTGGGGCCCGGCCCCGCATGCGGGGAGGAGGAGCTGCCGGCCTCCACGCAGCGTGGGGTACCGGGGCTCAAGAAGAAGAAGAACGGCAAGG
>JBCCWC010000110.1:0-47113 GCA_039194325.1 Myxococcota bacterium
CGACCTCGGCCGCCGCGTTCTTGGAGGTAGACGCGGTGATCGATCCGATCACCACGTGTCGACGAAGGGCCGCTTCTTGCCCTGACGCGCGGGCGCCGACCCAGCCATACGGCGGGCCTTGACCAGGACGGCCCGGGTGTCGGCCGGATCGATCACCGCGTCGACCTCCAAGAACGCGGCGGCCGAGGTCGCCTGGCCCCGCTCGATCATCTGCCCCAGCAGCCGCCCGAACAGCGCCTCGCGGGCGGCGGGATCGGTCTGCGCCTGCAGTTCCTTGCGAAATCCCAGGCGGACCGCGCCTTCGAAGCCCATCGCCCCCAGTTCCCCGGTGGGCCAGGCCACGGTCATCGCCGCGCTGTGGGGCTGCCCGCCGGCCATCGCCATCGCCCCCAGCCCGTAGGCCCGGCGTAGGATCACGGTGAAGATCGGCACGGTGAGGCTGGCCGCGGTCACGAACATGCGGGAGCCCCGGCGCACGGCGGCGGTACGCTCGCTGTCGGGACCCACCATGAAGCCCGGCGTGTCGCACAACGAGACGATCGGCAGATCGAAGGCGTCGCACAGCTGCATGAAGCGGCTGGCCTTGTCGGCCCCGTCGGCGTCGATCGCCCCGCCCAGCGGCCGATCGACATTGGCCAGCAGCCCCAGGGGCCAGCCTTCGATCCGCACGAACGCGGTGAGCATGCCCGGGCCATAGTCCCGACGGAGCTCGATGACCGAGCCCTCGTCGGCGATCGTATCCACAGCCCGGCGCACATCGAACGCCCGGCGGCGACGCTCGGGCACCAAGGCCCGCAACGAACGCTGATCGGACGCGACCCAGTCGGCAGCACGCCCCTGGAACATGCCGAGGATCCGCCGGGCCACCACGGTGGCCTCGGCCTCGTCGTCAACCAGCACGTCGACGACGCCCTTTTGGGCCAGCACCTCCGCGGGACCCACCTGCTCGGGGGTGACCACGCCCAGGCCCCCGCCCTCGATCATCGCCGGCCCGCCCAGACCGATCGACGCCCCGCGGGTGGCGATCGTGACGTCTGAGCACCCGAAGAACACCGCGTTGCCGGCGAAGCACCGCCCGGCCGCGATCCCGATCCGCGGCACCAGGCCCGACAGGCGTGCATAGAGCTCGAAGCTTGGCGTGCACAGCCCCGAGACGGTGACCGAGCCCTCCACGTCCACGTCGCCCGGTCGCCCGCCGCCGCCCTCGACGTACCAGACCACGGGCAGCCGGTGCCGCTCGGCCTGGGTGAGGATCCGATCGGTCTTGAGGTGGTTGAAGAACCCCTGCGTGCCCGCCAGCACGGTGTAGTCGTAGGCCAGGCCCACACAGCGTGCCGCATCGAGGCCAACCTGCGCCGCGTTGATCAGGCCGTGCCCAGTGACCAGACCGTCGGCAGGCGTGGCTTGCTGCAGATCCGACTCCGAGCGCCGGGCTCGCTGGGCCGCGACCGCGAGCGCACCGTATTCGACGAACGTCCCCGGATCGAACAGATCGTCGAGGTTCTCTCGGGCGGTCCGCATGCCGAGCCGTCGCCGCCGAGCCACCGCCTCGGGGCGCGCGACGTCCTCCAGCAGGGCCTGCCGCGCCCGCAGGGCCTGAAGATCGGGCCGGATCCGGTCGGGATCCGCCTCGGCGATCGACGGGTCCTCCGCGTCCTCGGACGCCGCTTGCGTCAAGCGAAGCAGGGTCGCCCCCTTCGCGACGATCTCACCGGGTGCACGATCGATCGCGAGCACGACCCCGGACGCGGGCGCCTCCACCACGTGCTCCATCTTCATCGCCCCCAGCACGACCAGGGCCTGGCCGGCGACGACTTCGTCGCCGGGCGAGACCTCCACCGAGACCACCGTCGCCCGTAGGGGCGCCACCACCGACGTTCCGGGTCCCTCCCTCCCCTCTTCGTCGAGCGACTCGACCGACTCGACCGACTCGACCGACTCGGGCTCGGAGGCCGCGAACCGCTGCGCCGAAGCCCACAGCGTCGCGCGGTGCTCATCGACGAACGTGGTACTCACCCCCGACGGCCGAAGCTCGGGGTGCTGCACGATCGCTCGCAACAGCGCCCGGTTGGACTCGACCCCCGTAAGCTGCATCGAGGCCAGCGCTCGTCCGAGCTTGGCCAGCGCATCACCGACCGTCCCATGGCGCACATGGGCGACTAGCTTGGCGACCAGCGAGTCAAAGCGAGGATCGGCCGCCTGCCCCACCGCCAGGGCATCGTCCACTCGCAGGCCAGGCCCGCGGGGCGGCTGGTAGGCGGTGACCCGCCCGCGTCCGGCCGCGATCCGGCCGTCGGCGTCCATCGTCTCCAGACACAGCCGAGCCTGCACGGCCGCTCCCCGCCGGGCCGGAGGCCCGAGCAGCCCGAGCTCGGCCAGGGTCGCCCCACCGGCCAGCCGCAGCTGTAGGCCGACCAGGTCGAGCCCGGTGACCTCCTCGGTGACGGTGTGCTCCACCTGCAGCCGTGGATTGCCCTCGAGGAAGAACACGGCCTGCTGCGATGGATCCACCAAGAACTCGAGGGTGAGCAGCGATCGCACCGGGGCAGCGCGCGCAAGGGTGAACGCGGTCGCAATCACCCGGTCCCGCAGCGCGGACGGTAGATCCCACGCGGGGCTCCACTCGATGATCTTCTGGTGACGCCGCTGCACCGAGCACTCGCGCTCTCCCAGGTGCGTGACCCGCTGCCCATCGCCGACAATCTGCACCTCGATATGCCGAGCCCCGCCGACCCACTGCTCGGCAAAGACCGACGCGGTCGCCCCCGCCCCCACACTCACCTCGGCGCGACAGCGCTCCAGGGCCGCCGGCAGGGCCGACCGCTCGGTGACCAGCCGCAGTCCCCGACCCCCACCACCGTCGGTCGCCTTGAGCATCAGGGCGGCGCCGGAGGGCAGCGTGTCCCACAGCGCCTCGATCTGCGCCCGATCGGCCCCGGCGCGGGTCCCCGGCACCACCGACACGCCCGCGTCCTCGGCGAATCGACGCGCCCGATCCTTGTCGCCATAAAGAGCCAGGGTCGCCGGCAGGGGACCCACGAAGCACAGCCCCCGATCGGCACACGCCTCCGCGAACGCGGCGCTCTCGGCCAAGAATCCGTAGCCGGGGTGCACCGCGTCGCACCCGGCCGCCTCCGCAGCCCCGAGGATCGCCTCGACATCGAGGTAGGCGGCCGCCCCCCGCCCGGGCAACGTCATGATCGTGTCGATCCCCGAGGAGTGCGGAGCCTGGTGCTCGTCGGCCGCCGCCACCCCGACCGCCTCGACCCCGACCTCCGCACAGCCCTGGGCGATCCGGATCGCGATCTCCCCCCGGTTGGCGATCAAGCACCGCCGCAAGCCCATGGGGCGCTCGCTCATCGCTCCGCTCGGGGACGAGGCCCCCCGCGCTGCTCCTCCACCGCGCGCAAGATCGCCTCGGGCGTGGCGGGCAACAGCAGCTCCACCTCATGCTCGACCGCTCGTTGGGCCTCACCAAACGCCCCGATCGCGTGCCGCAGGGCGGTAACGACCCCCAGCGCCAGCATGAACGGAGGCTCCCCCACCGCCTTGCTGCCATGGATCACCCCGGGCTGCTCAGCCCGGGGTAGCAGCTCCACCCGCAGATCCAGTGGCACGTCGCCGATCGCCGGGATCTTGTACGTGGAAGGCCCCAGCGTAATCGGGTGACCGTCGTCGGTGGTCAGCACCTCCTCGCAGGTCAGCCACCCCACCCCTTGCACGAACCCGCCTTCGATCTGACCGCGATCGACGGTAGGCACCAGCGAGCGACCCACGTCGTGCAGGATATCGACCCGCCGCAGGCGGTGCTCACCGGTGAGGCCGTTGACCTCCACCTCACACACCGCTCCACCGTAGGCATAGTAGTAAAAGGGAGTGCCGGTGCCGGTGGCGTGGTCGTAGCCCACCCCCGGGGTGCGGTAGAAGCCAGTGGCCGACAAGGGCACCCGCTGCAACCAAGCCTGCTGGGTGACCTCGGCAAACGGCAGCGCCCGGGCGCTGCCCGGGTGGGTGACCGCCCCCCCGGCAAAGCGCAGTGTGGCCGCCTCGGGCTCGGACAACCCCAGCACGCTCGCGGCCACCCCCCGCAGGCGCTCGCGCAGGATCTCGCACGCTTGCCGCACGGCCTGGCCGTTGAGATCCGAGCCCGAAGAAGCCGCGGTGGCCGAGGTGTTGGGCACCTTGTCGGTGGCCGTCTCCATCACCCGCACCGCCTCCACCGGCACCCCCAGCGCATGCGCCCCCACGGCCCGCATCTTGGTGTGCAGACCCTGCCCCATCTCCGTGCCGCCGTGGTTGAGCTGCACGGTGCCATCGGCGTAGACCAGCACGAAGGCCCCCGCCTGGTTGAGCACGCTCTTGGTGAACGAGATCCCGAACTTGACCGGCTGGAATCCGATCCCGCGCTTGATGAAGCGCGAGCCGGCGTTCCACGCCTCGACAGCGCCCCGCCGCGCCGTATAGTCGCTGCTGGCCAACAGCTCGGCGTGCACGCGGGCCAGCCGGTTGTGCTCGACCGGGACGATCTGCCCGTAGGGCGCCCGATCCCGCGGCGCCGCGCCGTAGTAGTTGCGCGCGCGCACCACCGCCGGGTCGAGCCCCAGGCGCTCGGCCGCCCGGTTGAGGATCTGCTCGATCACCACCATGCCCTGCGGCCCCCCAAAGCCCCGAAACGCGGTGTTCGAAGGCCGGTGGGTGCGGCACGCCCGACCACAAAAGCGCAGCGCGGGCACGTAGTAGGCGTTGTCGAGGTGAAACAGCGCCCGGTCGAGCACGGGCAGCGACAGATCCGCCGAAAAACCCGCATCGCTGTACAGATCGACCCGCAGCCCCAAAAGCCGCCCCGCCTCGTCGAGGCCAGCGTCGTAGCGACCCACGAAGGGATGGCGCTTGCCGGTGATCCGCATGTCGCTCGCACGATCGAGCCAGACCTTGGTGGGCCGCCCGGTGTGGTAGGCCCCCAACGCCGCCATGCAGGCAAAGGGGGTCGCCTGGGACTCCTTGCCCCCGAAGCCTCCGCCCATGCGAGGCACCTGGCACACGATCTGATGCGCCCCTTTGCCCAACACCGCCGCCACCTCGTTTTGCACCTCGGTCGGGTGCTGGGTGGAGGAGAATACGGTGAAGGTGCCGTCCTCGCCGGGCAGGCACAGGGCGGCCTGGGTCTCGAGATAGAAGTGGTCTTGTGCACCGGTGCGGATCTCTCCATGGATCCGCACCGGCGCCTGTGCCAGCGCCTGGTCCACGTCGCCGCGGGCGATCACGTGGGGCGGGGCGATGAACGACCCCTGCTCGATCGCCTGCTCGATCGAGTGGATCGCGGGCAGAGGTTCGTAGTCCACCACCACCGCGGCCGCCCCCGCGCGTGCGCTCGCGTGATCCTCGGCCACCACCACCGCCACCGGCTGGCCCACATAGTAGACCTCATCGCCGGCCAGCAAGTCCTCATCGTGGACGATGGGGCCCACCCGAGGGTTGCCCGGAATGTCCGCGGCCAAGAGCACCGCCCGTACCCCACGCATGGTCCGGGCCGCGCTCGCGTCCCGCCCGAGGATCCGGGCGTGCGCGTGCGGTGAGGTGACCACCGCCCCGTGCAGCGTACCGGGCCAAAGCGGCAGATCGTCGACATACCGGGCCTGGCCGCTGACGTGGCGATACCCGCTCTCGTGGATCGCCGGCTGATGCAGGGGGCTGGGCGGGCCGCCGCGATTCTTCATGGGCTCGCCTCTCCTCCCGCTCCCGTTCCCGTTTCCCCTCCCCGTCCTAGGAGGGTCCCGCTGGGCCGGTCAGGCAGGGGAGGTAGCCGCTCGCGTTGCACGTCGTGGTAAAGACCCCGCAGCAGGTTGGCGGCCACGGTGGCACGATACCACGCCGAGCCGCGGTGATCCGACAGCGGGCGGAAGTCCTGGGCGATGCAGCGGGCCGCGGCCTCGCCGGTGGCCTCCGACCACGGCTGCCCGATCATCGCTGCCTCAGCGCGCCGGGCCCGGGCCGGGGTGGCTGCCATGCCGCCAAAGCCAAGCCTCGCATCCTCGACGATCCCGTCTCGCACGTCGACCCGCAAGCCGGCCGCGACCGCGCTGATGTCCATCTCGCGCCGCTTGGAGACCTTGTAGGCCACCACCCGGGCATGCGCGGGCGGATCGTCGAACTCCACGCGCGCCAGGATCTCGCCGGTCCGTAGCGCTGTCTTTCGATAGCCCACGAAGAAATCGTCGATCGGGATCCGGCGCTCCCCCTCCCGACCAACCGCCACCACCGTGGCCGACAGCGCCAGCAGCACCGGGGCCAGATCCCCAATGGGCGACGCATTGCACAGGTTGCCGCCCAAGGTGGCGCTGTTCTTGATCTGTCGGGATCCGAAGAACCGCAGCATCCGGGCCACGGGCGGCAGGGCCTTACCGGTGGCGTCCTCCAGATCAGCGAGGCGCACGGTGGCCCCGACCGACCAGCGCCCGTCCTCGTGGCGCAGCTGCCGGAGGGCCTCGATCGCCTGCAGCGAGACCAACACCTCGAAGTGCTCGCCCTTCTTGGTGACGTCCAGGCCCAGATCGGTCGCCCCCACCACCAGGCGCGCATTGGGGTGCTCGTGCAGCCGATCCAATAGTTCGGGCACCGAGCCCGGGCAAAAGAAGTGCTGCGACCCGGCCCGATAGCGCAGCGAGACCGGCCGCTGCCCGGCGGCCGTGCGCAGCGCCCGGGCAAAGCGGTCGTCGGGCCGCAACCCCGCGATCTGCTCGGTGGCCTCGCGGATCGGGCGGTAGCCGGTGCAGCGGCAAAGGTTGCCGCACATCTGATCGTCGAGCTTCCACGGCGCGTCGAGATCGCCGCGGTAGCAGGCCTCGAACATCGACATGATCACCCCGGGCGTGCAATAGCCGCACTGCGAGCCCAGAGCCTCCACCAGCGCCCGCTGCACCGGGTGATAGCCGTCGCTGTCGTCGTGGGCCGAGGCGTCCCGCAGGGCCTCGACGGTCAGCACATGCATCCCGTGCAACAGGGGCAACAGCAGCAAACAGCTGTTGATCCCGCGAAAACGCGGTCCGCCGGGCGCCTGGGGATCGATCACCACCACCGTGCACGCCCCGCAGTCTCCCTCGGCGCAGCCTTCCTTGGTCCCCGGAAGGCCCAGCGGGCCCCGCAGGTACTCGAGCAGCGTGGTGGTGGGGCGAACGTCGGTCACCTCGACCACCTCCCCGTTGACGTGCAGCTCGATAGGATCCATCGCCCATCGAGCGTACCGCATCGCGTGCGCCGGGGTGTACTCTTCCTCGGCGCCCGTCACCCCCTGGTGCGCCCCTTCGTCCGTTCGTCCCGTCTCATCCCGTCTCGTCCCGTCTCATCCCCTCCTCACTGCCGCCTCTTGGTCCACCCCTTCGTCCGATGGCCGAGCTACGACCCTATCCCTTCGGCGCCCTGCTCACCCGTATGTTCCGGGAGCTGGACGAGCACGACTCGATCTTTCACCTTCCCCGCCGCAAGTTCGTGGGGGGCGACGGTCACCACGATACCTCGGTGGTGTTCCAGGGCCACGTGGCGGGCAGCCCCTTGGGCCCGGCCGCCGGCCCTCAGAGCCAGATGGCCCAAAACATCGTGCTCAGCTGGCTGGCGGGCTGCCGGATCTTCGAGCTCAAGACGGTCCAGATCCTCGACGAGCTGTCGATCCCCCGCCCATGCATCGACATGCAGACCGTGGGGTACAACGTCGAGTGGTCGCAGGAGTTGCGCCTGCCGCAGTCGCTCGAGGAGTACGTCAAGGGAGCGATGGCGGTGCGGATCCTCGGGGCGGCGGGCGTCGTGCCGATCACCCCGAGCTTCGCGCCGCTGGTCTACGACATGAGCGTGGGCTACGACCTGGCCGGGATCAAGACCGACCGGGTGCAGGCCTTCATCCGGGGCATGATGGACTGCACCGCGGTGGTCGACCGCCTGCGGGCGCAGATCCCCGAGCCGCTGGCCCGGTACCGTGATCTCGACTTTCAGACCTCGCTGTCGGACACGCTGACCCTGTCCACCTTTCATGGCTGCCCGCCCGACGAGATCGAGAGCATCATCGCCTACCTGCTCGAGCACCTGGGGCTGCACTGCATCGTCAAGCTCAACCCCACCTTGCTGGGACCCACGCGGCTGCGGGCGCTGCTGCACGACCAGATGGGCTACACCGAGCAGCAGGTGCCCGACGCTGCGTTCGAAAACGACACCCAGTGGGATCAGGCCGAGGCCTTCGTGCAGCGGCTAGGCGACCGAGCCACGGAGCTCGGTCAGCGCTTTGGGGTCAAGTTCAGCAACACCCTCATCGTGGGCAACCACCGCACGTTCTTTGCTGCCAAGGAAAAGGAGATGTACCTGTCGGGGACTCCGCTGCACGTGCTGGCCATGAACCTGGTGGGCCGCTTTCGCGAGCGCTTCGGCGACCGGTATCCGATCTCGTTCTCGGCGGGGATCGACAACCGCAACTTCCCCGACGCGGTCAGCCTGGGGCTGACGCCGATCACGGTGTGCAGCGATCTACTCAAGCCCGGGGGCTACGGGCGGGCGCAGACCTACTATAAAGAGCTCTACCGCCGCATGGACGCGGTGGGGGCGACCAATGTCGACGACTTCATCCTGCGGGCCCACGGCCAGGCCGACGCCGCCCTACAGAGCCTGGGGCTGCCCGAAACGACCCAGGCCGACTGCCGGCGAGCCCTGGAAGACGGCGGGACCCTCGACGACGCGGTGGCCGACCGAGCCGTGGCCGCGCGGTGGCTCTCGGCGGTCAAGGTGCTCAACACCCAGACCTACGTGGCCGCGGCCACCGCCGACCCCCGCTACGCCGCCGGCCAAAACCAAAAAGGTCCCAAGAAGGTGGGCAGCCACCTGGTGCTGCTGGACTGCATCAGCTGCGACAAGTGCGTGCCGGTATGCCCCAACGACGCCAACTTCACCTTCGTGCTGCCGCGCGGCGAGGTGCCGGTGGTCAAGCTGCGCCAGGGGGCGCAGGGCTGGCGGCACGAGGCGGGGGAGCCGGTTGTGGTGACCAAGAAGCACCAGATCGGCAACTTCGCCGACTTTTGCAACGAGTGCGGCAACTGTGACGTGTTCTGCCCCGAGGACGGCGGGCCTTATGTGGTCAAGCCGCGGTTCTTCGGCAGCCGCGACGACTGGCACGAGTTCTCCGGGCACGATGGGTTCTACGTGGAGGTGCGAGGACAGGCCCGCACGGTGCTCGGGCGCTTCGGGGGCCAGGGCTTCGAGGTGCGGCTCGACGAGGGGCGCGCGTTCTATTCGGGGCCCGACTTCGAGGTGCGCTTCGATCCCGCCGATCCGGTGGGCACGATCGAAGGGCAGGCGCAGGGTGAGGTGGACCTGACGTTCTTTCACCTCATGCAGATGGTCAGCGGGGCGGTGTTGCAAGCCAGCGACAACTACATCAGCGCGGTGGCTGAGCTGGGGTGAGTCGTTCGTAGGCGTTCAGTGGGAGGGAGGGCTACGACTCGATGCAGGTAAAGCCGGGGGGCTTGCCGTTCTCCCAGCTTCCGTGAGCAAAGTAGATATCCTTGAGCCAGCGGCCTTCTTGGTAGTAGTCGAGGCACTCGTCGTCGACGATCTCACCGATGACGAGGTCGGCGCGCTCTCCCGAGCCCATGGCGAGCTGCTGCGGCGGTGGGCGTTGTCGTGACCCGGGCCGCCCCACGCCGCGCGGTCATGTCCAGGATCTGACGATCACCCAAGCGCTCCACGGCGCTCGCCAACCTCGGCCATGCGCGCCCACAGCCGCTGCGCCTGCACCTGCGCCTCACCTCGGATCTCCCCGAGCTCCCCGCCCAGCAACACCCCATCCCGCACCACCACCCGCCCGTCCACCAGCACGTGCCGCACGGTCCCATCGGGCTCGACCACCCGCAGATCCGCCACCGTCGGGGCTCCCCCCACCGACGGTAACGCAAAGGTGCCGCCAAAGCGCTCGCCCGCCAAACGATGCCCGGCGGCGATCCGCAAGGCCACCCGATCCATGTCGTCCCCATGCGCGGCGGCGTGCTCCCGCAGCGCCTGCACCTCGTCGCCCATGCGCGCGGGATACCCGTCGGTGCCCAGGGCCACGCGATCGCTGACCGCCAGACCGCGCGGGTAGCCGACCCCGTTGCCGTGGTTGCTGCGAGGATTCTGCACGATCCAGCACCCCGCCTCGTGCACCCGCCGCACCTGGTCCGCGCTCAGGTCCAGGCCGTGCACCACGATCGATCCCGGCGGCAGGGCCCCCAGCCAAAGCAAGCGCTCGAGCGGGCCTTCATAGCCACGCGCCCGAGCATCCACCGCGTCGACCTGGTCCTTGCCGTCCTCGGCCACGTGCACGTGCATCACCGCCGATCGCTCCGCACACAGCCGGGCCGCCTCGGCGATCGTCTCGTCGGACACGGTGAACGAGGCATGCAGGGCCACCGCCCCCCGAAGCCGGGGATCGTCGTTGGCGGCCAAGAAGCGCGCGCACTCGGCCAGACCTCGGCGCCCTTCGAGCCGCCCGCCGTTGCGCTCGGTGGCCCCATAGCTGAGCAGCGCGCGGATCCCCAGCTCGGTGCAGGCGGTGGCCAACACGTCCAGCGAGCCCTCGATGAAGTCGGGGGACTCGTGATGATCGATGAGCGTGGTGGTCCCGTCCAGCAGGGCCTCGGCCACGTAGAGCCGAGCCGACGCGCGCAGCGAGG
Organism: Myxococcota bacterium; assembly: GCA_039194325.1. Classification (GTDB taxonomy): domain Bacteria; phylum Myxococcota_A; class Polyangia; order Nannocystales; family Nannocystaceae; genus Paraliomyxa. The sequence goes on from JBCCWC010000110.1 coordinate 10,686, forward strand.
CCTCGTCCAGGCCCCGGTCCAGCCGCCACCACACCCGCTCGAGGATCTGCACGAAGGTCTGCGGCGCAGGCTCGGGCGCGGGCAGCCCCAGCGGGGCGAGGCCACTATAGATGTGAGTATGCGCGTTGATCCGGCCAGGCTCGATGACCGCGCCGGCGCAGTCGAGCCGGGCCGCGGCGGCCGGCGGCTCCCCCTCCAGCACCGACGCCTGGGCCCCGGCCACCCGTAGCGTCAACCCGCCCAGATCTGGGCCCAGGATCATCGTCGTCACGTCACTCATCGGCGGTCTCCCCTCGGATCCCAAGCCTCGGCTCGACCGCCGGGCTTCGGCACGCTCGCGGCCGGATCTTAGCGATCCCCTGCCGTATGCGCAGGGACGTGAGACCACGCGGTCGACCCCCACACCCGCGCTCGATCCCCCCTCGCCCATCCCCCGCTCCCCCACCCCGACCCCGATCGCGCGCACGCCACCCAAGGCGCAGGACGGCGATGGGCGTCCATGAGAGCAAAGCCACACATTCGACCATCCAGACCGGCCAGACCGGCCTCTGCGACCAACGTCACACCCCGGTAGACTCGCGACTGGGCAGGCGAGCCCGATCTGCGGGCCCTCCGGACAAGGTGCTACCGTCGGGGGTGGATCCCATGGGTCGCTCGATCGAAGAAGAAGCACTGGCCGATCTCGGCGTGCGACCCACGATGGAGGATCAAGACTGGCGCAAGCAGGAGCTCAAGTCTCGGCTGTTCGGCGAGTCGAACGCCCCTTCCAAGCTCGGGCGATACACCGTGCTGGGCACGCTGGGCAGCGGGGGCATGGGATCGGTGCTCCGTGCCTACGACGAGGACCTCGATCGTGAGCTGGCGGTCAAGGTGATGCACCCCGGGGTGCAGAGCCAGCACCAAAACCGGATCATCCGCGAGGCCCAGGCCCTGGCGCGACTGGCCCACCCCAACGTGGTGCACGTGTACGAGGTGGGGAAGGTCGACGAGCAAGCGTTCATCGCGATGGAGCTGGTCGAGGGCCAAACCCTCCAACAATGGCAAGAGGGGGGCCACTCCTGGCAAGAGTGCCTGGAGGTCTATATCCAGGCCGGCCGCGGGCTGGCGGCCGCCCACACCGCGGGGATGATCCACCGCGACTTCAAGCCCAGCAACTGCATCATCGACGAGACCGGGCGGGTGCGCGTGCTCGACTTCGGCCTGGCCCGACATAGCGGCGAGCTCGAGCCCGAGCCCGAAGCCGAGCTCGAGTCCGAGTTCGAGTCCAAGCCCGAGCCCACGCCCGTGCCCGAGCCCACGCCCGTGCCCGAGCCCACGCCCGTGGTCGCGGCCCCGCTCGTCCCTGCCCTGCCCTCGGAGTCGGGCAGCGGGGATCGAGCGACGCCGACGAACTCGTCGAGCATGCTGTCCAAGAAGCTGACGATGACCGGCTCGGTCCTGGGAACAGTGGCCTACATGGCCCCCGAGCAGATGCGGGGCAAGGAGGTGGACGCCCGCGCCGATCAGTTCAGCTTCTGCGTGTCGCTGCACGAGGCGCTGTTCGGCGACCGACCCTTCCCCCCGGGGCCGATGGGCAACCTCGGCCAGATGATCGAGCGCGAGCCCAACGCGCCCCCGCCCAACCCCGCAGGACGTCGGGTGCCGCGGTGGCTGGTCCGCGCGATCACCCGGGGGCTGGCCAACGATCCCGACGAGCGATGGCCCTCGATGGAGGCCCTCATCGACACGCTCGAGCGACACCGCCGACGTCGCTCCTCGTTGCAGTGGGCCGGCGCGGCCTCCATAGGGCTCGGGATCGCCGTAGCCGCGGTGGTCGTGGGCTCGGATACCCCTACGCCCGAGGTCGCGCCCTGCCAAGATGCGGCCCCGGGCGCCCAGACCCAGTGGGACGAGCAGCGCTCGTCCGTCCGCTCCGCGCTCCTGTCGCTCGACATCGCCTATGCCAGCGCCGCCTGGAAACGCGTCGAGCAAAACCTCAACGACTACGCACGCAGGCTCGACGGCGCCTACGTCGAAGCCTGCGAGGCGACCAAGGTGCACAACGAGCAGACCCGCGAAGACCGCACGCTACGCAACAACTGCCTGGACACGCGCGCCAGTCGGCTGCGGCAAACAGTCACCGTACTCCGAGACGCGGACGCTCAGGTGATCGAGCGGGCCGTGGAGCTGGTGATCGCCCTGCCAAGCATTGACGAGTGCGCCGACCTGGACGCCCTGCGCCGCGCGGCGCAGCCGCCCCCGGCCGACGAGCAGACGCTGGCGCAGCTTCAGTCATTGCGCGAGACGCTGGAGCAAGCGCGCGTACTGGCGACCGCCGGCAAGATCGCCAACGCGCAGGACGTGCTCGGCCCCGTCCTCGCCGCTATCGAGGACCACGACGATCCCACGCTACGCGCCGAGACGTGGCTGGTCGAGGGGACGCTGTGGGCGGATCTGGGGAAGCACGACCGGGCGGTCGCCACCCTGCAGCGCGCGCTCCACGAGGCCCAAGCCCACGGCGCGGACGCGATCGAAGTGGAGATCTTGTCCACGCTCGCCTATGTGGTCGGGGTCGATCAGGCCAAGGCCGAGACCGGCCTTTGGCTCGGCCTCATCGCCGAGGGCCGGGTCGACGCGCTCGACCCCAAGGGGCTGGCCAAGGCCCGGGTGCTCACCGCAATCGGCCAGCTGTGGACCGTCCGGGGCGAGAACGACCAGGCCGAGGAGGGCCTGGAGCGCGCGCTCGAGCTGCTGCGCACCACGGTGGGCGAAGACCACATCGCGCTGGCCGAGCCGCTCGACAGCCTCGGCGTGGCCCTGCGCAAGCAGGGCAAGCTCAGGCTCGCCCACACGCAGTACCAACGCGCGCTGGAGATCCGCACCCGCTGGCAAGGCCCAGAGCACCCGGAGACCGCCCACCAGCGCATCAACCTCGGCGCGGTGCTCGAGGCCCAGGGCAAGGTCGAGGACGCCCAAACGCAGTGGCGCCGAGCCCTGGCGATCCTCCAGGCCAGCCCCGTCGAGCGCCACGAGCTCATCGCCAATGCGCACAACGGGCTCGGACACTCCCTCGTGACCCAAGCGTTGCAAATGGACAAGGACTCGGAGGATCGACGGCAGCGATCCACCGAGGCCGCGCAGCAGCTGCGGCGAGCCATCGAGGCCTGGGAGCGGGTCCACGGCCCCGAGCACCCTTGGGTCGCCTTGGCTCGTACCAACCTCGCCGAGGCGCTCCGGACCGGTGACCGGGACCCAGAGGCGGTCGAGCAGTACGAGCGAGCCCTCGAGATCCTCCACGCCAACGAGCTCACCCTCGAAAACCGGGCGATGACCACCCGGGTGCTGGGCAAGCTCATCAAGCTACTCGAAACGCTCGGCCAACGAGACAAAGCGGACGCCTACCGAGCGGAGCTGGACCGACTGGAGCCGCAAAACGTCCGCTAAACAGCGTTCAGAAACCCCAACCCGGCCCGAACGTGTCAGGCAAACCAGTATCGTAGATCTCAGGCATTACTTTTTTCCAAACACTTCGCGCTCGATCACTACATCCCTATCGAGAGCAGCGGGTCGCAGGAATGAACCCCAAGACCCGAGGGCATCGAGCCCGGCTCTGACACTGGCACAAAGGAGCCTCGACTCGCCGAGGCTTCCCACTCGACCCCACGAGCGCCTCCCCTCCTAGCGTCATCGGCCGATCCTCGACCGATGGTGGGGCCCGAGATCCACCGAAGCAGCTCCCCGCAGGGCGAGGTGCGGCTCCGTGTCAGTGGTAGCGAAAAGGACGTGAGCCATGAACGAAGGAATCGTAGTCAACCACCACCGCTTCAACCGCGTGCTCGTCAATGGTCTGCTGGCCATGAGCGTCACGCTCACCGGCGCCTGCGATAGCGACAGCGAACCCCCGGCCGACCCGGTCGTCTCCATGCGGTCGGCCGACGAGGCCGCCCCGGCCCACGTGGCCGGCATGGGCTTGGGCGACGGCGAGTCGTGGGCCGTGCTCGACAGCGGCAACGTCAAGGGATGGGGCGATCGCTTCTGCGACGGCGACGAATGCCTCACCCCCGCCCAGACGCCCACCGTGGACCTGGACGGTCCCGCCGTCGAGGTCCACGGCAACGGCGAGTACTCGGTCGCCCTGATGGCCGACGGCACCGTCAAGGGGTGGGGCCCCTCGGCGTCGGATATCGAGGCTCCCCAGCCCGTCGCGTTCCCGGGCATCGTGACGGCGCTCGGGCTCGGCGAGGACTTCCTGTGCGCCCAGCTCGACGACGGCACCGTGCAGTGCCAGGGAATCGACGGCACCCCGGCCCCGGCCTGGATCGCCACCTTCGCGCTGCCCGGCCCCGTGGCCGATCTTTCGGCCGGGGCCCATCATGCCTGCGCCCGCACCCCGACGGGGGACGTGACCTGCTGGGGCAACAACGACAGCGGTCAGCTGGGCTCGCCGGGCGCGACCGGCCCTACGTCGATCCCGCTGAGCGGCGCCGCCACGCAGGTGGCCGCCGGTGGTGCGCACACCTGCGCCCGCATCGACGACGGCACCATGCAGTGCTGGGGCAACAACGACGAGGACCAGCTGGGCCACGCCCTGGCGGGGGTCGGCACCGTGCCGCTCGCCGATCCGATCGAGAAGATCGCCGCCGGCGCCGAGCACACCTGCGCCATCACCGAGGTGCTCGGCGACCTCTACTGCTGGGGCAGCAACGCGCTGGGCCAGCTGGGCGAGGGTACGGATCTGCCGTCCGGGCTCCGCCACGTCGACCTCGCCGAACACGGCGCCACCGAAATCGTGGCCGGCCCCACCGCATGGACGACCTTCGCGGTCATGGACCATGGGGGCCTACGTGGATGGGGCGACGAAGACCAGGGCCAAACGGGCTATGGCGAAGCGCTCGACGACGGTCCCCCGCCCACGCGGGCCGTCGGTAATCTGCCTGACATCCTCATCCTCGACGTCCCCGACGACGTATGAGGAGTGAGTCCAAGCCCCGATCGTGCCCGCACGGTCGGGGCTCCGTCCGCCACGACCCTGGTGTATCGTACGTACCGTGACCACCGACGCCGAGCTCCTGTACGCCTGGCGGGCCGGGGACACCGAAGCGGGCCAGCAGCTATTCAAGCGCTACTACGGCCCCGTGGCGCGGTTCTTCGCCAACAAGATCCGCGAAGCTCCCGGCGATCTGGTGCAGGAGACCTTCATGGGCTGCGTCAAGGGACGCGACCGGATCCGCGAAGGCAGCAACTTCCGATCGTACCTGTTTGGCGTGGCCTACCGAGTCCTCACCAGCTACCTGCGCCACCGGTACGAGGCCCCCGACGATCTGGCGTCGGTCTCGGTCCTCGATCTCGATCCTGGGCCCAGTACGATCTTGCACCGATCCGAGGAAGTCCGCCTGCTGCTTCAGGCGCTGCGGACCCTCCCCTTGGAGCTCCAGGTCGTGGTGGAGCTGCGTTACTGGGAGCAGATGACCAGCACGGACATCTCGCATGTCCTGGGGATCCCCGCCGCCACCGTACGCGGTCGACTGCGCACCGGACGGACCCGGCTCGAAGAAGTCTTGCGCACCCTTCCCGCCTCCCCCGACGTCGTGCATAGCACCGTGAGTGACATCGACGGATGGGCCCAAAAGGTCCGCGAAGGGGTCCAGCCCCCCCTGAGCGCCTAGCCCCACATCCCGACCGGCACCCACGTCTCGCGCTCAGCGCAGACCGACGCTCGACCCGAAAAGGACACGGTGCCGGCCCCCACGGGCACGAATGACGCATTTGCGTATATTGCGCATGCGATCCCCACCGGGCCGGACACCCGAATCCTCCGTCGATGAAAGGGGGTTGGGGGCCCCTACGTATCTTTCTTTAGAAGAACGCAATCAGCCTTCGCCCCGCGCGTACGTACGGGGACGATGCTCGATCTGAGCGCGCCCACCCAGCCGCAGTCGTCACCCGGACACGAGCTCGTGCTCCCTGGGCTTGCGCTGCACGGGTCGCTGTCGCGCTACGTCCTGCTGGGCGTGTTGGGCCGGGGAGGCATGGGCACCGTGCTCGAGGCCTACGACCCCTCGCTCGATCGTCGCGTGGCCCTCAAGGTCCTGCACCACGACGTAGACGACGCCCACCTCGGACGCTTGATCCGCGAGGCCAAGGCGATGGCCAAGCTCTCGCACCCCAACGTCGTCCAGGTCTTCGAGGTCGGCATGGCCGAGGATCGGGCGTTCATTGCCATGGAGCTCGTCCGCGGCCCATCGCTACGGGACTTCATCCACCAGGTCCCCCGGCCCCCCTGGCGCGAGTGCGTCCGGGTGCTGCTGGAGGCGGGGCAGGGGCTGGCCGCGGCGCACCGCGAGGGCCTGGTGCACCGCGACTTCAAGCCGGCCAACGTCATCATCGACGAGCAGGGGCGCGCACGGGTCCTCGACTTCGGGCTCGCCCGGCAGGCCGACGCTCCCACCGACGAAGCGCTCGGGCCCGCGGGGCCCGAGCCGGGCGACACGCCGCCATGCCCCCAGACCCACAGCGGCCCGAGGATCCTGGGAACGCCCGCGTACATGCCCCCCGAGCAGGTCAAGGCCGGGACCGCCGACGCCCGCAGCGATCAGTTCGGGTTTTGCGTATCGCTTTACGAGGCCCTCTACGGCGAGCGCCCCTTCGAGGGGCGCTCGATGGCCGCACGGATGCGATCGATCCAGCAGGCTCGAGTCCGCCCCCCGCCACGGGGCACCCGGGTACCCGCCGCGATCCGCCGGGTCGTCCTGCGCGGGCTCGCCTACCGGCCCGAACGCCGCTGGCCCTCCATGGCGGCCCTGCTCACGCAGCTGCGCCGGCGGGCCGCCCCCCAGACCAGGCGTCGGTTCGCGCTGGGCATGGTGATCGGGCTATCGAGCCTCGGCGTGGGGCTCGTCCGATACGCCGAGGTCGGGCAGCGATGCCGCGGCGCCACCGAAAAGCTGCACGGCGTGTGGGATCCCCCGCGCCGCCAGCAGATCCGCGATGCCCGGCTGGCCCCCGAGACCAGGGACCGGGTGCAGCAGCGGCTCGACGACTACGCGCACGCCTGGGCCAAGCACTACACCGAGGTCTGCGAGGCAACCGCGGTGCGCCAGGAGCAATCCCCCGCGGTGATGGATCTACGGATGCGCTGCCTCGAGCGCCGCCGCAGCGCCCTGCGTGAGACGGTCGGCGTGCTGGTACAGGCCGACCCGACCCAAGCGGCCCAGGCGATGAACCTGGCGATCCAGCTGCCCGCGCTGTCGCGCTGCGACGACATCGATGCGCTGCACGCCGAAGCGGCGGCCCCCGAGGATCCCACGGTGGCCTCATGGGTCGATGCACTGCGCGAGCCGCTGGCCCAGGCACGAGCGCGGGCCACCGCGGGCGAGCTGTCGTCGGCCCGGGCGTTGGTCGACCCGGTGGTCGATCGCGCCCAGCTGCTCGGGTACCCCCCGCTACAGGCCGACGCCCTGCTCATCCGCGGGCGGATCCACCAGCGGGCGGGCCGCTACGCCGACGCCCGCGCGGATCTAGAGCGCGCCTATCGGCTGGCGGCCGAGCACGGTCACCACCCGGTCGAAGCCGAGACCGCCGCCGTGCTCTGCGTGGTGGTCGGCGTGGATCTGGCCCGTCACGAGCTCGGCCTCCAGTGGGGGCAGACGGCACTGGCCCTGGGTCGCCGGCAAGGGCCGATCGCCGAGGCGCGGGCCCTCAACAGCGTGGGGGCGGTGATGGCCCGCCAGCGCGAGTACGCGGCCGCCCTGCGCCACCACCAGCGCGCCCTCACCCTGTCCGAGCGGATCCTCGACACCCAGCACCCCGCCGTCGCCGACGGGCTCGATCACATCGGTCGCGTGCTCCATGCCCAGCAAAAGTGGACCCGGGCGCTCGCACATCATCGGCGGGCACTGACGATCCGCGAGCACACCCTCGGTCCCCAGCACCACGCGGTCGGGCGCTCGCTCGTCGAGATCGGCCACGCACTCCTCGCCACACAGGGGCCCAAGCCCGCCCTCACGCACTACCGTCGGGCCCAAGAAATTCTCGAGCGCGCCTTGGGATCCGATAGCCCCGACGTCGCCGAGCTGCTCCAGTCGATCGGCATCGCCCTGGGCCGGCTGGGCGATCTCGAGGGCGGGCTGTCCCATCACCAGCGCGCCCTGGCCCTCCACGACAGCACGCGGGGCCCGGCCCACCCGTGTACGATCCGCTCGCGGATCCTGATGGGCGAGGCCTTGCATGCGCTCGGTCGCCTCGAGCCTGCACGCGCCCACTATCGACGTGCCCTCGACCTCGCCCAGCAGGTCCTCGATCCCCAACATCCCGATTACACCCGGGCAGCCGACCAGCTGCGCCGCGTCGAGCAGGCTCTGGGGGATCGCGAGACCCTCGGGCTCCATGCCGAGCCGAACCCGCGCGAGCACGATCGTCCCGCGAGCCCCACGCAACCTCGGTCGCCGCCTCCCACTATGATGCCCACCGGACGATCGAGGGAGGCGGCGGCCGGGCGAGCGCACCCGGCCGACGCGCCCGGTGGAGCTCACGAGCCGTCGTGATCGGATCCTCCCGGCTGTACGGCGCGGATCTTGGCCACCCACCGCGCCAGATCCCGTCGGGTCTGCTCGTAGAGCCGGGGATCGGTGGCCATGTCCCGCAGCGCCTGCTCGAGCAGCGCCCGGGCCCGCCGCAGTCGGGTGCGCACGGTACCGTCGGGTAACTCGAGGGCCTCGCCGATCTCCGCCGACGTCAGCTCTTCCCAGTAGAACAGCTCGAGCACCACCTGGTGCTGCACCGGGATCCGCCGCAGCGCGTCGAGCAACAGCTGCTGCTCCGCGCTTCGAACCAACATCGTGCCCGGGCCCGGCGACAGATCGGCCGCGGTCTGCGTGGTGGGATCGAAGCGCTCCGCGTCCATCCGGCGCCGCTCATAGTGTTTCTTGAGCTGGTTGTAGGCGATGCCGAACAGGAACGAGCGAAAACTCTGCTGCAGACGCGGCAGCCCGGAGATACACCCCACAAAGGTCTCGTGGATCAGATCGAGGGGATCGCCGCCCAGCTTGTTGGCAAAAAAGCGCACGAGCACGTCGTAGTAGCGCTCGAACAATGCTTCCCCGGCGGCCTTGTCCCCATTCCGCCAAGCCTCGAGCAGCTCTCGGTCGCTCGGCACCTGCGCAGTATACGGGACCCCGAGCGCCACCACAGCGCCACCCTAGGGCTCCCCCTGACCATTGGGGCCCATCAGCGCCACGTCGAGCGATCGCACTTGGACCGGATCCGTCCCACGCTGAGTGCCCGACCCGCGGGGGAGTCCTTCATGGGCAAGACGAAGCGCCGCTGCCCATCGAACGCATGGAGTGCACCGGCCACGGCGCCGGCGGTGGGCACCAGCCCGATCTCCCCCACCCCCTTGGCCCCGAACGGTCCCTCTGGCTCGGGCTCTTCGACGAGGACCACGTCGACCTGCGGCATGTCACGCGCCCGTAGCACCCCGATCTCCCGCAACTTGAAGGCCACCGGCATCCCATCGACACAGGGCAGCTCCTCCGACAACGCAAAGCCCAGGCCCATGTGGACCGAGCCCTGGATCTGCCCCTCGCAAAGCGCCGGGTTGATCGCTCGCCCCACGTCGTGGGCGGCCACGAAGCGCTCGAGCCGTCCCTGCTCGTCGAGGATGCACATCTGGGTGGCGAACCCGAACGAGGTGTGGGTCTTGGTCTTGATCGCGTCGTCCCGTACATCGGGCGGCGTGGTGTCGTCGATCAGCACGTCGGCTGCGTAGACTTGGCCCACCAGATCGCCCAGAGTCTTGCCCGCCTCGAGATCCGCCGCGAGCTCGAGGGCCGCGTCCCGCACCGCGCGTCCTCCAAAGAGCGTGGCCCGAGAGCCCGTGGTCTGACCGCAGTCGAGCGCGTAGGTGGCGTCGACCCGAGGTCGGAATACCGTCGCCGGCAGCCCGGTGACCTCCACCGCGCACTGCACCAGCACGGTGAGCAACCCCTGCCCCATCTCGGTATAGCCGTTGTAGATCGACACGGTGCCGTCGGCCTCGACCACCAGGCGAGCCTTGCCCCACTCCTTGGCCCCGTTGCCGATCCCGGTGTTCTTGATCCCGCACGCGATCCCCACCGCGCGACCCGCCTGCTTGGCCTCGTAGTAGGCATCCTTGACCGCCAACAGGGTCTTCTTGAGCCCCACTGATTTCTCGTAGACCTGCCCGGTGGTGAACATATCGCCCACCTCCACCGCGTTGCGCATGCGCATCGCCCAGCCGTCGAGGCCGACCTTCTCGGCCAGCATGTCCATGGCGCCCTCGATGGCAAAGTTGGACTGGTTGGCCCCAAAGCCCCGCATGGCCCCGCAGGGCGGGTTGTTGGTGCTGGCGGTGATCGCCTCGATGTCGACGTTGGCCACCCGGTAGGGGCCGCAGGCGTGGCCGGCCGCCCGCTCGAGCACCTTGGCCCCCACCGAGGCGTAGGCTCCCGTGTCCCCCACCATGCGGGCCTTGACCGCGGTGAGGTTGCCCTCGTGATCACAGCCCACGGTCATCTCGATGTCGAGGGGATGGCGCTTGGGGTGGATCCGGATCGACTCCTCGCGACTCAGGGTGATCTTGACCGGGCGCCCGGTCATCGTGGCCAGCAGCGCCGTCTGGGCCTGGACGCTCATGTCCTCCTTGCCGCCGAACGCCCCGCCGTTGGGCACCAGCTCGACGAACACCTGCTCGGAGTCGACCCCGAGGAACGCGGCCACCTGCCGGCGATCGTCGAAGATCCCTTGTCCCTGGGTGTAGAGGTGGAGCTTGCCGTCCGGCCGCCGGAGCGCCAGCGCGCTCTCGGGCTCGAGGTAGAGGTGCTCGATGCGCTGGGTCTTCCACCGGCCGTGGACCACGTGGGCGCTTTGAGCCAGCGCCGCGTCGGCGTCGCCCCGGGCAAAGGCACACCGCGACAACCGATTGGGATGCGTCGGGTTGACCTGAGGCGCCCCCTCCTCGAGCGCCTCGTGCATGTCGACCACCGCGGGCAGCACCTCGTACTCCACGTCGACCAGCGCCGCCGCCTCGCGGGCGGTGGCCACGTCGGTGGCCGCCACCCCCGCCACCACGTCGCCCACGCAGCGGACCTCCTCGCCCACCGCCACGAAGCCGGGCCAGTCCTTGATGAGCAGCCCATACCAGCGGTCGCCCGGTACGTCGGCGGCGGTGGCCACCGCCGCCACCCCCGGGTGGGCCTGGGCCCGGGTGGTGTCGATGGAGACCACCCGCGCCCGGGCGTGGGGCGAGAGCACCAGGGCCCCGTGCAGCATGCCGTCGCGGACCAGGTCGTCCACGTAGGGGCGGGTGCCCAGGCTCATCTTCTCGCCCTGGTAGCGGGCCAGATCCTGACCCACCCGGCCATCGGTGCCCGGCTGCGGGTCGGCCTCGCCCCGCCGGGCCCGGGCGAGCAGATCGATGGCATCGATGATCTTGACGTAGCCCGTGCAGCGGCACAGGTGCCCGTCGATGGCCTTGGCGATCTGCTCGCGGCTGGGGCGGTCGTTGTTGTCGAGCAAGTGCTTGGCGCGCAGCGCAATGCCCGGGATGCAAAACCCACACTGAAGGCCGGCCGCGGTCACGAAGCAGCGCGCGATGAGCTCACGCTCGGCCTCCGACACCCCCTCGAGGGTCAGGATCTCGCGCCCCTCCACCTTGGTCGCCTTGAGCGCACACGTGGTCTTGGGCTTGCCATCGACCACCGCCAGGCAGCAGCCGCACTGACCCTGGGGCGAGCAACCGTCCTTGGTGGAGACGATCTCACAGCGCCCCCGCAGGGCCTCCAGCAGCGTCTCGCCCTCGCGAGGCCGGATCTGGACGGGCTTGCCGTTGAGGGTGAAGGAGACGTCGCTGAGGTTCGAATCTGCCATGGCCGCGATGCCAGCCTATCACGACCCGCGCCGACTCGCGGCGTGCATCACCGCGGCGCACGTCGTTGCGGGCGCACGTCAATCACGGGGATCGGTGCCGAACGAGCGCCGCCGAACGAGCGCCGCTGAGCTAGCGGTGCTGATCGATGAGGATCGCGTTGCCGTCGGGATCGGTGACCACGAAGCTCGCCGGCCCCGACTCGCTCTTGTCGGTCGTGGCGCTCTTGATCTCGAGCCCCGCCGCCGCCAGCTGCCGCGCGAGCTCGCGAACATCGGTAAACTGGGCCAGCTCGCTCTTGTCCTGACCCCACCCGGGATTGAAGGTCAGGATGTTGGCGTCGAACATGCCCTCGAACAGCCCGATGACCGTCGAGCCGTTGACGAGGATCTGCCACTTGTCGCCCCCGCCGGTCGGCTCGAACCCGAGTTTCTTGTAGAAGTCGAGGGACGCCGCGAGATCCTTGACGGCGAGGCTGATGGAGAAGGCTCCCAGTTCCATGGGGCGCAGCCTAACAGGCCATCGCGTGGAACACCGAGGCTCAGTAGAGGATCCGGAGCCACGCCGGTCGGGCGGCGAGCGCCCGCACCTCGAAGCGTGCGGGTCGCTGCCATCACCCCGGCCGCGACGGTCGCGACGGCCGGGCGCACTGCGAGAGCCTCCGGGGCGCTACGGCTCGGTGGTCAGGCGCTCGTCCTCGGACACCCGGGGCTCGTCGTCCCCATCGAGCTCCCCGTCGAGCTCGAGCTGCTCGAGCATCCGGGCCACGAGCTCTTCGTTGCCGGGCTCGAGCATCAGCGCGCCCATCTCCGGGGCAAGCTCCCCACAAACACTCGCGCAGGCTTCCTGGTCCTCGGTCGGTACGTCGTCGACATCACAACTGCGACGAGCCTTGCGGAGCGCGGACAGGCACTGGCGGGCCGCGGAGCTGTCGAAGTCGGTGCACGTCTCGACGAAGAGGTCACGGGCCGTGCCTGCCCCGGGCAAGAGCTCGGCATCGAGGGTCTGGTCGACACAGTCACGGACCGAGTCGTAGCCGGCCTCGTCCCACATCGCCTCTTCACACTTCTTGGTGTACTTGCAGCTGAGCTTGGTGCTCTTTTCAATATAGTTATCGGGCGAGCTGGAGCCACACGCCGGCAACGCCAGAGCGCCCAGCAACAATGAGGAGGATAGAGCAAAGGACTTGATCTTCACGGTGCAATTCCTTGGGTGACAAGGGTCAGGCCGTCGGCGAGAAGGCGGCAACCCGTTTGGCCCCCGCCTGCTCGACCACCGCCGATGCTATGGGCCACTGTCGACGACACCTCCTACCCGGACATTCATGGGCTCCGCCAAAGATTGCGACGCCGTAGGGGTTGCCGCTACCCAATAGACCCAACACAAACATCGGCGCCACGGAAGATCATGACGATCCTCCGTGGCGCAATGGAGCCTTCGAAAGTGGGCAATGGTCGATCGTGCGAACGACCGCGGATCCTCAAGCCGCTGAGTTCTTGCACAAGGCCTGCACCGGCTCGGCGCCCGGCCCTTCGATCGGGCGCCCCGGTCCGTAGGGCTCGACCTGGCGAGAGACCCGGGGCCACTCGATATGCACCGGCCCCTGCTGCCGCCGCTTCTCCGGATCCTTGGGCTCCCGCACGATCCTAAACAGCCCGTTGTCGAAGGGCTGGGGCGTCTGCGATCGCTTCACCTGCTCGATCCGCTCTCGCAGACCCTGGCGGTCCATCTCGAGCGCCCGGTGGTGGCAAAAGGGGTTGTTGCCCGGGCGCCCCAGCAGCGGCTCGGCCGCGGCCGTGCACCCCGCCATGCACGTGGAGGCGTAGTAGCAGTCGCGACAAAACCCCCACAAGTCGTCGACGGTTCGCTGGCGGATATAGCCCAGCTGGTAGCTCTGCTCCCAGATCTTCGCGACCCCGTGCTCGCGCCAGCTGCCGCCCACGTTGTTGGGACCGCCCAGGCTGGGGCAGCTCTTGATCGCCCCGTTGCTCTCGATCCCCATGGTGGTCCGCCCCGCCGAGCAGCCCCTAAAGTGCTTGCGCTGCGAGGCCCGCAGCTTGTGCTCCAGCGGGCCGAAGTAGCCGAGGTTGTTGCCGGGCCACACCCGGATCCCGAGCTCCTTGGCCCGGTCGAGGACCGCGTCGAGGACCGTAAACAGCTCCAGGAACATGTAGGGCTGCAAGATGAGCTCCGGATGATCGGCGGCGTTGCCATGGGGTACGGTGATCTGCAGCTGCCACGAGTGGATCCCCGCCTGCGCCAGGTGCTCAAGCAGGGGCAGCAGATCGTGCATGGTCAGCGCGTTGACCTGGGTGTTGCACGCGATCCGGCCGCCCGCCTCCTTGACGTTGCGCAGGGCATCGAACGCCCGACGCCAGCTGCCTTCGTTGCCACGAACCCGGTCGTGGTTGGCCTCGAGCCCGTCGACCGACACGGTCACGCTGCTGACCCCCGCCTCCACCATCGCCGCCGCCCGCTCGGCGTGCAGCCCCCGGCCGCCGGTGGTCATGGTGCACGCCATGCCCCGCTCGCGGATCCGGCGGACGACGAGGATGAAGTCGTTGCGCAGATAGGCCTCTCCGCCGATCAGCACCACCTCGCCCAGGCCCAGCTCCGCCAGCTCGTCGACCAGCGCGAGGGCCTCCTCGGTGGTCAGCTCGTCGGGGCGCCGCTTGCCCGCCCGCGGGCCGCAGTGGGCACATCGCTGGTCGCAGGCCAGGGTCAGCTCCCAGATCGCCCAGCGCGGCCGGGGCACGTCCCCGGCCTGCTGAGAATTCCAGCGAGACCCCGGCGTGGGCAGCGAGGTGACGATCGGCAGACGCCGACGAGCCTCTTGAAGGCGCATCCTAGCCGCCCTCCGATCCCGGCGCGTCCGCGTCGTCGGAGCCCGGGCCGTCGGAGCCCGGGCCGTCGGAGCCCGAATAGTCGCCACCGGTCGTGCCCCAGTCCGAATCGCCCTCCGTCGTGCCCCAAGAGTCCGGGCCTGCGTAGGTCGCCCCCTCCCCCCAGTCGTCCGTCTCGTCGACGGTGTCCGTTCCGGGGTCCGTTCCGGTGGTCACGTGGCAATCGTCGCCTCCGGTCGTGGTCGTGCCCCAGTGCGACTCGGAATCACCCTCGGTCGTACCCCAGGAGTCCGGGCCCGCGTAGGTCGCCCCCTCCCCCCAGTCGTCCGTCTCGGTCGCCGAGTCGTTGCCGACGGCGGTGACGCTACTGTTCCCCGAGTGCGTGGTCGTGCCCGAGCCCGGGCCGTCGGAGCCCGGGCCGTCGCACCCAACCCCGGCCACGATCCCCAGGCTGCACAGGCTCAGCCCCAACAGCCGGGCCGGCCAGGACGCCTGGGTCATCCGCAGCGGGTGATCACAAAAGTGGCAGCGCGTATCGTGAGCGGCGACGTGCCGCTGGCAATAAGGACAAGGCTTCATCAATGACATGACGAAACCACGAGTGTCGACCGGCCCCCCTTCGATCGGAACAAACCCGAAAAACGATCACGCAACGAAGCATGACCTATGCGCGAAGAGCGAGCACGTAAAGGGCGAGCACGTAAAGGGCGAGCGCGGGAAGGGCGAGCGCGGGCCCCGACCCGGCCGGGTGGGCGCGCGGCTTCGGCGAGCGGCACGAGGCGAAACACATCGCCCGACCAACGCCCCATTGTCGAGCCCTTATCTCGCGATCTGGTGATTGCACGGGCGGGTTGGCGCGAGCCCCTCGGGCCGAGCGACACCCGTCACCGCATCACGCACTGGCACCCTTCAGCCGATGATCGCCTGCTTGGATCCGTTGGCCTCGTCCCAGTGGACATACCGGTTGCCCTTGAGGGGAATACAGCCCAAGAGCATCCGTGGGCCCCTATTGGCGTTGACGTGTCCGTTGCCCAAGGCCACCGTGTGGGGCGAGCCGGTGACCTTGAAGCCGTGGATCCCGAAACAATGCAGGCCGTTGGCAAACTCCCCGCACATCTTGGTCGACGCGTGACAGCACGCCATCGAGAAGGTGAGGGTCCACGCGTCGGACCCCGTGTGGCTCAGCCCATGGTTCCATAGCCACCGCGCACAGCTGTAGGGATCGATCTGGTCGGGATTCCCGGGGCCGCCGCCGCCCATGATCATGTTCGGATAGTTCGGACTCCCGTGGGCGTTGAAGCGGATCTTGAGCTTGTGCTTGGTGGGGCTGGCGTTCCAGTCGTCGAGCGCCGCAAAGAGCTGCGCGTCGAATGTGCCCCCATAGATCCGCCACGGACAGGCCTCGATCTCGACATACTTGATCTGCTTGCCCCCCGTCTTGTTCTGCTGAACCGCACGCTGAGGGCCTCGGTCCCGCTCGAAGTCATAGTGACCATTGTTGGCGCGAATGATGATGTCGATGAACTGTCGCATCACGATCTCCGATTCGGCGGGGCCTCACCCCGCCGATTCCTGTGCTCCGTGGATCCGGGGCCGAGCACCCGACCCGACCCACCAGCCGACCCATCAACAAAGAGCGCTGAGCGCTTCACGCTCGACTTCCCGTGCCTCGTCCGGCCTCGCATGCCTGGAGTTACGACCGAGGCGGTTTCGATCACGCGATGGCCGTGCCCGCTTTGTGCCCTCAGCCACACATTCGGCGCCCCCGAAGACATCGGCGGTCCCCAGGGCGAGGTCGCGGCCCAGAGATCGGACACTCCCCGCCAGCGGCCGCAGCGACGCCGTCAGTGCATGTAGCCGAGGTTGGCCAGCAACGTCATGACCTCGCAGATGTCCTCGGCCGAGAAGCTCTGGTCGGCGCACTCATCGGCCAGCTCGCGGATCGGCAGCTGCGCGGTCCCCCGCCTTGCGAGCATGTAGAACAAGCGCATGGCCACCGGGATCGACGCCGGATCGGGCCATTCGAAGGTTCGTCCGCAGACTCCGACGATGAGGGCGTCATCGCATCGCTCATAGGCCAGCGAGAACGGACCGCTGCGCGCCACGACGTCGTCCACCGTCAGCGGAGCGCGAGACGCCACCGGGGGCAGCGCGGTCTTGCCCCCCATGGTCGACGACTCCAGACCCGCGACGACATCCTCGCGGCGACGGGGCGAGACCCGATCGACGACCATGCTCAGCGCCATCGACGGCCCGTCGGCCTCGAACCCGTGGAGGTGAGTGCCGGGCCAGAACACCAGATCCCCGGGCTCGAGCTCGATGACCACCTCGGGCTCGCGCTCGGGGGACACCAGCCCGTTGGTGTCCTCGACCCAGGCCGCATCCTGGTCCGACAGCGTCAGGCCTTCCCAAAAGAGCCCCCGACGGCGACCCTCGAGGACATACTGGAACACGCCCTCCTGGTGGGGATCGAGATGAAAACCGAACGGAGTACGGCGATAGTCGCCCGCGAACGCGTTGTAGCGATACGTGCGCGGTCCCGTGCGACCGAGCACGGGGGCGAGCAGGACCTGCAGACGTCCCAGCGCATCCCAGCTGGCGCACTCGAGCTCGGGCGCCTGCATGCAGAACTCACCACCCAACCGAGTCCTCGCGTCGGCGACCCAGTCCTCGAACGTGGCGTGGCGGTGCATGGGAACGAACGGGGACGCGTCGAGCACCATGCCGCCCCCTCGATAGATCTCGGCCGGGCGCCCGGGCCGTGGTGTGTCTGGATCATGGGGATCGTCCGGAGACATGCCCCAGCTCCGCTTGAGGGCGACGATCTTGTCGTGCGCCACGTTGGCCCGCGCCGGGGGATGCGCCTGCTTGATCCACTCGAAGACACTGGCGGTCTCGAACAACGGTCCGACCGCCCGCAAGACCGCGGGGACCCCTTCGTCGAACACCGTGAGCATCGCGTCGGCCGTACGACGAAGAAGAGAATCACGTTCGGTGCGGGAGCAGAGCACGACCGGTGCTACCTCCAGATCGACGAACAGACCATAAATCCATGATTCTATTGTTTTTTCATGGGCTCTTCCCTCGACAGCCGGTCCGCGTGCCCGGCCAGCACATCGAGCAACGCGATGACCGTGCGGGGTGGGTTGGCCCCGTGGGTGTGCAACGTGCCGATCGTCTCCGCCCACTGGCAGGGCCTGTACCTCCAGCCGATGGCCGCCTACCTGTCCGAGGAGTAGGCTCGGCCGGGGGACGGGCGGTCGAGGCCCAGCGGGTGTGCGGTCATTCGCCGGTGGGCGCCTACTCGACCGGCGGCTCGGTGGCCACATCGATCTCCGCCAGCCAGTCGCTCCCGCCCCAGTCGTCGTCGACCTGGCGCTCGATGCGGTCGTCGTCGCCGTCCCCGTCGTAGACCGCGTGACCTAGCCACAACATGTCGGCGGGATCTTCGGGTGGGACTTCGCGGCTGAGCTCGGTGAGCATGAACTCCTTACCCTCGTGCTCGCTGCGAAATACGCGAGCAAACTCGGAATCCTGGTCCTGGCTCAGCTCGAGCATGCCGTTGTCGTTGTCGTCGTACCACACGACGAGCCGGTAGAAGTTGTTCCCGGCGTCCTCAGGAAGCCGGATGCTCAGATCGTCCGTGGCCGCGCGTACGCCGTCCTCGAGCAGCTCGAAGGGCTCGATGCTGGCGACCCCACCAAAGCGCTCCTCGTCGTACTCCCCCTCCGCGGTCTGGGTCCACTGGTCGATCAAACGCACGCGGCCGTCGTTGGCGGTCGACGCGTGAACGCGCACCCCCTGCATTCCCCCCTCGCCGTCTTCGAGCTCCACCCGGGCGACCGACTCCCAGCGCAGCAAGGCCACCCGCACCCGAGCCGGATCGAGCTCAGGGGCGGTACGAATGCGAGCATCGAGCGGGCCACGCAGACCGGGCGTCGATTCCTCGAATACCTCGTCGACGGCCCCTTCGATGATCTGGCCACAACCGCTCCCCAACGCGACGGTCGATAGCAGGCCAACAGCGACCACGGAGCGGGAGACGAAGGAAATAGTTGAGCGTGTCATGATAGTCCTCGGTCAAGCGTCGATCTCGGGCCGATCTCCGCCTTCACTGCGGTAGTTCATTTCAGCCTCGAAACGATCACGAGACAACGACGACGCTCACCTCGCGCCCCCCATGGATCGACGTGTTCTCCGGGGCCACACGCCCCAAGATCGAGGACCGAGGCAAAATGCCACGGATTGTGCGGGACCCGATGAGGCTCAAGCATCCAGCAGGCACCATCACAATACTGCGCTCACCCAGCTCGGACGGCGAGACAACCACACCGAGCATCCCGCCGAGCGCTCAGCGCTCGACGCCGGTCAGCAGCACCGCGACCGCCTGCTCGGCAAACACCGCGTCCTCGGCCATCGCCCAGATCCCCCCCACCCCCGCCGTCCCGGTGGCACTAGCGCGCACGCCGGTGTAACGGCCCACGGCCTCGTGCGCCGCCACCAGCGCGTCCTCGTCCGCGACGATCGGGATCCCCCCCGTCCGGATCATCCCCTCGACCAGCGCCCACCAGTCGTAGGTCTCGTCGTCGAGGATCCCGCACGCGACGCTTTGGGGCTCGATCTCCCAGGGCTGCATGAACGACGACCGGTGGTTGGCCGCGTGCAAGAGCGCCGCGTCTACGATCGAGGCAGGACATCGCCGTAGCCAGTCCGCGCGGGCCAGCGGCAGTTGAGGCACCGTGCCACCCACCCGCGCCGCGATGACCTCGACCACCCGCTCGTACGCGCGACGCAGCGGCCAGGCACCGGCGGTCTGCACGGTATGCAGCCGCGGCAGCGAGGGCAGCACGCCCCATGCGACGGCATCCCGCAGCGCGTGCCAGCACGCGCTGCCCAGCGCCCCGCCGCCCACCTGGACCACCAGGGCATCGAGCCGTCCGGGCCCCGCCCGCACCTGCGCGGCCAGCTCGTAGCCCAGCGTCAGCCCCCCCTCCACCGCGAGCCCGTTGACGCTGCCCTGCACGCTGAAGGGCAGCGCCCCCCGGGCCCGCGCGGCCTCGAAGGCCCGCATGCAGGGATCGCCAGGCCGACCGTCTCGCGGACACGGGGTGACCGTGGCCCCCAGCGACCGCAAGCGCTCCACCGTAGACGGGCTGGCCTGCGGCGGCACGAACACCTCGAGCGGCCACCCGGCGGCGGCGGCCACCACCCCGGCCGCCAGGGCCGCGTTCCCGCAGCTGGCGATCGCCAGCGGAGGCCGACCCGCCGGATCTCGGATCCCGGCCACCTCCGCCAGACGCAGGTGGATCATCACCCCCATCAGGTGGCGCGCCTTGTGGGATCCGGCGACGTTGCCCGTCTCGTCCTTGGCCCACAGCGAATCGAGAGGGCGGGCGCAGGCCGCCGCCAGGGTCGGCTCCGCCCGTAGCGGCGTGGGGACGAAGCCATGCCCGTCGACGCGCTCGATCGCCTCGTCGAGCTGCTCGATGAGCTCTACCAGCCGGGCGTCCTCCACCCCCAGGGCCCGCGCACGAGACCCATACGACATCAGATCACGACACTGCACGTAGGGGTTGCCTCCGACCGCAGCCGGAACGCTGAGCGCCTCGGGATCGATCCGCCGCACCAGCACGTGATCGATGTCGTCCCCCGGGCTCGCTCGGGGACACACGAAGGGCTCGGCCGCCCCGAGCTCTACCCGATTCCCACAACCCGAGCACGAGAGCCACACCGGCGCAGCCACCTGCGTGGGGGGCCCCGTGGCGAAGCCCGTGGCGACCCCCGCCGCCCCCCCGATCGGATTACTCGCGCTCATGCCCCGGGCGACGCCCCGGTCTCGCGGTTGAACGCCTCGATCATCTCGTCCCAGCGCGGCACCAACGATTCCAGCTGCGCCCAGAACGACGGCTCGCGCCGCGCCACGAAATCCTCGACCGAGACCCCCTGCTGCTCCACCCACGTGAAGTAGCCCAGGTTGAACATCCGGGTGCGATCGGTATGCGTGGTCTCCAGCAGGTGATCGGGGCCCATCCCCGCCAGGTGCTCACCAAAGGTCTCCGCCGCGGTGACCCGATCGAAGCGCCCCCCGAAGCGACCCTGCAGCGACTTGTCCCGCTCCGACCGATAGAGCTCTGCCCCGTCGGTGGCCACGGTGATGACCACGTCGTCGGGCCCCAGGCCCCGATAGCGCGCCAGCTTGATCGCCGCGAGCACGTTGGCGATCCCCGAAAAGCCCAGGGCCGGCAGCTGCTCCACGACCGCCGCATCGACCCCCCGACGCTCCGTGAGATACGCCTGCCCCTCGGGATGGTTGAACAGCAGATCCAGCGCGTCGGTGGACCGGTCGGAGACGGCCGCCACATAGTCGGTATTGTGCACGTTGTGGATGAAGGGCACGTGCTTGTCCCCGATCCCTTGGATGTTGTGCTCGCCGAACCCGTTGACCAATAGCGTGGGGCACTGCTGCGCCTCCACAGCCACGATATTCGCCCCCAGCGCCTCCTTGAGGTGATCGCCCGCGGCGATCGTGCCCGCCGATCCGGTGGCCGATACGAACGCCCGCAGCCGCAACCCCGGTCGCTGGGCGGCGAGATGCTCGAACACGTGCTGTAGCGCTCGCCCCGTGCACACCCGGTGACCCAGGTGGTTGCCGAACTCGCAGAACTGGTTGAGGATCACGTGGTCGGGCCGCACAGCGAGCCGCGCACACTCGTCGTAGATCTCCTTGACGTTGCTCTCCGAGCCCGGGGTGCGGACGATGTCGCTGGGATCGAGCACCCAGCGATCGAGCCACTCGAAACGCTCGGCGCTCATGCCCTCGGGCAGCACCGCCACCCCCCGGCACTGCATGATCCGGGAGATCGCCACGCCTCCCCGACAGTAATTGCCGGTGGAAGGCCACACCGCCCGATGGACGGTGGGATCGAACTGACCGGTGAGGATCCGGGGGGCCAGGCACGCGTAGGCGGCGAGCACCTTGTGGGCCGCGATCATGGGAAACCGCCGCCCTAGCACCACCACGATGGGGGCGGCCACGGTGGTCAGCGCGGGCGGCAGCACCACGTGGCCGGGCACCGACACGCGGCCCCGCCGGGACTCGTCGTTGTACCAGTGCACCCGGAACAGGTTGAGCGCCGACGCAGCGTCGGGATCGATCCGGTCCAGGGCGGCGGTGATCGACGCCGGGATCGTGGTGGGATCGGCCAGCTGGGAGAAGGTGGGCAGCACGATGCCCGCCTCGGCAAAGCGGGCTACGGCGCGTCGGCGCGCCGCTTCGTCGACGATCTCGGTGGATGGACGCAGACTAGTCATGGCTCTTGGTCGGGATCACGGTCGGCCGACTCGGCAGACTCGGCAGACTCGGCAGACGCGGACGACCCGGGCGGCATGGCCCCGGTGCGCTCGACGATCATGCGGTACGCGTGCGGCTGACGATGCGCGGCAAAGTCGAACACGCTGCGCTTGTACGAAAGGCATAGATCGAGATCACAACGCGCCACCGCCAGCTCGTCGTCTCGGGTCGAGCACACCGCCACCAGCTCGCCGGTGGGCGCGATGATGCAGCTGCCCCCGATCATCTCGCACCCCTCCTCGCACCCGGCCTTGGCCACCCCCACCACCCAGGTGCCGTTTTGATAGGCGCCCGCCTGCATCACCAGGTGGTTGTGAAAATCGCCGAGGCGATCGTGCTCGGGCGCTGGCGGATTGTGCACCGGGGTGTTGTAGCCGATGAGGACCAGCTCCACCCCCAAGAGCCCCAGCACGCGATAGGTCTCCGACCAGCGCCGGTCGTTGCAGATCGCCATGCCCACCACCCCGCCGAAGGCCCGCACCGCCTTGAAGCCGGCGCCGGGCTCGAAGTAGCGCTTCTCGAGGTGCTGGAAGCGACGCCAGGGCTCGGGCTGCGCGTGGCCGGGCAGGTGCACCTTGCGGTAGCGCAGCGCGATCTGCCCCTGCGGATCGACGAGGATCGAGGTGTTGTAGCGGTGCCCATCTTCGGTGCGCTCGGCGTAGCCCAGGCAAAAACCCACCCCGAGCCGGCGCGCGTCGTCGAACAACGGCTGGGTCGACGGGCTGGGCATCGCGGTCTCGTAGAACGCATCGAGCTCCGCCTCGTCCTCGAAGTACCAGCGCGGAAAGAAGGTGGTGAGCGCCAGCTCGGGAAAGACGACCAGTCGGGCCCCCATGCCGTGGGCGTCACGCAACAGCGCCCTCATGCGCTCGACGACCAAGGCCCGGGGATCCGCCCGCTGGACGGGCCCGAGCTGCGCAGCGGCGATGACCAACGGACGCACCATCGAGCCCATAGTAGACCATCGGGGTAGACCATCGGGGTAGACCCTCGGGGTAGACCCTCGGGGTAGACCATGGCGCTCGACCCCGGGGCCGCCCCGCTACTTGAGACCCAGGCGCACCGCCAGCCGGTGCAGGTTGCTGCGATCGAGCTCCAGGGCGCGGGCGGTGGCCGCCCAGTTGCCCTCCTGATCTCCCAGGGTCTGTTCGATGAGCTGCCGCTGGAACCGGTCGAGCGCCTGGCGCATCGGCAGCCCCCGCACGCCCTCCATCATCGTCGGCGCCGGTGCGCCCTCGGACACGACCGGCTCCACCGCCTCTCCGTCGTCACCGACCTCGATCTCCAGGCCCAGGTGCTCCACGCCCACGGTGACCACCCGCGCCCGCTCCGATGCATGGGCCACCGCCTTCAGCGCGGCCCGGCTGATCACGTGCTCGAGCTCGCGAACGTTGCCCGGCCATCCATACGCCTGCAGCGCTTGCTGGGCCTCCGTGCTGATCCGCAGCCCCCGACCCCCCAGGCGCGCCCGGTTCTGCTCGAGAAAATACCCCGACAGCAGCAGCACGTCGGAGTGTCGCTCGCGCAGCGGCGGCACGGTCACCGGGTAGACGCTCAGCCGATGGTACAGATCCGATCGAAAGCGGCCCTCGCTGACCTCCCGACGAAGATCGCGGTTGGTGGCGGCGAGGATCCGAACGTCCACCTCGATCTGCTGATCGCTGCCGACCCGCTGGATCTCACCGCTCTGCAGCGCCCGCAGCAGCGTGGCCTGAATCGCCAGGGGCAGCTCGCCGACCTCGTCCAAAAACAGCGTGCCCTTGTGCGCCAGCTCGAACTTGCCCCGGCGGCTCTCCGAAGCCCCGGAGAACGCCCCCTTGACGTGGCCAAACAGCTCGCTCTCGGCGATCGACTCGGGCAGCGCCGCACAGTTGACATGCACCAGGGGCCCGTCGCGACGCGGCGATCCGGTGTGCAAGTGGCTGGCCACCAGCTCCTTGCCCACCCCCGTCTCCCCCAAGATCAGCACCGACAGATCCGACGAGGCCACCATCTGCACCTCCTCGGCCAGCTGCCGCATCACCAGGCTGGCCCCGATCATGTCCGCGCTGCGCTCACCCACCAGCGTGCGGTTGACCTCGGTCTCGCGCTTGACCCGATCTTCGAGCGCGGTGATGAGATCGGCCACCTTGATCGTCGCGGCCGCCAGCGCGATGAAGGCCCGTAGCTCCCGGGCATCGATCGCAGAGAACGCCCCCGGGGTCATCGAGTCCATCGTCAGCACGCCCCAGTGCTCGCCATCGATGTAGATGTTGCAGCCCATGCAATCGTGGACCTTGACCTTGTCGCCGACCCCTTCCACCAAGCCGTCGTAGGGATCGGGCAGCGTGCTGTCGGCCGGAAAGCGCATCGACTGATCGGCCTCGAGGATCATCGCCAACCGCGGGTGCTCCTGAGGTCGAAAGCGTCGCCCCATGCTGTCGTTGGTCAGCCCGAACACGGCCACCGGCCGCAGCACCTCCCGCTCGAGCTTGAGCAGCGCCGAGGCATCGCAATGCACGATCCGCCGCAGCCCCTCCAATAAGCGCTGATAGCGCTCCTGGGGATCGAGACTACGGGCGAGATCGCCCACGACCTGGGTGATGATGTCGATGGTGGGCATGAAGAGTTGTCGATATGACACGAAGTGGTCGAATCGACAACCAGCTAGAGTTGTCGATTCGACCACGATTTTGGGACGAAGTTGAATTCGCAAACGTTTTTCATCGGCTCGCTTTCTGTATTGGGCAGGGTCAGCCCCATTCACTCGACCGTCCTCGACCTCTCCCGGAAGACCCCATGCGCACCACCACCATCCAGATCGTCAAGGCCACCGCTCCCGTGCTCGAGCAACTGGCGCTGCCGCTGACCACCCGGTTCTACGAGCTGCTCTTCGAGCTTCACCCCGAGCTCGAGCCGATGTTCCACCGGTCGCAGCGACACAACGCCGAACAAGCGCATGCGCTGGCCGACGCCATCATCGCCTTCGCCCGGCACGTGGACGAGCTCGACGCGATCGAAGACGCGCTGCGCCGGATCGCCCACCGGCACGCCTCGCTCGACGTGCAGCCGCACCACTACGACTTCGTTGGATACTGCCTATTGCGGGCGATCGGCGAGGTGCTGGGCGATCCGGCCACCGACGCGATCCTCGAGGCCTGGAGCGAGGCCTTCAGCGACCTGGCCCGGCACCTGTCCAAGCGCGAAGAGGCGATCTACCGGGACAACGAGCACAAGCCTGGAGGCTGGCGAGGAGCCCGTCGCTTCGAGGTCGTACGGATCGAGCAGCAGAGCGCCACGATCCGCTCGTTCACCCTGCGCCCCGTCGACGGCGGGCCCCTGATGCCCTTTGCACCCGGCCAGTACCTGACCGTACTGCTGGACATCGACGGGCGTAGCGTCCGCCGCAATTACAGCATCAGCAGCCCTCCAGGGCGGCAAAACTACCGGATCACCATCAAGCACCACCCCGGGGGCGAGGTCTCGGAGTTCTTCCACCAGCGGGTCCAAGAGGGCTTCGAGCTCGACGTGTTGCCCCCCTGCGGAGACCTCGTGCTCGATGGATCCGATCGTCCGCTGGTGCTGGTGAGCGCCGGGGTTGGGGTGACGCCCACCATCAGCATGCTCGACGCGGCCATCACCACCGGACGCCGGATCATCTTCTTGCACGCCGCCCGCAATGGCTCCGAGCATGCCTTCCACGACCATGTGGTGAGCCTAGCCCGGCGTCATCCGCAGCTCTCGTACGCGTTCGCCTACGAACATCCAGAGGAGGGCGACATGCCCCACTATGTAGGACGGATCGACGAGCGATTCTTGGCCTACCACCTCGCTGATGTGCGCGCCGAGATGGAGCTCTTTGTCGTGGGCCCCAAGGGTTTCATGGAGACCGTGGTGGGCTACGCCCAGCATGCAGGGATCCCCGACGACCGCGTGCACTACGAGTTCTTCGGTCCGACCCAGCCCCTCATCACCCCCTCGTCCACACCCCGCCCGACATCTCGCCCGACTCCCCGCTCGAACTGCTCGACCCCTCGCCCTACCCCGAACCTCGGCTCGGGCCGAGCCCGATCGAGGACCAGCGAGGGACGCGCGGTACCCCGCCCGCGTCCTCGCTCCCGCCCACACAGTGGGCCGCACCACGCTGCGATCCTCGACGCACCGTTGTTGAGATGACAACTACGGTGTCGTCATGACAACGGCCCCGGTTGTCATGACGACACCGCCGAAATGAACCGATTGATATCAATAATCATTTTAAACGGCTCGGATTCTGTAACGAAGGCCACACATCCCCAGGAGGACCCCATCCATGCGCGACACGACCATTGAGATCGTCAAGGCCACCATCCCCGTGCTGGTCAAGACCGGCCAGACCATCACCACGCGGTTCTACGAGCTGTTGCTCGAGGAGAACCCCGAGATCGTCCCGATGTTCAACCGCTCCCATCAGGGGCGGGGTCTGCAGGCCCATGCCCTCGCTCAAGCCCTGCTCGCCTTTGCCAAGCACATCGACACCCCGCACGTGCTCGGCAAGGCGCTCGATCGGATCGCGCACAAGCATGCCTCGATGGGTGTCCTGCCCCAACACTACGAGATCGTCGGACAGTGCCTGCTGCGCACCATGAGCGAGGTGCTCGGCGACGCGGCCGCGGTGGAGATCATCGACGCGTGGGGTGAGGCCTACGAGTATCTCGCGTCGGTCCTCATCGAGAAGGAGGAGCAGATCCGCCAGCGTCACACCCAGCAGCCCGGCGGCTGGCGCGGGCCTCGACGGTTCAAGGTGGGCCGGATCACGCAAGAGAGCGCCACGGTCCAGTCGTACTACCTGGTCCCCGTCGACGGTGGACCGCTGTTGCAGTTCTCCCCGGGGCAGTACCTGACCGTGATCTTGGAGATCGACGGCCAGAGCGTCCGCCGCAACTACAGCATTTCGAGTGCGCCAGGGCTCGATTATTACCGCATCACCATCGAGCACACCCCGGGGGGTCTGGTGTCGGGGTACTTCCATCGCCAGGTACAGGTCGGCGACCAACTCGACGTCTTGCCGCCCTGCGGAGACTTTACGCTCACCGATTCCGACAAGCCGCTGGTGCTCATCAGCGCCGGGGTCGGGATCACCCCCACCATCAGCATGCTCGATGCGGCGATCGCCTCGGATCGCCCGATCATCTTCTTGCACGCGACTCAGGGTAACCCCGAGCCGGCCTTCCGCGAGCACGTGCAGGCCCTGGCCGAGGCTCACCCGCAGCTGCACCACACGTTCGTCGGCGAGGATCCGGACCGCGACGACGCGCCGCAGTACATCGGGCTCATCGATCGCTCGTTGGTGCTGACGCAGCTGGCCGACCTACGCTCGGATCTCGACGTCTACTTCGTGGGGCCCCAGGAGTTCATGCAGACCGTCTTCGGGCAGCTGGAACACTTGGGCATTGCGCAGTCGCAGGTGCACTTCGAGTTCTTTGGGCCTCAGCAGGAGCTGACCTCCGCCGTCCCCGACCAGGACTCCCCCACCGCACAGCCACAGCTGCTGATGCCGGACATGCCGGTGACCGCGCTGGAGGTGGCGAGCTCCAGCTCCGACGACGTGCCCGTCCACGTCGCCCCCTGAGGATCTTGTCGCGGGGATGACCCGCCGAGGTCTCGGGTGGTGGCACACCGGTCCACCGCCCGAGGCCACTTTATGCTGGCGGTTGCGACCCCTTCACTGCGCCAGCGCGCTCACCACTCGCAGCAGCACGTTGGCGCCCGCCTCGAGGTGCTCGGGCTCGGTGTGCTCGTTGACGTTGTGGCTGATGCCCCCCACGCTGGGCACGAAGATCATGGCCGCAGGGCAGATCCGGGCCAAGATCTGCGCGTCGTGTCCGGCTCCGCTGGGCAGGCGTCGGGTCGACAAGCCCTCGGCCCGGGCCGCCGCTTCCACCTGGTCGACCAGCCCGGCATCGAAGCGTACCGGCTCGAAGCGGGCCAGCGCCCGGTGCTCGACCTGCACGCCCTCGTCGACCGCCAGCGCCTGCAGGTGCGCCAGGGCGCGAGCCTCCGCCCGATCCAGCGCGATCTCGTCGGTGTTGCGCAGATCGAGGGTGAAGACCGCCTCGTTGGGGATCACGTTGACCAGGTCGGGGGCAAGACGCAGCGAGCCCACGGTCGCGACCTGGTCACCGCCGATCTCCCGCGCCAGCTGACGCACGAAGTGCACCATGCTGCCCGCCACATAGCCCGCATCGTGACGCAGGCGCATCGGGGTGGTCCCCGCGTGGTTGGAGACCCCGGTCACGGTGACCTCGGTCCAGCGGATCCCCTGGACGCTGTCCACCACGCCGATCGTGATCCCCTCCTGCTCGAGCACGGGCCCCTGCTCGATGTGCAGCTCGACGAAGGCGTGCACCGGCGTGGGCGCGTCGGTGCCGGCGTAGCCGATCCGGTCGAGCTCGGCGCCCACGGTCGTCCCGTCGATCCCCACCGTGGCCCGGGCGTGCTCGACCGACAGGTCACCCACGAACACCAGGCTCCCCATCATGTCGGGGGCGAAGCGAGCCCCCTCTTCGTTGGTGAACGCGGCCACCGCCAGCGAGCGACGCGGCCGTGCGCCCGCGCGCTGCAGCGCCTCGATCACCTCGAGCCCGGCCAGCACCCCCAGTGCGCCATCGTAGAGCCCTCCGGTACGCACGGTGTCGATGTGCGAGCCCATCATCACCGGCGGCCCCGGCTCGGTGCCCGGCCAGGTGCCCACCAGGTTGCCCACCGGATCGACGGTGACGGTCAGCTCGAGCTGCTCCATCAAACCGCGGACGAGATCACGACCCTCGCGCTCCTCGTCGGTCAGGGCCAGGCGACATACCCCTCCCCCCGGTAGGGCCCCCACCCGACCCAGGGCGTCGATGCGAGCCATCAGGCGAGACAGGTCGATCCGCGGCAGGTCGGTCATGGGCAGCATCATCAATTCTGCCCGCAACCGCGTCCCGGCGCCATCACCGAGCCCGGAGCCGATCCGGTACAGTCGCCCCTCTGCGCGAGGTCGGCATGAGCTCGGGGGATGACGACACGGACGTAGCGGGGAACACGCCCCCGCCCGAGCACGGCGTGTCCGTAGGGCCGCGGGAGGTGTTCGCCGCCCAACCCGAGTCGCTGCACACGGGCGCCGCGGCGTCGCGGGTCGACGGAGTGGTCGAGCAGCTCCAGCGAGACCGGGTGTTCGAGGCCCTGTTCCAGGTGCCCTCGCGGGAGCACACCCTCGGGCGCTACGTGCTGCTCAATACCCTGGGTAAGGGAGGCATGGGCATCGTGCTCGAGGCCTTCGATCGCACCTTGGATCGCAAGGTCGCGATCAAGATCCTGCACCGAGAGCTCGACGACCGGCAGAACACACGGCTGCTGCGGGAGGCCCAAGCCATGGCCAAGCTCTCGCACCCCAACGTGGTCCAGGTGTTCGAGGCCGGCCGGATCGGTGCCCGGACCTTCGTGGCCATGGAGCTCGTAGAGGGCCAGACGCTGCGCACGTGGATGCAGCAAGAGCCCCCGCCCCGCTGGCAACGATGCCTGGAGCTGTTCATCCAGGTAGGCCAAGGCCTGGCTGCCGCCCACGAGCAAGGGCTCGTCCATCGCGACTTCAAGCCCAGCAATGCCATCATCGACCGCAAGGGGCGCCCGCGCGTGCTGGACTTCGGACTGGTCCGACGTACCGAGGCCAACGCGACCAAGCATGCCCAGACCTCGGGCACGACCGCCGAAGACCCGCCTCTCGGATCGGCCCGACTGCGGCGTACTGGCCACCCGACGGGCTACCCGACGGTCCACCCGACGGGCCACCCGACGGGGCAAGAGCTCGCCCTCGAGCTGTCCCTGACCCGAACCGGCGCGGTGCTCGGCACTCCAGCCTATATGCCGCCCGAGCAGATGAAGGGCGCAGAGGCCGATGCCCGCAGCGATCAGTTCAGCTTCTGTGTGGCGCTCTACGAGGCGCTCTACGGCCAGCGCCCGTTCGAGGGACGCACGGTGGCCACGCTGCTGGATTCGATCCAGCGAGGCGCTCTACGGCCAGCGCCCCGAGGTCGCACGGTGCCCAAGGCGCTGCGCACGGCGCTACTGCGAGGCCTGGCCGCCGAACCTACGCAGCGATGGCGCTCGATGGAGGCGCTGCTCGTCGAGCTACGACGGCTCGCCGCCCCACACACTCGGCGGAAGATCACGTGGGGCGTAGCGCTCGGGCTGATGGGGCTGGGAGGGATGCTCGCCGTGCCGCAATATCTCGCGTTCCAGCAGCGCTGCAAGGGAGCCCGGGCCCAGCTCGACGGGATCTGGGACGACGCGCGTCGTCGGCAGGTGCAGGACGCGATCCTCGAGACCCAGCGTCCCCACGCCCGAAATACCTGGGTACGGATCGCCCCCTGGCTCGACGACTACGTGCGGGCCTGGGTCGACAAGCACACCCAGATCTGCGAGGCCACCGCGATCCGAGGGGAGCAGACCGAGGAGGCCATGGACCTTCGCATGGCCTGCCTGCACGATCGCAAGGTGGCCCTCGAGGCCGCGGTCACCGTGCTCGCCGACGCCGACGGCACGACGGTGGACAAGGCCGTGACCCTGGTGAGAGCCCTGCCCCCGCTGGACCGCTGCGACGATCTCGATCAACTGCAACAACGACGTCAGCGCGTCCCTCCCCCCAAGGACCCGGCGGTGGCCCAGCAGGTACTCGCCCTCCGCGAGCAATTGGCCGAGGTCCAGGCGGAGATCCACGCGGGACGACCCGCGGCCGCGCTCGAGCACGCCGATCCCCTGGTGGAGCGAGCCACGGCGCTAGCGTACGGGCCCCTGCTGGCCGAGGCGCTGGTCCGACGGGGCGACGCGCGAGAACGCATGGACCAGTTCGCCGAGGCGGCGCAGGACCTCGAGCAAGCCTTCACCATCGCCACCGAGCACGGGCACGACACGGTGGCGGCCCGATCGCTGAGCTTGCTGACCTGGGTGGTGGGCAAACAACACGGTGACCATGAGCGGGGGCTTTGGTGGGGGCAGATGGCCCTGACCTTGTCTCTCGGCCCCGAGATCGACGCCACGGCCGAGGCCAATGCACTGACCAACCTCGGCGTCGTCCTGCACCAGCAGGGCGAGCTCTCCGAGGCCGTGACCTACCATCAACGTGCGCTGGCCATCAAGGAGCGAGCGCTAGGGTCCGACCACCCCACCGTCGCCAATATCCTCGTCAACATCGGCAACATCCTGCACAAGCAGGGCAAGCTCTCCGACGCGCTGGTCCATCACCAGCGCGCCTTGGCCATCGCCGAGCACGCGCTGGGATCCGACCATCCCCACATCGCCTCGATCCTCAACAACACCGGCAACGTCCTGCTCTCGCAGGGCAAGCTCGCCGACGCGCTCAGCCACTACCAACGTGCCTTGGCCATCAAGGAGCAAATGTTCGGCGCCGAGCACTCGTCGCTCGTCAATCCTCTTATCAACATCGGCAGCGTGTTCTATGAACAAAACGAGCTCTCCGAGGCCCTCGACCACTACCAGCGCGCCCTGGCCATCGCCGAGCACACGCTGGGCCCCAACCACCTCGCCGTCGCCTCCACCCTCAACAACATGGCGAGCGTGCTGCAACAGCAGGGCAAGCTCGCCGAGGCCAGCGAGCACTACCAACGCGCCCTGACCCGTCTCCAGCACGCGCTAGGCCCCGACCATCCCTCCGTCGCCTCCGCTCTGACCAACATCGGCAATGTAATGATCGCGCGAGGTCAGATCTTGGAGGCCCTCGACCACCACCAACGCGCCCTGACCATCTTCGAACACACACTGGGCTCCGATCACCCTTCGGTCGCCTACCCCCTGGTCGCGCTCGCCAAGACTGCGCTCGACCAGCGTGACTTCGAGACCGCGCGCGAGCATGCCCAGCGCGCCGTCTCGATCTGCGAGGCCGGCGACGTGGCGCCCAATCGGCTCGCCGAAGCCCTCCTGATCCTTGCCCATGCCCTATGGGAGGATCCCACCGAGCGCGTACGAGCCCACGCACTCGCCCAGCAGGCTCGAGACACCCTGACCGCGGCCGAGAAGCCCGGTGAATTCGAACGCGACCTCGCCAAGATCGACGCCTGGCTGGTCGCCCACCCCTTCCATTGATCCAACGCTGCGCCTGACGGCGTCCGAGCCCTACGCCCCAATGGCGCGGCGCCAGATCCAACGCGGGCACGCTACCGCTCGGCGTGGTCCTCGATGTGGGCCGAGATCACGTCGGTGAGCCAGTCGGCATCAAGCTCGGGGATCCAGTGCCCCGCGCCGGGCCGCACCAACAACTCGTAGGACGAGCCGACCACGAAGTCGGCCGAGCCCTCGGCGGCGGCTCGGGTCACGCTGAAGTCCCGATCCCCCCAGATGTAGAGCGTGGGGCTTTGTACGACCAGTCCGTCCAGCGAGGTCTCCGGATCTTCGAGCCCGCCCCAGTTGGCTCGGTAGTAGTGGAGGGCGCGGTCGAGCGTGGACGCGTCGCCCACGATGTCGAGGTACTCGGCCACGTGGGCGTCGGGCAGCCGGCCCGGCCCCGACAGGTCGACGTCGCCGAACACCTCGACCACATCCTCGGCGCCGTCCTGCCCGTACAGAGCCCGCAAAAGCGCCGCGTCCTCGGCGAGCAGCCGCGCCGCCGCCCCCTCCGAGCGCAGGAAGCTCGCGTACTGCGAGGCCTGCAACTGGCCCGTCGCCGGGTCGAGCATGGCGCGCTGGAACGCGGCCGGGTGAGGGATCGAGATCGCGGTGAAGCTCGACACGCGATCGCCAAAGAACCCGCTCACGAGCCAGCCGATCGCCGCGCCCCAGTCGTGGCCGACCAGGTGGAAGCGATCGGCACAAAGCTCGTCGGCCATGGCGACCACGTCGCCGGCCAGCTCGACCAGGGCGTAGTCTTGCACCTCATCGGGCCGAGCGCCGGGTGAGTAGCCGCGCAGATCCGGCGCCACCGCCCGATAGCCCGCCGACCCGAGGGCCCGAAGCTGGGGCTCGAACGCATAGGAGGTGGTCGGAAACCCGTGGAGCAGCACCACCAGCTCCCCGCCCTCGGGACCGGCGGCCCGGGCCTGGAACACGAGGTCTCCGAGGGACAGCTCGATCCGCTCGACGGGGATCGACGGCTCTTGCTCCGTGCCCTCGCCACTCTCCGTGTCCTCCTGGTCCTCTTGCGGGTCCGCCGGGGCGTCTTGCGGCGCACCAGGCATCGGTTCGTCCTGAGGCTCGCCGCACCCGGCCAGGGCGGTGAGCAGGGCCACGCTACGGATCATGCGGTTCGATGACTTCACGACGATCCTGTTCATGACGCCCAATGCCCGCTTCGTACAACGAAACCGATGCATGGTCACCATGCACGATCGTCATCCGAGGTCGGTACTCGAGCAGACGGCGTCCACCGCGACCGGCGTGGGCCTGGGCCCCGAGATCACGATACGGGGTGCGGCTGCTCTGGCTGCTCGGGCGGCTCCGGCCGTTCCGACTGCTCGCCTTGGCATCGGTCCAACGCGCGCGCCAAGGCATCGAACAGGCTCGCGGCCGTGACGGGCTTGGTCAGGAAATTGACCCCGTCGTCCAGCACACCGTGGTGGACGATGGTGTCCTCGGTGTAGCCCGACATGTACACCACCACCACCTCGGGTCGGATCTCACCAAGCGCGGCCGCCAGCTGTGGACCGGTCATCCCCGGCATCAGGACATCCGTGAGCAAGACATCGAACTGCGCATGCCGGCGAGCCATGTCGATGGCCTCTTGCGGCGTGTTGGCGATCATCACCCCGTACCCGCCCTGGTGGAGCAGCCGAGAGATCACGTCGCGCAGCCGGACGTCGTCTTCGACCAGCACAACCGTCCCCGAACCCGCAGGGTTTACAGATCGTTGCGCCGCCGGCCTCACGCCTGTCCGCTCGTCGGTGGCCGGGAAGTCGATCTCGAACGTAGTGCCCACCCCCGGCTCGCTGTGCACCCGGATGTCCCCGCCGCTCTGACGCACGATGCCAAACACGGTGGCCAGCCCCAAACCCGTGCCGTGGCTCGGATCCTTGGTCGTAAAGAAGGGCTCGAAGATCCGCGCCTTGACCGTCGGCGTCATGCCGTGCCCCGTATCCGACACCTTCAACCGCACGTACCGTCCTGGCTTCAGCTCGAGCGACGTCGCCCTCTTTGGGTCGATGACCACCGATCGAGTTTCGATCGTCAGCCGCCCCCCCTCGGGCATCGCGTCCCGCGCGTTGACCACCAGGTTGAGCACCACCTGCTGAAGCTGACCGTGATCGGCCCGAATGTTGGGGATCGCGTCTGAGGGCACCACGCGGACCTCGATCGTGTCATCGATCAGATGCTCCAGCATCGAGGTGAACTCGACGAGCACCGCGTTGATGTCCAGCACCTGCGGGCGCAAGATCTGCTTGCGGCTGAATGCTAGCAGCTGCGTGGTCACGGCCGCCGCCTGCTCGGCGGCGTTGAATACCTCATGGATCTCCTTGCGCGCGGGATGGTCGGGATCCAGATCGGCCATCGCCAGATCGCACCCGCTCATGATGATGGACAGCAAGTTGTTGAAATCGTGCGCGACCCCTCCGGCCAGGCGCCCGATGGCCTCCATCTTCTGGCTGTGCAGTACCTGAGCCTCGAGCTCACGCTCCCGCGATAGATCGCGCGAGACCATCGAGTAGTGAGTGATCTCCTCCGATTCATGACGATGGGCCAGCACGCACTGAGACATGGGCACTCGCTTGCCGCTGGGCAGGGGGAACTCAACCTCGGCCGACCACACCCCGTGCCGCACGGCAGCCGGAATGGCCTGCTCGACGAAGATCTGCATGCACTCTGGGGGATACGCGCCAAGCATGTCGTCACGAGTGAGCGGCGCATCAAGGGGCAAGCCGAGCATGGCCCGACCCGAGCGATTGAGGTACACCTGCCGGCCCAGCGTGTCGCTGATCGACACCAGGTCGGGGGTGACATCGAGCACCTCGGAGCGCAGCCGCAGGGCCCACTCGGCCCTCCTTCGCTCGGTGATGTCCATGACCACGCCGATCGTACGCACCGAGACGCGTTGCCCATCACGCTCCGCAAACACCCGGCAGCTGCGGATCAGCAAGTAGCGCTCTTCGCCATCCGGGTGCTGCCACCGGACCTCGGAGTCCGCTCGTCCGTCGCCCCGCGGGTTGCTCGCCCGCGCGATGTCCACCAGCAATCGCGCCCGGTCGCGGGGATAGAGTCGCTCCAAGAACCAGTGGCTGTCGGCATCGACATCCATCGGGTAGCCGAGCATCGCGCGCATGCTCGGCGACCAGTAGGACGGCGGAGGATCCTTGTCGGCAATGACCCGGTCGAACACCCCGATCTGCGCCGCCTCGGTGGCCAGGGTCATGCGCTCCTCCTGCAGCCGAAGCCGCGCCAGCAGATCGACGGGCTCGTGGGTCCACGGTGCGTCGATGAGCAACACCAGCCAACCCGAGCTCGGCCCTACCATGACCCGATTCAAGTAGACATCGACCGCTCGCGTACCGCCTTGGCTCATCTGGATGGTCATGGGGTATGGCGAGAGGCACTGGGGATCGGCGTGCGACCAGGGGTCGTCATGAACGGTCCGGTCGGGCACCAGGAGCTCACGGACCCGTAACTTCCCTGCACCGTCGTGCGGCTGCCCGATCAGGGGTCGGGCCATTGCATTGGCGAACACGATGTACCCCTGCGCATCGACCAAGAGGGCGGGAAGTGGGAGCACGGCCGCAATCCGTTGAGCTTCGTAATCCATCACGAGGACCCCGATCCTGGGTGTGCCCAGTCTTAGCGCAGTCGCCCCGTCGGTTCACCACGTGAACGCTGGCATAATCCGGCCCACGGGC
The DNA here is from genome assembly GCA_039194325.1 of Myxococcota bacterium. GTDB lineage: Bacteria > Myxococcota_A > Polyangia > Nannocystales > Nannocystaceae > Paraliomyxa. Next base: position 46,572 of record JBCCWC010000110.1, read on the forward strand.
ATGCGGTTTAGAACCTACGCACCACTTCACCCCAGTCACGCCTGAGATCCCTGCCCATAACGACCGATTCGAGTGAGGCGCGAAGACGAGCGTCATCGATCGAACGTTGCATCACGCCCAAGACGCGTCGCTCACCGTGGCACCGATGACCAGGGCTCTTCGTAGTCCCGTCAACTCGCCGCCGGAGGCAAGATTCAAGCACCCACGCTCGGTTGCTCGCTCATGCTACATGTCGCGGCATGTCCCTCGCTGCTCCCGAGCTGGACACCAACGCCCCGAAATGACCGCTGCAAAGAAGACCACTGCAAAGAAGACCACTGCAAAGAAGACCGCCGCAAGGAAGACCGCCGTAAAGAAAACCTCCGTAAAGAAAACCGCCGTAAAGAAAACCTCCGTAAAGAAAACCTCCGTAAAGAAAACCGCCGTAAAGAAGACCGCCGCCAAGAAGACCGCCGCCAAGAAGACCGCCGCCAAGAAGACCGCCGCCAAGAAGACCGCCGCCAAGAAGACCGCCGCCAAGAAGACCGCCGCCAAGAAGACCG
>JBCCWC010000111.1:0-46474 GCA_039194325.1 Myxococcota bacterium
ATCGACATCCAGGTGACCAATCGGCAACCGACGGCCAGCTAGGAACCCGTGGTGAACCCCTCGCCACGGGTTCTAGAATATCTCGCGCACCCAGTCGGTGAAGCGCCGCGCGATCCCGGGCCCGTCGTCCCGCTTGTTGGGGCGCGGGCCCACCTGCACCGGCAGCGGATCGTGGGCCGCCCCGTAGAGCACCAACCCCACCCCGGTGGAGAACTTGGGATCCTGGATCATCCCGGCAAAGCCCCCCTCGGTCAGGCGCATCTTCTGCCGACCCATGGTCGCCACCCCCGAGGGCAGGCCCTTGCGCACCGGCATCTGGAAGATGTCCTCGGCGATCTCGAGCATGCCCTCCATCTGAGCCGCGCCGCCGGTGAGCACCAAGCCGCTGGCGGCCAGCTCGGCACAGCCGCTGGCGAGCAACGCCTGCTGGGCGAGCAGGAAGATCTCCTCCACCCGGGGCTCGATCACCTCGGCCAAGAAGCGGCGCTTGAACTCGCGAGGCGGCCGGGGGCCGACCCCAGGCACCTCGATGAGATCGTCCCCTTCGATCATGCTGATCAGCGCACAGCCGTGCTTGCGCTTGATCGCCTCAGCCTCCTGCACCGAGGTACGCAGGCCGTGGGCCACGTCTTGGGTGATCCGGTGGCCCCCCATCACGATGACCGAGGTGAACACGTTGCTGCCCTCGGAGTAGACGGCCAGATCGGTGGTGCCGCCCCCGATGTCGATGAGCGCCACCCCCAGATCCTTCTCGTCGTCGTGGAGCACCGCGGCCGACGAGGCGATCGGCTCCAGCACGACCTCCATGACCTCGAGCCCGGCCCGGTTGCAGCACTTGACGATGTTTTGCACCGAGGTCACCGCGGCCGTGATCACGTGGGCGCGCACCTCCATGCGCACCCCGTTCATCCCGATCGGGTCGCGGATCTGCCCCTGGCCGTCGATGATGTACTCCAGGGGCACGGTGTGGATGATCTGCCGATCCAGCGGGATGTTGACCGCCTTGGCCTGCTCGATCACCCGAGCCACGTCGGCGTGCTCCACCTCGCGCGAGCGCATGCTGACCTGCCCCAGGCTGTTGAATCCCTGGATGTGACCCCCGGCGATTCCCACGTAGACCGACTGCACGTCGGCCGCGGCCATCTGCTCGGCCTCCTGCACGGCCTGGGCGATGCTGCCGGTGGTGGCCTCGATGTTGACCACCACCCCCTGGCGAAGGCCCTCGGAGGGGCTGGTCCCGACCCCCAGGATCTCGATCCCCGCGTCGGTCACCTCTCCGATGAGGGCGGCGACCTTGGTGGTCCCGATGTCCAAGCCGCAGATGATCTCTCCCACCTCTGCCATCGTCGTCTCCGCGTCGTACCGATATGCTCTGCTCGATCTACCGATCGGTTCACTGATAGCGGGGCAGCTGACCCTTGTGGGGACCCTTGCCCTTGATCTTGTTGAGCGCCTTGCCCTTGTGGGTGCCCTTGCCGTGCGACTTGCTGGCCTGGGCCTGCGCCCGCTGGGCCGCCTGAGTCGCTCGCTGCTCGGCGCGGGCCTCGGCCTCGGCCAGCAGTGAGGGCGCCTGCTTGGCGGCGAAGAAGCTGGCCACGATCCGATCGGGCCGCCCCGGCGCTCGCTCGCCGTCGAGGTGGACCAGCGCCAGCTTCTCGGCCTCCTCGCCCAGGGCGGCGCGCAGCGCATCGTAGCGGGCCAGCGCGGGCTCGACCGGCCCCCGACCGAGCCGAAGCTGGGTGCCCATGCGCGCGGTATAAAGGGTCAGCTCGCCCGCCTCGCCGATGTGGAGCTCGGACAGCCGAGGGCGTCGCTTGCCGTCGTAGGCGGCCAGGGCCGCCAGGCCCCGGGCCACCCGCTCGCGCATCGCATCGGGGCGACCGAGCCACGAGGCTTGTTCGAAGCCGGTCAGCACGGGCAGCCGGCCTCGCTCGCCCGCCTCTAAGGCTTTGAAGGGCTGGCCCTCCCCGTCCACGAGCCACAGACGCCCGCCCAGCAGGAGCACCGCCCGGGGCTCGTGCTCCTCCACCGTCACCTGGAGGCTGTCGGGGAGCACCCGGACCACCGAGGCCCGAGCCACCCAAGGGGAGGCGACCACCCGGGCCGCGATCGCGTCCAGATCGAGCGAGAGGATGTTCGTCCCGGGCGAAAGCGCCATCAGCTCCCGCAGCCGGGCGTCGTCAACATGGGCCGTGGGCTCGTAGTGGAGACCTCGCACCTCGAAGCGCGGGGAGGTGGTGGCGTAGGCATAGCCCTCCCGAACCCCCACCAGCACGCCCCAGGCCACCGATCCGGCGATCCCCAGGCGCAGGCCCAGATAGAGCGCCCGGCGGCCCCAGCCCGCTGTGGCCCGGCCCGATCCGGCTGTCCGGGCCCTGCGCATCACCGGGGCGGACCGGCGCCCCACCGCCCGATCGCCGGGGGTCGCCCCCTTGCGGGGGTGGACCCCGGTGCCGGAGCGGCGCCGGTTCCCCCGGGGCGCACCGCTGGTCCGGCGCCGCCCCAGGCGGATGGCAAAGCGAGGGATCTTCACGGAATTCGCGTCCCAGGCCCCGCTGGGAGGCCGATTTCGGGAATAGCCTCACCAGCGGATCAACGCAAGAAAACACCGAGCCCGGCACCCGCCGGGGGGGATCGACGTCGCGGGTCTCACCACGAGATCGGCCCCCAAGATCTCGCCCCCGTCGGGCACCGCGAAATTCGGCCGAATTCGGCCGAATTTGCCTTGCCACGAGATCGGACTCGCCTACAATCCCGAGCGCGGCGCTGTGGCGCCGTTTGTTCGACCGTTACCGAAACCCCAAGTTCTGCAAGGAGAACCCATGGCAAAGTCCAAGAAGAAAGCAGCAAAGAAGGCCCGTGAGGTCGTCGTCGTCGGCTCGAAGGTCAAGGACGTCGTCCGCAACGCAGGCCTGCGCAGCGACGGAGAGCTCGTCCAGGCCGTGTCCGACAAGGTCCACGATCTACTCGAAGCCGCGATCGCCCGAGCGCAATCCAACAAGCGCGGCACCGTCCGCCCCTACGATCTCTAGGGCGACCTTGTCCGGCCGACGAGCGAGCTCGTCGGGCCACGTGACAAAGAAGGCGGCGTCCCCCTCGGGGGAGCCGCCTTCCGTCGTTTGCGTCCGCGCGCCGTCCAGCCGCGCGCTAGCGAAGGTAGCCGTCGTCCCCGCGACGACGCAGGAACGCGGGGATCTCCGAGGGATCGGGCGCGCCACTGTCCACCCGATTCCACGCCTGCGAGCTGCTGGCCGAGGCCGATGGCCGACGACCGGCCGACACCGCCTCGCCGGCGACCGGAGCGCGACCGATCGTCGTGGACGCCGAGGCCCCCGCCGGAGCACCGCGCCCTCCACCCGAGAGCAAGCCGCCCGTGCGGGGCATCGGCGCAGACGCCTGGCGAGGCGCCGGTGCGGGCACTCCATGCGCGTGGATCTCCTGGCGACCGCCCGGCCCGAGCATCCCCGAGGCAAACATCTGCGACTGGCGACGACGCCCCGAGTGGGTCTTAATGGCCTGCTCCAGGGCCTCCTCGGCCGGCTGGTGCTGATCGAAGCCGGTCGCGATGACCGTGATCCGCAGCGCCTCGCCCATGTTCTGGTCGATGACCGCGCCGAAGATGATGTTGCAATCTTCGTGGGCCGCCTCCTGAATGAGCGACGCGGCCTCCTCGACCTCGTGGAGCTTGAGGTCGGGCCCCGAGGTGATGTTGATGAGGATCCCCTGGGCTCCCTGGATCGTGACGTCCTCGAGCAGCGGGCTGTTGATCGCCTGCTGGGCCGCCGCCACCGCGCGACCCTCCTCGGTCCCGAAGCCCATGCCCATCAGCGCGCGCCCTTGGTCCGCCATGATCGTGCGAACGTCGGCAAAGTCGACGTTGATGATCCCCGGGATCGTGATCAGATCGGATACGCCCTGGGTCGCGTGCTGGAGCACCTCGTCGGCGAGCTTGAACGACTCGATGAGGCTCGTGCTGTTGCTGGTGACGTCGAGCAGGCGATCGTTGGGAATGGTGATGAGGGTGTCGACCGCCTGCTCGAGGGTCTCGATCCCCTGGCCGGCCACCCGGCCCCGGCGACGCCCCTCGAAGCGGAAGGGCTTGGTGACCACGCCCACGCAAAGGGCCCCGCACTCGCGGGCCACCTGGGCCACGATAGGCGCCGCCCCGGTGCCCGTGCCCCCGCCCATGCCGGCGGTCACGAACACCATGTCGGCGCCCTTGAGGACATTGGAGATCTCCGCGACGCTCTCCAGCGCCGCCTCGCGACCCCGCTCGGGGTTGGCCCCCGCGCCCAGGCCCCGGGTGATCCCCGAGCCCAGCTGGATCCGGGTGGGCGCGGCGTTCTTGTCGAGCGCCTGCACGTCGGTGTTGGCGGCGACAAACTCCACCCCCTCCACTTGGTGCTCGATCATGGTGTTGACGGCGTTTCCGCCGGCTCCACCGACGCCGATCACGATGATTTTGGCCTGGTCCGGGAAGCAGTCCTCGAGCTCGAAGTGCGCCATGATGAAACTCGTTGCCCTCGACTGAGGCGGCCAAAACGGGGGGCCGCGCGAACGGGCGTGCATCAGGGCCTATCGAACCCGATCGGGCGGGGCAAAAAACCGGAGATTTGACGACGTGCCGCTCATGTGCGATCGGATCTCACCTGAACGCGTAGGCAGGCTGGAGAACCGCGCTCCAGACTCGCACGCCAGACTCGCACGCCAGACCCGACGACGGCTATCGACCCGACGAACCGGCCGGCGGCGACGCGCCGATCGCCGCGCGCATGGCCTCTACGACCTCGGGCGGCAGTGACATCCCCAGCCACTGCTCGAGCGCCAGCACCCCCTGCCATAGCAGCATGGGCAGGCCGTCCTGCACCGCCCGCCCCGCGGCCGCGGCCGCGTCCAACAGCCCCCCCGCCGGCCGCGGATAGACCAGGTCGACCACCCGGGCCCCGGACGGCAGGCGCTCGACGGCCACCGGGGCGGGAAAGTCCGCCGGCCCGCCCTTCATGCCCACCGTGGTCGCGTTGACCAGCAGCGCGGCCCCGGGCAGGCGCCCGTCCACCGCGTCGTAGCCCGCCGCGCGCCAGGGCCCGGGCGGCAAAGCCTCGGGACGCCGGCTGACCCAGGAAACCTCGGCCCGGGCCTGATGCACCAGCGCGTCGACGACCGCCCGCGCCGCGCCGCCCGAGCCCAGCACCACCGCGGTCGCCGGCTCGTCGCCGGGCAGCTCGCGCAGCCCCGCCAAGAAGCCCACGCCGTCGGTGTTGTGACCCGCAAGCCGCTCCTGCTCCCCCTCCCTGTGCACGACCACCGTGTTGATCGCCCCGATCCGCTCGGCCGCCGGCGCGATCACGTCGACGATCGAGCACGCGGCTCGCTTGTGGGGCACCGTGAGGTTGAGCCCACCCAGCCCCAGCGCGCGGGCGCCGTGCAGGGCCGCGGCCAAACCCGGCGGGCGCACGTGAAAGGCAAAGTAGCGGTGGGGCAGACCCAGCGCGGCAAAGGCCGCCTCGTGCATGGCCGGCGAGCGCGAGTGCGCCACCGGATCGCCCAGCACCCCGAAGGCCTGCGCCCGCTCGCTCATGCGTCGCCCGCTCCGGCCACCTCCTGCGCCTCAGCCGCCCCGGCCAGATTCCCATGGGCGGCTCGGGGGCGCTTGCTGTCCATGCGCATGTTGAGCATCTGCACGAACAACGAGAACCCCATGGCCGAGTAAATGTAGCCCTTGGAGACGTGCTGGCCGGTGCCTTCGAGGATCAGCATCACCCCGATCAGCACCAGGAAGGCCAGCGCCAGCACCCGCACCGAGGGGTGATCTTCGATGAAGTCACCGATCGGCCCCGCAAAGGCGATCATCACCCCCACCGCGATCAGCATGGCGACCACCATCACCTCGATGTCCTTGGCCATCCCCACCGCGGTGATCACCGAGTCGAGCGAGAATACGATGTCCAAGACCATCACCTGGAGGATGATCCCTGCGTAGGTGGATTGGCCACGACCGGCGGCTTGGGCCGCGCCCGAGCCCAGCGACTGGCCGTGCTCCTCGGGGTTCTCCACGTTCTCGTAGATCTCGCGGGTGGCCTTGTACAGCAAGAAAAGCCCCCCCAGCGCGAGGATCAAGCGCTTGCCCGTCCACTCCACCCCCAGGGTAAACAGCGTCTGCTCCAGGTGCATGATCCACGAGATCATCGACAACAGCGCCAGGCGAGCGACCAGCGCCACGCCCAGCCCCAGCCGTCGCGCCGACAGCTGCCGCTCGCGGGGCAGCCGGCCGCACAGGATCGTGATGAACACGATATTGTCGATCCCCAGCACGACCTCCATCAGCGAGAGGACGAGCAACGACACCCAGGCTTCGGGGCTGGACAGCAGCTCGATCATGGCACGGGGCGCGAGGGTAGCAGCCCGCCGCGCCCGGGAGCCCCGAGGACGGGTTGTCGAGGATCCCACCGACCGTCGCCCCGAGGCTTGCTAGTGTCGCGTCCATGTCGAGCCACGACGCCTCCGAGCTGTCGCTGACGGTCTCCCGGGAAGACGCGCTTGCAGCGCTCCTCGACGCGCTTCCCAAGGACGCGGTGATCCGCGACGAAGACGACGGAGTCGGCCGCTTTGCCGGGCAGCGCACGGTCGCCGTGGTGGGCCGTCGTCGTGATCGACTCATGCTCTTCGAGGGCACCTGGGGGACCATCAAGCCACGACTCGACAAGCCCCACGTCGACGTCGTCTTCGAGGGTGACGCGCCGGTCATCGCCCGGATCATCAAGGAGCCCGAGGCCCCCCCGGGGATCGGCGCGCACATCGGCGAGTTCCTCAATCGAGCGCTGACCGTGGCGGTCCTCGTGGTCGCCTACTACTGGTGGCAATCGATCCCGATCGACTACCCCATGGTGGCCGGTATCGCGGCCGGGGGCGGACTCGCCTGGACCGTGGTCACCCTGCTGCTGCCCAAAAAAGAGGTCCCGGGGCTCGACGACCTGATCCGCGACACCTTGGCTCCGCTGTCCAAGAAGAAGAAAAAGAAAAAGAAAAAGAAGAAAAAAACCGAGGGCAAGAATGCTGACGACAAGAACGCCGAGCCCGAGCCCGAGCCCGAGCCCGAGCCTGCACGGGCCGAGCCCGACTGAGGTCTCGGCATCGATCACCCTAGCGCTCGGACTCGTCGGACTCGGGCTCGACACCGGTGACCGTCGCGCGCAGTCGCCCGTGGTGCAGCCGGAGCTTCACCGCATCGCCGAGCTCGACCGTCCCCGCGTCGGTCAGCGCTTGCCCCGAGGCGTCGGTCACCACCGCGTAGCCGCGCTCGAGCACCCCCAGCGGCGATAGGGCTTGCAGCGCGCCGGCAGCCCGGGCTAGCCGCAACCGCCCCTTTCGGGGAGCCGCCACTCCGGCGGCCGCCAAGCGGTGGTCGAGCTGCGCGAGCCGGCGCCGTGTGGGCGGTACGAGGCCCAGGCCGACCGCCCGCAGCCGCCCCTCGAGGCCATCGAGCTGACGACGATCCCGGGCCAGCCGCTCCTGGGGATGATGGGCTCGCAGCCGGGCATCGAGCCGCTCGAGCCGCTCCCGCAACACGCGAGGCAGCCGGTGACCATGGCCCAAAAGCCGCGCCCGGGCGGCCTCCAGCCGCGCCCGCTCGTCCAGGGTGCTGCGCTCGGTCGCCCGCGCCAGCCGACGGCCGAGGTCATCGAGCCGGTGCCGCACCGCGCCGCGGTCGGGCACGACCAGCTCGGCCGCATGCGACGGAGTGGCCGCTCGCAGATCCGCCACCAGATCGCAGATCGACACGTCGACCTCGTGCCCCACCGCCGAGACCACCGGCACCGGACACGCGGCCACGGCCCGGGCCAGCCGCTCGTCGTTGAAGGCCCACAGATCTTCGACCGATCCCCCGCCACGCCCGATGATCACCACCGAGACCCCCGGCCACCGCTGCACCCGGCCGAGCGCACGCACCAGGGAGCGGGGCGCCTCGGGCCCCTGCACCACCGCGGGCGAGATCACGATCCGGCTGGGGCAACGTCGTCGCGCCACCTCGAGGATGTCGTGGACCGCCGCCCCCTGGGCCGAGGTCACCACCCCGATCGCGCGGGGCCAGCGGGGTAACGGACGCTTGCGCTCCGGATCGAACAGGCCTTCGGCCGCGAGCCGAGCCTTGCGCTGCTCGAGCTCGAGCATCAGCGCGCCGAGCCCGGCCGGCTCGGCCTGCTCGGCATAGAGCTGGAAGCGACCCTGCTTGGCGAAGATCCCCAGCCGCCCCTGCACCCGCAGGGCCTGGCCGTTGGCCAGCGCAAAGCGCAGCCGCTCGACCGCCGAGCGCCACATGGCCACCGGCAGCGCGGCCCCATCATCCTTGAGGGTGAAGAACGCGTGACCGCTGGCCGCCACCTTGAGGTTGGACAGCTCGCCCTCGACCCACAGCATCGAGAAGCGCTGCTCCAGGGCCCGGTTGGCCCCCCGCACCACCTGGGTCACGGTCCACACTGTGGGCCCTCGCTCGGGGGGCGCGTTGAACGATAGCCGCGACTGACTCACCGATCCGACTGACTCCGACCGACTCCGACCGACTCTAACCGATCTCGCCTAACTGGATGCTCATCCCGCGGCGCACACGCTGGGCGAGCCTAGCCGCCCACGAGGGGATCGGACCCCTCGGACTCGAGGAGTGCTTCGCCACCCCCACCGATCTGCTCGAGCTGATCGCGCAGCTCCTTGAGTTCTTGCTCGAGGCGGGACACGCGCTCGGCGAAGTCCCGCACGACCGCATCGAGATCTTCGACGGTCCGCGCCTGGAACTCCGAGCGCACTTCCAGCTCTCCAAGCCTCCCGTCGACGGCCCCGCTGGCTCCTTGCTCCCGGGGTGGCTCCGCGTTGGACATCTGCACGCAAGCATAGCCCGTTTTGACCGCGAAGCCGGGGGCCCCACGCCCCGAGTCGGGCAGAAATTTGGGCCGGGAGCGATTTGGCCGTTCCATGGGCCCAATGCCGCGACTGGCGACCTCATGGGGCCGTGTGCTCGCAATCCTGGCCCTCGGCGGTCCATCGACCACCGGCTGGACCGGCTGCACCTTCTTTCAGGAGCTGGAGTCAGCCCCCGGAGCCGTCGACACCGACACCGACACAGACACCGACACCGACACCGACACGAGCACGGGAAACACCGACACGGGCGGATCCTGCGAGCTGCTCGACGACGATCGATGCCTGGACCAGGACACGGTGGCCAGCTGCAACCCCGACGACGGTCTCCTCTCCGAAGTCGACTGCGTGGCCACATGCGGGTCGCTGACCAACTTCTCGTGCGTGGCCACGGCCAGCGGAGCGCACGCCTGCTGGTGTGTGGAGCCCGGATCGCAAAAGACCCTCTCGTGCGCGCAGCTGGAGGATTGCATGAGCGGGTGCGACCTCACGCAGTCGCTCGAGTGCGCCGATCGATGTTTTTCGCGGACCGACGCCCTGACCGTTCGGATCTACGGCGCGCTGGTCCACTGCGCCGAGACGGCCTGCGAGGCGACCTGCAGGCAGGCTCCCGCCACTTGCCTGGCATGCATCGACGCGGCGCGGATCGAGGGCAGCGGAGGGTGCAGCCTGCCGCGAGCGATCTGCGACGACGATCGCAACCCCGATGAGCCATGGCCCTAAGGCTCACCGGCGACCCGGCGACCCGGCGACCCAGGCGCTCTGCCCTCCCGGGCCGCACGCTCATACGCTCCCGGATCCTGTAGCCAACGGGCGATCTGCCCGGTCTGCTCGGGATCCTCGCCCACCCCCGACCGGGCCCGACGGGCGAGCGCCCGAGCCTCGCGGTGCCGGCCAAGCACCCACTGGGCCCGCGCGAGCGTGAACTCCACCCCCGCCACCCACTCCGGCCGCGCCGCATCGAAACCCTGCAGCGCCGCCGTGCATCGATCCACCGCCGTTCGTGGATCGCCCTGGGCCAGGGCCACACGGCACTGCCCCTTGAGCGCCAGATGCGTCATGGAGTGGGAGGGGCCCACCGTGGCCTCGAAGATCATGCGGGCACGGGCGAGCGCCGGCTCCGCCTGGCCGTGAGCTCCCTGCTCGTGGAGCGCCATGCCCAGGTTGAACCACGAGATCCCCACGTCAACGTGGCCCTTGCCGTGGACCTCCTTTTTGACCGACAAGGCCCGGCGCAGGTGCTCGAGCGCGACGGGCAGCTCCTGTCGCTGCCCGTGGAGTACCCCGAGGTTGTTGAGCAACCAGCCCCGGATCCGCTCGTCGCCCGCGCGCTCGACCGCCGCCTGGGCGGCCAGCGTCAGAATCGAGATGTCCTCGTGCGGCAAGAAGAGCGCCCGGACGAACACCAAGCCCGTCCACGCAAAGGCCGTGGTGCGATCGTCCCCCGCCCGGTGGGCCACCACCACGGCCTCGCGCAGGACCTGCTCGGCCTGCTGCACCGACCCGGCCGCCGCCTGCGAGCGCCCCAGCGCCTCGAGCGCCTCGCCGAGCACGGGCGCATATCCCAGCCCTCGCGCATCGTCGACCACCGCGCTGGCCTGACCAACCGCCAGCGCGAAGTCTCCCGCCTCATAGCGGGTGTCGACCTCGTCGATCCGCTCACGGAGCGCAGCCACGCGCCCCCGGGCCAGCGCGCTGTCGGGCAGGGGCTGGGCCGCGCTCACCTGCTCGACGTCGGCGCAGGGCTCGAGGGCGGGCAGCTTGTAGGCCAAGATCGTGCGCTGCACCAGCTGCTGCTCGTCCTCGGCCCCCACCAGGGACTCGACCGCCGAGCGCAGGCGGTTGCGGCGGCGAACCAGGCAGCGCATGCGCTGGTCGAACAGCCGCTCCGATTGCTGGTGCTCCACAAAGGTCGCCCGACACGACTGAGCATACATGTCGACCCAGTCCCGCGCGTAAGCACCGAGCGCCTCGTCGACGCGGCGGTGCGACGCCCCCCCGTCGACCCCGCCGTGGGATGCAAAGGCCGCCTGCACCGCGTCTCGATCATCGGGGCCCCAGACCCCGGCGAGCGCCGCCTCCGGCTCGAGGCACGGCTCGACCGATCCGTCGTCGACCGTCGCCGCCCCCACGCCGAACCCGAGCAGCAGGGTAAACGCCGCCGCGATCCCGCCCCAGCGCCGTCGGGTCGGCTCCAGCATGTCCAGCAGCGGCTCCATGTCCTCGAAGCGATCCCCGGGCCGCGCGGCGAGGCCCCCAACGATCGCCCGCCGAACCCGGATCGGCACCCGCTCGCGGCTGGCGCTGACCTCGAGCTCCCGCTCGGTGACCAGCGGCCCCGCGTCGATGCCCTCGCACCGCTCCTCGTAGGTATGGCCCCCTGCCGGTGGGCGATCGTAGAGCGCCACATACAGCGACATCGCAAACGCGAACTGATCGCTGCGATGATCGATGCGCTGGGCCAATAGCTGCTCGGGCGACATGAAGGCCGGGGTCCCCAGCACGACACCCGGCTCGCTTTGAAACCTCTCGTCCGACCTGCAACCAGGGCGCCGGCCTCGATCGCCCTCCTTGCCCGGGCACGGGCCCGTGCCCTCGTCCCAGGTCGCCGAACGGGCCGTGGGGTACGCGCGATCGTCCACCAGGTGCGCGATGCCGAAGTCGAGCACCCGAACCGAACCGTCCCACTCGACGATGACATTGGCCGGCTTGAAATCGCGGTGGATGAATCCCACGTCGTGGGCCGCCGACAAGCCGCGACCCGCGGCGACGAACACGTCCAGGATCTCCCGAACCGTGCGCCGTGAGTCCTCGAGCCACGCCGCCAGCGTGCGCCCCTCGAGCAACTCCATGGCGATGAACATCCCGTGATCGGTCAGGCCCGCGTCGTACACCGCGACCACGTTGGGGTGCCGCAGCTTGGCCATCGTCTGCGCCTCGCGCAGCAGGCGATGATCGGCGTCCTGGGACCGGTGGCTACGGCGCAGCAGCTTGAGCGCCACGTTGCGATCGAGCTGCGGATCGTAGGCCTTGTAGACCACCCCCATGCCCCCCTCGCCCAGGCGATCGAGCACGGTGTAGCGACCCACCAGCTCACCGCGGCCAAGCTCGTCACTCGCTCCCCGGGGCTTGCGAGCCTCGCCCGGGTGCTCGATGGGTCGCGTCTCCGTGTCGTGGAAATTAGCCATGCTCACTGCCTGCGCGACCCAGCTCTCCCGGCGCGGTGGGCTCCTCGGGGCGCCGCTCGGTGAAGCCGTGGCGACGGCCGGTCCGGCGGCTCGGTGACTCTCGGTGACTCTCGGTGAGGTGCGCGGGTCAGAGGATCGGATGGGCCCGACGACCACCGGCCGGTCATCGGGTCCATCGGTGGATCACCGGCCAGGGAGAGCGAGCGAACCTCAATACTCTACGAGAAGAAACGACAGCGTCAACTGTATCGATCTGGACACCAATGCCCGTGCCTTTCTGTCTCGGTTTGATCCATCGGGAACGCCGGCCGGCTCGCACCCCCTCCTTCATGCCCTCATGTCCCTCGTACCACTTGTGCTCCTTGTGCTCCTTGTGCTCCTTGTGCCACTCATACTCCTCATGCCCCCAGATCCCGGACATAGACAGAGATGGAGTGATATCGACGTCCAGCTGGCCTCTCGCCCTCGGCACACTCTACATAGAAATCCTCGGATTTGCGGCTGGCCACGCGACAGCGCATCGCGTCTTCACACGATCCCATGACCTCGAAGCCACACGCGGCCGGATCCCCCCCTGCGCAGGTACGCCCCTGCCTCGTCGCGATCTGGACCCCGCGCGTGCTCCCTTGGCATAGATACTGCGGCGCTCCGTCCTCGAACAAATTGCCATAGTAGGTCGCCTCATAGTGGGGAAACTCGGGGCTCGTCCCCAGCCCCAAGCTCGGATGGTCTCCACTCACCCAAATGTCGATCTCTTGGCCGGTCGCGTTGGTCCGCGCGAGCAAGCAGGCCGACACCCACTGCTGGCAATCAACGTCACACGCCCCGTCCTTCCACTCGGGCGCCAGGCCCAACCGTCCGCGGAACTCGAGCACCTCGTCCCCGACGACCTTGGTGATGCGATCCCTCGCCGGCAACGCACACTCGACCAGATACTCGGCCGTGCCGCGCAAATGCTCGTTCATCAATACACTGCCGCGCTCGGACATCCCCGCCGATGTCGACAGGCCATAATCGACGTCGATCCCCCCCAGATCCACGTCGTCGAGCCCATTGCCGATCCAGTCGCCCCCTCCATCCAGATGACCCGGTCGCGTCGACACCATGTGCCCCAGGCCTTCGTCACTTCGAAAACTCGGCATATCGCCCTCGAGCGCCTCGATCTCGAGGTTGTCTCGGTCCGTGACACAAGCACCCATCATCAGAGCCAGCGCTCCGACCAAGCCCAATGCTCCCCCTCGGCTGAAGACCATCTGTCCCCTCCCCTTCTACAGATTGCGTTATGAACGACGCCGGCCGTGCATCTTCGGATCCCCCTTCCGAAGGTCAGCCAGCCCACACAACTTACAGCATGAGAACAGGGCGTCAATGATGATTTGGAGAATTCGTACCTCGGGGAATCCCTTGCCCCAAAGTGCCTCATGGGCTCCGCCAGTGGGGCACAATGCCCATCCGAAGCGTCAGCGCACTCGCCCAGAGGCCTCGGCTCCCGTCTTTGCTCCCGTCTCCGATTCGGGTACGTCCATCGTCATCATCCAGCGGTCGATCCGTCGAACCATCAGCGGATCTTCGCCCACCAAGTAGCTCCGGGCTCGTTCGGCGCTACGCCGCGCCTCGTGGAGCAGACCGAGATCCCGCTGCGCCTCGGCCAGGGTCCAGTTCACCCGCCCCAGCCACATGGGCGAGGGCGGCATCACCTCGAAGCGCTCCAGCACCTCGGTGCATAGCGACACCGCCTGCTCGGCTTGACCCCGCGCCCGCTCCACTCGACAAAGACCGCTCCAGACAAAATGGGTATGAGGGTGATCCTTGCCCACCGTAGCCTCAAAGATCGCCAGCGATCGTTCAAACGCCTCCGCGGCCTCCTCGATCTCACCGTCGTTGACCAGGGTGTTCCCGAGGTTGAACCACGAGATCCCCACGTCCACGTGCTCCTCCCCATAGGCGCTGCGCTTGGCGTCGATGGCCTGGCGCAGATACTGGTGGGCCACCTCGTCTTCGGCTCGCTCGGCGTGAAGAACCCCGAGGTTGTTGAGCAACCACGAGCGCAGCATCGGATCGCCGACCCGCTCTACCGAAGCCCACGCCGGCAGCCGCAGCACCAACGCGTCGTCGGTGCGACGCTGCCGAGTGAGCGCGAAGATGAGGAAGGTCCACGCCTTGGTGACCGCCCATTCCTCGCCCACTCGAGCGCCCAAGCGGATCGTCTGGGTGAGGGTCTGCTCGGCCTCGGCGGCCACCCCTCCCGCGATCTGAGCCCTCCCTAGGGCCCCCAGAGCCTCGACCAACAACGGCGGGTAGTCGATGCCACGCGCCGCCGCCACCACCTGCTCGGCGCGCTCGATGGTGCCCTGATAGTCGCCCGCCTCGAACTGGGTGTCGATCTCGTCGATCTCCCGACGCAGCGCCGCGATCTGCTCCTGCACCGCCTCGTCCTCCGGCAGCGGCTGCTCCGAGGCCACCTGCTCGAGGTCGGCGCAGGGCTCGAGCGCGGGGAGCTTGTAGGCGAGGATCGTGCGGTTGACGAGCTCCGATGCGCCCTCGGCCTCTACGATCGCGTCGATGGCCGAGCGCAGCCGGTTGCGGCGCCGTACCAGGCAGCGCATGCGCTGATCGAACAGCCGCTCGGACTGCAGGTGCTCCACGAAGGTCGCCTGACACGACTCGGTGTACATCTGCACCCACGCCTCGGCGTAGCCGTCGAGCGCGTCCCGCAGCCGACGCAGCGAAGCCTTGGCGTCGGGCCCGGTTCGATCCGCGAAGCGCTCCTCCACCGCCCGACGGTCCTCGGGCCCCCAGGTGCCCTCGAGCGCGGCCAAGGGATCCTCACACGGCGTCTCGGCTCGATTGTCGAAGACCACCGCGCCCACGCCAAACCCGAACAGCAGGGTGAACGTGGTGGCGACCCCTCGCCACGGGCGCCGCGGGGGCTCGAGCTGCTCGAGCATCTGCTCCATCGACTCGAAGCGATCCGCCGGATCCGCCGCCAACCCCCGCACGATCGCCTTGCGGATCCGAAAGGGCACCCGCTGACCGCTGGCGCTGACCTCCAGCTCCCGCTCGTCGATGTTCAGCCCGGACTCGATGCTCTGATAGCGCTCCTCGTAGGTGCGACCGCCCAGCGGCGTACGATCGTAGAGCGCCACGTACAGCGACATCGCAAACGCGAACTGCTCGCTACGATGGTCGCTCCGCCCCCCGCGAAACTGCTCGGGGGCCATGAACGCCGGCGTGCCCATCACCGTGCCCAACTCCGTCGACCACGACTCCCACCGCGATCCGTCCTCGCGACCGGTCGACTCCCCGTCGATCACCGGCTCCCGAACGGGCTGATCGACCAAGTGCGCGAGCCCAAAGTCCAGCACGCGTACCCGACCATCGTCGTCGACGACCACGTTGGACGGCTTGAAATCCCGGTGGACGAAGCCAGCCCGATGCGCCGCCGACAAGCCCCGACCCGCCGCGCGGAAGACCTCGAGGACCTCGGAGACGCTGCGCGTCTGCTCGTCGATCCACAGGTTGAGGGTCTGGCCCTCCAGCAGCTCCATCGCGATGAACACCCCGTGGTTGGTCAAGCCCGCGTCGTGCACGGCCACCACGTTGGGATGCTTGAGCTTGGCCAGGGTCTGGGCCTCACGCAGCAACCGGAGATCGGCCTGAACGGACCGGCGGCCCCGCCGCAGGAGCTTGAGGGCCACGGATCGATCGAGCTGCGGATCGTAGGCCTTGTAGACCACGCCGATCCCCCCACGACCGATGAGGCTCAGCACCGAGTAGCGACCGACGATGTCCCCATGGCTCAGATCGTCGTCGTCTTCGTCGTCGTCGATGCTCGGGTCGTCCTTGCTCCGCGGCGGGCGCTCGAGCGAGACGATGTCCTCGATGCTGGACAGCGGTGCGGCTTCGCCCACCCGTTGTGGCATCGGGATCGGCCGCGTCTGCGAGTCTGCGGGGGAAGACATCATCGCTCGACTCGGAGCGCGCACCGTCTTGCGCGTCCGTGCCCAGCACGAGTGTATGCCGGACCCGCATGAACCGAAGCCCGGTTGCGAGAAATTCACCAACCAAGCGCCCCGCAAAGGCCCGGATGGGCCGATCGCCGCCGGCGCCCGATCCTGCCCCAATCGGGCAATGCGGGCGCCGGATCAACGTTAGCGGTTTATGCGCCGCTTCTCGTTGCGGTGATCCAGCGCCCGCACCCATCGCCGTGCTCGGCCTCGTAGCGACCGATCCCCGCGGCGCTCAGTCCTCGGGCAGGCCCACGAAGGTGGAGATCGAGTGGTAACGATCCCCGGTGGGCGGCGAGCCGGCGGCACAGTCCACATGGAACGACCACGGCCACTGATAGTCCACCACACAGCGATCCTCGGCCCCACAACGGCCAAACGAGGTGATTCCACACCCCTGGGCGCCCGGCCCCGAGCACGTGCGCCCGTTCATGAAGGCCACGAACACCCCGAGGCTGGTCCCACGACACTGATACTGCGAATTGCCGTCGGCGAAGAGGTTGCCGTAGAAGGTGGCCTCGTAAAACGGGAAATCGGAGCTGACGCCCGTCCCGATGCTCGGGTGATCGGCGCTGATCCAGATGTCGACCTCGTGCCCCGCGGTGTTGGTCCGCGCCAACAAGCACGCGCTGACCCACTGCTGGCAGTCCTCGTCGCAGGCGCCGTCCTGCCACTGGGGCGCCAGGCCGAGCAAGCCGTCGAAGACCAGCACCTCGTCGCCGACCACCTTGGTGACGCTCTGGCCCTCGGGCAATGCACACTCCACCAAATACTCCGCAGTGCCACGCAAGTCCTCGAGCGCGAGCAGATCTCCGTCCTCCGCCATCCCTTCGGGCGTGGACAGACCGTAGTTGGTGTTGACACCGCTGACGTTGACGTTGTGGAGGCCGTTGGCGATCCAGCCCCCGCCTCCACCACCGCCATCTCCATCGCCCTGGCCAGCGCCCCCCCCAGGGCGACCAGGACGCGTGGTGATGCTCAAACCATCACTACCTGCGTTGCGAAATTCTGTGTCGAAATCGTCGGACGACTGATCGTCTACCGCCGCACACGCACCTAGCGATAGCGACAGTAAGCCGACCAGGCACCGTGCCCCGGCTTCAATCCCCATGTTGTTGACCCCTTGTCGTGTTGAGAGCGAACGCGCGTCAAGGCTTTCATCCCCCGAGGAAAGCCATGACCGTCATCGATCAGCCTAGGGGGGGCAAAAGGGGTCGTCAACAAACGATTCCATGTTCACTCGTCCCATCTTGCCCCTCGGCGAATCTCGTACACGCCGATCGCCCATGACTCGATGGACCGGTGCCACCGACCATGCTCGCTACGCGAAGCGATCGCGCCAGCCGACCGCGAAAACCTACCGAGGCGCCCGCCAACACGCGTGGATGTAACTGGGCGTACCTCGTTGGAGCTGGGCGAGCCGCGATCCCGCGGTGTGACCCAGATCCCCGCCTTCCCCTCGAAAATCGTCGATCGACCCGCGGCAGGAGCGTCCGCAGGAGTGCCGCGATCGGCGGGCGCCCCCTACGCTCCTCCCCCTCGTCACCCCGCGCGCGCTGGATTGATCGTCCGGCCGACTCGTACCCCATGACCGCGAACGCACCGAAGGGTTCGCACGACACCCGCGCCGTGCTACCTCGGCGGCGTGCCCGATTTCGTGACCGTGCCCGATCCGGTGGCCGGCCCGCAGGCGACGGGGCGGCTCCGCTATGACCGACGCCCTGGCCCCCCAAGCGCCCCCACCACCCCGCTCGTGCTCGTGGGCGGCATGACCCAGACCGTCTCCAGCTGGGGCGGTCAACTCCGGCCGCTGAGCCGTACCCGTGACGTGCTCGCCTACGAGGCCCGTGGTCAAGGAGCCACCGCGCTCAGCCTGGCCCAGGCCGATCTACCCCGGCACGTGGAAGACTTCGTGGCCATGGTGCAGTCGCTGAGGCTCCCCACCCCCGTGGATCTATGCGGCTTCTCCTTCGGAGCTCGGGTCAGCCTGGCGATTGCCGCCACCCAGCCCGCGCTCGTGCGACGGCTGGTGCTCAGCGGGCTGGGCCTCGACCGCGGCGTGGTCGGGCGGCTGATCGTCGACGGCTGGATCGCGGCCCTGCGCACGGGCGACCTGGAGGCCCTCGCGCGGGTCAGCCTCACCGACATCGTGGGCCCCGACTACCTCGAGGCGCACGCGCAGCTGGTCGAGCCCATGGTCCGCGCCGTGGTGCAGCGCAATTCCTTCGCCGGGATCTCCGCCCTGTTTCAGCAAACGCTGCGTCCCCCCGAGGGATCACCCTGGACCCCCGAGGCCCTCGCTCCGCGCGTGCAGTGCCATGCCTTGGTGATGGGCGGACAGCTCGACCGCCTCGCGCCCCCCGACGAGGTCCGCCAGCTCGCCCAGCGCATGGGCGCCCGCTATCGCTGCCTTCCCCAGGCCGGGCACACGATCCCGATCGAAGCCGCCGACGCCTGGCGCGAAGCGGTGCTGGAGCTGCTCGACGCGCCGGATCCCCCCGTCAACCCACAATGAGCGTCTAGCCCTCGCGATCGAGGCCCGGGCGCCCCGCCGCGACCCAGGCCCGACACGCCACCCCGCTAAGCCTCGCAAGCTCGGGCAGCGATGCCTGGGGCAATCGCCGCGGGAGATCGAGCCGGCGGATCCACTCGGGCGGCTCGTGCAGCACCGGCCGCCTGCGCACCCCGGTCATCGAGTCCAGCGCCAGCACCACCAGATCGATGGCCCCCGTCTGCCGGTCGTACCAGGGGTAGGCGGTCGGCACCTGGGCCGGCCGAAGACGGCTACGTCTCATCCGATCGACAGTAGCGGGCGGCTCGTCGCCATGCGTCCAGGACGTCCCTACAGAAGATCGCGCATCCCGGGCGAGGCCGCGCATGTCTGCGCGACCACGCGCACTACGACGGTCACCACGCGCCGAATCGAGCGCACCGAGCTCATGCGCACCGCAGCGAACACCTCGAAGCGACCGCGAGCCTGGGGTGTTCGAATCCGACAACGAAAAAAACGGTCGACCATCGAGCCTTCTCCCGAGAGCATCGACGATCGACCGTACCCCTAATCTCCAACACGTGAGCGCGTGGAATTAGTTCCGGTCTCGGCTCGTTCCGATCCCGGACCCGACGCGCGTCTAGCCCGGCGGCGGCAGCTTCGCCGGCGGCACCAAGATGAAGACATCCCGAGCATCGAGCTCGCCGCAGTCGTCGGCCAAGACCTCGATGTTCGCCACGAACAAGCGCGGGCTCGCGGTCGGCTCCACCAAATCGTTGAACGCCCGCACCTCGAAGATTACGTCGGTATCCGGGATCACGTTCTCAAAGCTCGCCGGCCCGATCGTCGGATCGGGGACTCCAGGCAGCGGCACCGCCCCATGGTCGAAGGGAGTGACCGCCTTGATGAAGTCGGCGGTGGTCATGCCCGCCGGCAGCGGCGTCCCCTCGGTGTCGGCCGAAGCGCCGGTGGTCAGGCTGGTGACCCCAAAGCGACCGTAGGCCGCCAGCATCTGGATCGCAGAGCTGAACGAAGTGTCGACGCCCGTGCCGTTGGACTGAGCGAGGTACGCCATGGGGCAAAGGCCCTCGCTATTGGGCGCGGTCCCGTTGCCGGCATAGCCCGTACAGCACTGCCCCGGCTGGCAGCCGCTCGGCCGCCCCCCGATGTCCCAGGCCTCGGGGGGGATCTGTGCGTCGGTGCCCTCGGCCAACATCACCCCGTCGGCCAGCGCGCTGCACGTGCCCCCGCCAAGGGCGATCTGCACCACCCGGGCGCAGATCCCGTTGAGCGCCTCGAGGGTCTGCTCGCGACTGTGGGCCACCGCCGCCACCGCGCCCGAGTACGCCTGCCCGCACTCGTTGTGGACCGCGTCGTGGCTCACCGCGTCAGTGATCGACACCACCACCGGCAGCGAGCCCTCGCGAAAGCCCACCCCGCCGATCCCCGAGGCGTTGGGCGGGACCACCGTGGGCGGCAGGTTCGGGATCCCCGCCCCGGTCGCGATCTGATAGAGCGCCTCGAGGTTGGCTTCGGGGACGTCGGCCCCGTTGCCCAAGCTGAACCCCAGCACCGCGTCCTGCACGGCGGCGACGTCGCCCGTGATCTCCTGGAACAGCTCGAAGGGCTGATCGGAGGGCGCCTGCCCGTAGTTACTGAGCGGGAAGTCCTCGAAGGTGCCCCCGCCAAACTGGGTATCGGGCACCAGCGCCTGGATCCCCGGGATGATCGTCGAGGCCATGGCGCTCTGCAGGTTCGACAGCGCCCCGCCCATCGAGCCGGTGGTGTCCATGTTCACGAACACGTCCATGCTCTTGACGCCGGTGCTGAAGGTCAGCGGTCGGGTCTGCTCGCCCTCGCCGTCTTCATAAGGAAGGACGAAGAAGAAATCCTCCGCGAGCCGGTAGGCGGCGATCGTCACCTGCGCCTGGCCGCGCTCCCCGTCGAGCTCGGCGGTGAGGATCGCCGAGGTGAACGTGGACGCGTCGAACCCCGGGACTTCCAGGGTTGCGCCGGTCATCGCCCCTACCTGTGGATCGGAGATCGACCAGGTGACCGCGTCGGTCACGTCCATCGATCCGCCGTCTTCGAGCACCGCGGTGACCGTATACGCCTGGGTCGTGGGCACGCCCAGGTCGATCTCCAGCAGCGCCTCGGCGGGACTGATGTACAGATAGTCGATCTCGGTGTCGCCCCCGAACGGCTCGTCGGTGTCCGCCTCGCCGTCCACGCCCGAGCTCTGCCCGCCGAGCGTCAGCGGCGACAGGCCCGGGCCCGCGTCCGGTGACGAACCAACGTCTCCACATGCGCCAAGAACTAGCCCCACGCCGCCCAACCACACCCAGCAGACGGCAACGCGCCCCGATGAACCCAACGAGCCCTGCATGACAACCTCTTTGATGGAACCATTCGTTGGACACCACCGACGGCGAATTTTCGGGTCCATTTGTTCTCGATCCGCAGATCGTCCCGAGGATGTCGCGGTCTACGGAGGTGATGCCCACGCGAGCCCCCCCGGCAGGGGACCGCGACCGAACGACGTTCAGAGCAATGCTACGTGGAGTAGACCCGACCCATCGCGCCGTGCGTAATGGGACGAACGCGTCGGGCCGAGTGTGAACGACCCATGGCGTGAGCAGGGGAACGCACGCATGAAGCCCATCTTTGTGATCCTGTGGTCCGCGATCGGCATGGCCAGCACCAGCGGCGGCGTTGCCTGGATGACGTCGGACCGCTCACCCTCGGCCTCCGGATCGTCCGTCTTTGGATCGTCCGTCTCAATCCTCGCGTCCTCCATCGACGATCGCCCGAAGGGATCGACCCGCTCGGGAGATCCAGCGCCGACCGGATCACCCGAGGCTGGGGCCGTGCCGCACCTCACCGCTCGTTTCGAAACCGATGGCTTGCTGCATGTGGAGGGCCGGCTGGGGCATGCCTCCCTGCCCGCGGGATCGGCCCGCGAGAGCTTCGTGCTCGTGTCCGTCGACGCCTCCAGCGATCGCGCCTTGGCGCGGCGCCCGGGCGTGGACGTCTCGATCGTGATCGACCGCTCCGGCTCGATGAAGGGCAGCCGGCTGCGCAACGCCGTGGCCGCGGCGCGAGGCATGGTGGACCGACTGGGCCCCGACGACCGGATCTCGCTGGTCGCCTACGACGACAACGCCGAGCTGATGCTCGGCCCAAGATCGGTCCGCGACCTCGACCGGCGCACCTTCGACCGGCTGCTCGCCTCGCTGCGCCGCGGCGGCAACACCTGCCTGTCGTGCGGCCTGCTGCTGGGCCTGGCCCAGCTGGGCAAGGGGGCGGGCGGACGCTCCGAGGGCGTACGGCGGGTGCTGCTGCTCAGCGACGGCAAGGCCAACCGCGGCCTGACCACCCCCACCGCACTGCGCGGCCTGGGCGATCGGGCCCGGCGCCAAGACACCGCGATCGCCTCGATCGGGATCGACGTGGACTACGACGAGCGCACGATGTTCGCCGTGTCCGAGGCATCCAACGGCCGCCACTACTTCGCCGAGCACCCGGGCATGCTGGCCGACGTGTTCGAGCAGGAGCGTCGGGCGCTGGTGGGCACGGTGGCCGATCGGGCCCATGTGGACGTGACACTGGCCGAAGGGATCGAGCTGCTCGAGGTGGTCGACCGGCCGCACCGCCGCCAGGGCGACACGCTATCGCTACCCTTGGGCAGCTTCGCCGCCGGCGAGGCCAAGACGGTACTGCTGCGGGTCTTGGTACGCGGAGGCGAGCGTGCGCGCACCCAGCCGGTGGCCTCGGTGCAGCTGGCCTACCGGGACCTGGAGGCGGGCCGCGACCACACCCACCGCGGCGACCTGGGCCTCTTGTGGGTCGCGCCGGACGAGCCCGCCCCTACGCTCGACCCCGCCGTCGAGGCTCGCCTGGGGCGCAAGCAGGCCTTCGACGCCCTGGTGGCCGCCAATGCCGCCTTCGAGCAGGGCAACGTGGCCGCCGCCGAGAAGACCCTCGAGCAGGCCCGCGACCAGATCCGCGTCCGCCGTCGACGATCGGCCGCCGCCCCCGAGCCCGCGCCGGCCGTCGACGCCGACTTCGAGTCCCAGCTGCAGGCGCTGGGCTCGGCCTCGTCGACGTTGCGCGAGGCCAGCCGCGGGGTGGCCCCCACGGCGGCACCCAAGAAGCGCAAGGGCAAGGCCAGCATCCGGCGCAACCTGCAGGTGGCCGACCCCTTCTCGGACTGAGTATCTATGCCGAGGGCCGGCTCGGGATGCGCAACGGCTGTCGCGCCCGGCCTCGGTCTTGCCCAAGCGGCACCCAGGAGGGACGAAGACCGGGGGTCTTCTTGCGCGCCGGATCCTCGTGGCCGACCACGCGCGGCGGAGCGCATCCGCGCCTGTTAAAGACCATCCCCGGTCACATCCCCCGTCACATACTGGCCGAGCTGTATCCATCCCGGTGCGATGCCGACGAGCCTGCTGCCCCGTGTCCTCCTGCTGCCCCTCACCGCCGCCCTGGGGGCAGGGTGCCTGTTCGACCCGGATCGCACCAGCGAGGAGGCCCTCGGCGACTCGACCGGCGAGACCGGATCGAGCGCCGGGCCGGCCTCCGACGGCGCCGACGAGCCACCGCAGGGCGATGGATCGTCGGACGATCCCTCCGCGACCGGCGACGGCCCGGGCGACGACTCCGACGATGGCCTCGACGGCTCTGACGACGACGACGCCTCCGATCCCTGCGGCGGCACCTGCGAGCACGGCACCTGCTCGGCCCAGGGCACCTGCGACTGCGACCCCGGCTGGGAGGGGCCGACCTGCGCCCAGAACATCGATGATTGCGTCGACGTCGACTGCGGCCAGGGCACCTGCGTCGACGACGTGGACGCCTTCGCCTGCGCCTGCGACCCCGGCTGGGAGGGGCAGACCTGCGATGCGCTGCAGATGCCCCTTTGCCTACGCGGCCCGCTGACGGTGACCAACGCGTTCGAGTTCGTCAACGGGCACACCGCCACCGGGGCGTTCGAGCACCTCGAGCTTTCCCCCGTGGATCTCTCCTTGGAGTTCGAGATCAGCCACACCTATCCCTCGTTTGGCAACGGGGAGCTCGGCCAGCCCAGCGGGAGCCTGACGACCATCGAGACCGCCAGCCTGGCGGTGCGCTCCACCGATCCCTTCCTCGACGCGGTCTTCGGCGCCGCCTACGGCGACACCGCGCAAGACCTGGTGCTCGTCAACGGCCCCACCATCGGGCTGGACCTGGGCAACATGGTCAGCCCCTCGGGGGCTGAGTACTGGGGCCTGGAGACCAGCAGCGTGCTCCCGCTGCCGCTTTTGATCGACCAGACGGGCTTCCCCGCGATCCTCCCCAGCCCGGGGGCAGGCAGCGGCGCGGTCGTGCTGCGCCGCTACCAGAGCGGGAACCCGCTGATGACCGACTTCGCCCAAGCCCAGTGGGAGCCGGCGCTGCTCAACGGGGCCGCGTGCCGATGAGCACCCGCCGCGCCAACGCCGACCCCTCGGGGCCGGCGTTGTTCATGGTCGCAGTTCCGTAGACCCTCGACGCCAAGACATCGGGCGCGAGGGCCGAGCCGCGCGCCGGCTAGATTCCGATGTTGATCGTCCAGCCCTCGTTGCACACGGCAATCGACGACTCGAGGCTGTCGCGAAGGCACTCGTAGCGCTGAAGATCGTCGGACACCGTCAGGCAGTCGTCGAAGTGCTCGGGCGCCCGCAGCTGGCCGAGCTGCGCGTCCCACACGTCGTAGAGGATGTCGTTCGGGCCCCAGGAGCGATACACGGCCGTTCCGTCTTCGTTGATGAGGAGGTATCCGTTGTCTTGGAACTGGCCGATGCTCTCCCGTAGGTACCAGGTCAAGATCCCCGGGGTGCGATCCCGCAGGGCGGTCAGCGCACACTCGAGCGCCTCGGGGTCCTCGAGCACGAAGGGCCACCCCCCCGAACATTGACCCTCCTCGCACTCGCCGGAGACGGTCGCGCAAAGCGGCTCGCCACACTGCGGCCCCTGGGGAGCCACGGCCTCTTCGAGCGCGGGTTCGTCGACGATACAGGCGCAGCCAGGCTCGCGCTCCTCCGGGTCCTCTTCGGGGTCCGGCTCCTCTTCGGGGTCCGGCTCCTCCTCGGGGTCCGGCTCCTCCTCGGGATCGGCCTCCGGATCCATCTCGGGGTTCATCCCGTCGTCAACAGGATCGCCTCCGTCGCAGGCCACCGACAGCGAGAGGGGCAGGAAAAGCAGGGCAAGTGCAAGTGTTGAGCGCATGCCCCACGAGTGTCGACCCGGCGGTCGTCGATCGCTGACCCGCGACGTCATCGCTCACCCGGCTCGCTCACGACACTCCTGACGCGTTCAACGACTCGGATCTCCTGCATCGTGGCTCACGCGATCTACACCTCGCGAGCCTCGCGAGCCTACCGGTCGGGCTCGTCGGACTCGCCCTGCGTCTGCCGCAGCGAGGCGCGCAGCGCCTCCATCAGGCTGGGGGCGTTCGGATCGACGTGATCGACCCGCTCGTACTCGAACTTGCCGTCGATCATCCGCCGAAAGAACCCGCCCTTGTCCTTGGCGCGCACTAGCCACGCGTGGAGCTCGGCCGAGACGCCGCGGTAGCGATAGATCTTGCCCGAGCCGAACTCGAGCTCGAGCACCTGGGTGTCGGGCTCGTAGCCGACCGATGCCAGGACGGTGGACTTCACCGATTGCCGCTCCATGATCGGTTCATCGCACGAATCGATGGCCACCGCGAGGGCCTTGGTCGCCTCTACAAGCGGAACGACACGGTCCACCACACCGTGGTTCATCTCGACTCGGAGAACAGCTCCAGCATGACCAGGTGCAGCTCGTCCCAGCCACGCTCCTCGAGGTGCGCGTAGATCCGCCGTAGCGGGGCGCTGGCCCCCAACGCGACTCGGACCTCGGCGAGGTGCTCTCCTCCCGCGACCCGGCGATCGAGCTGACCCAACAGATCCATCACCAGCCCCTCGACCTCGGTCTGTTCGTCACCCACCGCGCGATAGAGGGCTCGCTGCACCGAGACCAGCGCCGAATAGTGGGCCCGCCACGGACGATCGTGGCCCACGAGCACGTGGTGGATCACGCGACAGGGTGTGCCCTGCCCCAAGCGCTGGATAAGAGCGTGCAGCGCCGGATGCAGCAGGTAGTAGGGCGAGCGAGGCAGCCCGTGGTGGAGGCCGTCGATCGCATCGTGCGGCTGCTTGAAGCGCTGCACGTCCTGCTCGCCATCCTGCTCCACGATGCCCAGCACCCCGCAGTCATAGAGCTCCCGAAACGGGTGATAGACGTCGGGCGAGTCGTGGCCGTAGGTCTCGAAGTACTCACGCTCCACTCCATGCAGGCGGCACCACACGTCGATGGTGTCCTCGCGGGTGAGGACCCCGTAGGGCAACAGCGACAAAAACCGCAGGCGCTGGGTCTTGTCGTGGAGCACGTCGAGGAAGACCCGCATCTCGTCGAAGATGTTCGAGACCACGATCCCCGCCGAGGTCTCCCGCACCACCCGCTTGAACATGCGCTCGTCCAGCGAGGCCCGATTGCGGGAGATCTCCGACGCGATGATCACCAGATCGCGGGGCCGGCCCAGGGTGTGCCGATAGATGAAGTCAAAGGCCTCCTCGTCCTCGGCCTGGTGCTTGGCCACCACCTCGGGGCTGACGAAGTCCCGCAGCGGCAATCCCTCGTAGAAGTGGGTGAGCTTCTCCAGCATCCGCCGCAGATCGCGAGCCGAGTAGCGCAAGGTGGTGGTGGCCCCGTAGAGGTTGGTCTTGATGTCCGACTCGTAGCTGGAGAAGGCCTCCTCGCGGATCGTGGCGAACACCTTGATGTGGCGGTTGGTGTTCATCAGATCCCAGGCCGCCTCGACCAACCCCGCCTGCATGTGGATCCACGCCTCCCGCGACAGCCCGCTCAGGGCCTGATCGACCTTGTCGATGAACAGAAACATGCCGCTGTGCAGCGAGCGGATCTTGTGCTCGAGGAAGTTCTCGGCGTCGTCGACCAGCCGGTTGATCTGCCGCACCGACGACATCAGCAGCTCCTTGACCACGATCGTGGGCTCGGCCCGCTTGCCCTCGATCATCGCGCGCAGCCGCTTGGGCCACGCGGCCAGATCCTCCGCGTCGTCGGAGCCCACCAGGGTGGGCTGATGCGAGATCGCCGCGACGCGCAGGGCGAAGCCCCACGCCCGCTTGCAGTTGCCCAGCGACGACATGAAGTCGATGTGGGCCTTGCCCGGGGTCCGCAGATCCCCCATCAAGTCGAGGTAGGGGCGCCCCTCGGGGACCAGCTGCACCGCCGCGTGGGCGCGGGGGGCCCCGTCGCCCTGGTAGCGCTCCGAGAGCCGCGAGCGCTTGTAGGTGAGCAAGAGCGTCTTGCCCAGCCCCTTGGCGCCGGCCACGAAGTACTTGGCCCCGTCCTCGAGGAACTCCTCGACCACCGAGTTCTTGAAGGTGATGTCGTCGAGCACCTCGATGTCGATCTGGTTGGCATCGGAGGCCCAGCTCTGGCGCGGCGCCTCGGGCTCGGCCACGGGCAGCTCGCCCGAGGGCACCGGCAGCTTCGCCGGGTGGCTGGCCCCCAGCGCGCGGAAGGCATCGAGCAGATCGCGGGCCGACTGGAACCGAGCGTTGGCCACCCGGTTGGCCGCGGTGGCAAACCACATGTCGAAACCCGCCGGCACCTCGGCCAGCCGCGAGGGCACCGGCAGCTCGCCAAAGCAGATCCGGTGCATGGTCTCCGGCACGCTCGCCCCGGGAAAAGGGTGGCGGCCGGTGAGGCACTCGAACACCACCACGCCGATCGACCATAGATCGGCCCGAGCATCCACCTCGCGGGGGTTCTCCAGCTGCTCGGGGCTCATGTAGCCCACCGTGCCCAGCACTCCGCCCGACGAGGTGGTCTGGCCCGGAGGCATTCCGCCCGATTCCAGCACCAGCTTGGCGATCCCAAAGTCGAGCACCTTGGTGGTGGTCTCGTCGTCTTCACGCACCAAGAACACGTTGGAGGGCTTGAGATCGCGGTGCACGATCCCTCGCCGGTGGGCCCGGGCCATCGCCGTGCACACGTCGGCCACCACCGACAGGGTCTGCAGGTAGCCCAGGGGCCCCCGGGCCAGCCGGTGGCGTAGATCCTCGCCGCGCAGCAGCTCCATGGCCATGTAGGGCACGCCAGACTTCAGATCGACGTCGAAGTCGAGCACCGAGACCACGTGGGATCCTCGCAGCTGAGCCGCCGCCTGGGCCTCTTGCAAGAAGCGCTGACGCGCGCGCTCGGTCTTGACCAGGCGCGGATCCATCAGCTTGACCGCGACCACCTCGCGCAGGCGCAGATCGGTGGCTCGCCACACCATGCCCATGCCCCCGCTGTCGAGGAACGCGTCGAGGTGCCAGCGCTCCCCGACCACGTCGCCCGCCCCGAGCCACGACCCGGGCGGGCCACGGCCGCGATCTCGCATCGTGTCGGCCTTGGCCGGATCCCGCTCCTCGCCCATGCTGCGAGCAGCTTAGACCACCGACCCCGCGCCAGGCGGCCGCGGCTGCGGCGTGCCCGGTCTTGGGCGGTGACCGCGGAACAGATCGCAGTGGATGGCCGGAGTGGATGGCCGGAGTGGATCCGCAACGACACCAAATGTAGTATCTACTTCAAACACGCCGCATGGGCTACAAGCACCGGCACGAAGACATCCTCACCGCCGCAGTCCAAGCTTCGATCGAGGACGGCATGGGTAGCCTGTCCTATCGGCGACTGGCCAAGCGGCTGGGGATCCCCGATCGCACGATCGTGTACTACTTCCCCACCAAGGAGGCGCTGATCGAGGCCGTGCTCGAGGCCCATGCCACGCAGCTCCAGGCGATCCTGCTCGAGGCATTTGGTCGCCCGGCGCGCGACTCGATGGATCTTTTGCGCATGGCCTGGCCCGTGGTGGCGTGCCCCAACGCCGACCCGGTCTTCCGGGTGTTCTTCGAGATCACCGGGCTGGCCGTCCGGGGGGTCGCGCCCTTCGATCGCCTGGTCCCCGAATCGCTCGAGGCGTGGATCGCGATGCTGATGCCCCTTTTGGACGTGCCCCCATCCAAAAAGCGCGCCGAGGCCGAGGCCACGCTCGCTACGGTCGACGGGCTGCTGCTCATGCGCCAGCTCATGGGCCCGGCCGCCGCCGAGCGAGCGGCGACTCGGCTGGGGATCACCGCGGGTCGCTGAGGCGCCGGTGCGGGCCGTAGTCGTCCCGGGCGGCGAACTCGTCGATCAAGCTCAACAAGGCCCGAAGCTTGGGCGACTCCCCCTGCCGACGGGTGGTGAGCGCGTAAAGAGACGAGGCGCGCCCGACCTCGGGCAAGATCTTGACCAGCGCGCCCGTGCTCAGCGGCCCGACACACGCATGATAGGGCAGCAGCGCCAGCCCCTGCCCCGCCAGCACCAACGCGCACGCGCCTTGGGGATCGTTGGAGACGATCACCGGATCGACGGCCACGGTCCCGCCGTCTATCCGGGGCCACTCGTCTGGGCGATCGACGGGCCCGGTGAGGCTGATGCAGCGGTGCTCGGCGAGCTCCTCGAGGCTCTGCGGGACCCCGTGCTCCTGCATATAGGCCGGGCTGGCCACGACGAACCGGTCCGCGGGCCCCAGGCGGGTGCGGATCCACGGGGCATCATCGACCGGCCCTTCGCAGAACACCACGTCGAAGTCCTCCTCGAGCAAATGCGGGCGGTAGGCCCGGATGTGAAACTCTGGGCGCAATAGCGGCCACCGCCGACACAAGGTCTCGACGAACTCGACCGAGAGATCCGAGCCCAGCCCCGGCGGGCTGGCGATCCGCAGCCGGCCCGAGGGCACCCCGTCGAGCTGCTGCACGTCGGTGTGCAGATCGCGGAGACCGGCGACCAGCGGCCCCCCTCGCTCCAGGAGCACCCGGCCCGCCTCGGTGAGCTTGAGGTTTCGGCTGTTGCGGTCGACCAGCGGCACGCCCACAGACTCTTCGAGCCGAACGAGACGACGAGAGATCGTCGATCGTGGAACCCCCAGGGCGCGGGCGGCCGCCGAGAGGCTCCCGCTGTTGGCCAGCAGGATGAACGTATCGAGTCCGGGCAGGAATTCCATGCCGAGCGTCGGGCGGCAGTCTGACGCGGATCCGCAACGCTGTGTAGCGTGATTGCGGCATGTCGGCGGTACGGGGGCTCCCTATGCTCACCCGTGATTCCCCGGCGCGCCCAGCTATCGGGTACCGCCGCGCGGGGACTCTACGCACAGGAGCGCAGTGACCGCAATGCCCGCAATGATCGATTTCAACCCCCAAGATCCGAGCTTCATCGTCAATCCCTACCCAGTCTTCCGCCAGCTGCGAACCGAGGCGCCGCTCTACTACTGGGAGCAAGGGCGCGCGTGGCTGCTCAGCCGCTATGAGGATGTCCGTGGCCTACTCAAGGATCCCCGCTGCTCGCCCGATGTGCGGCACTGGAAGTACTACCGCCCCGAAGACATGCACCAGGGGCCGGAGATGAAGGTCGTCTCGGACAACGGGCTGTTTGGGGCCAACCCCGAGGATCATCGACGCATTCGCCAGACGGTGCGCTCGGCGTTCACCCCCAGCGCGGCGACGCGGCAGGCCGAGATCATCGGGCAGGTGGTCGAGGAGCTCATTGCCGAGGCCGAGATCGACGCCCGCGACAGCTTCGATCTGGTCAAGGCGCTGGCCGAGCCCATGCCCATCCGCGTGATCGGGCGCATGCTCGGGGTTCCTCGGTCTCAAGAGCGTGACTTCCGGCAGTGGGCCAATGTCGTGGTCACGCTCGCGTTTCCCAACCTGCCGCCCGAGGTGATGGCCGACGCCGCCGCCCGGTTTCCCGCGGGATACCGGCTGATGGAGCGGCTCATCGAGGAGCGCCGGCAAGACCTCGGGGATGATCTGCTCAGCGCTCTGATCTCTGCTCAGGACGGGGATCGGGGGCTCAGCGACGGGGAGCTGCTGTCGATGGTCGCGGGCCTCATCGCCGCGGGCTCGGAGACCACCGTGCACCTGATGGCGTTCGCGGTCCATTGCCTGCTGCGATTCCCCGAGGTGGAGCAAAGAGTGCGGGCGGATCGCTCGCTGGTGCCGGGCTTGGTCGAGGAGGTGCTGCGCTTCGACAACTTCGGGTCCATGGGGGTGCCGCGCTACCTGCTCGAAGACATGGAGCTGCACGGCGAGCGCCTGGGCAAGGGCGAGATGCTCATGTGCCTTCTGGGCGCCGCGATGCACGACGACGGGGTATGGCCCGATGCCGAGCGCTTCGACATCGACCGCTCGCCGATCCCCAACATCTCGTTCGGGGTGGGCCCTCACTTTTGCCTGGGCGCTCACCTGGCCCGCAAGGAGGTCAGCGTCGCGCTGAACGTGCTGTTCGATCGATACCCGGTGCTCGAGCGAGCCGGCGAGCCGCGATTCGATCCGCACCCGCTGATGCGGCACCTGGCCTCGCTCCCCGTGCGGGTACGACCGAACGCACAGCCGTCGGGCAACTGAGCGAGCTATCCATGCCCCATGCCGAGGCCGACTCGGAACGGCCGGCATCGAAGTGGAAATCTCGACAGCGGGCCCGGGCGGTACGTGCCGCAGGCAGTCGGGCAAGTGGCGGATCTCAGCGCAGGGCCGCAAACCGCTCGGTGGCCTCTTGGGTGGTCCACACCGCAGAGGCGATGAATCGGTAGTTGATGTAGGCGGCCTCGAAGCCGTCGTACTCGGGGAGCTTGGCGCCCGCGGTCGCGTCGGCCACCACGACGACCTCGAAGCCCTGCTCGACGAGCTCGCGCATGTGCGACTCGACGCAGAGGTTGGCGGACATGCCCGCGAGCAGGACCTGACGGATGCCCGCCTTGCGCAGCTGGAGGACCAGATCGTTGGTCTCGGGGCCGTAGACCTTGTGGGGCGAGGTCACGACGGTGCGGCCGTCCTCGATGAAGGGCTTGAGGCGCGGCAGCCAATCGGCGCCCGAGCCCGTAAAGCCTTCGGTGTTTAGCGGGCCCTTGCGATCGAACATGTGGATGTCGTGCATCAGGCGCTCGAGCGCGCCCTCGAACTTCCACCCGTGATCGTGGGGGTAGTAGTAGTGCGGCGAGACGAACACGGCGACGTCATGCTCCTTGGCGGCCGCAAACAGGCGCTCGATGTTCTCGACGGTACCGTTCTCGGTAACCGACTCGCCGACGACCCCCCAGGCGACGCCCTGCTCGCTGAGGAAGTCGTTTTGGGGATCGATGACCACCAGGGCAACGCCGCTCGGGTCGAGCGTCACCGTGGGGCGAGGCAGCGGAGCATCGGGTTTGTCGAGGGTGCGGGTCATGGTCTTGGTCCTTTCGTTGCGGCCAGCTCGGCCTGTATTTTTATCTTTACCGAACGTTCGGTAAAATCAAGTCATCAAGAACACAAAAGAGCGCCGCCCTCGAAATCTCTCTTCAGAGCGTATTGAGGGGTCATCCAATCGGAGGGCAAAGGGTCAGCCGCGCAAATTCGCACACGACGAACCATGGCCTAGATGTTAACCGAACGTTCAGTATAATCTCATGAAGGAAGACGAGATGGGCGCACGCAAGGTCGACGACGAGCGGCTGATGAACGCACTGATGGACGTGTTTCGGGCCTACGGGGGCGAGGGCGCGAGCCTGTCGCGGCTGTCGAAGGCTACGGGCCTCCAGCGGGCGAGCCTCTACCATCGATTCCCCGGCGGCAAGGACGAGATGCTGCTCGCCGTGCTCCGCCGCGTGGACGAGCGCTTCGACCACGACGTGCTCGCGCCGCTTGGCGAGTCGGACGAGCCAGTCCGTCGGGTCAAGCGGGTCGTGGCGCGACTGCGCGAGTTCTACGGCGGCGGCGAGAAGTCGTGCCTGTTCGACACCCTGTCGCTGCAGGGCGGCAGCGAGGCGATGCGCGCCCACATCCGCGGCAGCCTGGAGGGATGGATCGACGCATTCGCCGCCATCGCGCGCGAGGCCGGGCTATCGCCGGGCGTGGCGCGACGCCGAGCCGAGGATGCGCTCGTCCGGATCCAGGGCGCGCTGGTGGTGGCGAGGATCCGCGAGGACGTGCGGGTCTTCGAGCGCGTGCTGACCGAGCTGCCCACGCTGCTGACCGAGCCCCACCGCAAGGGCTCGGCACCGTGACGGCGTACCAGGTGGCGGCCCCGTCCAGCGGACTTCACGGTTGTCGAGTGGTGGTGAGCAACACGCTACGGATGCAAGCTCTCGAGCACGGCGAGAAAGGAATTCAACGACGGCGAGCGTTCACGAGCTCGCGGCAGATTCAGTGTCCGGGCCAGGTTGGCCAGCGTGTTGGGGGAAACCTTCCCCTGATGCTTGGGCATGCGTTGTTGCAGTCGTTGCTTTGCGTCGAGAACCTCGGGGTTCTCCTCGGTTTCTGCAAGCAGCCATGCTTCGAGTTCTGGCACCGCGAGCAGGATGGAGACCGATTCCTTGGCGATCTGCCGCTTCGACAGCTCGGCCTCGAGTTCGGCCACGCGTCTATAGGCTTCGTCTCCATCGATGGTGTCCGCGTCGAGTAATACGACCACATGCTCGTAATCTTTCTCTTCGAGCAAGGTGAGGACCGTGTTCCACAGCCAGGGGATAGCGGCGCGTCCTCCGAGTCGCACGGTGTGAAAGCGCTCGGGAAGCGCGGCCCAGACGCGCTTCGCGAGCGTTTCGGCTACGTCCCGATCGGCATCTCCTTCGACGACGAAGGCAATTCGTTCCGGGTGCTCAAGCATGGTCGAGCTCTCTCTTTTGTTTCCAAGGGTAGTATAAGATGCCTCGCTGGGCAGCGGCCCGGCATTTCTCGTCGATGAGGGTCTCCCATGAGACCTCACCACGGAACTAGGATCCGCAACCGCGCCCTCGCCTGGGCCGGGGCCCGCGCGCCGAGTCGGTCCGCGTCCACTCTCGTGGCCCCCGCGGGATGAGCGAGGCCAAGACGCACCACAAGCGGGTGGTGGTGGAGCCGAGTCCTCGGTCGCGGTGAGGGCCGATCGGCTCCAATGGCGACCCGCGAAGACCCGGCGCTCGGACGGCCCGGCACGAGCAAGCGCTCGTCCCCTCGCCCCGAGGTCGATGTGGACGCCGGCGCCTCCCGGATCGCGGGTTAACCGCTTCCTCCGCCCGTGGGTCGCCTGTCGAGCCCAGCGACGGTATGCTCGAACGCAACGATGGGCGAGCCAGCATGGGCCATCGCGACGTTGTTCCCCGGCCAGGGCGACTGGAGCGATGAAGAATACCTGGCCTTCTCCACGGAACGGCCGCTGGCCGAGCTTTACGACGGCGCCATCGAGGTCCTGCCGATGCCGACCGATGGACACCAGCGCATGCTCGACGCGCTCTTCTTGCTCATCGCCGCCTACGCCCGCTCGGTCGAGGGCCGAGTCCGCACCGCCGGGATCCGAGTGAGGATCAAGCCGGGCGTGTTCCGCCAGCCCGACATCGTCTATCTGGGAAAGTCGCGACGAGAACTCCGTGGCGAGGAGTACTGGACCGGCGCAGATCTAGTGGTCGAGGTGGTCAGCGGGAGCGCCAGCGACAGGGTCCGCGATCTAGTGACCAAGCGCCGCGACTATGCCGAAGCGGGGATCCCCGAGTACTGGATCGTCGACCCTCAGCAAGAAACCATCACGGTGCTCCAGCTCGAAGGCGGGACCTACCGCGAGCACGGCGTGCACGCGCGAGGAACGACGGCGAACTCCGCCACGCTCCCGGGGTTCGGTGCCCCGGTCAGCGAAGTGCTCGACGCCGACTGACGAGTCGCGGATGCCCGGCAGCTCCTTCGGCGAACGCTTCCGCGTGACCACCTTCGGGGAATCCCACGGGGGCGTGGTGGGCGTGGTGGTGGATGGCTGCCCCGCCGGCCACCCCTTCCCCCACGAGCGGATCGCCGCCCAGCTGGCCCGCCGCCGCCCCGGCCAAGGGCGGCTGAGCTCGGCCCGCCGTGAGCCCGACGCGATCGAGGTGGGCAGCGGGGTCGACCCGGACACGGGACGCACCCTGGGCACGCCGATCGCGATGTGGGTCCGCAACAAGGACGCCAAGTCGTCGCACTACGACGAGCTGCAAACGCTCTACCGCCCCTCGCACGCCGACTACACCTACGACGCCCGCTACGGGCTGCGCTTCGTGGCCGGCGGGGGCCGGGCCTCGGCCCGAGAGACGGTGGGGCGGGTGGCCGCGGGCACGCTGGCCGAGGATCTGCTGGCCCAGCGGCACGGGATCGAGATCGTGGCGTGGGTCGACCAGGTGCACGCGGTGACCTGCCCGGCGGTCGACCCGGTCACGATCACCCGGGGGGCGGTGGACCACAGCGAGGTGCGCTGCCCCGACCCGGAGGCGGCGGCCCGCATGACCGAGACGATCGACGCGGCCCGCCGCGATCGCGACACGGTGGGCGGGGTGCTGCGCTGCGTGGCCCGGGGGGTGCCGCCGGGCCTGGGCGAGCCGGTGTTCGACAAGCTCAGCGCGGATCTGGCCGCGGCCATGATGAGCCTGCCCGCCAGCCGCGGGTTCGAGCTGGGCGAGGGCTTTGCCGCGACCCGCATGCGAGGCTCGGAGCACAACGACGCGTTCGTGCCCGACCCCACGCGCGAGGCGAGCACCGACGGGATCCGCACCCGCACCAACCGCAGCGGCGGGATCCAGGGGGGGATCTCCAACGGGGAAACGATCCGCTTTGCGGTAGCGTTCAAGCCCGTAGCCACGATCTTCAAGCCGCAGGACACGGTCGACCGACAGGGCCAGGCCGCGGTCTATACCGCGCGCGGGCGCCACGATCCCTGCGTGCTGCCCCGCGCGGTGCCCATGGTCGAGGCCATGACCGCGCTGACGCTGTGCGATCATGTGCTGCGCCGCCTGGGCGCCCGAGCGGAGGACCTTCGCCCATGACCCTCCAGTTGGTCGCCAGCAACGAACCGCCTCCCGAGGGGGACGGCGGTCACGATCGAGGGCCCCGGATCCTCGCCCCGGGGGCCCCGCCCTCCCCCGGCCCGATCCCAAGCGATCTGGCGCAACACCTGAAGTTCGGCGAAGCGCTGGTGTGGTGGGACGAAAAGGATCGGATCCGCTTCGGCCCGATCGGCCTGGTGCTGGCCGCCGCGATCTCGATCTTGGGCTTCGTGAGCCTGTTCGCCCCGGAGTTCTGGCTGCAACCATGGTCGGAGCTGTGGAAGCCTATTGCGGCGCTGCTATCCCCCAGCGCCCTGGTGCTGCTGCGCGAGCGGATCAACCAGCGGGCGGTGCTGGTGACCGATGCGAGCATCACCGACGTCGATCCGCGGGGGCAGTCGGAGCGGCTGGCCCTCGACGCGATCACCACGGTGCGACGCGACACCCTGCGCGGGGGGATCGTCCTGAGCGGTCGACGCGGCCGCGTCCGGATCCCGCCCTCGCTGCTCGACGACGCCCACCACGCGCTGGCCAGCCAGCGGCGCCTACGCCCGCGGGCGACGACCCACTCCATCGACGACCCCTCGGGCTGGCTGCCGTGAACCCGCCACAGCGATCGGATCTGAGCGCTGCCCGTCGGATCGTGGTCAAGCTGGGGACCGCGGTGGTCACCCACGACGGCTTCGAGCTGGCCCTGGGGCGGCTTTATGGCGTGGTCGAGGAGCTCGGCCGGCTGCATCGCCAGGAACGCTCGGTAATGCTGGTGTCCAGCGGCGCGGTGGGCATGGGCACGCGCGTGCTGGGCCTGGAGCAGCGACCGTCGTCGCTGGGCCTGCGCCAAGCGTGCGCCGCGGTGGGCCAGGGCCACCTGATGGCGCTCTATACCCAGGCCTTCGCCCAGCTGGGGCTGACCACGGCCCAAGTGCTGCTGACCCAGAGCGATCTGGCCGACCGCGACCGCGCCTTGTGCCTGCGTACCACGCTGTTGCGCCTGCTCGAGCTGCGCACACTGCCGGTGCTCAACGAGAACGACAGCGTCAGCGTGCGCGAGCTCGTCGAGTACCGCGGCGAGGCCGCGGGCCCCAAGGCCCACCCGAGCACCAACCCGAGCACCAACCTGGACCCAGCCGCGGGGGCCGCATTCGGCGACAACGACGGGCTGTCGGCCCGGGTCGCGGTGGCCCTGGACGCGGATCTGCTGGTGCTGATGACCAATGTGGACGGGCTGCACACCGCCAACCCCGCCCGTGAGAAGAGCGCGACCCGAATTGCCGAGCATACCGGGGTCGACGACACGCTCGACGCGCTGGCGGCGGGCACAGGCCACTCGAGCGGCGGAACGGGCGGGATGGCGTCCAAGCTCGCGGCTGCGCGCCTGGCCACCGAGGCCGGCTGCACGGTGCTGATCGTCGACGGCACGCGCCCGGGCGCGCTCACCGACGCGCTGGCGGGGCACGATCTGGGCACGGTGCTGTGGCCACCGGTCCCGCGCCGCGCCCGGCGACAACACATCGCGATCGGGCGCACGCACGAGGGCGCGCTGGTGATCAACGAAGGCGCCATCGCGGCGCTCCATCAGCGCAAGGCCTCGTTGCTGCCGGTCGGCGTGCTGAGCGTCAAGGGCGACTTCTCGAGGGGCGACGTGGTCGAGCTGCGCGACGGCAGCGGTCGGGTCCACGGCCGAGGGGTGGTCAACTACGACGCACGGGCCTGTCGGGCCCTGGCAGGGCGCCATAGCTCCGAGATCGCCCGCATCCTCGGCTTCCGAGGCTACGATGCGCTGGTCACCCGCGACAACCTCGTGCTCGGCGAGGTCTAGCGGCTCTTGTTCCCCGAAAGGAGCATCGCGATGGCGCAGACCCAAGACCACGTCCGTAAGCTCGCCCGCATCGCCAAGGCCGCGGGGGCTCAGGTCGCGCGCGCCACCGGGCCCGATCGACGCTCGATCCTGCTGGCCCTGGCCGACGACCTGTCCCGCAGCGACGCCCGAGCCCAGATCATGGAGGCCAACGCCCAGGACATGCGAGACGCCGAGGTACTGCGCGACCGGGGCGAGCTGGCCCCCGCCCTGGTCGACCGACTGGCGCTGACCGACAAGAAGCTCGACGGCCTCTGCGACGGGCTGGGTCAGCTCGCCGACCAGGTGGATCTGATAGGTCGGGTCGACCTCGAGCGCGAACTCGATGACGACCTGGTGCTGCGTCGCGTCAGCTGCCCCCTGGGGGTGCTGGGGGTGGTGTTCGAGGCCCGCCCCGATGCGGTCCCCCAGATCGCGGGCCTGGCCCTACGGACGGGCAACGCGGTCCTGCTCAAGGGCGGCCGCGAGGCCCGACGCAGCAACGCGGTCTTGGTCGACCGACTGCGCGGCACCCTGCACGCCCAGGGCTTCGACCCCGGCGCGGTGGCCCTGCTCGAAGACCGAGCCGAGGTCGACGCCCTGCTCGGCCTGCCCCGCGGCGTCGATCTGATCATCGCGCGCGGGTCCACGGCCTTCATACGCTACGTGCAATCGCACACCGAGATCCCCGTGCTCGGCCACGCCGAGGGCCTGTGCCACCTGTACCTGCACCACTCCGCGTCGCCGCCCATGGCCGCCCGGATCGCCGTGGACGCCAAGTGCGGCTACCCGGCGGCGTGCAACGCCATCGAGACCCTCCTGTGGGAGCCCGGGGCCGAGCCCGCCCTGCTGGCCGCGATCGAGGCCCTGCGACGCCACGACGTGGAGCTGCGCGGCTGCGAAGTCACGCGACGCAAGCACCCCGAGCTCGCCCCGGCCACCGAAGAGGACTGGGCCACCGAGTACGGCGGGCTCACCCTGTCGATCCGGCAGATCGAGCACCTCGACGCCGCCCTGACCCACATCGACCGCTACGGCTCCCAGCACACCGAGGCGATCGTGGCCGAGGACTCGATGGCCGCGACCACCTTCTTGGCCTCGGTGGACGCCGCCGGCGTCTTCCACAACGCCAGCACGCGCTTTGCCGACGGCTATCGCTACGGACTGGGGGCCGAGGTGGGGATCAGCACGGGCAAGCTCCACGCCCGCGGCCCGGTGGGCGTGGAGGGGCTGGTCACCTATCGCTGGCTGCTACGCGGTCAGGGCCAAGTGGCCGGCGACTACGGGCCGGGCAAGCGGGCCTTTCGGCACCGCACCCGCAAGCCCCGTCGCTGAGCCCCGGGCATCACCGGGCGCGCCCCCCAAGTCCATTCGAACGACCGACGAGCCTCGCCCCCCCGCTTGCAAACGGCCAACGGCCCCCGGATCCCTCGCCCTTCGAACGATCGAAGGCCGCTCGCAGCAGCGCTGCGAACGGCCGTCTAGTTTGACCCGAGGGCCCGCGGTGGGCGAGGCTCAGGACGACGAGGCCGCGTCGGAGACGACGTCGGCGATCCTCATGTGGGCCCCCGACTGGCTGGGGTTGTTGCGGTGGGCGTACGACTGGAGCTGTCGCTGCGCCGCGGCGAAGGAATCCCGAAGGGCGACGCCGAGATCCTCGTGCTCGGGCTTGGGCTTGTCGTGGTTGACCATGATCTCGCCACCGGGCACGCTCAGCTCGATGCGCACCTGGTAGGTGTTCCCCTTGTTGTGGTGCTTGTGGGGCGCCTCCACGGTGACGCGACAGCCCGTGATTCGATCATAGAATCGGTCGAGCTTCGCGGCCTTGGCTCGAATGCGTTCCTCGATCTCGTCGGTTCGCACGACGTTGCGAAACGTGATCTCCAGTGGGAGCTTCATAGGCCTTCCTTGCTGTGAACGGCTTGTGAACGGCGCCGACCCATGACTATGCGTTGCTCGCCTCCAGTTCGGCGTCGTGCGGTGGAATTTCCAATGCGGGAGCAACCCCTCTATCTTGACAGGCGGTTGCAGCATTGTGCCAGCGAAGTTACGGGCCGATGCGTTCGGGCTTGGTACGGATCCCGACGCAAAAATCGCCTACCGAGGGGTCGGCTCTCGTTTATCTACAAGTAAGATTTTGTGCGACATGTACGAATGACCAGATGCGCAGAGTGCTCACAGGTCGAACAACCGGACACTCAGACCAGGCCGCGCTCGGTCAGCCCCTCACGCAGCGAGGGCGCTCCATCGAAGACCAGCGCGTGCATACCCACCCCACGCGCCGCCTCGCAGTTGTCCGACCGATCGTCGACGAACACACAGTCGCAGGGCGCGACCCCCAGCTGCGCCGCCGCGTGCCGATAGACCGCGGGATCGGGCTTGCGCAGGCCGGTGTCGCACGACACGAAGCTCCACTCGACAAATCGCGACAGCGACAGGCGCCGCTCGATGAGCGCGTACCACGAGGGATAGTTGGACAGGGCGTGCATGGCCACCCCTCGCTCGGCGAGCTCCCCAAGCAGAGCCTCGATGCCGGGCAAGAACCGATAGGCCTGCTCCATCGTGCGCTTGAGCCCCGGACCATCGACGGCCCGCCCATCGGCGAAGAACCGCGCGAGCATGGTGGCTTCGTCGATGTGGCCGTGCTCGAAGTCCACCCAGGCCCGCGGATGCTTGACCGCGATGAGCTCGGGCAGGGTCATGCCGAAGAAGCGAGGGATCTCCTCGTAGAAGGGATCGTGGACGAGGGTCCCCATCACGTCGAGCAGCAGCACCCGGGCCGAAGGCATACCCCGACCCTAGCAACCGATCGAGATCTAGCAACCGGGCAGGAACGACCCCGACTCGCAGCCACGGGGTCGGGCGGCGCGAGTCGGGGTCATGGGGGATCGTGCCGCCAGCCGTGCAGTCAGCCGTGCAGCAGCATGGCCTCGGCCTCCTTGGGCTCGCACTCGAGCAGATCGACCGCGCGCAGCTCGGTGGAGGGCTTTTCGTGCTCGTAGACCAAAAGGCCCAGCGCGTCGTAGTGGGGACGGATCCGATCGCTGAGCAGGTGGATCCGCTTGAGGTTGGGGACGAGCCGCCGGAACAAGGTGGTGCGAAAGCGACGCATGAAACCCGAGCGCAGGACCAACGCGTTCCACTCGCGCTTGGACATGCAGTGGGCGTAGTACTCGTCGTAGAACTCGTGGGCGAGGAAGCGGTTGCGCAGCAACACCGAGATCTCATAGGCCCAGTCCTCGCGATCGCGGCGCTCGTTCTCGGGGAGCGCCGCGTAGTAGTCGCGCAGGGCCACCACCCCAAAGGTGACGTGGCGCGCCTCGTCGGTGATGACGTACTTGAGCAGCTCCTTGAGCAAGGGCTCCGAGGTCGACTGCCGCATGGTGCCGAAGGCCCCGAGCGCCAGCCCCTCGATCATCACCTGCATGCCCAGGAACTTGAGATCCCAGCGACCGTCGGTCATCAGGGCGTCGATGATGGTGTAGAGGTTGTCGTTGATCTCGTAGACCTTGCCGAGCTTCTCGTCGAGGTAGCGGTGGAACACCTCCACGTGGCGCCCCTCGTCGACCACCTGCGTCGAGCCGTAGAGCTTGCCGTCCATCCACTGCACCGCCTCGGTGACCTGGCAGGCGGCAAAGAGCGCCCCCTGCTCGCCGTGCAGGAACTGCGACAATAGCCAGGCGGTGAGCGAGGCCCGATGCTCGGACCGCTGGCGCTCGGGCAGCGAGCGATAGGCGGGGATCTCGATGAGCGGCAGGGCGTGCTCGGGCATCAGCTCGCGCGCCCGGTCGTAAGGATCGACCTCGGTGTCCCAGGCCAGCGCCGTGGCCCCGTCCCACTGGCTGCGCTTGGCCGCGTCGTAGAGCTTGCGGATCTCGGGCCGGTTGCGCTCGTAGTTCCAGTCGAAGTGAGCCTCATGCCGCGCCGGCATGGTCGTGGACGAACCCTGCTTGCCCTTCTTGAGCAGCAGACCGCGCACGGCCGGGCCAGCCAGATCGAGGAAGACGCGGGGGTTGCGGCTGCGGCCCATCGGACGCAGGGCGGACAGGGCGGCCAAGGAGGACGTGGACGGTCGGGTAGCGGACATGGCGTTCTCTTCGAGGTGGTTTTAGGGCTCGCGAAGCAGCATCAGCCGCGTGAGCTCGACGCTGTGACAGGTGGCCCCCCAAAGCGGCTCGCGCATCTCACCGGCGGCCGCGCGCATCAGGGCATTGCTGCCGATCTGCAGCACGACCGCACGCACCGGGACCTCGGGTCGCACCACGGCGTGACCCTGCTGCCGGATGAAGCGCTCGATCACGTCGAGCAGCGGCACCACCTGTCGCAGCAGGATCGTGCGCCCGGGCCCCTGCCCATCGAGCAGCTCTCGAAGCACGATGCGCGCGAGCTGGGGCTCGGCGTCGAGAAACTCCACGTAGCGGATCGCCGTCCGCTCGAGCCGGGTGACGAAGTCCCCCTGGGCGTCCATCGACTCGGCCAGCGCCCGCCGCAGGCGACCAAAGCAACGCTCGACGGTCTGGGCGTAGAGCGCCTCCTTGGTGCCAAAGTGGTAGAGCAACGAAGGGCGCCGGATCCCGGCCCGGGTGGCGATGTCGGCCAGCTTGGCCGCGCCGTAGCCGACCGCGGCAAACGACCGCTCGGCCGCCTCGAGCACCCGCTCGGGGGTGGCGACCGCGTGCGCACTGGCCGGAGGACGTCCCATTGTTGCCATCAGATTTATCGACTCGCGAGTAGAATGGCAAGAACAATCGACTCGCGAGTCGATTTTATTTCTCACATCCGGCCGTCATTTTTGAACCCGCCGACGTGCCTCCACACCCTCAAACGCCCTCAAACGCCCGAGGATGCGCTCGGCGGCCGTGCGCGTGCTCCGGCCGGCCCGGCGCTCGGCCCCTTCGAACGTAGGCGAGGGTGCGCCCGTGTCGAACGCACCCTCGGCTCATCGATCGCAGGGCCCTGGGTGAGCCCCTCCGGCGCCCTACCAGCGCCGGCGCAGGCCGCCCAGACCCAGCAGGCCCAGCAGCATCAGTACGGCGCCGCCCGGGGCCGGGGTGGTCCGGCACGTGCAGCCGCTCGGATCCTCGTCCTGGCCGGTGGTCCCCCCGCTGTCGTCGTCGTCACCGCTGGAGCCGGCGGTGAAGCCCCCGGTGCCGTCGGCGCTCGCGCTCGCGCTCGCGCTCGCGCTCGCGCTCGCATCGCCACTGCCAGAGCCTCCGTCCGGTCCCCCCTCGATGGTGACCGTCCGCATCACCATCTCGGCCACGTTGCCGTGAAAGTCCGCCGCCTCGAAGGTGATGGTGTAGTCCCCGGCCGGTAGATCCGAGATGACGACCTCCCATTCGCTGTCGGTCGGCTTGAGCGGAACAGCATCGTCCCAGTTGCTGGGGCACATGTCGTTGGTGCACTGCGAAAGCGTGCCCCCCTCGACGAACTCCTCGAGAGCCGGCGAAGAGATGATCCAGCGACCGCCCACCACGGGATCGTCGTCGGCGATATCGACGTCGAGAACCAGGTCCTCGCCCTGCGTCAGGGTCGCGCCATCATCGGGCACGATGTTGGTCAGCTCGGGGGGCGTGGTGTCCTCGACGCGCACATCGTAGTAGGCCAGCAGATCCTGGTAGCTGTTCTGACCGGCGGCGTCATCGGCGTCGGTGGGACAACGGCCGACGTGATCCATGGACGTGCACTCGAGCTGCATCGGGCCCGAGGGCATCCCCATGTCGTCGAAGTTCTGCTGGGGCTCACGAAACAGGCACTGATCGGTGTACTCCGTCAGCGGCACCATGAAGTCGGGAGGGAAGGTCATGACGTCCGGCACCGCCATGGGATCCTCGGGGAGCATCACCCCCTCGAGACCCGAGGCCCGCCCGAACGCATAGAGCGCCGAGTGCACCAGATCGGGGCCCATGCAGTTCTGGGTGCCGTCGACCATGAAGATGATGCTGTTACGCTTGCGGCCACCGCAGTTGATCCCCCCGGTCGAGCAGGTCAAGCTGACCGTCTCCACCGGCGCCTCGGGGAGCATCATCGT
This sequence comes from Myxococcota bacterium, assembly GCA_039194325.1. Classification (GTDB taxonomy): domain Bacteria; phylum Myxococcota_A; class Polyangia; order Nannocystales; family Nannocystaceae; genus Paraliomyxa. The sequence continues at coordinate 43,356 of JBCCWC010000111.1, forward strand.
ATAGGCGATGTACTCGGGCGGACGCTCGTTGGTGATGTAGACGTCGAAATCCGCCAGGGCCGTCTCCAGCCCGACCATCAGCGCGTCCATGTCTCCACCGAACGGGGCGACCGGCGTCTCGGCATCGACCGCTCCGGTGCAACCACGCCCGGAGTTCGGCGCTCCCGAGCCCACACAGTCGCCCTCGCTCCCCGGCTGAAGGATGATCTCGTCGGTGGGGATGTAGAGGATGCCCGGGTCGGCCGACGCCACCGTAGGAGCAAGGGCTATCGCCCCCAAAGCACACGAAAACAAGCAAATTCGCTTCATGGTCACGTTCTTCTCCTCCGCGTTGCCGCGAATCTCCGGGACGCTCGCCCGGGGCCGACGCCGTGTCAAGTCGATGGGGCGCGCGGAACCGAGACTGAACGTCGAACCCGCCGCGGGCTTTCGCCACGATGTGTGCGTTGGCTCAAAAATGAAGCGCCTACGACTGCGCCTGAATTTCACGGCAGATCGGCCGTGGAATCGACCGTGGGCTCCGCCATGGATCCACGTACACGCAGACTTTGGACCGTGGCCCGGTCGGGATCGAGCTGAGCGCTACGGCTTCAGCTGGCCTGACACACCGCGGGGATCTCCAGCCGCGGCCCCGCCTCTACCTCGAGCTCGCGCAGGCCATAGAACAGCTCGCCGTCGATCACCGGATCGAGCGAGCGCCCCGCGGGCGCGACCGCACGCAGGTGCCGAGTGGGCGCGTCGTAGACCCGGTCGCCCCAGATAGGCGTCCCCAGCACGATGTTGGGCAGGTTGGCGGCCACGCCCAGAGGCGACATGCTGATCGCCTGGGCGTGCATCACCCCCGAAGCCGCCGCGTGTCGGAAGGTCCGGACCACGCCGCCGAGGTTGATGTCGATCGAGCCGACCTGCAGCGAGGCGAAGTCGTCGTAGGCCAGGGGCTGGCCGTCCATCTCCACCTGGGCTCGCGTGGGCTCGAAGACCTCGTCACCGAAGGCCCGCAGCGAGTCGGGCACGAAGACCCGCAGGGGTCGGGGGGCGCTGTTGGCCAAGACTCCCCCGACCGAGTTGGCCAGGGTGCTGACGATCGTTCGGGAGTCGACCGGACCGAGCGCATAGAGCTTCTCGAATAGGCGCTGGGCCACCCCACCGATCGCGCTGGCAAAGCCCAGTCGCTCGAAGTGATCGGAGCCCTCGGCAGGCGGCGTCAGGTAGCGACCCCGCAGGCGCAGCGTGTCCAGCCCGATCGTCTCGGGCTTTGTGCCGCGCTCGATCATCTGCCGGAGCTCGCGGAGCACATCGGGAGCGCCGCCGCGAATACCGGCCTTGTGGGCCACGAAGTCCACGCTCCCGCCGTTGGCGGGGACCACCCGGGGCAGCCGAGCCCCTTGCCCCATGCGCTCGCAGGCGACCTGCCAGCCGATGGTGAGCAGCCAGTGCAGCGTGCCGTCGCCTCCGTCGCTGACCCAGTGATCGCACCCGGCCTCGAAGAACTCGTGCAGCACCGCCCGCAGCTCGTCGAGATCCTTGGTCTGCCGCACGAGGCCATGGCGACCGACCGCCCGCTCCAACTCACTTCGGCGGTCACCCCGTCGACGGTTCTTGCCCGCGTGCGGGTTGGTCACCACTCCGATGAGGCTCGACATAACAGGCCGCGGTGTACCACCTGACACGCCCTCGTCACGGTCCGTTTTCGGTGCGCAAGCCCGTGCACATGCACGCCCTGGAGGCAACCGGGGGTCCTTGCGATCTGTGTGCCCAGTGCGCAGGGCCTCGCGCACTGGGCTCACGGGCCGGATTCACGGTCGCGCAAGCTACGCCGGCGACCCGAAATGGTCGGATGGGCACATAGGCGCTCGGTACTCGACGTGGTGGCTTGGATTGTGGGGCGAGACGACCCCAGTGACGATCGCTGTCGACGTCGTCGGGTCCAAGTCCTCGTTGATGAACCGCCCCGTGCTGCCGACGATGGGTTCCTCCATACTGTTCGAGTGAACCGCCTCCAGCGCTACCGCGAGCTGATGCGGACGCTCGATCCCAGTGGCGACCCACGGCAAGCCCTGCGCAATGGCTGGGGGGTCGAGCGACCCGACTCGTCGACCACCAACCGCATCGCTCGCCGAATCGAACTCGAGCCCTGGTCACAGCACCTGCTCGTCGGGGGAATTGGCTCTGGAAAGACCACGGAGCTATGGCGAGTTCATCAGCAACTCCGCGAGATCGGCAACGATAGCGGGGACGCGACATTCTACATCGATGTCGCCGCTCGGACACGTCTTGCAGATCTAGCTCCCGGGGTTTTGGCGGCTCTGGCTGGCCAACAGCTTACCCAGTTCGAGGCTCAGTTACGACGAGCACGCGGCCAAGAACAACAACTGCCCGAGGTCACTCGCGCAATCGATCAGATCCGACGTATCGCCGACGGATACTCGTTTTGGATTCCAGAAGACGACGTCGGCGACGAGCCCGATGACTACGACGAGCCGCGCGGATACCACGAAACCGTCAGCGGCGTCATCACTTCCCCCGAGCCTCCGATCAAACATGACGTCGCTCGCTTGATCCCCCATCTCCGCGTCTTGAAGAATGCGGTGACGGCAGAGGATGGATACTGCATTCTGCTCTTCGACTCCCTGGATAGAGTCAATAGCACGGAACAACTGGCGTCCGTCCTGCACAACGACATCCGGGCCCTTCAGGAGGCAGAGATCGGGGTCGTGGTCGTCGGGCCGATGCGCCTCCATTATGGTGCTCACCCTACGCTCGTCGATCTCTTCGCCCAAAACCTCCATACCCTCGCAGAGGTCGAGCCGGTGGATTCCGGTCTGGAGTTCCTGGCCGACGTGCTGTCGCGGCGGACGACTCCCGAGATTATGCCGGAGCAACCCCGTCTGGAGCTTGCCCGAGCATCGGGAGGAGTCCTCCGCGACTTGATCGCGCTGGCGAAGAGCTCAGCCCAAGAAGCGTACGGATCCGGATCCGATCGTGTGGAGGTCGAGCACGTTGCTCGGGCCGCTGAACAATTCGGCCGTATACGCGCGGTAGGCCTCGATGGGGAACAGATCGAGGTGCTCAAGAAGATACGGAAGAGCGGAACACTCGTCATCCGAGGCGAGCGCGAG
>JBCCWC010000112.1:0-45791 GCA_039194325.1 Myxococcota bacterium
GCCCCCCCGAAACGCCCCCCCGAAACGCCCCCACGAAACGCCCCCACGACACGCCCCCACGACATGCCCGTGGACGAGCAGAGCCATCCGCGCCGCCCTCAGGACTCTGTCGACGCGAGCGGACCGGACAGCGGGTCGTTCGGCTCCGACGCCATGGGCAGCGGCGACGAAGGCGGACGCAGGCCGAGCGAGCGCGGTCTCGCGCCCGCTCGTCCGGGCAGGACGGCTTCGACCCGGGTGCCTCCTTCGTCGCTGACGTTGTCGATCGCCATGCTGGCCCCGACGGTCTCGGCGCGCAGCTTCATCAGGCGCAGCCCCAGCCCCTCGGTGGGGCGGGTCAAGGGCAGGCCCTGGCCATCGTCCTCGATCCGCAGGCGCACGCCGTCGTCCTCTTCGGCGGTCAGCGAGATCGTGATCCGCGAGGGGTTGCCGTGCTTGAGGGCGTTGTTGGTCGCCTCCTGGGCGATCCGATAGAAGGCGGTCGCGGTGGCGTCGTCGGGGACCTCGGCCACCGCGTCGCCTTCGAACTCGCACTCGATGTTGAACACGTCGCGGGTGCGCTCGGCGAGGTTCTCGAGGGCGGGGGCGAGCTCGGTCCCGTGGACCCCCACGGGGGCCAAGCCGTGAGCGAGGGCGCGCGAGTGACCGACGGCCTCCTTGACCAGCTTGACGATCTCGTGGGCCTCCTCGGCCTCGGGCAGGCCGCGATCCTTGAGACTGCGCTCGAGCCCCTTGGCCAGGAAGGCCATGCCCGTCAGGTGCTGACCCAGGCCATCGTGCAGATCGCGACCGATCCTTCGGGCCTCCTGCTCGGCGGCCTCGAGCGCCGCTTTCTCCAGCCGCTGCCGATCGGTGACGTCGCGAGCCAGGGCGAGGATCCGCGGGGTCCCCTCGTGATCCCAAAACGGACCCAGGTGCAGCTCGACCGGGAAGGTGCTGCCGTCACGCCGCAGGTGGGCGGCGGCGTAGGTCTCCGACTGCCCGGGGTCGAGCCGGTCGAGCAGCTCCCACAGCGTCTCCATGTCGAGCCCCTGGCACAGCTGGACGAGGTTCATCGTCAGCATCTGCTCGCGGGAGTAGTCCAGGCTCTCGCACGCTTGCCGGTTGACGTCGACCAGCCGACCTTCCTCGTCGCACACGAAGATCCCGTCGACCGCCTGCTCGACCAGCTGCCGAAATCGGATCTCGCTGCGCTCGAGGGTCTGGTGCCAGCGCAGCTGCTCGGTCATGTCGGTGACCACCCGCAGGGCTCTGTCGGCACCCAGCGGGATCGTGCGCGCCTGCCAAAATCGTCGGCGACCGCCCGCCGAGGTCAGGTGCTCGGTGAACACGACCGAGTCGGTCTTGATAGCCCGCAGCACGCAGTCACGGATCGCATCGGCCTGCGAGGGGCTGAGCACCTCGGAGACCCGTCGACCCACGGCGTCGGCGGGCTCGATCTCGATCCCGAACAACGAGATCCGGCGTCCGCGCAGCGCGTGGATGGTGCCGTCCGTGCCCAGCTCGAGGAAGAGCTCGGGCAGTGCGGAACGGCGGGTGTCCTCTTCCCCGCCCCCGGAGCCGGGATCCATCACCCGGGCATCGTACCCCTTCGCGGGCCGTGGAGCCCGGGCCCTCGGGTTTGCTATGCTCAACGCGCTGTGCGCATCCGTTACGCGTCTCGCACCGACGTGGGCATGGTTCGGGCCCACAATGAGGACTACTTCGCCCTCATCGAGGACGAACGGCTGTTCATCGTGGCCGACGGCATGGGCGGCCACGCATCGGGGGATATCGCCAGCAAGATGTCCGCGGACATCATCGGTGAGTTCTATCGCATTACCCGCGATCCCGACGCCGCCTGGCCTTTCCCTTACGACAACACCCTCAGCTACGCCGAGAACCGGATGGTGTCGTCGATCCGGCTGGCCAACGCCAAGATCAATCACGCCGCCGCCAAGCACCGCAGCCAGCGCGGCATGGGCACCACGATCGTCACGTTCAACCTCAACGGCGACCGCGCCTACGTGGCCCATGTCGGGGATTCCCGGTGCTACCTGGTCCGCCGCGGGCGGATCCAGGGGCTGACCCGAGATCACTCCCTGCTCGAGGACTACAAGGATGCGCGCCCCGATCTCACCGACGAGGAGATCCGCGACTTCCCCCACAAGAACGTGATCACCCGGGCCTTGGGCATGCGGGACACGGTCGAGGTCGACCTGTGCGAGATCGAGATCGAAGACGGCGACCGCTACATGCTGTGCTCGGATGGCCTGTGCGGCATGCTCGAAGACGAAGAGATGCTCGACATCATCCTGGGCTCGAGCGACCCCGAGGCGGCGGTGCGCGAGCTGGTCGAGCGTGCCAACGAGGCCGGCGGAACCGACAACATCACGGCGATGATCGTCGAGTGTGCCTTCTGACCACGCCCCCCCCATGAGCCGTCGACCGGACCCAGCCGCCTCGCGGCGTGCCATTCTCCAAGCCGCCCGGGCATGCTTTTCGGCCCAGGGCTACGCGGGCACGTCGATGCACGACATCGCCAAGGCGGCCGGGGTCACCCAGAGCCTGATCCACCATCACTTCGGGCCCAAAGATGCCCTGTGGGCCGAGGTTCGGCGCTTCGCCTTCGGGGAGTATGCGCAGCAGCAGCGCAAGCTCATCGAGTCGGGCCAGCACGATCCGGAGCTATTGCGGGCGTCGATGGCGACCTACTTCCAGTTTCTGGCCGACAACCCCGACATCCTGCGACTGGTGGCCTGGCTCGAGCTCGATCGCCCGGTGGCCTTCATCGACGAGCTCCACGAGCTCCGCCAAAGCGGCGTGCGCGTGGTCGAACAAGGCCAGCGCACGGGATGGCTGCGGACAGATCTCCCCCCCCGCTTCATCCTCACCGCCTTCATGGGTCTGGTGCGCAACTGGTTCGAGGAGCGCACGCTCATCCAGGACGAGTCGGATCCGGCGGCCGTCGCCGAGGCCGATGCTGCCTACCTGGAGTCGATGTGGCGGATCTTTAGCGATGGCTTGCTCGCCAGGGCGCCGGTCTCGGCGTCGGGCTCGGCGTCGGCGTCCGAATCGGGATCGACCGACCTCGATCGACCGTAATCGGGCATCCGGTCGTGCGTTGGATCCGGTCAGCCGGGTCGTCCGGATGTTCGCCGTGTCGTCGCCATGCCTCCATTCTGTGCGCCGAGCCCCGTGCCGGCCCCCGTGGGCGGTCGTGCCGCGGACCGTCCGCATCGTGGACACCAAGCGCACATTGCGCTCTACTGTCCATGGGCGTGGTTGTGGGCGCATGGGGCGTCGCACTCGCCCGGAGCCCTCCGTCGTCGATCCATACCTTGATCGTTGCCGATCCCCAGCCGGTCACGGTAGGTCCATAGAGGCTCCCCGTGCCCTCGCCATGGAGCGAGGACGGGGATCCGGTGAGCCCATGGCGCAACGAGCCGTGCAGATGATCACGCATCGACAACCGCCGCGGGTGCGACACGCCACCTCGTGGCGGGGGGCCCGCCCGGACGCAACGCTCGATGGGACCACGGGCGCCGTAGGTTTGGGAGTGTACGACAATAGGTCTCGTATCGTAGGCTACGCCGGTCACCGACCCCGTACGGGGGAGGTCCGAGAACGGACGAAGAGTTCATGACCATAAAGGCAGCGAAGTCGAGCTCGGGTATGCGACGGCTCGTCGCTGGAGCGTTTACGCTCTGTGCGGCGGGATTGGGCGCCAGTGGGTGTATTGAGGACTCGGATTGCGGCATCTGCGATCCGGACAACCTCCTGCTCGAGAGCATCTCTAGCGTCAACTACGCGTCGCGACAGATCCACGTGCTCAACCCCGAGTGCGAGGGCAGCGACTGCCCGTCGGCCTTCAACTCGGGCTCGTACTTCACCGAGGACATCGGGCCCTGCGAGGAGACCGAAGAGGCGATCGAGTCCCCACGAGGGGCCGAGGAGTTCTGCAAGATCTCGCCGCTGCTCACCGCGTACGGCCTCGAGTTCATCTTCAACAACCTGCTCGACCCCACGTCCATCGAGCTGGTCCGCAAGCGGCCCGACAACCCGCAGCTGTTCGAGGTGTACGACTGGAAGCACCGGATCCTGGAGATCGAGGGGCCGATCACCCGCTTCAACGGCGACTTCTACCCTGGCTCGGGCAACGACGATGCGGACGTCATCACCCGGCTGGTCAACCTCTCGTGCATCGACAACCTGCGCGACGAGGGGCTGACCTACAGCCACCTCGACGAAGAGGCCGGCACCAACCCGTGCAACCAGCTGGGCCCCGACGGGCGCCCCCGCAAGATGCGGATGGACGGGACGATCACCTCGTACCCCGGCCGCTGGACGGTGGGCGGCGAAGAGTGCTCCACCCCCGAGGACGGGGCCGATACCTGCTGCAGCCGCTGTGACTACCTGCTGTCGACTCAGATCTCTAAGTATGGCCTCAAGGAGCAGGCACCGCAGGACGGCGACATCCGGGACCTGGAGCGCCAGCCTGGCCTGTTCCGGGTGCCCGAGTTCGCGGCACCCGATCCAGACGACCCAGACGCGGACCCCGAGCCGTTCGACCCCGAGGATTACGACCGTGATTACGTCCTGTCGCGGCAGGTGCGCGGGGCGGCGATCGTCTGCGATCCGACCGGCAACATCTACCAGGAGTGCGCCGATTTCATCCCCTGGGTCGGCCGGTCCGAGCAGGAGATCGAGTACACCTACTACTGGGATTGCGACCCGGCCGCCGATGCGGGGTGTGAGCCCCAGACGTTCCGCGCCCCGTACTACGACCAGCTGCGAGAGACGCACCCCGACAACCGACCGGAGTGGCTCGAGCGTCGTAACGCCGCATGCGTCACGCACTCGGACTGCCGGCTCGACACTGGGCACAACCTGCCCGGCACCGATTGCGTGGGCGCCGATGCCGAGGGGCGGGCCTGCTACCCGGATGCCGATCCCGAGGGCTGCACCAATGGCCGCTGTGTGGCCGAGTGGTTCGTCACCTGTCTGACCGACACCAACACGATAGGCGACGTGATCCCCGGCGGGAGCAACGAGGGCTTCTGCGCCGACCAGCGCTACTACGACCGAGGAGCCGGCGCCTGCCTGCGTACGAACGCCCAGTTCGACGCCCTGTGTGACGAGGAGGGCAACAACTGCCAGACCGCCCCCTCGACCACCCGGCTGGCGTACTGCGACCACAACGAAGACGGCACCATGTTCGCCAGCGAGTGCTGCCAAGACACGCTCCAGACCGTGGCTCCCGAAGGAGTAGAAATAGAGGACGAGGATGACCCGAACATGTTGGACCCGAGCGAACGGTTCCTCGAGACCAACACGGAGACCTGCGACCCGGCCTACCAAGACGTTACGCCGGTCACGCGCTACGATCGCAACGAGAACCTGCCCGAGACCACCCGCAATTGCGTGTGCCCCCAGGCCGGCACGCAGCTCGGTGAGCTCGACGCGGACGACGATTGCTTCAACACCCAGCGCGTCGGGTGCTTTTGGGCCGACGACGTGCGCGAGCAGGGTGACGCGGCCCAGGCCCGTGCCGAGCGCGCCGGCCAGTACGCGGTCAAGCTCGTCCGAGCCCGAGGCGGGGTGATCTACGATCCGGCCGTCAAGGGCTTCGAGTGGCGCAGCGCCGACCTGGGCACCGTGCCCCGGGCCGACATCGAAGACTGCGCCGAGGACCGCGGCCTCATCGGCCGGCGCAACATCGAGGACGGCTGGCGGGCCAACGACGCCTTCACGCCCGACCGCGTGGAGGACTACGACCGGGCCCTGTGCTCGTCCTCGGAGTACACGATCCACTTCAAGACCCCCGACGACGGCGGCCAGTACGTGGTGGACAAGGTGGGCAACACGCTCTCCGGCAAGTCCAGCTATACGTTCCAGACCCCGCAGTTCCACATCGAGCCCGGCAGCGGGTTCCCCTCGGACAACCTGCGGATCGGCGCCTGCAACGACTTCTCGATCCGGTTCTCCAACGTCTACGACATGAGCCCGGAGAACCTGTCGAAGATTCAGATCTGGCAGCTCAAGACCGACGAAAACGACACGATCCCCTGGAACGAGGAGTTCGACGTGCTGGTGGCCGGCGGCCCCGGCTGCGCCCAGACCAAGGACGAGCTCGAGGCCAACGCAGGCAGCGTGCCGTGCCTGACGCTCAACGTGGAGGCGCGCAAGCGGCTCATCGGCGAGGTCGGCGTGGAGATCGACCCGACCGAGTTCGGCCCGATCCTCGAGACCGGCGTCACCTACCGCATGTGGGTGCCGGGCCTGAGCAGCGAGGACGAGATGAACGATCCCGACGCCTACGCGGCGGCGTTCTGGGACGCCTGCGGGATGCCGCTCATCACCACCAACGTCTCCGACCCCGACTTCCTGTACGACTTCACCATCGACCAGCCCAAGTGCAAGGAAGACCAGGATCTCGACAACGTCCAGCTCAGCTGTGACAACGCGCCGGACTTCTTCAACCCCGACCAGGGCGACATCGACCGCGACGGCTTTGGCGACGTGATCGACCTGTGCCCGACCCTGGCCGGCTCGACCGACGACAGCGCCGACTCCGACGACGATGGGGTCGGCAACCAGTGCGACTCGTGCCGCCAGACCCCCAGCCAGTACAACAAGGACGAGGCCAACCCCATGGGGTACATGCTCGTCCGCAACATCCCCTTCCAGCAAGACGCGGACGGGGACGGCATCGGCGACGTCTGCGACAACTGCATCCACGTCGCCAACTGCGAGGACTACGGCCCGGGTAACGAGTGGACGCTCGGTGATCCGATCGCCTACGACGACAACGTGCTGTGCCAGCTCGACGACAACGACAACATGGTCGGCGACGCCTGCGACGACCGCGAGCAGGTCGGCGAGTTCGCTGCCGGCCCCGTCGGCCTGGGGCCCGATGACGACTTCGACCAGGACGGGATCGGCAACGTACGGGATGCCTGCCCGCGGCAGCCGGTGGCCCTGACGGCCGAGGAGCTCATCACCTGTGAAAACGACTCCGAGTGCCCCGAAGGACGCAAGTGCGAGACCTTCGACGGGGTCTGCGACCACCTCGACACCGACGACGACGGGGTCGGCGACGTCTGTGACACCTGCCCCTTCGAGGCCAACCCCATGCAGGTCGCCGACGGCGCGATGCAGGAGGGCGACGACACCGACGGTGACTTCGTGGGCAACGCCTGCGAGACCAACCCCGCCTGCGAAGAGCGCACCGATGCCCGGCCCTTCTCGTTCTACGAGGTGTCGGCCAACGGCTACTGCTGCACGGTGGCCCTGTTCCCGGGCGAGGACGGCGACCTCTTCGTCAACCTGCCCCCACGCGACGACGGCGTGCCCCAGCAGCCCAAGAAGCTCGAAGACCCCGACGGCACGCCTGTTCGACTCACCTGCTCCGAGGCGGACGAGATGGCCGGGAACTGCCGCGCGCTGGAAACCTCGGTGGCCGAGGCCCCAGGCATCATCACCCCTCCGGCGGGCTGCGAAGAAGCCCTCGCCGGCGTGGATCCCCGCGACAACCGCAAGCTGACCATCGACGACTTCGAAGGAGACGCCAACGCCCTTTGGGACACCATGTGCTTCTTGCCGCAGTTCGACCAGGACTACGACGGGCTGGGCGACAAGTGCGACCTGTGCGAGTTCGACTTCGACCCGGAGAACCTGCCGTTCATCGATGGCAACGGGCGCGTCTGGCCCACCGACGGCAAGTTCTGCAACGGTGACTACAGCATCGATAACAAGCCGGCCTGCCAGGATGACGACGAGCCCATCCCCACCGGAGGCACGGGCATGGAGACGGGCATGGATACCGAAGGCATGGAAGGATCTGGCTCGGGTACCGGGATGGCGACGACGGGGGGGTGATCCCTCGTAGAGGTCAACGAGCCTCTTGCCTCGCGACCCGCGGCCATCAGGCTGCGGGTCGTGTCGTTTGGGGGTCGACCGCACCGCTCGTATAAATGTGGGGATGACGCGACGCCCGCACCGCTGGCCCCTGCTGCTCCCCCTGGCGGTGGTGACCTGCCAGCGACCCGCCGACAAGCCTCCGGTCGCCACGCCGGCCGCCACGAGCGCTGAAGCTCCGGGCGATCCACCCGAACCCACGCCGGCGGCTGATCCCACCCACCCGCTGGAGTTGGTGCCCGCGCGGGCGCGCATGATGCTGATGGTCAAGAGCCCCCAGCGGCTCGCCGAGATCGGAGAACGAGAACGCTTCGTCGGCCAGTTTCCCAAGGACTACGAGCGCCTCGTGTCCGAGATGAAGCGAGAGATCGGGCACGATCTGCTCGATCCTGCGGCGCTTGCCCGGATCGGCGTGGATCCGACCGGCCCCGCCGGGATCGCGTTGGTCGACCTGCACGATCGGGTGGTCGTGTGGTTTGGAACCTGCAACGACCCCGAGGCGCTGGTCGCCATGGCCAAGCAGCTCTCGCAGGCACCCACCACCCAGCGCACCACCGCAGACGCCCGGGTGCTGACGCTCGGCCGCGAGCTGACCCTGGTGCTCCGCCACGGGATGTTCGCCTTCGTCTTGGTGGACCGCCAACGCGAAGGGCAACCCGACTATCCGCTGGAGGTGGCGCGCATCGATCCGGCGCGCTCGCTGGCCCACGCCCCGGCCATGGCACGTGGCCATGCGGGGCTGCCCGCCGAAGCCGACATCCAAGGCCTGCTCGACGTGGCCGGGCTGGTCCGTGACGAGCTGGAGCGAGAGCGGCGCTTCGCCCAGGAAATGATCGCCGACGCCAACCGCAGCCTGGCGGAGGCACGACAGCGAGGAGCGCCCCCCGAAGAGCTCGAGGCCCTGCGCCAGCAGATCCAGGCCCAAGAGGGATTCGTGGCCCAGATGCGACGCAGGCAACAGATCGCCCAGATGCTCCTGTCCCGCACGCTGGGCTCGATCGAAGGGATCGGCCTGGCCGCCAATGCCGAGCCTCACGGCCTGTCGGGACGGATCCACGTGGCCCTGACCGCAGACTCGATGTTCCGCGACCTGCTGCGATCGGCCCCCGCTCCGGTGGCGCTGCGAGCGTTGGGGGATGCGCCCCTGCTGGTGGCCTCGGCCCACGTGAGCGTGGACGCAGCGATCGAGCTGCTCGCCCAGATGCTGCTCGCCAACAGCACGTCGTATGCCGAGGCCAACGACGAGGTGCGCGACGACGTGGGCATCGACTTTGATCGCGAGATCCGACCGCGGCTGACCGGCGAAGCGAGCTTCGTGCTGACCGGCCGCGATCCCGTCGATCCCGAGCAAGAAGACGGCCTCGAGCGCTCGATGGGGGGGCTGTTGGCGTTGGGGGTCAGCGACGAAGCCGCCGCCACAAAGGTGATCGAGCAACTGTCGACCCGCGTGCCCGCCAAGGGCTGGACGCCGGCCCCCGAGATCCACGGCTGGGCGGTGGACCGACGCGAACCGCCGACTCGCCTGTGGATCGGAGTGGGCGCCGGTCAGGTCGCGATCGGCACCGACCGCGCCACCATCGAGCGACTCCAGCAGGGCCAGACCGGCCCGGCCCACACCCACTTCGCGACGCCCCAGCCGTGGGCCCACCTGACCGAAGAGATCGGCGTGGCCCGCCTGGCCCTGCACCACCGGCTCCCGCTGGTGACCTTGATGGGTTTTGCGTCCAGCTTCGACGCCGCCGTCACCCACTCGAACGTGGATTTCGTGCTCGACGCCGAGTTCCCTGACGACGACATCCACTCCATTCCCCGCTCGGCCAAGGTCCAGCGCCTGGCCCGCGCCCGCGACGAGGCCAGTCGCACGATGAGGAACCTCCGCCGGCGTCGCCGCGAAGTGCTCATGATCCGATCCTGGAACGAGGCGACCGCGCTGGGCACGACGGTCGGCTCGATCCGCCACACCCCCAGCGGGCTGATGATCGAGGGCGGGCACTACCTGGCTGGCGGCATGGGTCGCTATGTGCCGGCACTGCTGACGCTCGACCCATCCTCGAAATCATCCTCGAAATCATCCTTCGAACCGCCGACCAAGGCCGACACCCGCCTCTGGGCCGCCCGCAAGACGCTCGAGCAGGCGGAGCAGCGGCTGCTCAAGGCCCGCCGGCAAGAGATCCAGCGCGCCCTGAAACGACGGACGCGAAGCGGCGGCCTCACCAAGGAGCCGCGGTAACCCTCCGACGTGGAGCCTCACATCCGCTCGGACACCGACAGGCTCGACTCGTCCCCCGACATCAGATCGACGGTGTCGAGCACCTCGGAGACAGCGGAGATCTCGGAGTCGGGGAGCACGGGCAAGGAGAGTCGATCGCGACGGACCTGGCCCACCAAGCGCCGGGCCCGAGCGATCAAGACCGGGTTGCCCGTGGAGGCGAACAACAGCTCGGCCCGCGCGGCGTGGTGACGCCGATCGAGCTCCTCGCCCCGGACGGCGGCCACCTCGGCCCCCGCCTCGTGGATCATCCCGACCAGCAGCGGGCTGTCGAGATCGGCGCAGTCCTCGACGAGCGCGTCGACCTCGGCCTGCGCCGGCCGCAAGCACCCCTGGCGAGCCAGCCCCACCGCCCGCGAGCAGCGAACTCGCACGCGCGACGGTCGAGGGCCCGTCCCCACCGGAGCGTCGCGGAGGGTCTGCTCGGCGAGCTCCAGGGCCGACTCGACCTCGTCGGCCTCCAGCCGCGCATCCACCAGCGAGGCCCGCAAGACCAGGCGCAACAGCCCCTGGGAGGACCGCAGCTGCTCGAGCTCCGCGTCGAGCAGGGCGCACGCCCTGTTGGGGTCGCCCTGGAGCCGCAGCAGCTCGCTGCGAGCCAGCACCGCAAAGGACGAGAGCCGCATCCCCGCCCGATCGAGGCGCTCGAGATCGTCGACCACCCGCCGCAGCGACAAGACGTCGCCCGTGAGCCCGTAGGCGATCGCCGAGACCCAAGCCTGAACCACGTCGTAGGTCCAGGCGTCGCCCAGCTGGACCACGCCGAGCTCGGTCTCCAGCATCACCTGCTGGGCGCGGGCCTCCTCGCCCCGCAAGCGGTGGTGATAGACCCGGCTCATCTCGGCCCCGAGGCTGAAGAAGCGCATGTCGAGCGCACGCAGCGACTCGAGCGAGGCGTGAAAACCGGGCATCTGCTCGATCGCCAGGATCACCGCCTGGAGCGCCCGAGCCCCGCCGATCGCCATCCGGCGGTCGACTGGGGGCATGGCCCGGTCGTCGAGGTGCTCGAAGGACTCGAGCGCGTCACCCAGGTGGCGCAAGGCCTCGTCCCAACGACCGGTCCCGATGGCCGCACAGGCGTCGAACATACCGGCGGAGACCCGCCCCACCGGGGTGGCGATCGCCCACAGCGGGAGGACGATCTGCTGGATCGCCGCGGCTCGATCCGCCTCCAAGGTCACCGCGTAGCTGTTGGCGACGTAATTGGCGAGGGTCACGGTGACCACCCGCGCCTCCCGGGGCGAGGGCCCCCGACGACCCCCCGACCACCAGCGCAGGTAGGCCACCAGCACCGCGAACATCAGGCCGAGCACACGACCCAGCACGGCGGATCCGCGGCGGGCCAGCGGCAGCCCACCGCGGCGCGCATAGCCGTGGATCGCCTCGTGCGCGTAGCGGACCACCACCGCCCGGCTGGCCACGACCCCCGCCCGGACCAGCAGGGCACACAGCTCCAGGCAGCGCAGGGGGTCTCCTGGCCGGGCGTGCTCGCGATAGACCCCCAAGGCGGCCTCGAGCAGGGGAATCGCGTCCTCGAAGGCGTTGACGGCGAACAATCGTCGCCCCGCGCGCTCGAGCTGGGCGGCGCCCTCGCGACGCTGGCCCCCCCGCAGCAGGTGCCAGCCCAGATCGGCGCCGCGCTCCCCCCCCTTCGGGCCCCACCGCTCGATGATGAGCTCGGCCGTGCGCCGGTGGATCTGGGCCCGCTCTTTTGGCTCCAGGCTCCGTAGCAGCGCGTCGCGGACTCCGTCGTGGGACAAGTCGAAGCCCTGGTCGCCCCCGACGATGATCTCCTCGTAGACCAACTCGTCGAGCGCCTCGAACACAGCCGGCAACGCGTCGGGCGGAAATAGCTCGGCACAAAGCTCCACCGGAGCGGCGCCGCGCCACAGGGCCAGGGCCTGCCCCAGCGCCCGCCCCATCGGGGAGAGCATCTCCACCCGCAGATCCATGGTGTCGGCCATGCCCTGGGGCAGCTCGACCTCGCTCGGATCGGCCATCAGCCGCCACATGCCCTCGGCGTAGATCACCACCCCCTGCTCACAGAGGTGGCGGGCCAGCTCGGTGCAGTGCAAGGGGCTGCCCCCCGCGGCCCGGTGGATCCACTCGGCCAGCGTGGCCGAGCCGGGCATGTCGCCAAACCAGTCCTGCACCAGCTCGCCCACCGATCCGCGATCGAGCTGCCCCAGGCGCACGTGCTCCCCCACCTCCCGCAGCACCCCCAAGGGCAGCCCGTCGCTCACGTCGGTCCGGCGAGCGCCGAGGATGACCAGCGCGTGATCTCGTGCGAGGTGAGCGAGACCGGCGAGCAGCGCGGCCGACCCCTCGTCGCTGCGCTCCAGATCGTCGATGACCAGCACCAGCGGCCGACGATCGGCCACGACCAGAAACCACTCGAGCAGCTCCTGCTGGACCCGCAACCGCTCCTCGGCGGGCTCTTGGATGCGCGGGTCGCGATCACGGTCGCGATCACGACCATGGCCGGGCGCGCCCGGTTCCAGACCCCCCGGCTCCCGCCCGTCCGTCCCCCATAGCTCGGGCACCACCCGCACCAGCACCCGCGCACGCTCGGGCCCGGGCGAGCGCGCGTCCTGAGGGTAGGCCCGCATGAGCTCACGAACCAGCTGCCGCACCAGGTCATAGGGACCATAGCCCGCTCCGCGCCCGCGCCCGCGCAGCACCGTGGCCCCGGCCAGCTGCGCGTGCAGGCCCGCCTCGCGCAACAGCCGGGTCTTGCCCACCCCCGAGGCGCCCTCGATGACCATCATGGTGCCCTCGCCGGCGGTAGCGTGCTCCACCGCGTCGCGGATCCTACGGATCTCGGAGGTCCGTCCCACCAAGCGGGCGCTCTGCAGCCACCCCTGGGCCACCTCGAGCTCGGGCGCCTGCTCCAAGCCACCGATAGCGTCGAGCCGGGCGATCACCTCGGCCGCGGATCCGGGACGCCCCACCGGCTCGATGCTCAACAAGGCCATCACCAGATCGTCGAGCGCCTCGGGGATCTCGGGACGCAGCTCGGCGGGCCGCTTGGGGCGACGGGCCCAGTACCCCTCGAGCTCCCCCACCGAGTCGGCGGGGAACGCCTGGCGACCGGTCAGCAGCCGGTAGGCCAGCGTACCCAACCCGAATAGATCAGACCGGGCATCAAGAGGCAGCCCGCGCAGGGCCTCGGGCGGGATGCTAGGAGGGGTCCCCGCCACGTCGCCGGCCACCCCCATCGTGGCCAGCACGCCGAAGTCGATAAGCTTGGGCTGCCCCGCCGCATCACAGCGAACGTTACGAGCCTTGAGATCCCGGTGGAGCAGGCGACGCGAGTGCAAGAAAGCCAGGGCCGATGCCACCGCGCGCAACATCCGGCAGCACTCCGGCACGGGTGCACCCACCATATCGCGCAAGGTGAACCCCTCGAGCAACTCCATGGTGTAGTAGGGACGCCCCTGGTCGAGCCCATACTCGTAGGCTCCAACCACACAAGGGTGGCGCAAGCCGGCGATGGTGTGGAACTCATGACGAAAGCGAACGATCGCCCGAGCGTACCGCCCGGTATGGGGCGAGCAGGGATCGACCGAAAGCCGCTTGAGGGCCAGCTCGCGCTCCGTGGACCGATCCCGCACGTGATAGACCACGCCCATCGCCCCACGCCCGAGCTCGGCCACGACCTCGTAGCGTCCATCGATGACCGCCGGGTCCTCAACCATCGACGTCGATCACCACGTCTGCGTCGTACTGGGGAGCCCCCGCAAAGATCAGGCCCAGCTGCGCCTCATGGGTCCTCGACCACACCACCCGCGCCTTGAAGACCACCGTGTTCGCGTCGGGAACGATCGTTCCCTGGCGATCCGCCTGGGACAGATCGAAGGCCAGCCATATGATCTCCCCAGGATCGATCGAGTACTCCCCAAAGGTCAGCCGAGCCCCACCCGCGCTAAGATCTCGGACCTCCACCGACACAGTGCGGACCGATCCCTGCACCCGATGCGTCAGCTGAGCTGGGATCGAGCACGCAAAGCGGGTATAGCGGCGCATCGCCGCGTCGTCGTCGATCCCCAGAGGATGCTGCTGAAGCTGGTCCTCGAGGGAGTTGTAGCGCCGCGAGTCGACCGTCTCGCCTCGCAGCGCTCGCGTCCGTAACTCGCGATACTCCAGGATGTCGACGAGGCAGCGTAGGCCCAGACGCTGCCGGTCTTCCCGGCCCTGCTCGAGCGCATGCTGGACCTCGAGCTCGAGGCCCTCGTCGTCCAATAGCCCCGGTTGCTCCGGATCCCAATGACCCCCGCCACCCAGCGGAGCGTAGGGCCCCGCCCCGGTGCGGGACGCGTGCCGAACCGTGGGCGCGTCCGGCTCGACGGCGGTCCGGGGATCATCATCGATGGGCAGCAACTCCTCGAGAGCATCGATGAGCTCTCCGGTGCTCAAGTGCTTGCGAACCTGAGGCGCGTCGTCTTCGGGCGCGGGGGCACCCGCGTCCGCCTCCGCCCCGCCAGCCGCCGGTTCTGGACCAGGCACCGGAGGCTCACGGGGTCGCTGCATCCGCAGCGTATCCTCGTAGGCTACGGTACCTCGCGACTTGGTGCCGGGCAGCGGGATCACGATCTGTGGCCCGTCTTCCCCTTGCAACGGAAAGGAAGGACGGAAGGGGCGCGTGTCCATCATTGGGTCATCGCGCTCGTCATCGCGCTCGGTGTCGACCGCGGGCTCGGATCCGGCCACCGCAAACTTGGCCGTCTCGGGCTCCATCGCCTCGGTCTCCGTCGCCTCGGGCTCCGCCGCCTCGATGTCGGGCTTGGCCGTTGCGGGCTCCGTCGTCTCGGGCTTGGCCGTCTCGGGCTTGGCCGTCTCGGGCTTGGCCGTCTCGGGCTTGGCCGTCTCGGGTTCCGTCGTCTCGGGCGTGGCCGTCTTGCGCTTGGCCGCCTCGGGCTCCGTCGTCGCGCGCTCCACCACCTCGAGGTCGGGCTCCGCCGCCTCGGTCGGTACCTTGGTGGGCATCACGGTGGTTCGGGGACCTCGAGCGATCCGAGGCCGGGTCTCGAATGCATCGTCGTCGAGCACCTCGTCGAGCGCCTCTTCGACCGAAAGCTCCGCCTCGATGCGAGGGACCTCCTCGGTAGGCGTCGCCGAGCCCAGCTGGGGATACGAAGACTCGGTGGTGCGTCGGATCCTCGGATGGGTACGAACCTGCTCGAGATCGGCCTCGGTCTCGGGCCCCCGCGATTGCGGCTGGGGAGCTCCTGGGCCCGGAGGCATGGCACCGTACTCCGCGGTAGTCCCCCGCCGCGGCGCGTCGTCGGACGCTGCCTCGGGTGTGGGCGGTGCTCCTCCCGCCGTGGACGCCGCGGGCGGGATCGGACCGTCGTCGACCGGTGGCACGCCCGACAGCGTGCTCCCCGGTCGCATACTCTGCGGCGCGTCGGTGGGGCGAGACAGACGAACCCAGCCATTGCCGGCCGAACGAGGGGGTGGCTCGATCGCCTCGGGCGGGGTCACCGACGGAACCACCGGTGCCATCCGCCCCGACGAGCTCGCGACGCCGGACGGGGCCGACGGCGCCATCCGCCCCGACGGACTCGCCGCCGACGTGCGCTCGGCCCGAGCCGGCACCGGGTTGACGCTGGCCAGAGTCGACCCGCCCCGAGTCGGCCCCGAGCGTCGGCCCCGGCGACTCTCGTCGGCGTGCCACCCGTACGACCCCAACCCCTCGTCGGGCGACGATCGATCCGGTGCTCGATCCGACGATCGACCGGAGGCAACCCGCGGCGTCACCGGGGTCTGCCGATCTCCCGCGCCGATCGAAAGCGTCCCATCCGGCGCCTCGGTCGACAGCCCCATGGTCACCAACCCTCCACGCGACGGAGGACCGATCTCCCGCGTCGGCTTCTCCCACGGCTCGAGCGGGTCCGAGTCCGACGTGGATGCTCCGTACTCGGTCGACAACACCGAACCTCGCCGCCGACCCCCGCTCTCGCTCGGAGCGACCGTGGGACCCACCGGCGTAGGCCGTCGCCCCTCGAAGGGCTCGGGGGCCGGAATAGACGAGACGATCGCATCAGGACCGTCGTCGGGGCCCGGCCCGACGACCCCTGGCCGCGCCCCCGCTGGAGCGGGCGCGGCCGCCTGGGGTCGGGTGTGCGACCGACCGCGATCCCCCGCGAGCCCCTTGGCCATCCCGGCTCGGATCGCCGCCAACGACTTGCCATGATCGGCCGTCTGCCGCAGGGATTCACCCGAGGTCACTTTCTGACGAAATATCGGTGAGGTCTCGTGCTTCGATCCTTCGTCCTGCGCGTAGGTGAAGCGGGACCGCATGATGCGAATGGCCTCGCCCGACTGGAGCCGATGACGGGTGACCCGCTGCTCGCCCACGAAGGTGCCGTTGTCGCTGGAGAGATCGGTGACGATCATGCTGCCGTCGGGCTGCTGCGTGATCTTGGCATGACGCCGCGAGACACCCTCGTGCAGGATCTGTATGTCGCAATCGCTCGCGCGACCGATCGTCGTGCGTCGGCCGAGCACATAGACGGCTCCCGCCTGAGGACCGGAGGTTGCACGCAGCAGGTGTTGCATGGCGAAGGGGGGAGCGGCTCGCCGGTGAGGAGGGCCGGATTCTATCAGCCCGAGCCGCAGACGCCGCCCCGCGCTGACCGATCGATCCAACCATGAGGAATTCTACTCTCGAGCGGTACCCCCCCCCCGCTTTTCGTCCCTCCTGGGTGCCCCTTGGGCAAGACCGAGGCCGGACGCGACACCGTCGCGCATCCCGAGCCGGCCTCGGCATACATACTAAGCCCGAGGCCAGGCGCGACACCGTCGCGCATCCCGAGCCAGCCTCGGCATCAATAGCCTCAGCCCTGCTCGGGTTCCTGCTCGGGCATTCCCGCGAACTGTAGTCCGACCTCCGTGGGGGTCGCCCAGGCGACCCGCGTGGGAAAGACGAGCGTGCGAGTCCGAGCACCGATCATGGTGTCGATGACCAGCCACGTCACCACCCCCTCGTGCAGCGGATGATCGTGCCAGGTCACGCGGGCTCCGCCCACGCTGAGATCCTCCAGGTCGACCGCAGCGATCTGCTCGGCGTTCCCCTCGAGCCAGCGCAACCGGGCGGGAACGCGACAGCGAAACCGCACGAAGCGGCGCAAGCTGGCGTAGGGGCTCGGATCGTCGGACGGCTGGCGAAATGACTTGGTGAACCCCTGGAGCACCTCGAGCTCGTCCTTCGAGATGCTATCGCGCCGGGTCACCCGCAGCTGGAGATCGCGAAACACCATGATGTCGCCGACCAGGTCTCCCTCGTAGGGTCGACCATTGGGCCGCAGCGCCTTGATCCGACGGCGCGTGGGCTCGAGGACCCTGGCCAGCGCGGCCCTGGGGCGATGGATCTCCAGATCGTCCATGGTGTCGCCGGGCGGCGGAATCCCGATACGGGGCGGAGCGACCACCGCATGATCGACGGTCTGCCGCAGGGTGACCCCGCTGGTGACCTTGACCGCCCAGACCTCGCCTCCCTCGGACGCTGAGTCGTCGACCGAGCACGGCTCGTAGACGAAGCAGCTTCGCATGATGCGGATGACGTCACCGGACCGAAGCACGTGCCGCTCGGTCCGCTGGTCCCCGACGAATGTGCCGTTGTTGCTGCCCAGGTCGACCAGTTCGTGCCCATCGGCGGCCGCGACCACCTTGGCGTGCCGTCGAGAGACCCCGTCGTTGATGATCTGGATGTCGCAATCGCCGGCCCGACCGAGGGTGGTCCGCTTGCGAAGCTGGTAGATGGCGCCCTCCAGAGGACCCGCCGTCGCTCGAAGCTGCCAGAGCATGGGACGAAAAGAGCCCCCATAGTGTAGCGATCCCACGATGAGGGCGCGAGAACCTCGCCCCCCGACCACCGACCCCGTGCGCCTCGCCCCCCAGCGGCGCATCACCCGACAAGCTCGACGGGTGTGGGCCCGACGGATGTGGCCCGACGGGGGTGACCGCCGATCAGCGACGCGTGTCGCTCCGATCACGCGCTAAGCGGCCGCTGAGCGCTGACCACCTTGGACAAGAAGGCCTGTTCGGTGCTGTGTACGATAAAACCCGCCCCGCGCAGCCCCTCGGCGAGATCGTCACCCAGGTAGTCCCGGTAGAAGGGTTCGTGCGCATCCTGGGGGAAGCGCTCGAGGAAGAACCCCAGCTGTTCGTCATCGGAGGACTGGACCGAGTCCTCGACGACCAGGCATCCGCCGGGGCGGAGCACCCTCCGCATCTCGCCGAACACCCGACGCCGCGCGTTGCGGGGCAGCTCGTGGAACAAGAACACGCACAAGACCGCATCGAAGCTGGCATCGGGCAGCGGCAGCGACTCGGCGTTGGCGGCCACGAAGCGGACCCGACCGTCACCGGCCAGGCGCTCCCGGGCGACCTCCAGGTAGTAAGGGCTCAGATCCACGCCCACGTAGGACGCGTCGGGCAGCGCCCGCAGCAGCTGCACCCCCGCCCGCCCGGTCCCGCAGGCCACCTCGAGCACCCGCAGCCGGCGATCGCGTCCCCGGGCGTGAGCCACGACAGGCGGGATGGTCTGCCGTCGCATCACGTCGGCGGTCCCCCCAAATAGTAGCTCCACCCCCACGTCGTACAGCTCCGCCGAGCGGCGGCTGAGGTAGCCATCGCTTTGCCAATGAAAGGTGCGACGGTAATAAGGAGGATAGGCCCGCAGATCGATCCCATAGGGCAGATCCTTCCAGTCGTCGCGGCTCTTGCGAGCAAGGATCGTGGGAAGATCGGCCACCAGCCGGGGCAGCGCGCGGGCGTAGGTGCCAACCGGGATCTGAAACAGCAAAGACCAGGGGTAGATCCCCGCCGCCGCGTTGGCATAGTCGCGCTCGATGAGTCGCTCGAAGCTGGTGAGCAGCGCCCGCTGCTG
Source organism: Myxococcota bacterium (assembly GCA_039194325.1). Classification (GTDB taxonomy): domain Bacteria; phylum Myxococcota_A; class Polyangia; order Nannocystales; family Nannocystaceae; genus Paraliomyxa. The sequence continues at coordinate 19,062 of JBCCWC010000112.1, forward strand.
TCGGGGGCTCGGGATCATCGGGTCCCGCCGGGCCACGTGCCGGACCAGGAGCCGGGCCATGCGCTGGGCCAGCGTCCCGGCACCCATCAGCGAGCGTTGCTGTCCGCGATAGGCCCATCGAACCGTCTGCTCCATCCACGGGTTCATCGACTCCAGTCTAGGTAGTCTCGTGCCGATTGCCCTCCGACCCGGCCTGCGAGGCAGTCGTGGGCCTTTCACCGCTGCGCGGATCCCCCGGCTCGGTCCTGCGCCGTACTGATTCAGCGCAATCAGCGCAAAGGTGAGTCCACTCGGTTTGACGCCCTTTCTACCGAGTGGTAGAGAAGAATCGAACGGTTGGTAGACCCGACCGTCGTTCGCGACACCATGCCCGCCGAGCGCACCAAAGGGGCCGACATCACCCAGCAGATCCTCACCCATGCCACCCGGCTGTTCGCAGCTCGAGGTTTCGTGGGCGCATCGCTGCGCGACATCGCCAAGGCGGTGGGGATCCGCAAGCCCTCCTTACTCTACCACTTCAACTCCAAGGACGACCTGCGGCGCGGGGTGCTGGAGAAGATGCTCGCCCACTGGAACGAAGTGGTGCCGCGGCTGCTCAAGGCCGCCACCTCGGGGCACGAACAGTTCCAGGCGGTCGCCACCGAGACCCTGGAGTTCTTCCGAGCCGACCCCGACCGAGCCCGGCTCTTGCTGCGCGAGCTACTGGACCGCCCCGAGGAGATGGAGCCGCTGATCGAGAGCCACGTTCAGCCGTGGACCAAGATCATCTGCGACTACATCCGCAAGGGTCAGCAGCAGGGCCGCGTCCACCCCGACATCGATCCCGAGGCCTACGTGGTCCACATGATCAACTTGATGGTCTGCGGAGTGGCGCTGCACGACAGCATGATCGCGCTGATGCCCGCCGGCGACGACGGCCGGGAACAGCTGGCGGCTCGCACGATGACGGAGCTGCTGCGCTTCGCCCGGGCGGGCTTGTTCATCGATCCCGCCGCCGCGCGCGAAGGCATCGAGGCCCCCGGCCCGCTGCCCGAGCCCGCGTCGGTGTCGGGCAAGGAGCCCTCACCCGAGCGTTGACGATCGCGCGGCCTAACCGCGGATTCCAACGCCGCCACCACCCGTCCGTGGCCACCACCGACGAACGCACCGACGAACGCACCGACGAGAACCAGGCGGCACCGACTGGACTCGACTGAATCGAATCGAACCGAACCGAACCGAATCGATCCGCCTCAACCGACCCGATCCGACGGGTCGCCGCCGACACGACTTCATCGACAGCTCATGGCCAACTACCTGCTCGACAACGACGATCTACTCTTCTACCTCGACAAGGGAATCGACTGGGAGCCCCTGGTCACGCTGACCGAACGCGGCTTCATTGACGACGACGGCCCCCGCAACGTAGAGGAGGCCCGGGAGCTCTATCGGGACATCCTGGAGATGGTCGGCAAGTTCTCCGCCGAGGAGATCGCGCCCCGCGCCCGGGCGATCGAGCAGGCCGGCGTCCGGGTCGAAGACGGCGAGGCGGTTGCTTCCCCCGAGCTCGACGCGATCTTCGACCAGATCCGCGAGCTCGACCTGCACCGGCTCAACGTGCCCCGCGAGCTCGACGGCATGAACTGCCCGCTGCTCGTCTACTTCATCACCGCCGAGCTCTTCGCCCGAGCCGACTCGGCGGTGATGTCCCACCACGGCTTCCACGGAGGCATGGCCCTGGCCATGCTGGCGTACTCGATCCGCGAGGGCACCACCACCTTCGAAGGTCAGCGTATCGTCAAGACTCGCTTTGCGAAGGAGATCGAGGAGATCATCTCCGGCCAGGCCTGGGGCTGCATGGACATCACCGAGCCCGACGCGGGCTCCGACATGGCCCGCCTACGCACGGTGGGCGAGCAAGACGACGCGGGCAACTGGTTCGTGACCGGGCAGAAGATCTACATCACCTCGGGGCACGGCAAGTACCACTTCGTCATCGCCCGCACCGAGAAGGTCAGCGACCCAAACAACCCGCTCGCGGGCCTGGCCGGGCTGTCGATGTTCCTGGTGCCCGCCTACGAGGAGGACGAGCAGGGCGAGCGTCGGCGCCTGGTGACCCTGGAACGCACCGAGCACAAGCTCGGCCTTCACGGCTCGTGCACGGCGGCCCTGACCTTCGAGCGCGCCCCGGCTCACCTGCTGGGCCAGCGCGGCGAGGGGTTCAAGTACATGCTGCTGCTGATGAACAACGCGCGCCTGGGGGTGGGCTTCGAGTCGATCGCCTTGTGCGAGGCCGCCTACCGGCTCGCACGCGACTACGCCCAGCAGCGCCCCTCGATGGGCAAGACGATCGATCGCCACGAGATGATCGCGGACTACCTCGACCAGATGCGCACCGAGATCCAGGGACTACGCGCCCTGGCCATGGAGGCGGCCTGGAACGAAGAGATGTCGATGAAGCTCGACATCGCCATCCGCGCCGAGCCCGAGCGAGCCGCGTCGCTGTCGCCCGACCAAAAGCGACACGGCGCGACCGCGCGGCGGCTGACCCCCCTGCTCAAGTACCTTGCGGCCGAGAAGTCGGTGGAGATGGCCCGCCTCGCGATGCAGATCCATGGCGGCAACGGCTACACCACCGAGTACGGGGTCGAGAAGCTGCTACGCGACGCGATGGTGTTTCCGATCTACGAGGGCACCAGCCAGATCCAGGCCCTGATGGCGATGAAGGACACCCTGGGCGCGATCATCAAGGCGCCCCAGGACTTCGTCAAACGCCTGGCCCAAGCCCGCTGGCGCTCGCTGTCGGCCCGCGACTCGCACGAGCGCCGAGTGGCCCGGCTGCAGACGCTGGCGCTCGATGCCCAGCAGTGGCTCATCCGCCGCACCGCGACCGACAAGTGGAAGTCCTTGCAGGACAGGCCGCTGACCGAGTGGCCCCAGGCCTTCCTTCAGCACTGGGATCCCAAGCGCGACTTCTCGTACGCCATGCTCCACGCGGAACACTTGACCCTGCTGCTGACCGACGTGGCGATCTGCGAGTCGCTGCTTATGCAGGCCCGCGTGCACCCCGAGCGGATCGAGGTCCTCGAGCGCTACCTCGAGCGGGCCGAACCTCGCGCTCGCCACCAGCACGATCTGATCGTCAACACCGGTCAGGGCCTGCTGGACCGCTTGGCCCGCCGACTCCGCGGCCACGACCAGACCGCGTCGGCCGCCGAGTAGCCCCCCCCCGATACCCACCCCGCGACCCCACCCTTGCCCACCGAAGTCGATCACCCATGGCCGTCTCCAGCAAGCACATCCTGTCGCAGATCCCGGTGATCACGACCCTGGCCTCGGTGGCGGTGACCGGGCTCCGCCAGCAGCTGGGCCGCGGGCCCGCCGGCCCCCCACAGCTACCCGGGCCCGAGATCACCGCAACGGTGACCCCACGCCCCGCGCCGCTATTGCGGGCGTACATCCGGCACGTGGGCGGCGACCCGTCCGCCTACCGCGGGCAGGTACCGCCACACTTCTTTCCGCAGTGGGGATTTGCCATGGGGTCGCAAACCCTCGCGGGCATCCCCTACCCCCTTCATCGGGCGCTCAACGGCGGCTGCCGGCTGGAGATCAACGCCCCGCTCCCCGCCGGCGAGACCCTCGCCGCCCGAGCCCGGCTGCAGAGCATCGACGACAACGGCCGCCGCGCGGTGATCCACCAGCGGGTAGCCACCGGCACCAGCGCCCACCCCGAGGCGGTGGTGGGGCACCTCTATGCGATCGTGCCCCAGGGCGACAAGCGCGAGGGCCAGCCCCAAGACAAGCCCCAAGACAAGCCCCAAGGCAAGCCCAAGGAGCGCCCCCGGGTGCCTGCGGACGTCGAAGAGCTCCAGCGCTGGCGGCTGCGCACCGACGCGGGCCTGGATTTCGCCAAGCTCACCGGCGACTTCAACCCGGTGCACTGGATCGCGCCCTACGCCCGGGCGTTCGGGTTTCGCAACACGATCCTCCACGGGTTCTCGACGATGGCCCGGGCCATGGAGGGCCTACAGCGCACGCTCTTCGCCGGATCGGTCCGGGCGATCTCCGTGCTCGACGTCCGGTTCACCCGACCGCTGGTGCTCCCGGCCCGGGTGGGCCTCTACGTCAAGGATCGCTCGCTTTGGGTCGGCGATGCCCCCGGCGGGCCTGCCTACATGCAGGGCACCTTCGAGACCCACGCCTGAGCTCTCACCGTCAAAGGTTCACGACATGAGCGACTTCTTCCTCGAGCTAGGACGCAACCCCACCGCTCGCAAGCTGATCAAGACGGTCGGCCTGCCCGTGCCCATGCCCCAGTCGCTACGGCGAGCCAAGGGGCCCCGGGTCGAGCGACCCCTCCACGACTACGCGATCGTGTTCGGCTCTCACCCGGGCAGCGCGATGGCCCCGGTGCTGGCCCGCACGCTGGCGCGGGCCGGCGCCGACACGCACCTCTTGGGTGAGCCCGACCTCAAAACGCCCTTCGTCGAGCCCGGGGAGGCCTATGGCCGCCCCGCCCGCATGCTCGACCCCGAGGCGCTGCCCGAGGGATTCCGAGCCCATGGCTTCGTGTTCGACGCGACCGGGCTGACCGAGCCCGCCCAGCTGCGGGCGCTCTACGACTTCTTCCACCCGCTGGGCCACCGGCTCCACGCGTGCGGCCGAGTGGTCGTGCTCGGGCGACCGGCCGAGGCGGCCACGAACGCCAAGGCGGCGGCCACCGCCGCCGCGCTCGAGGGCTTCGTGCGTAGCCTGGCCAAGGAGCTGGGCAAGCGAGGCTCCACCGCCCAGCTGCTGACGGTGGCGTCGGGCGCCGAGGCGCGGGTCGAGCCGGTGATCCGCTTCCTGCTCAGCCCCCGCTCGGCGTTCATCTCGGGCCAGCCGCTGCACGTGGACACGCGAGTGGAGTGGCCAAGCACGATCCCGCAGGTGCAGCCGCTCGAGGGCAAGGTCGCCCTGGTCACCGGAGCCGCGCGAGGGATCGGGGCGGCGACCTGCGAGCTGCTGGCCGCCGAGGGGGCCCACGTGGTCTGCCTCGATCGCCCCCAAGACGACGCCCTGGCCAGCCAGGTCGCACGGAAGGTGGGTGGCTCGGCGCTGCTGGCCGACGTCAGCGATCCCGACGCGCCCAGCACGATCGTCAATGCGCTGCGCGAGCGCCACGAGGGCGTAGACATCGTGGTCCACAACGCAGGGGTCACCCGGGACAAGACCCTCGCGCGGATGAAGCCGGACAAGTGGGATCAGACCCTCGACATCAACCTCGGCGCGGTGATCCGGATCACCGATGCCTTGGTCGACGGACCACTACGCGCCGGCGGGCGCCTGGTGCTGCTGTCGTCGGTCGCGGGTATCGCGGGCAACATGGGGCAGACCAACTATGCGGCCTCCAAGTCGGGGATCATCGGCTACACCCGCAAGCTCGCCGAGGATCTGGCCGGGGTCGGAGTCACGGTCAACGCGATCGCCCCCGGCTTCATCGAGACCCGGCTGACCGCGGCGATCCCCGTGGTGATCCGCGAGGCCGCGCGGCGGCTGTCCAACCTCGGCCAAGGCGGCCTGCCCAAGGACGTGGGCGAGGCGATCACCTTCCTGGCCACCCCGGGCGCGGCCGGAATCACCGGTCGAGTCCTACGGGTCTGCGGCGGCGCCCTGGTGGGCGCCTGAGCCCCGCCGCGCCGAGCAACTACGCGAACAAACCCGAGATCCAAGACACCCCAGACGAGGACAATGACGATGAGTGACGCAAAGCGACGTGCGGTGGTGGTGGAAGGGGTGCGTACCCCCTTCGTCAAGGCCTTCTCCCAGCTGCTCAAGATGGACACGATTGCCCTGGGCACGGCGGCGGTCGGTGCCCTGCTCGAGCGCACCGAGCTCGCCCGCGACGAGATCGACGGGATCGTCTGGGGCGGGGTGATCCTGCCGGGGCTCGCGCCCAACGTGGCGCGCGAGATCGTGCTCGATCTGCACCTACCGGCCCGGGTCGAGGGCCACACCGTCACCCGGGCCTGCGCCTCGGGCTTGCAGGCGATCACCTCGGCCGTCAGCGCGATCGAGCGGGGCGACGCCGACGTGATGATCGCCGGCGGCTCGGATTCCACCAGCAACGCCGAGATCAAGCTGCCCCAAAAGGTGGTCCACGCCCTGGCTCCGGTGGCCTTTGGCAAGGCCACCCCCAAGGACGTGCTGGGGGTGCTCAGCCAGCTCGTCCCGATCTCCGAGGTGCTCCCCCGCATGCCCAAGATCGCCGAGCGCACCACCGGCGAGGTCATGGGGGAGTCGGCCGAGCGGATGGCCACGCGCAACGAGATCAGCCGCGAGGCCCAAGACGAGTTCGCGGTGCGCTCCCACCACCGGGCGGCGGCCGGGATCGAGTCGGGGCGGCTGCGCAAGGAGGTGGCCGCGGTGCAGACTCCCGATGGGCGCACCGTCACCGCCGACACGCTCGTGCGGGCCGACACCAGCGTGGAGGCGCTGGCCAAGCTTCGCCCCGTGTTCGCCAAGAACGGCACCCTGACCGCCGGCAACTCCAGCCCGCTGACCGACGGCGCCGCCGCCGTGCTGCTGATGAGCGAGGACAAGGCCCGTGCGCTGGGCTACCGGCCCCGGGCCGCCTTCCGTAGCTTCAGCTATGTCGGGGTCGATCCGGCCGATCAGCTGCTGATGGGTCCCGCCCTGGCCATGCCCAAGGCGCTCAACCGTGCCGGCATGACGCTGGGTGACATCGACATGGTGGACATGCACGAGGCTTTCGCGGCCCAGGTGCTCTCGGTGCTCAAGATGCTCGGTAGCGCCGCCTTCGCCCGGGCCCGGCTGGGCCGCGACACCGCGGTGGGAGAGATCGACCCCGAGATCCTCAACCTCTATGGCGGCTCGGTGGCGATCGGCCACCCCTTCGGCGCCACCGGGGCGCGCATGGTCACCACCGTCGCCAACGAGCTGAGCGACGGAGACAAGAAGACCGCCCTGCTGGGGATCTGCGCCGCCGGAGGGCTGGGCGCGGGCGCGGTGATGGAACGCGTGGCGTAGGTCCGCGTTCGTTGGTCACATGCGGCCATACCTCGCCGCCGTGACCGAGGTGAACGTGGAGTGAAGGTGGCAGCGATGAACATCGAACTCGAGCAGATCGATTCCGACGACGACCGTGAGGTCGACCAGCTCGCGGTCGGAGAGAGCATCACGCATCGGGTCCCCCTGCGCGTCGACGGCCAACCTCGAAGTTTTTTCCTCTACTTGGAACGAGCCCGAGCGGTAGCCCGAACCAATGCCGGCCTCTTGTACGGCGACGCTCTGTTGATGGAGCTCCTGCGTTTCGACCCGGAGGCGCAGCGTAAGCTCTACGCCGCCGTAGGCCAGCATCGGCGCGGCCAGCTCGATTCCCTGCCGCTCGTGCTGTCCGCGTCCAACGACGATGTGATGGATCCTCTCCCGGGGGCCAACTCCGGCTAGTCTCTCGATCGCGACGCTCATGCCCCAGACCACCGCACTCCGCCACGCTCTGGTGACCGCCCTTTTGTTGACCTGCGCCTGCGGCGAGCCCAAGAGCACGAAGCCCGCCCCCGCTTCGGTCCGCTTGGACGATGCCCAACAAAAGACCCTCGCCCGCTTCTTGGGCGCGTGGGAGCACGCGGGGGGAGCGGCGGAGCAAGAGGCGGCCAAGGACGCGGTCCGCACGGTCACCGCCCAGATGAGCGGGTTCATCCGCGGGATGGCACAGTCGCGGCTGGACAAGACCGTGCACCTCGACCCTCGGATCGAGATCACCGAGCAGGACGGGGTCGTGACGATCACCCGCAGCGACCGACCCCGCCCCTTCGTCGCCCCGGCCGACGGCAAGACCTTTTCCATGCCGACCGACGAAGACGACGACGGCCAGGGCTCGCTACGGATCGATGGGGACACCCTGGTCGCCCGCCTCGAGACCGACGGCGGAGGCGGCGAGCGGGTGTATCGGGTCGACGCCGAGGGCATGCTGCGGATCTCGGGGCGCGTGTTCTCCTCGCAACTGCCGACCGACGTGGTCTACACGGCCAGCTACGCGCGCCCGTAACAGACAAAGGGGACACCGGCGCGAGACCGAGCCCCACCGAACCCCTTGGGGCCCCCATGGGTCCACCAGCCCCCGGCGCCCCGCGACCCGGGGCGGTCGCTAACGCGCTTGTCAGGCGATCGGCGGCACGGCTAAGGTCGACCCCGAGATGTCCGTAGGCCAAGCTCGCCCCCTGCGTTGGCTCATCGTCGCCCCGTACTGTGCCCCTCCCACGGGGCGCTTCGCGCTGGCCTCCGGTGAACGCTTCAAGACCCTCATGACGAAGCTGGGCCCCAAGGCCACCGTCCCGGTCCCCGAGGGCCTGGGCGAAGCCTGCCGCGGCCAGCTCACGCTGGGGTTCGACCGACCCAAGGACTTCCGCCTCGACGAGGTGGTCGGTCGGATCGAGGTGCTCGGCCAGATGATCACCCTGGCCAAGGAGCTGGAGAATGGGAGCAAGGTCGACACGGTGATCACCAAGCTCAGCAGCATGCTGGGCCAGGGCCCGTTGCTGCAGGCGATCGAGCGGATCGCCAACGGCGAGCCCGCCGAGCCGCCGCCCGCCGCCGCCGCCGAGGCTCCGGCGACGCCGGCGGGCGACACGACCCCGTCCGCCACGACCCCGTCACCCGCAACCGACGACGGTGACGCACCCAAGGGCGGCGGCGTGTCGATCGATGCGATCTTCGACAAGGCCGACGTCGCCGAGCCGGCCCCGCCCAAGGCCGCCGAGGTGGCCAAGTCCAGCATCGACGCGTTCATTGGCGCGATGCGCAAGTCCAGCGGCACCCGGGCGACCAAGGCGGTCGCGGCCGGCTCGGTGGCCCGCGAGCTGGCCAAGTTCCTGCGCAGCGCCGCGCAGAGCACCGCCGTGCAGCTGATGAACACACCGCCGATCCGCGCGATGGAGACCAGCTGGCGAGGTCTTCGCATGGTGATCTCGTCGTCGCCGGGGGCCGACGACCTGGCGATCGAGATGCTCGACGCGGACGACACCCAGCTGCAGTCGCTGCTGGAGATGCGCCTGGACGTGGCGCCCCTCGATCGACCCGACGCGATCTTCGTGGGGGTGCCGATCGACTCGGTCACCACGCTGGCCACGCTGGCCCAGCTGGCCGCCAAGGCCTCGGTGCCGATCGTCACCGAGGCCCCCGCCGAGCTCACCGGGGTCTCGCTGGACGATCCCACCTCGCTGCCCCCGATCCCCGAGGCCTGGGCGCAGCTGCGCGCCCGCCCCGAGACCGCCTGGCTGTGCGTGACCACCAACCCGGTGGTGCTGGCCAACGAGGAGATCGGCGAGCACCAGCGCACGGTCTTCGGCAGCTCGGCCCTGGCCGTGGCCGCCATGATCTCGGCCAGCGTGGGCCAAACCGGCGGACCAGGCCAGATCTTCGGCCGCGCCGGAGCGCTGGTCGGCCCGGCCTCCTATCGGAGCGGCACGGGCCAGCGCGCGGTGTTCCTGTCGACCGCGCAGCTGGCCACGGTCGATCAGCAGCGGGCACTGGGCCGCCGCGGCGTGCTGACGCTGAGCTGCGAGCGAGGCAGCGATCGCCTCCGGCTCGCGGCCGCGCCCACCGTCCACGCCAAAGAAGACGACCTGACGCTCCCGGGACGGATCCTCGCGGGGCGAGCCGCCCGCTTCGCGCGGGCCGTCCGGGACGAGCTGCCCCCCCACGCCACCGAGCGAGAGGTCGCCGCCCGGCTCGCCCAGCTCTCGGGCTCGTTCTTGCCCCGAAGCGACGGCGCGGTCGCCCTGGAGATACGCACCGACGCCAACGGCAAGGTAGGCGTCGACGCCTCGATCGGCGCCACCCTGGCTGGCGCCGCGTTCAAGTTCTCCTCCGACCTGTGAGGCCAAATCCCACCACGAACGGGGGATCTCGTACGCCAGCCGCCCCCCGCTCGGGATGCCCGGTACCCTGCGATGAATTGCCGCACCCCCACCCGGTGTGCGGTCCCTCGCGAACGAGTGCCGCGGGCCACGGGCCTTCATCGACCTGCGCGATCCTCCGTTGGGTCGTGATCGGCCCGCCAAGGACTGCTGCGCCCTTCGATCCGACGGTTTGCTTCTGCGGTATGCTCGGTCGGCCCGAGGAATGAGCGACGCGAACATGACCGGACCGCCCGAAGGCCTATGGTCCTCGCCGCAGGACCTCGTCGGCACGATCCTGGCCGACCGCTATCAGGTGCAGCAGGTCATCGGCGACGGCGGCATGGGCAGCGTGTTCCTCGCAGAGCACGTGACCCTGCGCAAGAAGGTTGCGCTCAAGGTCCTCCACCCCGAGCTATGTCGCGACCAGACCCACGTCGATCGCTTCCTGCAAGAAGCTCGCGCCGCCTCGATGATCAACCACGAGAACATCGTGGACATCGTCGACTTCGGACCGGTGCCCGGCGGTTCGGTGTTCTTCGCGATGGAGTTCCTCGAGGGCAGCGATCTGGCCGGCGCCCTGCGCAAAGACGGCCGGATGCCCTGGCCCCGGGTCCAGAACTTCATGCTCCAGATCGTGCGGGCCCTCAAGGCCGCCCACCAAAAGGGCATCATCCACCGCGATCTCAAGCCCGCCAACTGCTTCGTCATCACCAAGCCTGACGGCCGAGAGTTCATCAAGCTGCTCGATTTCGGCATCGCCAAGGTCACCGACGCCGAGCACGACAAGGGCCTGACCCGCACCGGCGCCGTCTTCGGCACCGCCAAGTACATGGCCCCCGAGCAAGCGTGTGGGGAACCGGCAGACAACCGCACCGACATCTACGCCGCGGCCGTGCTCATGTACGAGCTGCTGACGGGCCAGGTGCCCTTCGATGGCGACAACTTCATGCGGGTGCTCTCGCGGCACCTCACCGAGCCGCTCACCCTGCCCAGCACCGCGGCGCCCGATGCCGGGATCCCGCCCATGGTCGAGTCGATCGTGGTCAAGGCGCTGTCCAAGAAGCGCGAGGATCGCTACCAGGACATGGGCGAGTTCGAACAGGCCCTGCTCGCCCTCGGGCCCGACGGCACGCTCAAAGCCGGAGGCATGGGCGGCATGGCCTACACCCCGCCCATGGCCGGCGCGACCGCGGGCTCCGGCGGCACCCTACCCCTGGATGCTCCCGGCCAGACCCAGTGGCTGGGCGCCGACGCCGTCGCCAGCCAAGGCCCGCAAAGTCAGCCTCCCGAGGGCCGCGGCGGCACCCTGCTGCTCGACAGCGACAGCGCTCCTCCGGGCTTCATGAACCAGCCCGGCGTGCAAGGCCCCACCGACTGGAGCTCGGGCCCCCCGCCCGGGGGCACGCTGATGCTCGATGGCATGGGGCAAGACATCCTGCCCCATGGTCCCGGCGCGGCTGCGATCACCCGCAACCCACCGGCCATGGGTCTCAATACCAACCCGGCCTCGCCCGAGACCAACCCGCCGCTGATGGCGGATCCGACCTATGCCGGGGAGTACGAGGAGCCCTCGCGCAAGGGCTACCTGCTGCTCATCCTCGGCGGCGCGGTGGCGGCGATCGGTCTGGGAGGCCTGGTGGCCTGGCTCGTGCTCGGCGACGGCGAGCCGAGCCCCGATCGCACCGACACCCCGGCCAACGTCGCCGCGACCAAGGAGATCGCCCCGGACGACGGCGGCGAGCCGAAGTCCGACGGAGGCGAGCCGGTGCCACCCGAGTCCGGCCCCGTCTCGGGGGCAGACACTGGCGAGTCCGATCCGGCGCAGGCGGTCACCGGGGGCGAAGGCGACGACAGCGACCTCCAGCTCGACGACGACGGCGACCTGCAGCTCGAGAACGAGACCGAGTCGGGCACCGAGCCCGCCAACGACTCGGGCAACGAGTCCGGCACCGAGCCGCCCCCCAACTCGGGCAAGCGACCCAAGACCCCCAAGGCCCCCAAGGCCCCCCGGATCGTCGCCACGCGCAGCGCCAAGGACATCAGCCGAGGCTTCGGCAAGGCGGGCAAGGCCGCCAAGCAGTGCGGCCGGAACAATGGGGCGCTCCCCGGCCAGAACATCACCGTAGAGGTCTCCATCAAGAGCAACGGCCAGGTGCTCAGCGCCAGTGTCTCCGGACCCAGCCGCAGTACTCCGCTGGGCAAGTGTGTGGCCAAGGTCGTCAAGTCCAAGGCCAAGTTCGTGCAATCCAAACAACCGCTCCAAACCAATCAACGACACACCTACAAGATGTGACGGGCGCCGGGAGGCCAACGTCCCCGGCGGGCCAGCGCCCGCGGGATCGAGCCTCGACCTACCGGCCGCTCCCCACGGCCCATGCTGACCCTCCGCATCACCGCCCCCGACGGTAGCGTCCGCGCCGTTCCCATTCAGGGCCCCGAGCTGACCATCGGCCGAGCCCCGGACAACGCCATCGTGCTCGACGGCAGCGGCGTGTCATCCAACCACTGCTCGTTCGTGGTGCAGGGCTCGCAGTGCTTCCTGGTCGACCGGGGCTCCACCAACGGCACCTACGTCAACAACGAGCGGGTCCAGCAATCCAAGCCGCTCGCCGACGTCGATCGGATCTACGTGGGGCAGTACCTCTTGCAGGTGCTCCACGGGGCCGGCGGCGTCAGCGTGCACCCCATGACCGCCCCGAACCTGCCCGCTGCCGGTCCGGGTGCCCCCGAGAACGCGGGCGGGCGGATCCTCATCCAGCGCGAAGATCGAGCCTGGCGGGACCAGCACAACCGCCTGCTCCGCTACGCCGAGCAGTGGGACCAGGCCGGTCGACCCGATCGCCTGGCCCTGCGACCCAAGGAACTGCGACGTGCTCGCACCTGGCTGACCACCACCCCCGAGCACCAAGTGGGGCTCATCACCGCCGGGCAGCGCGAGTTCATCGAGTTCTCCAGCGGGGCCAACACCCGCATGGCCGCCAAGCGCTTCTTGATCATCGCCGGGATCGTGCTGGCGCTGGGCGGGCTCGTCACCACGCTCGTGATGGTGTGGCCCCAAAGCGAGCCCGAGCCCGAGCCCACGGTCGAGCCCACCCAAGCCCCCGCCCCCAAGGGCGAAGAGCCCCGGCTCCCCGAGCCGGTGCCCGAGCGAGACCCTCCGCGCGTCAAGCCTCGCATCAACAAGCAGATCAAGCACGTCATGGTGCCCCAGGAAACCCTCGACGACGTCGCCCTGCGCTATGGGGTCACGGCGGCTCAGATCGCGGAGTGGAACCTGCTCAACCCCGACGATCCGGGCCTGTCGCCCGGGGACACGGTCAAGATCAAAAAGCCCGCCAAGCGACCCCTGCCCCAGCAGCAGATCAAGTACGAGCTCGAGCGCGAGGACACCTCGTGGACCAAGCTCTCCAAGCGCTTCGGAATCTCGGCCAAGAAGCTGAGATCGTACAACCCCGACGTCAAGAAACTACGTACGGGCAAGGAGGTCGTGATCTGGATCGACCCCAAGCCCTACAAGCCCCGGGAGCCCCGGCAAGCGATCCCCGACTACGTGCCCGACCGCAGCGCGCTGTCGGTAGGCTCCCCCAACTCCGGCTCGCTCGAGAGCGGGATCCAGCTGCCCGACAACCCTTCGCTGTACAAGCGACGCTACCCCTACATCATGTGGGGCTCGGGCTACCTGGTGGCCAACGTGCAAAAGGCGGTGGCCCAGTTCCGCCAAGACATGGACTTCGACGGCACCCTGGTGATGGCCGACATCTCCAGGACCAAGGGCGGCCACTTCTACCCGCCCCACAAGTCGCACCAGGCCGGGCGGGACATCGACATCTGGCTGCCCACCCTGCGCGGCGTGTTCAAGGAGAAGTACCTCAACGAAGACGGCGACGAGAAGTGGGGCCGCCGGCCCAACCCCGAGGAGGTCGACTGGTTCGCCACCTGGGGGCTCATCAAGGCCCTGCTGGAGACCGATGCGGTCCAGGCGATCTTCCTCAGCGATTCGGTCCAGCCCAGCGTCTACGACGCCGCCAAGTTCCTCGGGGTCAGCGACGAAGAGCTCGACTACGCCTTGCAGTACCCCAAGGGCTCGGGCACCCAGCCGGGCAAGGTCTCGCACTCGCCCGGGCACTCGCACCACATGCACGTGCGCTTCAAGTGCGCGCCCTACGAGAAGCGGTGCGTGCGACACAACGTGCGCGGTGGTGGCCATGAGTGACCCAGACCCGCCGTAAACGCGCGAACCGGTCGACGCACGTGGTACATGGACCGCATCACGATGCTGCGCTCGATCCTGCTGCTGGCCAGTTTGCTGGGGCTGTCGTGCCGAGAGACCGCGACCCCTCCGACGCATGGTGAACCCGCCGTCGCGCCCGAGTCCGCCGATCCCACGACCCCCCCCGAGCCCTCGGCAACCTCGCCGACGGTGATCCGGATCGTGGGCGACACGGTGTCGCTGGACGGGGCCAAGGTGGCCCGCACCCGCCCCGCCGACGCCCCCGGCATGCTGGGGGAGGACATGCGAGCGACCTACGCGCTGCCCGAGCTGCAGGCCGCGCTCAAGGCCCTCGACCCGCCGGCCGCGCCCCTTATGCTGGTGGTCGGCCCGCAGACCCCGCTCAGCCACCTGCGTGCGGTGCTCGCCAGCGGAGCGGACCCCGTGACGCTGGTGGTCGACCCCGCACCCGACACGGTCGACCCCCAACCCGACCGGGGTTGGTCATTGCGCGCCGCGGCGGCCGACGCCCTGCCCCCGGTGGTGGTGCGACCCCGCGGCGACGCCGTGCGTTTGTGGGTCGACGACGCGCCCGGCTCCGAGCCCCTCGCAGCGGGTGAGCTCGCCGCGGGCCTCGGCGCGCTCGACCCGGCCCGGCTCGCCGACGGCGTGGCGATCGGCCTGCCCGACGAGGCCACCGCCGGCACGCTGGTCCCGGTGCTGCAGGCGCTGCCCCGCGCCGCGGGGGGCCCCACGGCGCTGGCCCTCGAGTTCGACCCGTGCCTGACCCCGCCGCCCGACATGCGCTGTATTCCCGGAGGCCCGGCCATCGTGGGTGCCGACGACGGCCCGCCCGAGGAGCGACCACAGCGAGAGCTGCTGATCTCCACCTTCTACATCGATCGCCACGAAGTCACGATCGAGCAGTACGACGCCTGCCGGGCCGACGCGGGCTGCAAGGTCCGCATCAACGGCTACCAGGGGATCATGAAGCCCTTCGTCGGTCCCACCCAGCCGGCGATGCCCATGGATTTTCGGCGTGCGCAGTCCTACTGCGCATGGGCGGGCAAGCGCCTGCCCACCGAGTGGGAGTGGGAGAAGGCCGCCCGCGGCCCCGACGGCGAGATCTACCCCTGGGGCAACGACGAGCCCAGCTGCGACAAGACGATCTACCGCAATTGCGCGCCCTGGGGCTGCACCCCCTATCCGGGCACCAAGTACCGCTACGACTGCCCGGAGCACGCGACCAAGCCGGTCGGCTCCTTCCCCGCGGGGCACTACGGGCTGCACGAGATGGCCGGCAACGGCTACGAGTGGACCCGCTCGGCCGGGGTCCCGCTGATCTCCGAGTGCGGCACGGCCTGCCAAGGCCGCGATCCCCAGGGTCGATGCGACGGGGCGTCCCCCTGCGAGGGGCTGCGGGTGCTCAAGGGCGGCTCGTGGTACTGGCCCAAGGCCCGCCTGCGAGGCTCCCACCGCCGGATCGAGAAGATCAAGACGGGGAGCCATCGCCTGGGCATGCGCTGCGCGACCGAGCACCCCTATCTCACTGACTTTCCACCGCGGGTGCTGACCGCCGATCGCCCTGCGCTCGAGATTCCCGAGCCGCCCACCGAGCAGGAGCTCGCCGCGTTCGCCAAGGTCACCCATGACCCCGTGCAAGACAAGAAGATCTGCGACGCCAAGGTACGAGAGGGCTGGCACCCCTCGCAGTCCGACGGCGGGCGCTCCGAGCTCAACTGCCGGGATCCCTTCTCGTACCTGACGACCAACGAGCCCCGCGGCTACGTATGGAAGGACTACATCGACAATCTCGGCGGCGCCTACGTGGGGATCGGCAGCGATCAAAACTTCAACTACATCGCGGCCGCTCGCTCGCGCTGGGCGTGGGTGATGGACTACGACCCGCGGGTCGTCAAAAACCACCGACGGCTGCGCGCGCTCATCCTCGCCGCCCCCACGCGCGATGACTTCGTCGCGCTCTTCGCTCCGGACAATGAGCGCCGGGCAGCCGACATCATCTCGGCCGCCTACCCCGACGACCCCGCGCTCAAACAGCTGCGCTGGGGTTATGTCGCCACCCGCGAGCGAATGCACGCCTACTTCACCAAGCAGCGCAAAGCCGCCGGCCAGGGCAAGAGCGCCAGCTTCGGCTGGCTGCGCACCGAGGACGACTATCGCTACATCCGCACGCTCTACCAGCAGGGACGGCTACGCGCCGTGGCGGGTGATCTGCTCCGCGAGGGCGCCATGCAGTCGATCGCCCAGGCGGCCCGCGATCTGGGGGTGCCCGTGCGGATCTACTACACCTCCAACGCGCCCACCGCCTGGGGGGCGCAGATCACCGAGGCCTACCGAGCCAACGTGCTGAGCTTGCCCTTCGACGAGCAGTCACTCGTGCTGCGCACCACCGACGGCGGGGGCAGCCTGCGGCAGAAGACCAAGTGGCACCACAACGTGCAGTGGGGGCGACACATGCACCAGAGGCTGCGGCGCGCGGGGTACGACACGGTCTGGAAAGTGATCGAAGGGCGGATTCCTGGGGATGACGATGCCCTGACGATCTTGGGGCTGCCCAGCGGGGAGGCGGAGGGCTAACGGGGTACGCCAGGGATGGTCGAGCTCAGTGCGGGCTCCCCCCATCAGTTTGTGTCATGCTCCTCTCATGAGGCGCTGGCACTCACGCATACTCGGGCTCACCATCGCCGCGCCCCTCTGCCTGCTGCCGCCCCTCGCCAACGCCTCGGGCTTCCCCGACTTCGACGCCAAGCGCGAGCAGATCCTCTATGGTCGCGTCCGCGCCAGCGACCCCCTGGTCCCCGGCAAGGCCGAGACCTTTGGCCGATTCGAAGACACCAGCGGCCGCCTCCAGCGAGCCCCCGACCAGCCCGAACCCAGCACCTTCTGGCTCGCCAAGGGCAGCGCCGCCGCCATCGCCGACGGCATGGTGCGATTTAGCGTAGTGCCCGGCAAGCGAGCCGACCTCGGCCTCATGGTCCGCGCCCACGCCCAGGCCGGCGGTAAGAGCATCTGCGGCTACGAGGTCACCCTAGAAAAGAACAAGATCCGCCTCCTACGCTGGGATCGCGGCGTCGCCAAGCCCATGGGCGACGCCGAGACCCTCAAGGGGCTCGGCGCCAACACCAGCCTCGAGGTCGTGGTCTACGTGGTCGGCCCGCAGCTGGTGGCCACCGTGTACTCGGGCAAGAAGCTCGAGCACATGGTCACCCTCGCCGCCCACGACACGACCTACGCCGATGGCCGCGTGGGCTACCGCGCCGGCAAGCAGCAAGAGGGCGGCGGCCTGACCCTCGCCGCGGTCATGGACACCCGCCGCTCGGCCCGTAGCGGCGTGGGCCAGCGGCTCCCCTACGGGCAGCTCTACGCCCCCTCGCGCGCCAAGGACACCACCCCCTTCGGCGCCCGGCGCTACGCCTACGTCCCCAAGACACAGCTGCCCCGGCTCCCGGACGACCTGCGGCGCAAGGCCACTGGCGAGCACACCCCGCCCGGGGGCTCCCCCCAGGCCGTGCTCGCCCTATCGGCGGTGGAGGCCGAGCGATTGCGGCGCACCGACGTAGAGATCACCCGGATCGACGGCACCGCCCCCTGGGGCCTATTCGACGCCGCCTATCGCACGCACAAGCACGCCCCCCCCAAGCCCACCCGGCGCGGCTTTGCCCTCGATCGCAGCTACAAGAACCCCCGCATGGTCGAAGACCTGCTGCGCGGCTACCACGACAAGTACCCCGACATCACCGCGCTCGTCGAGCTCGGCCGCACCCACGGCAAGCGCCCGATCTGGGCGCTGAAGATCTCCGACAACCCCCGAGCGGCCGAGGACGAGCCCTCGGTCCTGTTCAACGCCACCCACCACGCCAGCGAGCTGCTGTCCACCGAGTTCGGGCTCGACGTGGTCGCCGGGCTGCTCGAAGACTACGGCCGAGTCCGCACGGTGACCCGGTGGGTCGACGACCTGGAGATCTTCTGCGTCCCCATGGTCAACCCCGACGGCAACCACTACTTCCTCGAGACCTCGATGTGGATGATCCGCAAGAACGGACTCGACGCCGACGGCGACGGCTCGGTCGACCCCTTCGAGGGCGTGGATCTCAACCGCAACTATCCCTTCGGCTGGGGGCAGGAGGGCAGCGAGCCGTGGCTGACCAGCCAGCACTACCGAGGCCCGCGCGCCGGCTCGGAGCCCGAGACCCAGGCCATGATGACCCTCGCCAACGAGCAACACTTCGCGGCGTCTGTCTCTTTTCACACCGTCGGGCGGGCGATCTTCGTCCCCTATACCGTCGACCGCGCCCTGAGCCCCGAGCCCAACGTCGCGTGGACGATCGCCGAGGAGCTGGTCGCCGCCGCTCCGGTGCAGCGCAACGACAAGCCCTACGTGGTGCGCCCCAATGGCTACCCGGTGGCCGGCAGCGACCAAGACTGGCACATGTTCGAGCACGGCACCGTCGCCCTGCTGCTCGAGGGCGCCTACCACAACCCCGAGCTATCGGTCCGCACCGAGGCCGTCGCCAACACCCGCCCCGTGTGGCAAGCGCTGCTCACCCGGGTGCGCGAAGGGCCGCGGATCTCCGGGCACGTGCACGACGAGTCGGGCCAGCCCGTCGAGGCCGAGGTGATCATCGACCAGATCGACCAGCACGCCGGCGAGCGCTGGACCTCACGCCCCCGCGACGGCCGCTTCGATCGCCTACTGGCCCGCGGCGGCCGCTACACGATCCGCGCCCGGGCCTCCGGATTCCGCGAGGTCTCCCAAGAGATCCGCGTGCGCAGCCGACCCGTCGACGTCGATCTCGTCCTGCCCCGCGCCTGAGGCCCCTACCGATGCGCTCGCCTCACACCCCACACGCCGGGTCGTAGGATCCGCCGATGTACTTCTTCCACTCGCCCTTGGTGAAGGTACGACCCGCGTAGGTACAGCCCAAGGGCACCAGATCGTCCGCCCGCAGCGGCCACAGGCGAGCGGTGCCGTCGTAGCTCGCCGACACCACGTGCGATAGACCCAGGTCGTCGGTGCTGATGAGGCCGATCTGTCGGATCACCTTGCCGTTGACCTCCAAGATGATCGCCCCCTCGACCATCTCGTCATAGTTCTTCTCGGCCTTGCTTACGTCCCACAAGCGAATGGTGCCGTCGTAGCTCGCCGACACCAACCACCGGCCATCGGGGCTCCAGCGTAGATCGGTGATCCCCCCCTGATGCCCGGTCAGCGGCAGCGACCCCTCCCCGGGGTACTCCGATCGCAGGTTCCACAGCCGGATCGACTTGTCGTCGCTGCCGGTCGCCAGCCAACGCCCCCGGGGGCCGAAGGCGATCGTTCGGATCGTGTCCTCGTGCTTGCGCAGCTTGACCGCGTTGGCCCCCTTCTTGTTCAGATCGTAGAGCACCACCTTGCGATCTGCGCTGCCGGTGGCCGCCCAGCGACCGTTGGGCCCTAGACCCACCGCGGTCAGATCGTCCTCGTGATCGGAGAAGCGACGGGCGGCCTCGGTCAGCGCCCCCTCCAGCTCCCACAAGACCGCCGAGGTCAGCGTGCCGGTCAGCAGCCACCGGCCATCGCCGCTGATCGCCAACTGCGAGACCTCGTCGGTGTGCGGGAGCACGACCACGTCGTTCTCCGGATCCTCCTGGGTGATCCGCCAGACCCGGGCCGTGCTGTCGGTGCTCACCGAGACCATCTTTGTCTGATCCGGACTGAACGCCACCGCCCCGATCTCCCCCTCGTGCCCGGCCAGCGACAGCCCCTTGGGCCGATCGACCTGGATGTTCCAGATCACCAGCAGCCCGCTGTCGTCACCCGAGGCGGCCCAGCGCTGCGAAGACGCCACCGCGCGCACCTTGTCCTCGTGCAGCGCGCGGATCTCCATGCTCTCCAGCCGGGTGGGGTGCCGAAGATCCCACACCCGCACCGTGCCGTCGGCCGACCCGGTGATCATGCGTCGACCGTACTCGTCGACCCCGATCGCCACCACACCGTCGGTGTGCCCACGCCCGATCAAGCTCGCGCTCCCCACATCGACCTCGTCTCCCCCCGCCAGCGGGAGCGACTGCCAGTCCCACACCCGGGCCACCCGATCGTCACCGCCGGTGATCACCCACAGCCCGTCCCCGGAGACGGCCACCGAGCGCACCGCTCCCCGGTGCCCCGCGAACACCCGCGACTCCACGCCCGACTTGCGCTTGTCGAGGTTCCAGCTGCGTGCGGTCCCGTCGGCGCTCGCCGTGAACGCGCTGGTGGGCACGTGCCGCTCCACCCCCGCCGGAGGCGAGAACACGTCGAGGGTCACGATCTTCTCCTTGTGGCCCGGCAGGCGCACCGACGAGGCCGCCGTGTCCTTGGCCTTGAGATCCCAGATCACCAGATCGTTGTCGCGGGCGATGCTGATCGCCATCGAGGAGTCGGTGGTGACCTCCAGCAGGCTAATCGCCCCCTTGTGCTGCTCGAGCAGCTCCCAGCGGCGGGTCGGCGCCCGCGAGGTGGGCGGCCACAGGCGCACCACCCCGTCGGTCCCCCCGGACACGCCCACGGTGTCGTCGTCGGTCAGCGCCACCGCGGTCACCACCACCTCCTCGTGCGGGATCACGATCGGCCGCCCCGGGCGCCCGTCGGTCAGCCGCCAGTTGTAGACCATCATGTCCTCGCTCGACGCTATCACCCGAGTCCCGTTGGCGTTGATCGCCACGTCGGTGATCGCCAGCTCGGGACCCTTGAGCAGCTTGATCGCGGTGGGCAGCGGGCTGTTCAGATCCCACACCCGCACCTTGCCCGCCTCGTCGCCGGTCGCCAGCCAGCGACCGTCCGTGCTGATGTCGAGCGAGGTGATCGGCGCGCGATGGTCCTCCAGCCGCACCCCGGTGGCCGAGGGATCCTCCTCGGTCAGGTTCCAGCGCATCGCGAGCCCGTCGTCGTCGGCCGTCACCAGCCAGCGCCCATCTCGGCCCACCTCCATCCCGGTGAGTCCCTTGGGGTGCCCCCGCAAGAACTTGGACTCGAGGATCCCGGGCTCGAACAGATCCCACAGGCGGATGTCCCCCGCCCGACCGCCCTCGGCGGTGATCGCCCAGCGACCATTGGGAGACAACGCCACCGCTTCGACCGAGTGGGTGTGCCCGCGGAGCGGCCGGCCGGGCAAAAGCCGCAGCGCCCCCCGCAACAGCGCAAAGGCGGGCGCGTCGAGGGCCGCCCGATCGCGGGGTAGCTGGTCGACCGCCTCGACCGCGACCAACAGCGCCAGGACCGGATCGCGCTCGAACAGTCCGCCCGCCACCGCCGCCAGCTGGTCGGACCGCTCGCGGCTCCTGGTCCCGTCGACGACCGGCGCCGTGCCGCCCCCGACATCGGGTACCTCGGCTTGCACGATCGAATCGCCGTCGTCCTCGACCGGCACGTCCTCGCGCTGCGAGTACAGGTACCAGCCACCAACCCCGGCCGCCCCCAGCACGAGCAAGACGACCAGCAAGCGACCGACGAGTCGACCCGCCGCCGCCCGACCACCCGCCATGATGAAATCGCGATGGAGGGGCTTGGGCGCCGGATGCTTGCCCCGCCCCTGGGCCAGCCACTTGCGGGCATGGGACAGCTTCTCCCCCCGCAGCAGCGCGCTGCCGTCCTTACCCGCGGCCAGCCACGCCATGGCGAGTTTGTCGATCTGGTCCCACTCTCGCTCCCAGGCCACCCCGGACGACTTGAGACCTCCCGCGGCCGCCGCAGCCCCACCTTCGGTGGCGGGCAACTGACCGGCGGGCACCGGCGGCGTCCCACCGGGCACCGGCGGCAATGCACCGGGCATCGACGGCGCACCGCCAGGCATCGACGGCGCACCGCCGGGCATCGACGGCGTCGCCCCGGGCATCGACGGCGTCGACCCAGGCATCGACGGCGTCGACCCGGGCATCGATGGCATCGACCCGGGCATCGACGGCATCGAACCGGGCATCGACGGCGTCGACCCAGGCATCGATGGCATCGAGCCGGGCATCGACGGCATCGAACCGGGCATCACCCCCGCCCCACCGGGTATCGAACCGGGCATCGACCCGGGTATCGCCCCCGCCGGAGCCGGCACCTGAGCGGTGGGCGCAGCGTGGCGCGCCACCGGCGTGGCCGCCATGCCCCCGTGACCACCATCGCTCGGCGGCTGCCCGACCGACGGTGGCGCCGACATGGGCGCAAAGGAGGCGCTCGACTCGGAGTCGGCGAGCACCCGCAGGCGATAGACCGCGAGCACCACGTCGTCGGTGGACCCCAGCGGCTGCCGCCCCTGTACCCGGTGCCGGTTGACGTAGGTCCCGTTGGTCGAGCCCAGATCCTCGATGAAGTAGGTCTCGCCCTCGCGAATGATCCGGCAGTGCGTGCCCGACACTCCCTTGCCGGTCAGGCACAAGTCGTTATCCGACGTCCGACCTAGAGTGATCGCCGACGCGTTGAACGTGAGCAGCTGTGGGCTCTTGCCAGACTCGACGATGGAGATCCGAATCATGGACCGGCTTCCTTTATCGCCGGGGTCGACCCCGATCTACAAATCGTCGCCTCCACGCCGCTCCCGCGACAAAAGCGCGCCTCCGTTGTCCCATCCGGGTGTCCATGAGTGGACCACTGTGGCCACCGACCCGGCCACTGGACCCAGGCGGACCCTTTGGGGCTCGCCTGCGCGCACGATCCAGCAAGGCCCTGGTGTTTGACGGATCCAGGGCCTTGGAGTAACCCTGAGCAGCCCTATGCGCGTTCCCTTCCGAAGCTCCGGTCATCGCCCCCGTGCGTCGTTCGGCCGCGGGGCCGTGCTGCTGTGCACCCTCGCCATCGCCTCCGCGACCGGCTGTGCCAAGCGCTTCGACCTGGTCCCCTCCGAGCTGGCCAAGGTCCAGGCCGAAAAGGATCTCAAGGCGCTCAGCGTCTACACCAGCAAGCGGCTGGTCACCACCTGGACCGAGGGCCAGGTCACCGAGAACTTCGACGTCAACAAGGGTGGCATCAAAGAAGGCTCGGCCCGCCAGCGCTTCAAGAACGTGATCCCCAAGTCGGTCCCCGGGCGGATCCTCCAGATCGACGAGAGCAACGGCATGCCGCTCTTGTGGGTCACCTTCGACCCCAGCTGTGACGGCCCCGACTGCGCCTTCGGCTTCGTCCAAAACGAGGACGAGCTCCACCGCCTGTTCAAGGCCCCGCCCCTCGAGGGCTATGGCGATCCCAAGAATCACCACGGCTGCCTGTCCAAGCGACGCGTGATGAAGCTCGGCAAGATGAAGTCGCTGAGCGAAGCCAACGACGTGCTCGTCAACAAGAAGAAGAACGGCACGCTCCGCACGATCCACCTCCAGGTCATCAAGGAGGTCGATGATCGCGTCCGCACCCGCTCTCGCCGTAGCGGCGGCGTCAAGGCCGAATGATCAAGACGGCCGCGCGGCTCGCAATCGGCCTCGGCGCGATCGCCTGTGGCGTGCCTGAGCCGCCCCCCGCCGAGGGCACGGCCAGCGGCTTGGGCGAGTCCATCTCCTCGTCCATCTCCTCTTCTGGCACCCGCGGGCCCGGGTCTAGCCTCGGATCGGGCTCCGGATCCGCCGAAGGCGACGGCTCATCCAATGGGTCGGCCACCGGGTCGCTCGACGACACCGCCGGCACCACGGGCGAGCCGCTCCTGGGTCCGCCCTACCCCATCGTGCTCGCGCACGGCTTCTTCGGGTTCGACGAGCTGGCTGACCTCGACCAGGTGCCCTACTGGTACGACGTGCCGCAATACCTCGAGGCGCACGGACACACCGTATGCGTCACCGAGGTCGACCCCTTCAACGACTCCACCGACCGCGGCATGCAATTGCTCGAGCAGGTGATCGAGTGTGCCGCCGCGACTGGTCACGCCCAGGTCAACATCATCGGCCACTCCCAGGGCGGCCTCGATGCACGCGTGGTCGCCCATACCGCCCCCCAGTGGGTCGCCTCGGTCACCACCGTCGCCACCCCCCATCAAGGCACCCCGATCGCTGACATCGCGGTCGGCCTGGTCGATGTCCCCGGCGCGGCCGAGCTCGTCGACTGGCTCACCCAGACCCTCGGCTCGCCGATCTGGGACGAAGTGGGCAACGAGACCTCACTGGCCGAGGCCATGATCCAGATGTCCCACGATCCCACCCGGGGGATCGACGTGTTCAACCGGACCTACCCCGATGCACCCGGCGTACTCTACACCTCGGTCACCGGTCGAACCGGGCTCCACTCGGGCGCAGATGACTGCGAGCCCGACAGCCCGCCGCCGCCCCTGCTCATCACCGCGTGGGAAAGCACCCTGGATACCACCGACGCCTTGCTGCTCGTTCCCGAGGCGATCCTCAGCGACGGGATCTTCGTCCAGGATCCCAACGACGGGTTGGTCCGCGCGATCGATGCCCACTGGGGCGAGTTCTTGGGCTGCGTCCCCGCCGACCACATCGACCAGGTCGGCCACTTGCTCGGCGACAGCCCCGGGATCGGCAACGATTGGGACCACCTGACCTTCTACGCCGATCTGGTGACCTATGTGCGCGATCGGGGCCTGTAAGCCCCACCTCGATCCCTGGATTGCGCAAATACGCCATTCGCGGTTCCTGCGCGGTCGCGCCCGGGTCACGCACCCCTCGGCTCGGCGTCGCCCCCTATACTCGTGCCCGTACGCCGCCCTGGCCCAGATCCGCCGAGGTCCGCGCCCAGTCCTCGTTCGCGCAACCGCGCGACCACCGGGACGACTCACCAGATCACGGCAGAAACGAACCTTGAATTACCAAGTGTGCACCAACAAACTCTTGAACACTGGACCTAAGGGCCGTGGCTCCCCTCCTGCGTGTGTAGCGCCATTGGCCGGCTCGCCCGATCGACCGTGATGATGCAACGCTCTACGATCCTCATCGGTTGCGCATGGCTTTTGCTCTCGGCCAGTTGCCGCGAGGACGATCCGGGCACCAGCCCCACCACCGCGGCCTCGGGCTTCGCCGACAGCTCGTCGACCCAGGCTCCCGTGATCTCGACGACCGGCGATCCCACCGCCACGACGGCCACCACCACGGTCGCGCCCGAGACCGGCGAGCCCTGGGCCGGCACCGCCTATACCGGCGACCTGCGGGGGATCCTCACCGTCACCTTTACGCCAGCCCATGCGCTCGCCGAGGGCGACACGATCGGCCTGGCCGGCGGCTATCGCATCGCCGAGGTGGGCTGGGACGGCGCCGAAGATCTCTACTCCCCCGTGGCGTACCAGCTGGCGTTGCCCACCCCGCCCGACACTCCCGACACCCTCGTCTCGGCCGAGCCCGTGCCCGTCTACGACTGGGGCAACGCCGACGACTGGCGACAGGCCGGCAACGGCATGCGGCTGCGCCGGGTGGGCGAGCCCGATCTGGTCGCGTGTCTCGTCTTCAACGGCGAGTACCCGCTTTATCGCACCAGCGACGCCATGGGGTTGGGCGACGAGTGCAACCCCGACGCCACCGCGTGGTCACCCAGCGCGCAGTATCAGGTGGTGCTCTACGGCGGCGAGCTGTTCGAGGACAACGATCTCTCGCAGTCGGTCACCACGCCCCCCGCGCTGACCGTCACCGCGCCCGATCTGAGCCAGTTCGATGCCGCCCTCCCCGCCGACCAGGATCTCGCGATCGCCTGGGAAGCCGGCGACGATCCCGAGGCGCGCATCATCATTCGCGTGATCGACACCAACGCCAACGTGATCACGGTGCATGCCGCCGACGACGGCGACACCACGATCCCCGCGGCCGAGCTGGGCGCGCTGACCCTCGGCCCCCTCGAGCTGTCCATAGCGCGCGAGCGCACCGACCGGATCCAGTTCAGCGACGGCGGACTCACCGTATTGAGCCGCTACGAGCGCTGGGGATTCTTCGATCTATTCTAGTTCCGTCACCGCACGAACGAAGGGCGAGCCCATGAAACGCAGGACCTTCTTGAAGACCGCCGCCGGCACGTCCGCCGCCACGGGTGCTGGCGTCTTCAGCATCCTCAAGTACCCGCGGGGCGCCAACGCGGCCGGCTGGGGCACCTGGCCCACCGACCGCGAGGATCTGATGCTCCCCGAGGATCTACGGCCGCAGAGCATCCTGGAGCTGTGCTTCCACGGCGGGATCACGCCCTGGGAAACCTTCTACGCGGTCGAGTCCTGGGGCACGGGCGACAACACCTTCATCAACCTCTTCGACGAGGAGCCCATCCTCAGCCCGCGCAACTTTTATAACAACGTGTGCGGGTACGCCGACGCCGGGTACGGAGGGCACCCCTTCGTCACCGACTTCGCTGAGGACGCCGCCGGCCTGACGGTGGGGCTGGGCCCATGGCTCTACCCCCTCAAGAACCGGCCCGACATCCTCAGCCGCATGCGGGTGTTGGTGCAGTCGCACACCGTGCTCGCCCACGAGGGGGCCAACCCCATCTCCTTCACCGGCGACTTCGTGGGCAACCCCCGCATGGCCGGGCTCGGCGCCCCGATCCAGCGCTACTTCAACGAGCAGCCGGGCGGTTCTCGCTCGGTGCCCTACTCGTTCATCCTCTACCCGGGCGGCGCCGGGGTGGAAGCCGATCGCCGAGGCCGAGCCCACGTTGAACCCGGAGAAGCCGTCGCCGCCCGGGTAGAGGATGAACGAGTA
>JBCCWC010000113.1:0-45445 GCA_039194325.1 Myxococcota bacterium
CGGCTGCGGACTTTGCTGTAATCACCGGTGCCTTGACTGATCGCGTCGATGAAGTCATGGTCTTCAGTCATTAGCTGTCTTGCGGCTTGGGCTAGCTTTTTGGCGCGCGAGAGGACGAGAGCTTCGCTGTAGTCGGACAGTGTCACCGACCAAGATTCGAATAGTGCGCGATTGATAGGGTTCCGTCGCTCCGCTTCCAGGGGCCACTTGCGGAATGCGTATTCTCCGAAGACTGTATAGGCATTTCGCATGGCTCGATGGAAGTGTTCGATTAGTATCTTGCGATCGTTGTCTGTAAATTTTGACGTATCGTCGAAGAATTCAGTTGCTCGAATCAGGAACGAGTCAAGTGAGTCAGATTTCTGATATTGTCGGGTTCCAAAGATTCGAAATGCACAAAAACGAAGGGCGACTTCGCGGTCAACCATGCGAATGTGCTCGTGCAGCGAGCCCCCGGTGGCGCGAGTAAAGGACTCGCTCCTGGCTAGTTCGGTCAATAACATGCGAGAACGATCTCGGCTCATGCAGTGGCGGATTTCTTGGGGGTTGAGCGGGCTGCTTCCCGTATTTAGACGGCGGAAGATGTCGAATTTCACCCAATAAGGTGTCTGTGGGTCGATGATGTGTACGATGAATTGAGTGGTGATCATTCTTCGTCGAAACGTAGGGCGCAATTGGTCGAATGTAGACCCTTCAATCTCTTTGAGATAATCGATCTTGCCAAGCGAGAATCTCTCGCCTCGGATGAAATTGAAGATAGTTGTTAGTCGCTGCACTCCGTCGACAACTTGCATTATTCCATTATCTGTCTCGTTGAAATAGAATGTGGGCAAGGGTATCCCAAGTAGGATCGATTCGATCAGGGCAAATTTTTGCCGGTCTTTCCATGCATAGAATCGTTGAAAATCAGGCGCAAGGTCGATGTCTCCTTCCTCGATCATGTCGACTGCTTGTCGCAGATGAATGTGCATCGTACGAACCCGAATCTGCGCTGGATCCAAAGCTGGAAAGTCATCGGGCCCTTGATCGTTGTCTTCGATCTCGACGCCAGTCGCCTTGTTTTCAAAGTGCTCTTCGCGTATGGCCTCGGTCTCGGCGGATGCTGACTGCTGGGTCATCGGAGTCGCTCCGGAATCTTGCACCGTGAACTATACTACGATGCTCGTGGGGGGCCTACATCCTCGTCACTCGCCGGTTCTCCTCGGCCCTCGGTCAGGACCGGGTCTTGTCCTTCTGCGGCGTTGCGTTCCACACCCGGCGGGCGAGCACGAAGCCGGCCAGGGCGACCGGAATCATCGCGACGGGCCAGGCGGTCCAGTCCTCCACGGTCGAGGTGCCCCCCTCGGGATCGGGGAGTAGCTGCCCGTAGGTCAGGGCCATGACCGCGGTGCCCATGTAGACGAAGCCGTCGATGATCCCCACCGCGACCCCGGCGTTGCGGCGCCCGCCGAAGTCCATGCTGGCCGTGCCCGAGAGCATGCCGTGCACCCCGATCACACACATCGACATGAAGATGATGAGCGGGCCCAAGAGCGGCGAGCCCAGCACGAAGGTGAGCACCACCGCGCCGACCAGCATCGCACCGTAGAGCACCGCGGCCACCGGGCCCCGCCGCGAACCGAACACGCGGTCGGAGATCACCCCGGCGAATACTCCGCCCATGATCCCTGCGCAGCACAGCAGCATGCCCCAGTTTTCGTAGACGAACGCGTCGGTCTGCCCGAGCGCCTTGGCGTAGGTGCGGTACCACTGCATGATCGCCTGCCGCAAAAAGCCGCTGCAGAACTCGATGAGCGCGATCGTCATCACGATCGAGCTGCCGAACATGCGCTTGAACACCGCCACCACCGGGTCGGGCGGGCGGTGTTCCTCGCCCGACGAGGCGTCGCCGGTGTCGAAGTCTTCGAATCCCGCCAGCCCCGGCCGGTCGACGGCCAGCCCGGTCACCGCGATGAACGCGGCCCCCAGCACAATCGTGGGCACGAAGAACACCCACTCGAGCGGGAAGTGGTCGACGATCATCTTGCCGACGTCGAACGCAAAGTAGATCCCCAGCGAGATCAAGATCCCGAAGATCGCCCCGAATACCCCGCGCTCACGCACGTGGAACCACGGAGCGTTGATCTTGACGATCGCGACCGCCCCGAAGCTCTGAAAGTACATGTTGAGGCCGTAGAGCACCGTGAACACCAGCGGCAGGTCGTCGGTGCGCCCGGTGTAGGTCACCCAGCCCATCGCGAAGTTGGCCAGGGCCGCGCCCGCCCCTCCCACCAGCAGCGCCCGCTTGCCGCCCACGCGGTCGGTGATCGGGCCGTTGACGACGAAGGCAAAGCCGTAGACCGCGGTGCCGATCCCGAAGATCAAGCCGAAGTCGGCGTTGGTCATCAGGGGGTCACCCGAGGCGCCGGTCATGTCCTCGAACACGCCCTTGGCGACGGTCAGGTTGTATCGCCCCATGTAGAGGAACGAGTAGAGCAACCCCACCGGCAGCCAGTTGCGGGCGCGACGGTGGCGGTAGCGATCGCTGTGTCCCAGCTCCACCCGCGGGAGTCGGCTGACGACGATCGCGATCACCACCAGCAGCAACAAGATCGGCGCAAAGTCTTCGAGCCACTGCGGCACGGGTCAGCTCTCCGGGGCGAGGTCGACGAGGGGGGCCAGATCCCCGAAGCGGTCGACCACGTGGTCGATCGCTCCCGCCGCGCGGTCCTCGAGGATCCACGCCGGGGTGTGACGGTGGCGACGCAGGGCCAAGGTTTGGGGCGCCGCCGGGTGACGATCTTTGCGCATCGCGTGGGGCAGCGCGAGATCGAGCGAGAAGATGTCGCCGATCACCAGGGAGGGGCGCTCCTGCTCCAGGGCCTCGCGGTAGCGGGGGCGATCGACGTGGATCCGTCGGCCACGGATCTCGAGGGTCGCGTCGCCGCCCAGCACCTGCTTGCCGGCCGAGCCGCGGATCCGCAGCTCGTGGTCCGCGGTCGGCCCGGCGTCGATCCCCGCGGCATGAAACCATGCGATCAGCTTGTCTGGCTCGGAGTTGGACAGCACCACCACCTCGGCCCCCGCCGCGGTGACCTCGTGGAGCTGGTCACGGGCATCGGCGGCGATCGTCGGGGGGTGCTCGGCTCGGAAGCGGGCCATCGCTATCTGGAAGTTGTGCTCGCCAAACTCCCACAGCGAGGTCCAGCGGGCCTCGATCGCCTCGCGATAGCGTCGGGCGAGTCCCGTGGGGGCCACGGCGAGCAGGTGGCACAGCCCGGCGACCTCACAGATCGGGTCCTCGTCGGCGAATGCGGAGAGTCGGCCGTCGGGGGCCCAGCCGAACGCGTCGGGCTGCGCGTGGATCTCGCGAAGGAACGCCCCGAGATCGGCCCGCACCGCGGGCTGGTCGCGACCCAGGAGCATCGCGCACGCCTCGACCAATTGCTGGTGGAGCGCGCGGGCCTCGAGCTCGGTCTGGGTCCAGACGCCGTCGAAGTCGGATAGGATCTTGAAGGCACGCGCCATCGGGGTGGCACCGCGAGGGTATCAGAGCGACGTGGGGCTGGTGCGGGTCGCCCGTACGCTCGGGGGGCGTCTCAAAGGTAGACTCCCGGCCCATGAGTGAGACCGGAGGATCGCCCGAGGCGGCGAAGGTTGGCGTGCGGCCGCTGATGCTGAGCGAGGACGGCCGTCGCCTGCGCTTGCTCGATCAGCGGGCGCTTCCCGGGCGCGAGGTCTGGGTCGAGTACGACGATGTGGAGGCGGTGGCGAAAGCTATCGAGCAGATGGTGGTGCGCGGGGCTCCGGCGATCGCCTGTGCAGCCGCGCTGGGGCTGAGCGCCGCCTCGTATGCGTTCGGGGACGAGCCCGCCGAGATCCGACGGCAGATCGAGCAGGGCTGCGAGCGCCTGGCCCACACGCGCCCGACGGCGGTCAACCTGTTCGTGGCGCTGGCCCAGATCCGCGAGGCGATCGCGGCCGAGCCTGCCGAGGCCGACGCCGAGCGGCTGCGGGCGGCCCTGCGTCGTACCGCCGAGGCCCACGTCGAGGACGACCTGGCCTCGTGCCTGGCGATGGGCGAGCACGGGGCCGAGCTGCTGCCCGAGGACGGCACGATCCTGACTCACTGCAATGCCGGGGCGCTGGCCACCGCCGGCTATGGCACGGCGCTCGGCGTGATCCGCAGCGCCCACGCGCGGGGTCGGGGGATCCGGGTGCTCGCCGACGAGACCCGTCCCGTGCTGCAGGGAGCTCGGCTCACCGCGTGGGAGCTGGCGCGCGACGGGATCCCGGTCGAGGTGATCACCGACAACATGGCCGGGGCGCTGATGGCCCGGGGGCAGATCCAGGCCGCGATCGTGGGGGCGGATCGGATCGCGCGCAATGGCGACGTGGCCAACAAGATCGGGACGTACACCGTGGCCGTGCTGTGTCGCCATCATGGAATTCCGTTGTTCGTGGCGGCGCCCTGGACCACGATCGATCTGAGCATCGCCTCTGGTGCGGACATCCCGATCGAGGAGCGCAAGCCCGACGAGGTGCGGCGTCCGGGGGGAACCTTGACGACGCCGGCGGACATCCCGGTGCGTAATCCCGCGTTCGATGTGACCCCCGCTGCGCTCGTGACGAAGATCATCACCGAGCGCGGGGTGTTCGAGCCTTCGGGGCTCGCTGACGCCCTCTGACGCGAGATCGTCGTGGCCGGTCGCTAGAGGCGACCGGGGCCGGCACGTTTGGTCGCGCGTGGCTTTTGGGTGGACCGATGCTATGCAGTCGAGCGTGCCGAGTTTCGCGGATGTCATCACCTGGTCGCCCAATGGAGCCGGCGGATGGGACGGCGCGATCTCCACGGAGTGGATGCAGGGCCGGGCGAGCTTCGGCGCGCTCCCGGCCGCGCTGGGCCTTCGGGCCATCCGGATCGCCTGTGGTGATGGTCGGCGGCCTCGCTCGATCCACGTTGCCTTCGTTGGGCCGCTGACCGGCGGGCCCGCCCGAGTCACAGCCGAGATCCTCCGTCGGGGTCGCTTCATGACCCACGCCCGGGCCGAGATCCGCCAGGGCGACCAGCTACGCACCCAGGTCACTACCACCCTGGCCGACGATCGATCGTCGAGCGTGGTGGTCGACCCGGCGCCTATGCCCGAGCGGCCTTCGCCCGAGGCGCTCAACGAGCTGCCCTACTTCGAGGGGGTCACGCCCGCGTTCACCCGTTTCTTCGAGATGCGCTGGTCCGACGGTGGGTTTCCGTTCTCCGGCGCCAGCGAGCCCGGCGTGGGGGGATGGTGTCGTCATCGTACCGAGTGCGGCCTCGATCCCTACATTGCCCTGCTGGGGCTCATCGACGCCTGGCCCTCGCCGGTGGTGCCCCTGCTGCGCGTCCCGGCGCCCGCCAGCTCGGTCTCGTGGAGCACCGTGTACCACCAAGTCCCCGAGGTGATCGGCACCGACGACTGGTTTTGGTACCGGTCGGAGGCGACCGCGGCCCACCATGGCTATGCGGGCATGCGGGCGATGCTCTACGCGCGAAGCGGCGAGCTGGTGGCCACGGCCGAGCAGCTAGTCGCGGTGTTCGACCGGCCCCAGTCCAATCCGGGCTAGTCCAACCGTCTGTGGCGGCGTCAAAGGCCCCCAAACGGGGTGCAGCAGCTCGGATCTAGGTTGCTATGGGGTGATCGTGGCCACGCGAAAGTGTGTCGCCGGCAGCCCCCGGCTTAGATTAGGTGATGCGAACGACAAGCACAGAGGCTGGCCGGTGAGATCGAGGGGGCCGCTGCGTGGATGGCGTAGCCCGCCTATGACCCAGGAGGGCAGTAGAACCCGGGGGGAGCTCCATTGGCCCAGTCTCCCCGGGCGAAATAGATGTCCTTGAGCCATTCCCCTGCTTCGTAGTAATCGCGGCACTCATCGTCGACGAAAGCGTCTTCATCGATGGCCGACAGGCGCTTGCACTCCTCGTAAGCCCGCTCGTTGAACTCCTCGAGCAGCGTGCCAGGCTCGGGGAACTCTACCCGGGAGAGACGGTCTCCGAGGCCATCAAAATCCTCCTGCGTAATGCAGAGGCACACAGTACCACTTCGGTTTTGTGAGTGGTCTTCGATGAGGGATGTCGACCCGTCGGCTCGGATTCCCCGCGGGCTGATGAGCCAAAGGCACGCCGGTTCATTGCCTTCCTCGGCCTCTCCGACTAAGCGATCTGAGCAGTGACAGCTTGGACCCGCCAAGAGCGATTCAAAGGCAACGAACGCCAAGATCAATGAACGATGGTGATGACTAGGTCTACCCATTGAGAGGCCCTTTGCACACGCACGTTCAATGTGCGAGCGTTACTGAGAGTCGCGTACGCTCCGAGCGCGGAGGCACCTCGACCAAGACACTGGCGCGGGCCTGATCGCCGGCGGGTGGATCGTCGCTCGTCACTTGCGCCCCCGATGCTGGCGCTCGGCGTGGGCCTTGAAGGCGTCGAGCTGGTCGTGCCAGAACGCTTCGACCTCGTCGAGCCAGTCCCGCAGCGTGCCGAAGGGCTCGGGCTGGAGCCGATAGATCCGACCGCGCGCGTCATCTTGCATGATCTGCTCGGTCACCAGCTGAGCCTTGCGCAGGATCCGGAGGTGTCGGCTCATCGCCGGGCGGCTGAGCGAGAGCGCCTCGGCCAGCTCTCCGGAGCGCCGAGGTCGCTCGCGCAGCAGGCCGATCACCGCGCGGCGGGTGGGATCGGCCAGCGCGGCCAGGGTCTGGTCGAGATCAGGGTGCACCGGTCGAAGGCTCGGTTCAGGACTCACCGGTCGAGGGACCGCGCAGCCGCTGCATGAACCACCAGTGGTGTCCTTCTGGATCGACCGCCCGGTACGAGCGATCGCTCCAGTAGTCGTCGCCATAGTCGGTGGTGGTGGGCTCGTAGGCGATCTTCGCTC
Source organism: Myxococcota bacterium (assembly GCA_039194325.1). Lineage (GTDB taxonomy): Bacteria > Myxococcota_A > Polyangia > Nannocystales > Nannocystaceae > Paraliomyxa. The sequence continues at coordinate 6,894 of JBCCWC010000113.1, forward strand.
CGGCTGCCCGAGCTCGCTCGCAGTGGGCGTCGACGTCGTCCACGTAGATGCACATCACCTGGGTGTTGATGCCGTCGATCGACCGCGGGCTCTTGCCCGGGAGCGGCTCCCCGCTGTTCGAGGCCTTGCCCGTGCTGCTGACCATGACCAAACCCCCGCCGAATACGAGCTCGGAGTGCTCGATGCGTCCGCCCTCGCCCTCGATCCGTAGCCGCGTCTCGAACCCGAAGGCCCGACCGAGCCAGTCGATGGCGGCGGCGGCGTCGTCATAGAAGATGCTGGTGGAGATCCGGGGCCAGTCTTGGGGTGGTGGTTTCATGGCAGAGCACGTGGAGGCGTGGAGGTGGGGGGTGTTTGGATGGTAGTGAACGAATATTAAAATAATTATCAAAAATTGAAATTAAGTGCAAACAGCCCCAAAAGGCCCGATCCTGACGGTCTTTTGCCATTTCAGCGGTGAGGGTCGTAGGCACGACAAACGGCGGAGGCATCCTGGGGACATGGATGCCTCCGCCGACGGAGCGATGAACGAGAGGAACAAAGACAACGATAAGGTGGCGGTCGGCTCTTGTTGGTATGGGAGTAGAGGCGACCGTCAGGGACCTACTGGAAGGAGATCCCGTCCGGGCAGAAGTCCTGGTCGGCGGGGATCTCGAAGGTCTCCGTGGAGTCGTCGATCGAGCGCAGGAACGCGATCAGATCGGCGAGCTGGTCGTCAGAGGGCGAGAACACCTGGTTGCCGGCCCGCAGATGGTTGCCGAAGTCGCCGCTGGGGTCGAGCAGATCCTCGAGGGTCTCGGCGGCGCCGTTGTGGAGGAAGGGCCCGCCCATCGATACCCCGAGCAGGGAGGGCACGTTGAAGCCGTCGACGCCCTGGGCCGGGTTGCCGTTCTGACGGATCTCGGTAGCCCCGCGGCCGTCGGGCCCGGTGGCCCCAAAGGTGTCCACGCGCCGCACGACGCACGAGTGCCGGGCCGGAGCCCCGTTGGCGTCGTTTTGCAGCACGAACACCTCGTCGGGGTTGGTGGAGAGCACTTGATCGGGGCGTACGTCGATGCTGCCGATCCCCTGCGAGGCCATGGTCAAAAGGCGCGGATCCTGATCCAGCTGCGGGGTGTAGTAGCGCTCGGACAGGGTCCACAGCACGCCCGAGTGACAGTTCTGGCAGCCGGCCTCCTCGAACACGGCGCGCCCCGCCTCGGGGTCGCCATCGGCGACGGTGGCGGCATGCGGGGCGCGTAGCGTGGACACGTAGTGCTCGATGTCGTCCCACTCCTCCGGGGTCGCGCCGGAGATCGCCACCGCTCGAGCGGAGCCGATGTTGAAGCCGTTCTCGGGGTTGCCCACGCCGCCGGGGCCCACAAAGTCGATCCGTGCGGCGAGGTTGGCCGAGCCGTTGGCGTTGAGCTCGGTGCTGTTGACGATGGCGCCGGTGCCCCCGGCCACGCCGCGAGTATTGAGCTCGAAGTCGTGGACCTCGTCGAAGATCGCGGTCCAGTTGAAGATCCGCTGCACCGCGCCGCCCTCGTTGAACGAACCGGACAGGTCGACCGTCTGCCGCGGGCCGGCGGGGAAGCGCCAGGTGACGTTGTCGGTCAGCCCCGCGGGGTGGCACGCCAGGCACGAGACCCAGCCGTTGGCCGACCAGCGGGCCAGGCCGGTGTTGAAGAAGCGCTGGCCGCGAAGGGCCGAGATCTCGTCCGCGGTAGAAGGCTGCGGCGAGGACTCGAGCGACTGCTCGATCGTCTCCTGCTCGGCCAGGTCGATCACCGAGATCGAGCGTCCCACCTCGTTGTAGACGTAGGCGGTGGTGTCGCGGATCGTCACCCCGGTGGGGGACAAGTCGGTGGCCAGGAAGTTGGCCCCCGAGGGCGAGCCGCCCACCGGCGGGCTCTGGGTCCAGTCCACGCGCTGCAGCGAGTCGCTGGCGGTCGAGGCGATGTAGCCAAAGTCGCTGTTGGGCGCGAAGGCGATGTCGGCGGGCACGGCCACGAAGCGCTTGGGCGCGGGCAGGGCGTCGACGAGCACGTTGAGGTTGACCGAGCGGTCGCGATCCTCTTGGCCGGAGGCCAGATCGATAGCGCCCACCATGCCCTGGACGTTCTGGTGGAAGTCGGTGGTGTTGTTGAAGTCCGCCGGGCTCGCCCCTACCGCGGTGACGTAGAGGTGCTCGTCGTTGATGATGCAGCTGTACAGCTGGTTGGGGTAGAACCCGGTCTCCTCGAACTCGGGGATCCCCGAGTTCTCGAAGGGGGCGAGGGTCAGCTGGCCCACGTCGCCGCCGGCCGCGGGGATCGTGAAGATCCGGCCCTCGCGGGTGGTGTCCTCAGTCTCCACCTCGCCCGGGATCGCGCGTCCGTAGAAGTCGGTCACGTAGATCGTCTCGTCCGACTCGTCTTCGTCGCCGTCGTTGCTCACGCAGACGCCGTGCGGCGCGCCGCCCAGCCGGATCTGCTCGGTGACGGTCATGTCGTCGGTGTCGATGATCGACAGGGTGCCGTCGACCCAGGAGCTGACGTAGAGCTGGCGTCCGCGGGGCGAGAGCGCGCCCTGGATCGGCTCGGAGCCCACCGGGACCGTCGCGCCCACCGAGGGCTCGTCGGTGTCGGCGTCGAGGATCTGGACCACGGTGCCCTCGAAGCGGTCGACCACGTAGAGGGTGCGGTCGTCGGGCGACCAGCTGACGGAGACGGGCTCGGTGCCCACCGGCACGCGGGCGCGCACGGCCAAGTCGGGCAGCGAGAAGAGGGTGACGTCGCCGGTGCCCTTGTTGGCCGCGGCCAGGGTGTCGCCCGCCTCGTTGATCAGGATCGGTCCGCCCTTGGTGGGCGTGCCGAGCAGGCCGTCGTCTTCACCGCCGGTGGGATCGGGCTCGCCGTCGGTCGTGTCCGCGCCGCCGGTGGGATCGTCCTCGGTGTCGGCCGGATCCTCGGTCGTCTCCCCCGAGGGATCTTGGCCGCCGGTGGGATCGGTGTCGGCCTCGCCGTCGCCGCCGCCACCGGTCTGGCACCCGAGCGCCAGCGTCGAAGCCATCAAGAAGAGGGCGCTGCCGTAGGCATGCTTGGTCATCATCGTCGTCTCTGTTCATCCCCAAAGATTGCGTAGAGCGTCGTTCGCGGGGCGCTCGGGGGTAAAAAGCGCACTCGCGGCTCGCCGATAGCTAGTGACGAGCTCAAGCTAGCCAGAAGCAGGAATGACAGCCGCTTAAGTCGGACTTAAAGCGGTTGTGTAAGACACCCGTTCGTCTTCGAGCACGGGGACGAACCCCGCATGGGGGCGTCGGGGATTCCCTGGCGGGGGTCTAGGGCTGGCGAGAACAGATGGTCACGGACGCTTCAAGCACCCAAATTGGCCAGTCGTCGCGTGAGCTCGTCGAATTGCCGGCGTGGGAAGAGCCCACGTACCTCGACGTCGGAAGGGTCGACGGTGTTGATGTCGCGGAGGTCGAAGTACGTCACCAGGTAGAGGCCGGAACGGCGAGAGGGATTGTCGAGCTCGACGTAGTCGTCATGGGGAGGCGGCTCGCTGGAGCCGGGCACGATATCCAGCTTGCCCCGAGCGGATCGAACGACGACGCCGGGACGCGATTTTTGCTGGCGAACGGCCGTGCCGTGCCAAAACACGACGATCGAGCCTCGCGTGGGGGCCCTGGGAGACCACCGGCTCACCGCTCAGCTCTTGTCTTGGGCCGAGCGAGCGGAGTCCAGGTAGCGGTCGATTGCTCGGCGCTGTAGGTCTGCGTCACGCGAGGCTTGCTCGAGGTCGAGAGGCTCCAGCGTTCGTAGGAGCTCGAGGTCGGGCACGGGGACCTCAGCTTCCCTCGCGTAGGCGATCAATAGCCGCAGATAGTTTCGCTGGCCGTCGAGCATGCGCTGCTGAAGCTCGGTGAGCAGCCACGAGGCGAGCGGCTCTGCATCGAGTAGCGCGAGGAGGCACAAGTACGATGATTGCCCGTCATAGAGGGCTTCTTGCACGGCGGGCGGCAGATCCTCGCCGTACAGCAGATCTTGGGGGTCGGGCCGAGCCACGGACTCTTCGATTTGTTGCGCGTCTTGGTCTTGTTCGGCGGCCGCCTTGTCGGACAACGCGACCACCAGCTCGGTCGAGGCCATGAATGCAAGGGTGGCTTGGCTTATCGCCTCGTCGAGATCCTCCACCGGTACGGTGAGATCTTCTTCGGGGATGTGCGGGAGCAACTCCTGAACACGCCCGATGAACTCGTCTAGGGGGCCGACGAGCAGCTCGCTGATCCGCCAGTCGAGATCGGCAACCGAGCGGGCCGCTCGCACTTCGGTGACCATGGTGGTTAGCAACGTACCGAGCTCCGTGGTGTCGAGTGTCTTGGGGTCGACAGCGCTGGCTGCGTTGGTGGCCGATGCTGGTTCGCTCGCCGGGGCTGGTTCCCGGGTGAGGGCGGCTCCCTGCGCGAGCGTCATGCTCAGCGCTAGCTCCTTCGAGATCACCAAAGTACAGTATCAGATCGCGTGGCGACGAATGCGCCGCCGGCTGCCTGGAGCCACGGCCCCCGGTATGCTCGCGAGTGGTGGCGGCCTCTCTCAGCCTCGAGCCCCTGGTGTTCCTTCGCGAGCACGCCCATGGTGCGTGCTACGGCTTTCCGCTGGCCGATCCGAGCCAGCGGGCGCGCGGGAGCACGGCCGAGGAGACGCTCGAGGAACTGCGGCACTTCTTGTCGAAGTTCTTCGGGCGCTGCCCGGCGGAGCGGATCGCCGACTACCTGTACCCGCCGGACACGACGCTGCTCGATCTGCCGGTGGTGCTGCCGCGCGGAGATCTAGCGCGGCGGCTGCGGGTGCAGACGCCCGTGTGTGTGCCCTGCGTGGTGATCCCCGAGGGTCGCTCCCGCTGGGTGTATGTGGTGCCGCTGGCCCACGCAGTGCTGGTGAAGCCCACTGAGGATCTGTCGCGTCGAGTCACAGAGGAGATCGAGCGTATGGCCGCAGCCCGGGAGCTCGACGCGGTCGAGTACCTCGACCTGTTGCCGACGAGCAATCACCGGCTGGTGCGTCTTGCGGTCACCGTAGAGCGCGAGGACGCCGACGATGCCTCACGACGCGCGGCCACGCGGCGTCGTGAGCAGAGCGAGCGCGAGCGGAAGCAGGCTCGTACGCTGTTGAAGTCGGTGGGCAAGGAGCGGGTGGCGGCCCACCGGGGTCAGCACCGCGGGGCGCTGATCTGTGGGCGTGACCACGAGATCCAGACGCTGGCCAGCCTGCTGGGGGGGCGCGAGCGCCTGAGCGTGGTGCTGGTGGGCGAGCCCTTGGTCGGCAAGAGCTCGATCGTCGAGGGCCTGCTGAGCCAGCGGGTGGTCCGCTTTAGCGCGCGACCGGTCTTCGCCACGTCGGGGGCTCAGATGGTGGCGGGGCAGTCGGGCTTCGGGCAGCTCGAGCAGCGGGTCGAGGCGGTGCTGAACGCGGCCGAGATGCTCGACGCGGTGCTCTACTTCGACGATCTGGGGGATCTGTTTGCCGGCCAGAGCGGAGGGATCGAGGACATCGCGAGCATGATGCGCCCGTGGATCGTGGACGGGCGCGTGCGGGTGGTGGGCGAGCTGACCCCCGAGGTGCTCGAGCACCACATCAAGCGCCACGTGGCCTTCTTTGCCGCGCTCCAGCGGATCTCCGTGGAGCCGCTCGACGCGGCGGCGACCCGGGAGATCCTCGGGGCCCGGATCGCCCACGAAGCGAAGGCGCCGCGGCACGACCGACCGCGGCTGCGGCCGGAGTCTGTAGAGCCGCTGGTGCAGCTGTCGGAGCGCTACCTGAGCTACCAGGCGTTTCCGGGCAAGGCGGTGCGGCTCGGCGAAGAGCTGCGGGCGGTACACGAGGGCGAGGTCGACGAGGATGGCCAGCCGCGAGCGATCGGACCGCACGATGTCTACCGCGCGTTCTCGGTGCGCTCGGGGATCCCCATGTTCCTGCTGCGAGACGAGCAGCGGATGCGCTACGAGCAGGTGCTCGATCACTTCTCGCGGCGGATCATCGGCCAGCGCGAGGCGCTGGAACGCCTGGCGCGAGCGCTGTGTGCGGTCAAGGCGGGCTTGCAGCCGCAGGACAAGCCGCTGGCCAACCTGTTGTTCGTGGGGCCGACCGGGGTCGGCAAGACGGAGGTGGCCAAGACCCTGGCTCTCTTCTTGTTCGGTGACACCGGCAAGATGGTGCGCTTCGACATGAGCGAGTATGGGGATCCATTCGCGTCCGAGCGGCTGATCCGGGGCACCGAGCGCGAGGAGGGCGAGCTGACCCGGCGCGTGCGTCAGCAGCCCTTTTGCGTGGTGCTGCTCGACGAGATCGAGAAGGCCGACCCCGCGGTCTTCGATCTGCTGCTGCAGGTCTTGGGCGAGGGGCGGCTGTCTGATGCGCGGGGGCGGACCACCTGGTTTCACAACTGCATCGTCATCATGACCAGCAACCTGGGGGCCAGTCACCGACGGCCTCGCTCGGGCTTCGCGGCCGACGACGAGGCGGAGCAGGCCGAGCAGCAATTCTATGTGGAGCAGGTCGAGCGGCACTTCCGCCCCGAGTTCGTCAACCGCCTCGACGGGATCGTTCCGTTCTCACCGCTCGGTGGGGAGCAGATCGCCCAGGTGGCCCGCGTGGCTCTGCGGGGGCTGCTCGAGCGCGAGGGGCTGGCAACCCGCGGGATCGACCTGCGGGTTTCGGATCAGGCGCTGGACGAGCTGGCCCGCGGAGGAGTGTCCGATGCCTACGGGGCTCGAGCGCTTCGTCGGCACCTCGAGGACGAGCTGGTGGCTCCGGTCGCGAGGCTCGTCGCGGAGGCGGGGGCCGACGCGGATGGCGCGGTGATCGAGGTGACGCGGCTGCGCGCCGAAGCGCACGCCGACGCGCACGCCGAAGCTCCGGAGGCGACGTCGAGCCCGGGCCTGGTCGCGAAGATCCAGACCGGAGCGCTCGAGCTCACGCTGACGCGCCGGTCGTCCCACGACGAGCGGCGGTCGAGCCTGGCGGTGCGGGACATCGCCCGGCTGCGCCGGATCGCCACCGCATGTCGAGCGCTGGAGCCGATCGACGAGCTCCAGGAACGCATGGCGTACCTGGTCGCCGAGCTGGCCCGGGCTCGGGACTACTCCCATGCCTCGCCAGCGACGCAGGTCGCCGAGCACGCCCGGCTGCAAGAGGGGCTACGGGCGCTCGACGAGGCGATCGAAGAGATCGAAGGCGCAGAAGACTTGGCGATGGTGGCCCAGGCCGAAGCAGAGCCGAGCGATCTTTACGTAGAGGAGGCGACCCGGGCCTTTGCCGGGTTCGAGCGAGCGTTCGTGCAGGCGGCCCTCGGTGGTCATGCGATCGACCAGATCACGCTGCTGGTGCGAGGGCACAGCACGCCCCGGTGTCTGGCCTGGTGGTTGCGCGGGCTGCTGTCGGCGGTGAAGGAGCGGGGCTGGCGGATCGTCGTGCACCGCTGGGAGGATCGCCAGCCGGTACCACCATGGCCCGAGGCCCTGCCCTGGGGTCCTCCACGAGATCTCCCGTGGGTGAAGCAAGCGCTCGACAAGGCCGAGCCCGACGAGATCGCCAAGGCGTGGCGCGGGGTGCTGGTGCGGGTATCAGGCCCTTTGGCCGGCTCGCTGCTGCACTACGAGCGTGGGCTGCATCGCTTTTGGCCGGAGTCGGGCGACGACGCCGAGTTCGTGGAGGTGGCGGTGGTCGGGATGACCTTCGAGGTCAGCGAGCCCATGCTCGGCAAGGAGAAGCTCGCGCTGGGCAAGCCACAGCAGCGCGGTGTGCTTGTGCGGCAGGTCGCGGTTCGCGAGTATTTCCCGGCGCGCAAGGAAGTGCGTGCGCCCGAGGCGGAGCAGGAGTTTGCCATCGATCCCGACGAGTACTGGGCGATGCACGAGCGGGTCGTGTTCTCACTGCTCGCCGACGCGCTGATGCGGGGGGAGGACGCGATCCCGGGGGCGTAGGCGGGTGGCGTTTTGCTCCCGGGCCCGACAAACTCCACCCTCGTGGAGCTGACCTTCACCGTGTTCCAGCGCCGTCGCGGGCGGCACTACGAATGGTTCACGCTCGGCCTGGGTCGCTTCAATCTCAGCTGGCAGGGGGCCACCCAGGCGAAGGTGGAGATCGCGGTGACCAACGCGCTGCGCAAGGCGCTGGTGGACGAGCCTCCTGAGGTGGTGGAGCCGCTGGAGATGATCCCGAGGCGCACGCTGGAGGTGGTCAAGCTGTCGCTGTCGCTGCCGTCCCAGGGCAAGCGCCTGCATGGTGGCTTTCCCCTGGTGGTGGAGCCGCGCTCGTGTGGCCCGGGGGTGCAGGGGTCGCTGCGGTGCGTATATCACCCGCTGCGGCCCACGGAGTGGTTTCCCTGGCCCGAGGGCGAGCCCCTGGCCGAGCGGGCCGCCGCGTACTTTCGCCAGGTCTGGGACGAGCTGGACGAGGACGAGCTGGACGATCTGAAGACCCACGCGCGCGATCGGCTGCGCGTGGTGTCGATGTCGGTGCGTACCAAGAACCTTCGCGCTCGTCTGAACAAGAAGGTCGAGCCCGAGGGGACCCGGGTCGGAGGGGGGCACCAGCTCGAGGGCCATGCGTTGCTGGCCCAGCTGGCGGTGGACGAGACCCGGCGAGCGATCGATGGTGCCCTGCCCGCCGGCATGCCCCGACGGCCGCTCCGGGATCGGCTGGCTCAGCTCGCCGGCGGCCGGCGTCGGACCTCGGTGCTGCTGGTCGGCCCCTCGGGGGCGGGCAAGAGCACGCTGGTGCGCCAGCTGGTGCACGACCGGCTGGCGGCGGACGACTACCCCAGCCACCGCAACTACGATCGCTTGCATCCTGTGTACCGACTGTCGGGGCGTCGGATCATCGCGGGGATGTCGTACCTGGGGCAGTGGGAGCAGCGTTGCGTCGACGTGGTGCAGGCGGCTCGCACGGTCGGGGCGGCGCTGTGGGTGGAGGATCTGCACGCCTGGGGGCGCCTGGGAGAGACGGTGCAGAGCGATCGCAGCCTGGCGACCTTCTTTCAAGGGCCGGTCGCGCGGGGCGAGCTGGCGTTGGTGGGGGAGTGCACCGGGGCGCAGTACCAGCAGCTCCAAGACGACGCGCCCAGCTTTGTCTCCGCGTTCACCACGTTGTTCGTCGAGCCTACCGACGAGGCCGAGACCATGCGCATGCTGGCCCACGAGGCTCGCTCGCTGGAGCTCCAGCACCGGGTGGCCTTTGATCCCCGGGCGCTACGGACGATCTACGAGCTGGGCAGCTCGCTGGGCTCGGGCAGCGCCTACCCCGGCCGGGCGATCGACCTGCTGCGCAGCATGGCCACCGCCGACGACGTGCGCCACTTCGATCTTCACAAGGCCGAGGTGGCCGTGCATCGCGGTCGGAAGATCGAGGCGATCAAAGCCTACCGCTCCGTCACCGGGGAGGGCCTGCGCGACTCCAAGAACGCCGTCGAGCACTACATGGCCGAGGGCCACTGGCCGCTGCGCGGGGTCGGGGTCGACCCGCCGCCCCTGGTGGTGCGGAGCGAGCGGGCGCGGGATTTCGGGACCCACCCGGAGCCCTCGGAGATCGGGCCGCAGACGGTGGTGCGCCGGCTCGCACAGCGCACGGGGATGCCCGAGGTGTTGCTGTCGCCCCACCAGCCGCTGGCGGCGGCTCGGGTTCGGGCGCAGCTGGGGGCCCAGATCATGGGCCAGGACGCAGCGGTCGAGGCCATGGTGCAGCTGGTGCTGCGGATCAAGGCGGGGCTGACCGATCCCTCACGGCCGTGGGGGGTGTATCTATTCACGGGCCCCACTGGCACGGGCAAGACGGAGATGGCCAAGTGCCTGGCCGAGTACCTCTACGGGTCGACGTCGCGCCTGCTTCGCTTCGACATGGGCGAGTACGGCGATCCTGACGCGCCCGCGCGACTCATCGGTGATCGCGCTCGACCCGAAGGGGCGCTCACCTCTCGGGTACGGGTCCAGCCCTTCGGCGTGGTGCTGCTGGACGAGGTCGAAAAAGCCCACCCCGCGGTGCTCAACCTGATGCTCCAGCTGTTCGACGATGGTCGCCTGACCGATGCCGCGGGGACGCTGGTGGACTTCTCGCACGTGGTGGTGGTGATGACGAGCAACCTGGGGGCCCGGGCCGCTCCCCCCGCGGGCTTTGGCAGCCAGGTGCACGCGAGCGCGGCCGAGGTGGACGCGGCGGTTCGCGAGTTCTTTGCGCCCGAGCTGTTCAACCGGATCGACCGGGTAGTTCCCTTCGAGCCCTTGACCACGGAGGCGGCCACCACGATCGCTCGGCGGGAGCTCGAGCGCTTGCTGTCGCGTCGCGGGCTGACCGAGCGCAACGTGTTCGTGCGCTTCACCGACTCGGTGGTGCAGGGGGTGGTCAACGACGCGTTTGATCCGCGCTACGGGGCGCGATCGCTCAAGCGCTGGCTCGAGGACCACGTGGGGTCGTGGCTGGCCGATCGGATCGCGAGCCAGCCGGTGGCCGGCCTGCGGGTGCTGTGGCTGCATCGTGGCGAGGAGGGATTGCGGCTGCACGCCGAGCTACTGACCGAGGCCGAGGCATGGGGGGAGTCGGGGCCCTTCGAGCAGGTGCTGGGGTGGGACGCGGCACGGCTGCGCGAGCAGGTGCCCGACGCCCTGGTGCAGATCGAGCAGATGATGGAGTCGCCGCGCCTCGAGGCGCTCGCGGAGATCCTACGGCAGCGGCTGGACGCGTCGGTCCGGGGCGACGCCGACGCTGCCGAGACGGTGTTCAACCTCGAGAGCCTGCGGGGCGAGCTGGCGCGGATCCACGACCGGCTGCGGATCCAGGTGGAGTACGATCCCCTGCTGGTCGCGGCCGCGGACGCCGATACACGGGCTGACCACGAGGGCGAGCTCATCGAGGCCAGCCGCTTTGGTCGCCAGGCAATGGGAGCCAAGCGCTGGTTTGGCGAGTTCGTGGTTCGGGTGATCTCGCCCTCGCTCGCGGGGCCCAGCCTGCCCATGCGACGGCAGCCCGACTTCGTGGAGGCGTTGGCCGATCTCTACTTCATGCGCGAGGCGCTGCGGCACGCGGACGACCCGGGATTCCATGCGGTGCTCCTCGAGCTATCCCGGGTGACGCGGCCCGACCAGGCGAGCCGCTTTGCCCAGACCGGCCCGGGGCTGCTGGAGCAGCTGGCGGGGGCCTACCTCGGGCACGGGAGGGGTGAGCTCGAGGCGTGGGACGTGGACGGTGATGCCCAGACGCCCGTCCACGAGCAGCTGGGGCGCGCCAATGAGCGGATCGTGATGCGGCTGGTCGGTCCGGCGGTGCGCTCGTCGCTCGAGACAGAGCACGGCAGTCATGTGCGCTCCGGGCTGAGCGGAGGCAGCGAGGTGGTGCGCGTGCGGGTGCTCGATGGGGCGATCGATCCCGCCGAGCACGTGCGTCGCCTCGACAGGGAGCGCGATGCCTTCGTCGCGGCGTTGGAGGCGGGGCGCTCGACGTTGCCCGACAATCCCGACGCGGTGCTGCCGATCGTGCGGCGCTATCGCTTCGATCCGCCGCGGCCTGGTGAGCTGTCGACGTTGGACGTTGAGGACTACCCCCTGGCCCATGTGCTGAGCACCCGGGCTCGCTCGTTGGCCGACGTGCTGCCCTCGCTGTGGCTGCTGCGAGTCGGCCTGCGAGGGCCCCAGGAGGGAGCCTGATGGCGCGATCGAGCTTTCGCGTGCACTTGGTGACCCACCACGACGGTCGGATCACCGGGCGCTTGTTGCCCTCGGGTGGTCGCGAGGAGCGACCGGTGGCCGGCTATGGCGACGACAAGGAGCAGGTGCTCTCGCAGCTGACGCTGGCGGTGGAGGAGCGACGCGAGGAAGTACCGCACTATCTATGGGAGGATGCGGTCGAGCTACGCCAGGTTCGGGTGTCCATGCACCCCCAGTCGGTCGTCAAGAAGCGGCACGTGATCGGCAAGCAGGAGATCACCCTGCCCATCGCCTACGTCTGTTGTCGGCAGCCCGAGGGGGGCTACCGGGTCCTCGTGCCTCGCTTCGGATGGTGGTTCGTGCTCGAAGACACCGACATGGCCCCCGGAGTCATCAAGCAGGCGGTGGGGATCGAGCTGCTGGGGGAGGGTGGGGCTTCGCTCTTGTCGTTTCGTCCCGTGGCGGCCGAGGAAGTGATCGAGTGGTCGCCCCGGCTGTCGCGGGAGTCGGCGCGTCGTCGCAATACCCCGCAGACCAGCACCACGCCCACCCTGCACGCGGTGGCCGAGGAGTGGGTGGCCCAGGCCCGGCGCAAGCGCGGTCGACCGGTGGTGGGGCGGGTCGACCTCGAGCGGTGGTTGCCGCTGGTGCTGCGCGATACCCCACGGTCACTGCTGCTGGTGGGCCCGACCGGCAGCGGCAAGACCACCTGGGTGCGGGCGCTGGCCCGTCGCCTCAGCCGGCTCGATACGGCCGAGCACCTCTTCATCCCGCGGATCTGGGCCACCAGCGCGGAGCGGATCGTCGCCGGCATGATGTACCTGGGCCAGTGGGAACAGCGCTGCCTCGACCTGGTCACCGAGCTGTCGTGTGAGGGGGATCTGCTCTACGTGGGCGATCTCGCCGGCCTGGTGCGCACCCGAACCGGCCGGAGCTCGATCGCCGACATGCTGCTGCCCGCGATGCGGGACGGAGCGCTGAGCCTCGTGAGCGAGTGCGATGCCGCCACCCTCGAGCTCTTGTCGTCGCAGCACCCGGTGCTGCTGGGTCAGTTCGTGCCCGTGCGGATCGACGAACCCTCGGCCTCGGCGATGCCCTCCATGCTCGACGAGTACCAGCGCCGCGTGATGCGAGGCCTTCGTATCGAGCCGGCGGGGCTACGGCGGCTGGTGCAGCACCTCGACCTCTTCGGGCGCGACACGGGGTTTCCCGGCAAGGGCGTGCGCTTCATCGACTGGCTCGCGGCCGAGCAAAACGCCAGCGCGTCACCGGCGAGCGAGGCGAAGCCGGACGAGGCCAACGACGCCGCAGCGACCGCGGCGGGGACCAATGAGGCGGGAGAGGCCAACGCGGTCGAGGGCGAGGAGGACCACGAAGAGCCGGTCCGCACGCTGACGGCCGACCAGGTCAGCGAGGCCTTCGCTCGATCCACCGGCCTGCCGCTGGAGATCATCTCAGACGCGCACACGGCGAGCCTGGAGGCTGTCCAGGCGCGGCTGGAGGCGGGCGTGGTGGGGCAGTCGCAGGCGTGCCAGGTCGCGGCGCGGGTGATCACTCGGCTCAAGGCGGGCCTGACCTGTCCCTCGCGCCCGGTAGGAAGCCTGCTGCTGGTGGGCCCCACCGGCGTGGGCAAGACCGAGCTCGCCAAGCAGCTCACCCGCTACCTCTTTGGCAGCGCCGACCGCATGATCCGGCTCGACATGAGCGAGTACATGATGCCGGGCTCGGCCGCGCGCTTGCTCGCGGTGGGGCGCGGGGTGTCGAGCCTGGTCGAGCGGGTGCGCAGCAAGCCCCTGTCGCTGGTGTTGCTCGATGAGATCGAGAAGGCCCACCCGGAGGTGTTCGATCTGCTGCTGGGCATGCTGGGCGAGGGGCGGATGACCGACGTGCAGGGGCGGCTGACCGATTTCTCGATGACCCTCGTGGTGATGACCAGCAACCTCGGGGTCGCCCGCACCGCAGCGCCCGGCTTCGGCGGTCGGCGAGCAGAAGGCGCCGAGTTGGTGGGTGAGGTGCGCAAGCACTTTCGGCCGGAGTTCTTCAACCGGATCGACCACGTGGTGCCCTTTGGCTCGCTGACGCCCGAGGACATCCTGCAGGTGGTCGAGCTCGAGCTCCACAAGGTGAGCCAGCGCGAGGGCCTGACGCGGCGTGGGCTCACCTTGGTGGTGGGAGCCGAGGCCCGGCGTCGGTTGGCCGAGCTGGGGTTTCACCCGACCCGAGGGGCTCGGCCGCTGCGCCGTACGATCGAACGCAAGGTGATGGATCCGCTGTCCATTCGGCTGGCCGAGGATCGCACGCTCCGTGACGACCGGATCCACGTGGTGGTGGAGGGATCGGAGCAGCATCGATTTTGGTCCGAGCGCGGGCAGATCACGATCGTGCTATGACGAGGTCCAAAGACCCCGGTCGCAGGCCCGTGGCGGATCGAGTCACGATCGGGCATGGGGGTCGAGTACCCCAACGGCGCATACGCGCGTGACCGCCGACGAAGCCATCGTGTATTAGTGTGGCCCATGGATGTACTCGATTTCGGTCGCCTGATCCTGGGAGCCTCGGTGCTGGTGACGGCGTGCGGGGGTGCGAGCGCCGATGGTGATGGGGATGGGGGCGGATCGTCCAACCAGACCTCGCCGGACATGTCCAGCTCGGGCGAGCCAACCACGGCGGTGCCCACCCAGAGCGACTCGCAGGGCACCGCCGATGGGACGATGGGGGGCGGGGGTAGTGCGGACGGCACGGGCACGACCAACACGACCAACACGACCAACACGACCATGGAGGAGACGTCCGAGACGACCGACATGTCCGAGCCGGGCTGCGGGGGGATCGACTTCCTGTTCGTGGTCGACAACTCGGGCAGCATGGCGGCTCGGCAGGACCAGCTGCTGGCCAGCTTCCCCGGCTTCATCAGCGCGATCGGGGCCTCGCTGGAGGGGCTGACCGACAACTATCACGTGGGGGTGATCACCACCGACGACTATGAGTTCAACGAGATGGGCTGCCAGTCTCTGGGTGATCTGGTCACCCAGACCGGAGGGGACGACTCGCTGGGCCAGGTGTGCACGCCGTTTGTCGAGGGCAACCGCTTCGCCACCGAGATGGACGATCTGAGCGCGGCCTTCCCCTGCATGGCCCAGGTGGGAACGGGCGGCGCGTTCGTCGAGCGACCGATCACCGGGGCGATCGCGGCCCTCGACCCCGCCAACAACCAGGGGGGGGGCTGCAACGCCGGGTTCTTGCGCGACAACTCGATCCTGGTGCTCGTGGTCGTCACCGACGACGCTCCCTTTATCGTCGATCAAGACGATGCCCACCCCGATGCGGACACCAGCGGCTGGTACGACGCGATCCTGGCCGCCAAGAACGATGACCCCGAGGCGGTGGTCGTGATCGGGTTCGTGCCTTGGGACGACACCTCATGCGTCTTCATGGGGTTGGAGAGCCCGAACATGATCGATTTTGTGCAGTCCTTTGGTGAGCAGGGGGTGCTAGGGAGCATCTGCGACGCCGACTACGGCTCGACCTTCGCCGAGGCGATCGCGACCATCGTCACCACCTGCGAGGACTTCGAGGAGCCGGCGTAGGCGCGTAGGCGTGATGGCGGCGGCATGACGGCCCGGAGGCCGTGATGCCGCCATGGTCTTGTTGGCCTGATTCAGCCGAGCGTGGCTTCATTCGAACGAGCGGAGCGACCGGGAATGACCGCGGGCGCTCGGGTGGTTAGGCTGCTCCGCGATGGAGTCCGCTCCCGCCCCCGGTCCTCACTCCACCGAACCGCCCGAGCTCGGCTGGCGTGCGCACTGGCGCGCGCTGCGGGCCAGTGCTGCTGCTCCTGGTCCGGTGCCACCCGGGGGGCGGTGGGTGCGGGCGCGCTACGGGCTGGCGCAGCCCTTCTTGGGACTGCGCATCATCATGCGATCGAGCGACCTGCTCGGGATCTCGCTGGCCCCCGCGGTCGGCGTGCTGGTCGTCGCCGGCGTGGTGGGCTACGGCACGGGAGCCGAGCATGGGATCGGTCGGGGTCTGCTGGCGTTCTTGGGGGCCGTGGCGGCGCTTGCTCCGTTGCCCTCGCTCCTGTTCGGTCGCGTTTACGCGCACATGGCGGCCAAGGCTCGGGGGCACCTGGGCCTCTCGCCGCAGGCGCCCTACCTGCGGGGGGTGACCCAGGTCGTCGGCGAATGGGTCGCGCAGCTGGTGATCTTGGCGTTGGGGGTGCTGCCGTGGGTGGCGCTCGTTCGGCTCGTGCCAGGGATCGGTCCGGTGCTGGCCCTCGCGCTCCAGGGGCTGTGGGCGCTGCACTGGACGGTGGTGGAGGGGTACGACAACGCGCGTACCGTGCCGCCGGGGTGCACGATCGCCGAGCTCGAGGCCGAGGGGCGAAGGATCTCGGCCTCGCCTTGGTTTCATCGCGGCTACGAGGCGATCGAAGGCGTTCGTGTGCTCAGCGTCGTGCTGCACCCCATGCGCATGCTCTCGGAGGTCATCGTCTCCTTGGCTCGGCCGTGGCGTCGGGAGGTCGATCTCGTCCAGGAGTACCCGTGGGTCTCGCTGGGCTTTAGCCTGGGAGTGGCCGCCATGTTGGCGGTGCCCGGTCTCAACCTGCTGCTACGACCCGCGGTAGTGGTGGCGGGCGTCCACCTTCGACATCGGCTCGGCATAGATATCAAGACCGAGGCCGGGCGCGACGCAGTCGCGCATCCCGAGCCGGCCTCGGCATAGATATCAAGACCGAGGCCGGGCGCGACGAAGTCGCGCATCCCGAGCCGGCCTCGGCATAGATAATCAGCTCAGCCCACGCTGACGTCGTCGAGGGTCTCGTCGGGCAGCAAGGGGCGCTCGTACCGGCTCGGCTCGAGTTGCGCGGGGGGAACGTATCCCGCGCTCTCGAGCATGAGCTTGGCTTGTAGCAGTGCGCTCTCCATGGAGTTCATGGTGGTGATGCGGACCCGGCGAGTGAGCAGCCACGTCAGCATGGCCACCTTGCTGCGCAAGAGCTTGTCCTCCGCCCGCACCAAGACCCCCAAGAAGCGATCGCCGCACGCACTCGCGTCGAGGGCATCGAGATCGCGGGCCATGAACGCCCGGAGCTTGGCACTCGGCTTGGCTTCGAGCTGGGTCGAGTCGTAGACCAGCACGAACCCCACGTCTTGTTGGACGGCGCGGGCCGCCATTCGACGGACCCAGTCACCCAGGGCCTGGGCCGCTTCGATGCTCGCCTTGCCCAGCCAGGTCGCGATCAGCACGGGAAAGTGACGGTCGTCCAAGACGAGCGACGTGCCGGGCGACGAAAAATACTCGATGTCAGCCACTACGACGATGATCGGTGATCGATCCGACATCGTCGTCGGCCTTTCGGGCCACGGCTGGTTTTTTCATGAAATGCCTCAATTCGAGACGCATACGGCGTTATTCGAGCGTCTCGGAGTCACTCCCGTATCACGACGGAATCGCTCGAACGTTCGGTCCTGGGCCTCATTTGCATCGAGCGGGATGCGGTTCGGATCGGGGTGCGGTTCGGATCGAGGTGCGGTGCGGTCGCAATCGCCCCGGTGCAGCACCACGTGCGTCGTTGGTGGTCAAGTTCTCTCGTGCATATCCCGAGTGCACAGAGGGCATACTTGCTGACAGCTTCTTCGTTCGATCGAGTCCATGGTTCACTGCATCAAGCCGAGGACTCAGGTGAGTCAATTGGTCGATGAACGATGGGACCTGCGGACGATGGAGCGATCCGACCGCCCTGTTGGGGCGTCCTCGCGAGGGCCAAGCATGGGACCGAGCATTCGTCAATGGGACAGGAGGCGAGTTTCGTAGTGACCCAATGCGCCCCATTGTGACTCAATCGTGCCCCATTGTGACCCAATAGAGCCTACCGGAGGGGGGTGTTGGGGCGTCTCGGTCGGGCTCAAAAAAATGCTCGCGACGCCGATTCGACCGATCGATCGAGGTTCCGCTTGGGCAATGCGCAACTCGCGATATGCGCCACGGTAGGGAAATCTACGAGATTGCGCAATTTGCGCTCGACCATCAATTCCCAATCGCCGGCCGTCGAGGCCCCCATGAACGCACGCGAAACCTCGACTAGGAGGCGGCGGCCAGGTTCTTGGGGATCTCGATGATCGCGGACTGGATGGTCTCGAGTACGGCGAGCACGTCTTGAGGGCTGGCTTGCTCGGGCCCCATGGCCGCGACGGCCTTGTCCAGCTGATTCCAGTGCGTCATCTCGATCTTCAGCCCAAACCAGCCCAGGGCGGTCACGATGCCGCGAGCGATCGGATTGTGGTCGAGGACGGTGACCAGTCGCTTGCCCTTGATGCACTCGGACAAGCGCTTGCGCTGGACGCTGGTCAGACGAATAGCCCCGATGGACGCCCCGACGGCGGTCTTCACGCCGGCCTGCTCGAGACCTTCGAAGACCTGGTCCATCCGGTCCTCGGGTGCCTTGCCGGCCCAACCGAACAGGATGAATACCTCCCCGACCCTGGCCCACCCCACGTTGGAGTCAGCATCAGGGACGTGCAGGGTGTACCCTCGAACGTCGACTTGTGTGGGCATCTTCGGGTCGGGCAGCAGGAGATGCTGGTGGCAATTTGGGGCAGCGTGGCGCCGCGGGTCAAGGATAGCGTGAGACGGCGTGCTGCGCTCGTGGTTAGATAATTCACATCTTGTACACAAGAGTACGACAGACTAGTAGGTATATGGGTCTTTGTGGGTGAATCTAACGCGAAAGAGCCCCGATTTGGGACGCATGCCATAGTGGAATGCTCTTGGGCGAAAACGTCCCGATATGGTAGCAGAGGTATTGGGTTGGTTTACTCTGTACGACATGCGAACCTGAGGCTGTGCATGTGTATAGTCGCCCGTTCGTGTCGGGTAATCGTTGTCACTCGTGGTGTCAGTTCAGTGATGCCAACACTATACGGGTGACGTGAATTTCTTCCCTTCTGTGCTGAACCAGGTCGTGAAGAGTCTAGAAGAACGATCGCACTGAAATCACCAAGAGTAGGCACCGAGCCCGTACGTCGGGGTCACCCTTAGCGGTGACTTCCCGCGGGTCGTTTCATCCTCTCGGTGCTCGCTGACTGTGCTTTAGGGCCATGGAGGTGTTGCTCCGGCGGTTCGATCCTCCGTTTTCTTGCCCAAGAGGGCACTCCTTGTCCTTGTTGTTGGTCGCGACGTCTGGCCTCTGCATCTCATCCTCATCTCATCCTCGTCTCACCCTCTGTTCCTCCTCGTCTCATCCTCTTCAATTTCCCGAGTATCCCATGATGGCCACATCGCTTCATACGACCTCGAGAACGATCAATGTGACCCCAAAGGGCTCATTGTTCGTGAACCTCATCCCTCCCTCTTTCTGGGCCCGCTGGGCTCGACGTCTGACGGAACCGGGTGAGGCCGAGGATCTGCTGCGAGTGGACGACCTGAGGATGGCCCCCCTTGCCCGGCGCGGAGAGCTGGTGCTCGACCCGGTCCTCACTCGGATCCTGGCGTCGCAGTACGAAGAGCGGCACGCGAACTATGCTCAAACGATCAGTTCCTGGGCCCGGTACACCACGCGCCCGATCTCGGCCGGTCGGGCGGCCGCGCTGGGAGCGATGAGCGCGAGCGCCTTCCTGATGGACGATCTGGTGGATGGCTGGGAGAACACGATCTCCGAGCTCGACGTCAGCCGGCAGCTCCGCTCGCAGGAACAACTGGTCAACGCCCTAACCCGGAATTCACGACCCTTTTGGCCCAGCTCGGTCGCGTTCATCGATGCGGTGATGGCGACCCGACGAGCCAGCGATCTGGCCTACGCGCTGCGCCCCAGCGATCGATGGTGGAACGACTATACCCGCGAGATGGCGAGCTTCGTCTACGGCCGCAGCATCAGCTGCTTGTTGCTCAAGCGGAGGATCATCCTGACGCCCGAGCTCTACCTGCGGACCCGGATCCTCGACGTCGGGGCGAGCATGGCGACGACGTTTGCTTCTCTGGCCGTTGGCGCCTATCCGGAGCGCAGCCGCACGCTGATCGAGCTATGGGCGCTGTGTTGGCTGCATCTCATCATCACCAACGATCTCTACTCGTACTACCGCGAGCGAGACGAGTCGGCCTTCAACGTCGTCCACGTCGTTCAAGCCAGCTTGTCGCGCTCGTCGCCCACCAGCGTCGCTCAGGCCGTAGACCGCGCGGTTCGACTCTGCAACCACCTGTTCGCGCGGGCTCGGTATCTGTCGGAGTCCCTGACGCTCGGGCAAGACGAGGATTCCGAGATCGTCCAGCACGTCAACGCGGTCCTGCTGACGGTGACCGGCGGCCTGGAATTTCTCCACGCCCACGGCAGTCGGTATCGTGATCCTGCGACGCTCCCGGACTATGGGTTGGCGCTGCATCGGGTGGCCGACGCCTACGGGCAGGTGTGGTGGGATCGCGCCTCCCATTGGGAGGAGATCCTGAGCTTCGTGGAGGCGCATCAGCCCACGGCGCTATGCATTGCCTCCTGGCGTTTTGCCCTGGGAGAGGACGGCACGGCCACCGAGCACGTGACGGTCACGACCCATCGGGTGGTGGAGTCGCCCCACTTGTGGCGTCCCAAGTTCAATCCGTTCACCTCGCTCAATGTGGGGCAGTGATCTCGCGAGCGACTACGGGGTGTCCCACAGCATCGTCTCCAGGCGGGCGGGGGTGATCACGTAGCTGGCGAGTAGGGCCTTGCGGTCGGCGGCCTCGGCCACGTCGAGGTCGGCGAGCATCTGCGCCGCTTCGGGGTCGTCTCGGGTATTGCGGGCGAGGATCATGTTGGCGACGTTGACCAGCATGCGCCCGCGGACCGCGGTGTCGGTGGGCACCCGGGTGAACAAGGCGAGTGAGTTGCCCGCGACCGCGGCGACCTGCAGGCCCTTGGGTCGGGGAAGCACCGCCTCGAGCACCTTGCGTAGGCCCTTGCGCTCCATGCCGCCCAGGCCCATCTGGCGCAGGGCCTTGGGGGTGAGCACCACGAACATGCCGGTGTCGCGGGGCACCTTGCCCACCAATCGGTCGAGCTCACGGTTGATCCGGCGCTTGCGCTTGTCACGGGCCTCGACCATCTCGTCGAGCATCGACCGCGGGGCGGCGACCAGCTCGCCGCGGTCGAGGACCGCCAGCTCGATGTCCGGTGAGGGGTGGTCGAGCTCGGGCAAGCGCCAGCGCCCGGGGCCCACGGCGAGCAGTCGCCCCTGCTCGGTCGCGGCGGCCATGCGGGTCTCGAGGTCGTCGAGTACGAAGATCGCGACCGAGCGATCGCGGTCGCGGTGGTGGGAGCCGCTGGTGACCCGACGCCAGCTGCGGTTGTCGGTGAGCGCCAGCGCTTCCACCAAGGGGCAGGCCACCGCGAACACCAGCGGCGGGATCTCGTCTTCGGTGCTCCGGCCCCGGCGCTCGCGTCGCTCTTCGTACTCGCGCCGACGCTCGGCCTGCGCGTCGAGCTTCTCGTAAAACACTTCCCAGGTCTCGCGACCCTCGGCGCTGGCCTGCGCGGCCGCCCGCTCCCAGCGCTTCTCCACCTCGATGTCGTGCCGCTTCACCGGGTCGCAGGTGAAGATCGTGTCGCGCAGCGGATCGCCGCCCCGCTCGAGCAGCGCCGACGCGAGCAGCCGAGGCGGGTCGACGTTGACCAGGATGTCCAGGTCATCGGGCAAGAAGCGCGCCGAGTAGGGCACGTGCCCGCGGGAGCGGCGGTCGCCGCCCGCGTCCCAGAATCGCCGCAGCAGCGGTGCGATCTCGTCCTCACGGTCGGTCTGCCGGTAGAGTCGCAGCAGCCGTAGCATCCCGTCGGTCAGCAGCTCGCGCTGACGGGTTCGCTGGTCGAGCAGGGCCTCGAAGTTCTCGATCGCGCACTGTGGGCGTTCGATGACCTCCATGCAGTGCACGCCCTTGCGGTGCAGCCGCTCGGCGCTCGTCTCGGGGGGGCGCGATGAGGTCGCGGTGGTGGTCGCGGTGGCGGTGACGGCGGCGAGCATCAACCCGGCCAAAGAGAGCCATGCCATGGGTCTCTATTGTCGGAGGTCGTCGGTTTGGGCCAGTAAAAAGTTGGGAAATCGATCGTCGAAAGGCCATGATGTGGGGCGGGTCACGCGATCTCGACCCTCGGGAGGGACGCCAGTTCCGCGTTCGGCCCGTGGCTGGACGCAGCTGGCGGGAGACAGCGCTTGCGCCGGCCGGGGGAAGGTGCCTATGAGTGCCTTTATATCGAGCACGACGAGCCCACGATGAACGAACCATCCTCTTCGAGTTTCCCCTACCGTGTCTGCATCATCACCGGCGCTGCCTCGGGGATCGGGCAGGCCCTGGCCGTGGAGCTGGCTCGGCGCGGCTGCTCGCTGGCCCTTTGTGACGTCAACGAGGAGGGTCTCGAGCAGACCCGGGCCGAAGCGGGCTCCGGCCGGATCCTGCTGCGCAAGGTCGACGTGGGCGATCGCGAGGCCGTGCACGGCTTCGTAGACGAGGCCATCGAGCACTTCGGGCAGGCCGACGCGATCTTCAACAACGCGGGCGTGACCGTGCAGCAGACCCTGGCCGACATGAGCTACGAGGACTTCGAGTGGTTGATGCGCATCAACTTCTGGGGGGTGCTCTACGGGACCAAGGCGCTGCTGCCTCATCTGCTGGCGCGAGGCCGCGGGGCGATCGTCAACATCTCCAGCGTGTTCGGGCTTATCGGCTTTCCCACCCAGTCGGCCTACAACGCCAGCAAGTTCGCGGTGCGGGGGATCACCGAGTCGCTGCGCCACGAGCTGCACGGCACCGAGATCCTCGTCAGCTCGGTGCACCCGGGCGGGGTACGAACCAACATTGCCCGGTCGGGTCGCTTCTTCGTCGACGTGACCGGGGGCAAGAGCCACGAGGATGCCAGCCGTGCATTCGAACGCTCGGCTCGGCTGACGCCCCCCAAGGCGGCCCAGATCATCATCCGCGGGGTCGAGCGTCGGCAGCCGCGGATCTTGGTGGGTACCGATGCGGAGTGGATCGATCGCGCGCAGCGGATGGCGCCGGTGCGCTACGGGAGCTTGCTGAACAAGGCGATCGATCGGCTGTTGCGTCGTCGCTCTTGAGGGCAGGCCCGGGCCGGCGAGCGGGGCCGGCGAGCGGGGCCGGCGAGCGGGGCCGGCGAGCGGGGCCGGCGAGCTTACCTTGCCGTCGATGCCGCGTCCGATACCGCGTCCGAGCGCATCGACAGCCCGATCCGCTTGCGGTCGAGATCGACGCTCGTCACGGTGACGGTCACCTGCTGGCGGACCTTGACCACCTCGTTGGGATCTCGCACGAAGCGGTCGGCGAGCTGGCTGATGTGCACGAGCCCGTCGTTGTGAACGCCCACGTCGACGAAGGCTCCGAACTTGGTCACGTTGGTGACGACGCCGGGGAGCACCATGCCGGGGCTCAGGTCTTCGATCCGATGGACGTCGGCGAAGCGGAACGCCTCGAACGCGGGGCGAGGGTCACGCCCGGGCTTGCCCA
Organism: Myxococcota bacterium; assembly: GCA_039194325.1. Classification (GTDB taxonomy): domain Bacteria; phylum Myxococcota_A; class Polyangia; order Nannocystales; family Nannocystaceae; genus Paraliomyxa. The sequence goes on from JBCCWC010000113.1 coordinate 30,031, forward strand.
GCTCCGTGATGATGTCTCGCAGCGTCGGCCGGCCGACCTCGTCGGTGACGTATGCGTCGATGTCGATCGCCTCCCGCAGCTCGCGGCGGCGCAGCAGCTCGGTGATCGTGCAGCCCTGGTCGGCCGCGATCCTCTCCACCAGCGCGTAGCGCTCGGGGTGCACCGCGCTGCCGTCGAGCGGGTGGCTCGCGTCGGCGATCCGCAAGAAGCCCGCGGCCTGTTCGAATGCTCGCGCCCCCAGCCGGGGCACTCGCCGCAGCGAGGCCCGGTCGGGGAAGGGGCCGTGGGTGGCTCGCCACTCCACGATCGATGCGGCGAGCCGCGTGGTCAGGCCGGCGACGTGGGCGAGCAGCTGAGGGCTCGCGGAGTTGAGGTCGACCCCCACGGCATTGACCGCGCTTCGGATCGTGTCGGCCAGGCTCTCGGCCAGCGCGCGCTGGTCCACGTCGTGCTGGTATTGCCCGACCCCGATCGACTTGGGCTCGAGCTTCACGAGCTCGGCGAGGGGATCTTGAAGGCGACGCCCGATGGAGATCGCGCCTCGCACGGTGAGATCGAGCTCGGGGAACTCGTCGCGCGCTGTCGCGCTCGCGCTGTAGATCGAGGCTCCGCTCTCGTCCACGGAGATCACGGGCAAGTCGAGCTCCAGATCTCGGACGAATTGTTCGGTCTCTCGGCCGGCGGTCCCGTTGCCCACGGCGATCGCCTCCACGGCAAACCGTCGGCAGACGGCAACGATCTCTTGCCCGGCTTGCTCGCGTCGGGCGGGCGACTGGTGCACGAACACGGTGGTGTGGTGCAGCAGGCCGCCGTGCGCATCGAGGACGGCGACCTTGCAGCCGGTGCGGAACCCGGGATCGATCGAGAGGACCGGCTTGGGGCCCAGCGGAGCGGCCATGAGGATCTCGCGGAGGTTGGTGGCGAACACCGTGATCGCCTCGTGATCGGCGCGGCTCTTCGCGTGCGCGAGGGCTTCTTTCTCCAGCGAAGGCATCATCAGGCGCTTGTAGGCGTCGGTGATCGCCAGCTCGACCTGGGCCCGAGCCAAGCCTCGCCCGTGGACGAAGCGCCGCTTGAGGCGGCGGATCGCCTCGGGCTCTTCGGGGCGGGCGGTGACCGTCAGTAGGCCCTCGTTCTTGCCCCGGAGCACGGCGAGCACGCGGTGCGAGGGGGCGTTGCGCAGGGGCTCGCCCCAGTCGAAGTAGTCCCGGAACTTGCTGGCGTCGGCGCGTTTGGCCTTGACGACCTTGGCGGTCAGTCGCGCTCGGGACTCGAAGAGCGCGCGGAGCTCGGCCCGCGCTTCGGCGTGCTCGTTGACCCGCTCGGCGACGATGTCGCGGGCTCCGGCCAGCGCGGCCTCGGGATCGTCCACCCCGGCGCGGCGATCGACGAACGCTCGCACATCGATCCGGCGGTCGTCTTGGGCGCACAAGGCGTCGGCCAGCGGCTCCAGGCCGCGCTCCCGAGCCACGCTGGCCCGGGTCTTCCGCTTGGGGCGGTAGGGCAGGTAGAGATCTTCGAGCTCGGCTCGCGTCTGAGCGCCGGCGAGCTGGCGCTCGAGCTCGGGGCTCAGCAGGTCGCGCTCTTGCAGCGAGCGCACGATCGTCGTACGTCGCCGGTCGAGCTCGGCGAGCGTGGCCAGCTGGTCTCGAATGGCCGCGATCGCGACCTCGTCCAGCGACGAGGTCGCCTCTTTGCGATAGCGGGCGACAAACGGCACGGTGGCGCCATCCTCCAACAGGCGGGCCACGGCCTCGACCTGTTGGGGCTTGAGCGAGAGTGCTCGCGCGATGCGCTCGTGATGGGCCCTCACCCCCCGAGGCTATCAGCAATGATCCAGCAGCGGCTTGAGCAGCGACTCGAGGCCGTTGGTCTTGAGCTCCAGCGCCAGCGCCATCTGGCGACCCAGGTGGCCCGCGGGAAAGCCCTGGCGGGAGAACCACACCAGGTAGGGCTCGGGCAGCCTCATCAAGCGTAGCCCCGCATACTTGCCAAAGGGCATGCGGGCCTTGGCGAGCTCGAGCAAGAGCGCGGGGTCGGGCTGGACCTCGATCACCGGCGCACCATAGCGCACTCGATCGATCCCAGGCGCACGAGGCTCAGGCGCGTAGTCTCACGAGGGCTTCAGGGGGGCACGACGCCCGCGAAGACCTCGCGCAGGGGCACGTGCACGCCCAGCGTAGGAAACGGCAGGGCATCTTCGACCCCGAAGGCACGAAAGATCCAGGCCCCCGGGTCGTCGGCGCGGGTAAAGTGATCGACCTTCCGCTCCTCGGGAGATACGAGCACGTACTCTTGCTGGGAGGGGATCGATCGGTAGCCGTCGAACTTTGCGCCTCGGTCGAACGCGGCGGTGGAGGGACTGAGCACCTCTACGAGGACCTGTGGGTTGCAAAGGACGTCCCCGTGGTCGTCTTCGAGCTGCGGCGCTCCGCAGAGCACCACGACATCGGGGTAGACATAGCGTTTGCCGGAGGGGATCCGTACGCGCATGTCCGAGGTAAGCACTCGACACCCACGAGCATCGAGGAGATTACCGAGGAGTCGGGCCAGGGTGTCCTTGACGACGTTGTGGGCGTAGCTGGCCCCCACCATCGCGAAGACCTCACCGTCCCATAGCTCGTGCTTGGTATCGGAGGCCCGCTCCATGGCGAGGTAGTCCTCGCGCGTCATGCGGAGGCGTGAGGCTGACTCGGCGGGCATCAAGTCCACCATAGCGCACTAGCCCCGCTTGGGGGGCCAGGGGACGAACGCGCTGGTGCGGGCGGCGTACTCGGCATACCCGGGCTTGTTCTTCTTCATCGATCTCTCCAGCATCACGACACCCGAGACCTTGATGATGACGGCAGTCATCAAAAGAGCGCCTAGCGCCCAGGCGTAGCTGCCCGCCGCCACCGCGAGCAGTCCATAGCCCCACCAGCAGGCCGAGTCCCCGAAGTAGTTGGGGTGCCGGGTGTAGCGCCAAAACCCGGTGGTGAGCAGCTGGTTCGGGCTCGTGCGGCGGGCCCGAAACCGCGAGAGCTGGATGTCGGAGCCGGCCTCGAACACAAAGCCCACCAGCCACACCGCGACCCCGAGCGCATCAAGCCAGCCCAGGGGCCCTCCACCGAGCTGAGCGCCGAGCAAGGGCGTGCCGATGATCCACGATAGGGTGCCCTGGAGCACGAACACCTGAAAGAAGCTGACCCACCAGTAGCGCTCGGGGCCGTAGTGGCGCCGAAAGGCCTGGTAGCGGTGGTCCTCGCCCTCGCCCCAGTTGCGCCACAGCAGGTAGATCGAAAGTCGCAGGCCCCACACGGTGACCAGGGTCATCAGCAAGAGCTTGCGCCCGGGATCTCCCTCCGGAGTGCGTACGAAGTACCACCAACCGGCGATCACGAACGTCGTGCCCCACAATGGGTCGACGATGCTGGCGTTGCGTAGCCGCACGCTCACCACCCACAGCAGGGTCATCGTGGCCAGCAGCAGGCCGTAGGCTTCCAGGTAGATCGTCCAGGCACTCATGGATCGGGGCTATGGCGAGCGTGGCGCGGTAGGGTCCGGCCGTCAACGAGACTTCGGTCCGCGCGGCGATCCATGCTCTTGGTGGGGTGGAGTGGGTCGGGCCCGTGCGGTGGAGGCTCGAACCTGGTACCTCATAGAGGTGTTCATTCGTCGCTGGGTCCGTCGCGTCCTGATGATCGGGCTCTACGCGGCCACGTGGGGCGTGATCCAGGCGCTGTCTCCCCTCTTGGTGGTTGGGCTGGGCGTCTACGATCTGCTGCGGCGCAACCGAGCGGCCAGCCTCCGGCTGCTGGGTCTTTTGTGGGTGTTCTTGTTGGCCGAGCTGCTCGGGGTGGTCTTGTCGGTGCTGGTGCGGGTTCGCCATGCGCTCACTCCCGGTCGCGAGCCGGATCGTTTGCTCGAGGACAACTATCGCCTTCAGCGCTGGTGGGGCGGTCTGCTGCTCGGTGCGGCGAGCCGGCTGCTCCAGCTGCGCTTCGTCGTCGAGGGCGACGCTACCGCCGTGCCCGGCCCGGTGGTGGTGCTCATGCGGCACACGAGCATCATCGACACGATCCTTCCGTTGGTATTCCTGGGCGCTCGACACGGCCTGCGCCTACGCTACGTGCTCAAGAAGGAGCTCCAGCTCGATCCTTGCCTGGACATCGTGGGCAACCGTTTGCCCAACTACTTCGTCGATCGGTCGGGAGAGACCGCGCAAGAGGTCGCGGCGGTCGGCCGGCTCACCCAGGGCCTCGGCACGCGCGACGGGGTGCTCATCTATCCCGAAGGGACACGGTTCACCCCCAAGACGCTGCGGCGCGCACGGGCCAAGCTCGCCGAGGACAACCCGCTGCTCCATCGCCTCTCGGCCAGCTTTCGCCAGGTGCTGCCGCCTCGGCCGGGGGGCACGCTGGCGCTGCTGCAGCACGGGTTGCCGCAGGGCGCCGATGTAGTGATCTTTGCCCACGCCGGGCTCGAGCGACTGGTGAGGCTGCATGATGTGCTCTCTGGTGAGATACTGGGTGATCTTGTGCGATTGCGGCTGTGGCGGATTCCGGGGCACGAGATCCCTTCGGGGCGCGAGGAGCGGTTGCGATGGCTTTATGCGCAGTGGGAGCGCGTCGATGCGTTTGCGGTCGACGCCGGCGCCACGACGCCGCCCGTCTCGCCCGAGGCGGCTTCACCCGAGGTGGCCTCACCCGAGGTGGCCTCATCCGAGGCGATCGCTTCGTCGCCGTCGTAGCGTGATAATTGCCACCGAGTCGAGCCGGGGTTGGTTCGTCGTGGGGCCGACGGGGTGGAGCCTACGTGTCGGTGCTGTAGGAAGGCGGCACTGCTCTTGCATCGGATCGTTGTCGTGAGCCATCGGCCCACCGTAACCCTCGACCAGTCTACGGTCTCCGCCGTCGACGAGACGGGCTCGGGGACGACCGAGAGGGTCGGGTTGCCCGAGAAGATCGGTCGATTCACGGTTACGGGGGCGCTGGGCGCCGGGGGCATGGGTACCGTTGTTGAGGCTCGCGATGCGGCGTTGGGGCGGCGGGTGGCGATCAAGGTGTTGCACTCTGAGGTGGCCGATGGCCACGAGCGTCGCCAGTCGTTGCGGCGCGAGGCCCGGGCTCTGGCTCGCCTGTCCCACCCCAACGTAGTGCAAGTGTTCGAGGTCGGTGAGCACGAAGGTCAGATGTACGTGGCCATGGAGCGGGTCGTTGGTGGCACCTTCGCCGACTGGCGCGACGCCGCTGAGCGCAGCTTCGAGGAGATCCGCGACATGCTCTGTGCGGCTGGCCTCGGGCTAGAGGCGGCCCACGCCCAGGGGCTGCTCCACCGCGACTTCAAGCCCGAGAACGTGCTGGTGGGCGATGACGGGCGGCCCCGCGTGGTGGATTTTGGTCTGGCGCGTCGGTTGTCTCCCAGGGAGAGTGCTTCGATCTCGTCCACGTCGCTCGGTCCCTCCGTCGAGTTGAACCCGCGCGCCGGCACGGTGCCGTACATGGCCCCCGAGCAGCTGATCGGTTTGCCGTTGGATGCTCGTGCCGATCAGTTTGCGTTTTGTGTGGTGTTCTACGAGGCGGTCTACGGTCGACACCCTTTCGAGGCCCCGGGGATGACTCAGATTGGGCTGCGGATCATTGCGGGTGAGGCTGCAAAGCCGCCGTCCCGGCCCGACGTGCCGGCGTGGTTGCCCGAGGTGCTCGCGCGGGGGATCGCGCAGCGACCCGAGGAGCGGTTCGCCGACATGGGGGCTTTGCTCCGGGCGCTGCAGCCGAGCGAGTCGGTGGTGTCGCCATCGGTGGTGTCGCCGTCGGTTCGGTCGCCTCGGTGGCGGCGGTACGGTCCCACGATCGTGCTCATGGCGGCCGCGGGGATGGTGATCTGGGGGGAGGTTGCGCGGCGTTCCGGGTCTGGTGAGCGTTCGGCGGATGAATCGGCCGTAGCATCCGCCGAGTCGACCGCTGAGCTGACCGTGGATCCGTCCGTGGATCCGTCCGTGGATCCGTCCGTGGATCCGTCCGCCGAGCCGATGACCACCGAGCGCAGCGAGCGTACCCCGGGGTCGGTGGCGGGGGTCGACGGACGGCTATTGCCCTTGCAGCGGGCGACCGCTGCCGAGATCCGGGCGGCGATCGACGTGGCCGAGCGGGAGCGAGCGCGCGGTCGGCCCACGCACGCAGTGGAGCGGCTTGATGGGCTGGTCGAGCGGTTGGGTGCGATGACTCCTCCCGCTCTGCGGGCGCAGCTTTTGTTGGCACTGGGTCGGGCTCAGCTCGACGCCGGCCAGCTCAGCGCGGCCGAGCGCTCGCTCGCGGATGCCTTCTGGATCGCTCGGGGGAGCGAGTCGCCGGAGTTGGCTGTGGATGCGGGGGTGTTGCTGATCGACCTGGTGGGAGATCGGCAGGGGCGTCTGCGTGATGCCGAGATCTGGGCGCATTACACCCGGATGTTGATCGACCACCCGGCGTCGGCCGGGTCCGGGTGAGCGAGTTGTGGCCGGCTTACCACCAGGGGTCGGAGGCCATCCAGGCGCCCACGCCGACCAGGGTCCAGGCGATCAGTCGTCGCAGCGTGGTCTTGTCGAGCTTGCCGGTGGTGCTGGCGCCCAGGTAGGCGCCGACCATGGTGGCGGGGGTGATCACCCCAAACGCCCATAGATCGACCGTGCCGTCCCAGAAGGTGGCGATGCCGGCCAGCAGCCCGGTCGCGCTGCCGATCGCCATGTTGGTGCCGATCGCCTTGGCGGGGTGGACCCCGATCTTCATCATGGCCGGCAGGCGCAGGGTGCCGAGCAGCAAGCCGACCACGCCGGCGATTGCGCCCAGCGAGGCGCCTACGCTGATCTCGGCGAGTGGGCGAGGGCGGGCGTTGACCATCGACATCGATGCGCTGGCCTCGGGGGGGAGCGCGGCGCGGGTCGAGGCTTCGGCGCTCGGGGTGCGCGGGGTTGCCTCGGCGGTTGGCGAGGTGCTCGAGGCTGCTTCGGTGGTCCCGTGTGGGGTGGGCCCAGCAGGCGTGGGCCCGGCGGGGGCGGGCCGCATCAGCGACCACAGCATGACCAACCCGGTGATCATCAACGTGAGCCCGATGAACAGCTTGACCAGCGCGGGGTCGAGCTGCGGGGCCACGCGCGTGCTGAGCCCGGCACAGATCGCCGAGGGGATCCCGATCGTCAGCATCAAGCGCAGGTCCACCCGGCCGGCGCGGGCGTGCCGAATGGCCCCGACCAGCGCGGCCGCAGCCGAGATCGCCATGCTGGTGGCGGCGCCCACCACCGGGGAGCCCAGCCAAACCACCAGCACGGGCAGGCGAAGCTGGCCGAACACCAGGCCCACCGAGGCGCCGAGGTAGCTCAGCCCGAACGAGAGCAGGCCGACCAGGCCCAAGACGAGGAGTTGGTCGGGGATCGGCATACGAGGCCCGAACCGTCACGCGAGCGTAGCAGGCGGGGGTTTGGGTCAGCTAACTATGCGAGGTTACTGGGTATTGGCAGCGGGCCGCGGCGAGCTAGCCTGCGTTGCCAGTGTGGTGGGGCTCCTCGTCGCCGAACAGCGCACCTACCGGAAGCTCGATCGCATCGAAGGGTTCGGGGTGGACCGTCTCGCCGCGCTCCGCGATCAGGATCTCGAGGTATGCATCCGGAGTGTAGCGGTAGACGGTGAGCGTGGCTTCGCTGGGATCGAGGATCCAGTAGTGCGGTACCTGGTGGCGGTGATAGACGCGCTTCTTCTTGATGAGGTCGTTGCGCCGATTGGTCGAGAGGATCTCGCAGATCCAGTCGGGGCGCTCCTTGATGAGGACGTCTTCGGGCTGATGGGGCACCCGGTCACGACGCCAGCCGACGACATCGGGGCGGAAGGTGTTCGTTTCGTCGAAGTAGATGTCGACCTCGGTCGCAAACCACCACCCGCCAGGATCCATGCCTCCGGGGCGGCGATTGAAGGGATCTACGTGTGCTGCGAGCCTGAACTGCGCCGCGCCGTGCCGGCCTGACGCCGCGCCCTTGGGCTCGATCACCCCGTCGATGAGCTCGTGGCGCCGTTCCTCTTCCGGGATCGCGAACAGGTCGTCCACGGTTGCGAGCTTCCGGACCGACGTGGACATGAACCAAGGTTACCAGATCCGCGCATCAGCCGGGCCCGAGGGCCTCGCGCTTGACCGCGTGCGGCCAGTCGGGGCATCGTGCCTACCCGGCGAAGGTTTGGTGACGACCGCGAGGTACGCCCAGGGTGATCTGACGGAGCTGCACTACGCTCCGATGGTGATCATCAACTGGTCACCTTCGGCGCTGGGGCTGGTGCGAGCCCTGGCTCGGGTCGCGCCGACTTCGGCCAACGCGGGGCCGCCGGTCGTCACGGTGGGTACCGTACCCGAAGACGAGGTCGCGGCGGCGCTGGAGGGTAGCTCGGCTCGCTCGTTGCTGCGCTATGTCGCCGGGCCGACCTTGGCCGAGGGGATCGATCCGCTGGCTCGGGTCCTCGCTGCCTCGGTGAGGATCGCGGCCGCGCGCTCGGTGGTCGTGCTGCCCGACGAGGGATCCGAGGAGCCCGATGCTGCCTCGCGGTTGACCTGCGCCGCCGTGGCGCAGGCCTGCCGGCCTCACCCCGTGCCGAACATCCTCGTCGAGGTGGAGGATCCCGAGGCGGCCTATGAGTTTGCGGGCCTGGGCGTGGCCACCGTGTTCTACCCGGGCTACCTGCGGGCGGCGCTGCTGGCCCACGCCTGCGTCGACCTGGGGGTGTTCCAGTTCGTCTATGGGCTATTGCAGGGGCGCTACCGGGTGCGCTTGCAGCCGGTGCCCGCCGAGCTGCGGGCGGGTACCTTCTACGACGTGGCGTGTCACCTCGAGCTCGACGAGCATCAGCGGCCGGTCACCCCGATCGGGCTCCAGATGCCGTCGGCGGCCGAGCCGGACGCCGACGCGCAGGCTGCCTTGCTCATCAACCCTGGTCCGCGCCAGCCGGTCGGCGACGCGCTGGGCCTCTTGGTGCTGGTGGAATCATGAGTCGGGCGCTTTGCCGGTTACCACTGCGGCTGCTGCTGTTGTTGCCGCTGCTGCTGCTGCTGGTGATGCTCTGGCCCGGGCATGCCAGCGCCGAGCCGCCCACCTTGCGTTGGGGCGCGGGCAGCAAGAAGGGCGGGTTCACCAAGATCTCCAAGGCGCTGGCCGAGGGGCTGGCCCAGACCGGCGATCGCGTTCGGATCGAGATCAACACCACCAAGGGCTCGTGCGACAACATCCATCGTTTGCTGCAAGACGAGCTGGATTTCGCCCTGGTGCAGTACGACGTGGCGGCCGAAGCCTTCAAGGCCAGCCAGGTCGCGCACCATGCCCTCGAGGAGGGCGAAGGCGCCGAGCAGGCCGCGGCCGAGGCGGGCGGGTTCATGTGTCGGATCTCGGCCGCGGACGCCGAGGGCTCCGATCTACGCCTGGTCTCTGCCCTGACCGACGGGGCGGTGCACGTGCTGGTGCGCCGCCCGCTGCGGCTCGACTCGTTCACCGATCTGGCCAAGCATCGCGTGTACATCGGCAAGCTCGGCTCTGGCAGCTTCGAGACGGCCAAGGTGATCGTGGGCGCGGCCGGGCTGACGGTCGACGAGCTCGATCGGCAGGACGGGGGCAGCAGCGCCGCGTTCGAGGCGCTACGCGACGAGCGGCTGCGGGTCATGCTGCGCACCACCGAGCCTGGGCACGAGAGCATCGCCAAGGCGGTGGGCAGCGGGGTGGCCACCGTCAACGAGCTGCCCGAGGACGTGCTCAACCGTTTGATCGACGGCTATCCCTACTACCGGGTGTGCCAGATCGAGGCCAACAGCTACCCCGGGCTCGACTATGCGGTGCCCACGGTCTGCGTCAGCACGGTGTTGCTGACCACGATGCCCGTGGGAGAGGACACCGCCGAGCACGCGGCGCGGATGGGCCAGGCGGTGGAGGCCCTGATCGACGCCATGCGCTGGGTGGAGCGTAGCCCCGAGCATCGCGGGCTGAACCTGCGGCACCGCTGGCACGACTTTGCCGAGCAGGAGCCGATCCCCTTGCATCCGATCGCGGCCGCCCAGGAGCAGCAAGAGCAAAGGGCGGACTGGCTGCAGACGCTGGCCTGGGTGCTCGGAGGAGCCCTGGTGGTCTTTTTGGGCCGGCGCCTGCTCAAGCGCCGCGGGTTGCTCAAGGATCCCCTCGAGTCCAACCTGGAGGGCCAGCTGTCCAACCCGCTGATCCCCTTCGCCGGGTTCGTGGGTATCGTGATGACCGCCACCCTCTTGGTGTGGTCGATCGAGCATGACTCCAACGCCCGCGTGCGCACCCTGAACGACTCGTTCTGGGAGATGAACATGTTCGCTACGGGCAACTTCGACTCGGAGTCGCTCAAGTCCTCGACCGCTCGTTTCATCGGGGCCACCGCTACGATCGCCGGGCTGGGCCTTCTGGCCTGGTTCACCGCCGCGCTCACCAATATCTTCTCGCGCGACCAGACTCGGCTCTTTCGTCGGCTGCGCAACCACATCGTGATCCTCAATTTCCGCGAGGACATGCTCCAGCTGATCCGTATGCTGCGCAGCCCAGGGCCGCTGCGCTCGCGGCCGATCCACGTGGTGGTGAGCGACACCCTGCCCCGGCGAGTGCGCTTGCAGCTGGCCCGGGTCAAGGGGCTGACGATCCACCACCAAAACCCCGAGGTGCCCGAGGATCTCACTGGCCTGCGGATCCCCCGGGCCGCCCGCGTGATCGTGCTGCAGGGTGGCGAGTCGGCCGGCGGGGGAGTGCCGCGCTACCACCCGCTGCGGATCGCCCGGGCGGTCCACCAGGCGTGCAGCAAGTTCGAGCACCACGTGGGCGCCCAGGGGCCCGAGCTGGGCAAGACCGGCTTCTCCGTGGCGCCGCCGCTCCAGCATCCCGCGCTGGCTGGGGACGACACGAGCCGAGCCCCCTCGCTGCCGGTGACCTTGGCCGAGGCCAACGACGAGGATCCCCCGGAGATCTTCGATCCCTTCCGCCGCTGGCTGATCCCGGTGCAGGGGCGCGAGCTGGCCGACAGCTGGATGGCCACCGCCAGCGTCGACCCTGGGTTTGCCGAGATCTTCAACGGTGCCGTCTCGTTCCGCGACGACAATTCCGAGGTCTACACCGTGCCGTTGCCCGAGTGGTTCCACGGGCGATCGTGGCGGATCGTGCGGCGCACCCTCTACGGCATGGAGTCGCGGGCCGGCGTGATCCCGCTGGGGCTCTACCGCTCCAGCGATGCGGTGCACGCCTACGATGCGGGCTCGATGGGGAGCTCACCACAGGGCGAGCTACAAAAGCGGCTGCTGGTCAACCCCGATCTCGAGCTGAACGTGGAGCCCGGAGATCGACTGGTCGCCTTTGCCGAGGACGAGGCGGATCTGTTGCGGGTGGTTCGCAAGAGCCGGAAGATGGCGGGCGATGTGGAGCGAGGGAGCGCGGCGACGCATCGCGCGTGAGCTCTTTGTTTACAAGCTCCCTGAGCGTAGGTGCGAGACTTCCATGGCGACTTTGCTTTGTTCGAGGTCATTCATCAACGAGTCCTCGGTGTCGATGGTGCCGTCGGGGAATACGGGCCTGACCTCGCTGTAGGTCCATGCGACCAGTCGACCTTCGAAGTCGAAGGTGAAGCGATAGTCGATCCGAACCGCAGGGAGTTCCTTGTAGTACTGACCGTCTCTTTGCAGGATCGTAGTCTTTGTCCTCGTCATTTCGACGGATTTGCCTAGCTCTCGGGCCTTGTCGATGAAGGTCCTGCGATCAGAAGTGGGAAAGGTGATCATTGGGGGCGCCTATACCGTGGCCGATATGTGCATAATGCGCATCTCTGTGGAGGTCCGAAGTCGAAACTCGGTGGTCAGGAGCCGCTGAGCGACCCGAGAGCTCGGAGATCCCGCAGCGATGGGCGGAGCGCGTCAGGGCGTCGTCGACCGTAACTTCCGCTGGCAGAGCGCGTATGCTCGCGGCCGTACCCGCCCTTCCATCGGTCACGCTTCATGAATCCGGTCTCTATGAGCACCCTATCCTCCCGACTCGCCGGCTTGGGCCAGGTCCCGCCCACCGAGCTGACCGAAGCTCGCCTCGCGATCCACTGGGCCGCGCAGACGGTGGCCGCCTTTGGCTTTAGCCTGGTGCCTGCCCGCGACGACTTCAGCCACACCACGCTGCGCTGGAGCGACGAGGCTCAGGGCATGCTGAGCCAGTCGCTGCCGGACGACGGGCTGCATGCGGCGCTCCATCCGGTCGACTTTGCGATCTCGTTGCGTCGAGGCGGCGAGACGCTCGGCAAGCTGGCGCTCGATGGTCGCACGCTCGACGAGATCTTCGCGTGGCTTGCCGAGGCCCTCACGACCGCTGGGCGGCCCCTGACCAAGGGAGCTAAGGGGGCCGAGGGGGCCGAGGGGGCCCAGGGGGCCCAGGGGGTCACCCGGCCCGGGCACCTGGGCGAGATGCCGGCCCATCCAGTGGCCAACGCAGAGCCCTTTGCGATCCCGCCGCAGGCCCATCGAGAGGCGCTGACCCGCTGGCTGGCCGCCGCTGATGCGCTGATCCACGCGGTCGTGGCCGAGATCCCGGGGATGGGCCCGGTGCACTGCTGGCCCCACCACTTCGACACCGCCTCCCTTCACGTCCTCGAAGGAGAGGGGGAGTCGATGCGCTCGGTGGGCGTGGGCTTGAGCCCGGGCGACGGCGGCTACCCCGAGCCCTACGTCTACGTGACTCCGTGGCCCTACCCCGCGGGCGAGCTGCCGGTGTTGCCTTGGGGCCACTGGCACACCGAAGGCTGGACGGGGGCGGTGCTCCGGGGCAGCGATCTACTGCGGGAGCCGGAATCGACGCGGAGCACCCGGCTGATGGAGATGATCCGCGTGGCCCATCGAGTGGGCGCGGCCGCGAAGACGTGATCAGGGATCACAGAGTAGGGAGCAGGGAGCATGACCGACGGCAAGAGCATCGAAACCAAAGACGGCAAGATCCATCTCGTTTGGCACAAGGCCCTCGACCCCGACGAGCTCCCCGAGGGGCGAGTCAAGGCGGTCGCCTGCGGCCTCGAGACCGTATGTATGACCCACTACCAGGGCAAGTACGCCGCGCTCGACAACCGGTGCCCGCACCAGGGCGGCCCGCTGGGCGAGGGATCGATCGAGAACGGCCTGCTGCGCTGCCCGTGGCACGGCTGGGACTTCGATCCCCTCACCGGCGGCTCGCCCGATGGCTTCGACGACGGGATCCACAACTACCCCGTGGAGATCCGCGACGATGGGATCTACGTGGCGGTGGAGGAGGAAGCGCCCCACGTGCGCACCGCGAGCGACGTGATGGCCGAGACGATGGTCGGCTGGGGCGTCAAGGCGGTCTTTGGCATGGTGGGTCACTCCAACCTGGGGTTGGCCGACGCGCTGCGGGTGCAAGAAGAAAAGGGCGCGCTGCGTTACTTCGGGATCCGTCACGAGGGCGCGGCGTCGTTTGCCGTGTCGGCCTACGGCAAGCTCACTGGGCGACCGGCGGCCTGCCTGGCGATCGCGGGCCCGGGGGCCACCAACCTGCTCACCGGGCTGTGGGACGCCAATGTCGATCGCTCGCCCGCGCTTGCGCTCACCGGCCAGGTCGACACTCAAGTGCTTGGGCCCGGTGCCTTCCAGGAGATCGACCTGGTGGGGGCTTTTGGGCGGGTGGCTCAGTGGTCGCAGACGGTGCTGCACACCAGCAAGCACGCCGAGCTGATGAACCTGGCGTGCAAGAGCGCGATCCTCAATCGCGGGGTCTCCCACCTGATCTTCCCCGACGAGGTCCAAAAGCTGCCCGCCGCCGATGGGGCCACTGCCGGCGGGCCCCAGGGGCGGCTGACCCCTCGTAGCATCGCCCCGCCGCAGTCGTCGCTGCAGGCGGCGATCGACCGGCTCAAGGCGAGCAAGCGGCCCGTGATCATCGTGGGGCACGGATCTCGCTTCGACATGCCCGCGGTGATCGAACTCGCGGAGCAGCTGCGGTGCCCGGTGATCACCACCTTCAAGGCCAAGGGGCTCATCTCCGACGAGCACCCGCTGGGCTGCGGGGTGCTGGGGCGTAGCGGCACTCCGATCGCCAGTTGGTTCATGAACGAGTCCGATTGCCTGCTGGTGCTGGGGGCCAGCTTCAGCAACCACACTGGGATCACCCCCAAAAAGCCGATCATCCAGGTCGACTACGATCCCATGACCCTGGGCAAGTTCCACGCGGTGGACGTGCCGGTGTGGGGTGAGATCTCGGTCACCGTGGCGGCCTTGAAAGAGGCCCTGCAGGGCGCCAGTCACACTGAGGATCAGCGGCCGCAGATCGCCGAGCGCTGGACGATCTGGCGGGCGGAGAAGACCCGTCGTCGCGGAGAGGAGCGCGGCGAGGGGGTGGCTTCGGCCAACATCTTCGACTCGCTCACCCGCCTGTGTCCCGAGGACGCGATCATCGCGGTCGACGTGGGCAACAACACCTACTCGTTTGGTCGCTACTTCGAGTGCAAGCGTCAGGCGGTGCTGATGTCGGGCTACCTGGGCTCGATCGGCTTCGGCTACCCGGCGGCGATGGGCGCGTGGGTGGCCACCCAGGAGGACGACCCGCGCTTTGCGGGGCGCCCGGTGGTGGCGATCACCGGCGATGGTGGTTTTGGGCAGTACATGGGCGAGCTGCTCACCGCGGTGAAGTACGGCATGAACATCACCCACGTGCTGCTCAATAACGACGAGTTGGGCAAGATCAGCAAGGAGCAGCGCGCCGGCAATTGGCATGTGTGGCAGACTTCGCTGCACAACCCCAGCTTTGCCAAGTATGCCGAGATCTGCGGTGCGATGGGGGTGCGGGTCGACAAGTCCGAGGACCTCGACGAGGCGCTCCGCGCCGCGCTGGCCCACGAAGGACCGGCGTTGGTCGAGGTGATCGCCGATGTGAAGCTGATCTAGCGTTTGCGCGGGACCCTCCATAGGGGGGCTTGGCCCGGTTGACGCCGGACGCCTGGCCTAGGCGGCGATCACCTCCTCGAGGTTGTTGGCGGTTAGCACCCTGCGGGCCCAGGCTCGAAGCTGTTCAGACGCGGCGGCGTCGATTTGGGCCCGAGTGGTTGGGGGCAGCGGGCCGAATCGCTGTTCGAGCTGCTCGAGCAACATCTCGCGCTTGCCCTTGCGTTCGCCCTCCTGCAAGCCCTCGGACCGGCTGGCAGAAAGGTCCATTTGGTAGAGGATCTTCTCCTCACGTCGAGTGCGGGCCTGGTGGTAGATCTCGGGGTCTTGGGAGAGCTCGTCGAGCGTCTTGACAGCAACAGCCATGATGGGGTCCTCGGCAGCGAGTTGGTCGAGCTGCGCGTCTTCGGTGGCCATGAAGAAGCGAGCCCAGAGCCGAAGCCTATCGTGATCCCCCACGGGGTGGGAGGGGGCGGAGGAGAAGAGCTTGGAGAGCTGGATC
>JBCCWC010000114.1:0-45382 GCA_039194325.1 Myxococcota bacterium
ATCAACAACCCGATCCACGGCACGATCTCTACTGGGATCAGTTCTTGGCACTCATCGGCAAAACAACAAGGAGACAACTCATGATACTATTAGGCGGCTATCAGCTCCAAAGCGAGTGGGGCAAGAAAATCTACGCAGAGGGCGAGAGTAAGGGCTTTGTGGAAGGCGAGCGTAAGGGCCTTCTGGAGGGCGAGCGCAAGGGCCTGCTCGAGGGCGAGCGCAAGGGCCTGCTCGAAGGTGAACGCCGGGGCGAGCGCCGGGGCGAACGCAAGGGCCAAGCGGCTGCATTGACCATGCTGCTGCAAGCTCGGGGGCTGGCCCCGGGCCCGAGCGTGCGCGAGCGCATCGAGCAATGCCGCCACCAGAAGACCCTTCAGCAGTGGCTCCGCCGCGCCGCCACTGGCACCCACCTTGACGAGGTCTTCGAGTCGTAGCGATGTTGGGGCAGTGCAGGTCGGTGTCGACGCGAGGCCGATCCTCACGAGGCCGATCCTCACGCGGCCGAGGCCAGCCAGCGTGCATGGGCATGATCGATGCTTTCCCGCAGCCCCGCCGACAGATCCAGATGCGACAGCTCTTCCTCCGCGGGCCCGGGCTCCCGCGCCAGCCGCAGCAGCGCGTGGGCCAGGTGCAGCAGCCAGATCGCCTCGGGAACGTCGCCTTCTTGCTCGAGGCGGTGGGTCACCCAGCACGAGTCGTGCACCACCCGGTGGTGCTCCACCTTGCCCTCGCGCACCAGCTGGTCGCGTACCTCGGGAGGAAAGGCCATGTCGAGTTGACCGCGATGGTGCACGTGCCCCAGCTCGCGCTCGCCCACAAAGAAGCCCAGCGCACGCTGCCGGGTGGCGTGCACGTCGATATCGGGCAGATCGTCGACCCCGCCAATGAGGGCTTGCAGCGCCGCATCGACGGCGGGGCTGGCCCCCTCCAGGTGGAGCGCCTTGCCGCGACGGTCGGGCTCGGTCAGGCTGCGCATCCACAGATAGGCCAGGCCGGCGGACAGCACGGTGGCGACGGCGATCCCAATGAAGATCCCGCGCAACCCCATCACCGCGCTACCCGCCGCGGCCAGCGGGATCGCCAGGCCCAGGCTGCGCAGGGCCGACAACACCGTCGAGCGCACCGCTTTGTCCACCGCGTTGAAGGCGGCCGAGGCCACGCTGACCAGGCCATTGGCGCCATACGACAGCGGGACGATCCACAGGTATTGATAGACCAGATCGACGACGTGGGGATCATCGGTGAAGACGTCGGCCAAGTGGTTACCGCCCAGGGCCAGCACGACCCAGGCGCCCGCGCCCCAGGCCACCGAAAAGTTGCGGGCGAGCACGATCCCCCGGGCCACCCGCTCATTGTGATGCGCGCCCCAGTTCTGACCGATGAAGGGGGTGAGCGCGGAGCCCAGCGCCAACGGAGCGATCAGCAGCAGGCTCTCCACCCGGCTGCCCACGCCGTAGGCGGCTACGGCCTCGGTGCCGTGCTGGGCGATGAGCCACGTGAGCACGGCGGTGGCCACGGGGGTCAGCGCGTTGGTGATCGCGGCGGGCAGGCCGACCGAGAGGATCGACCACCACGAGCGGCGCAGCTCGGCCATGCTGGGCCAGTGCAGATCGAGCAGATCCTCGCGGCGCAGCACCCACAGCCCCAGCACCAGGGTGATCGACCGGGATACGAGCGTGGCGATCGCTGCCCCGCGCAGGCCCATCGCCGGCACCGGGCCCCAGCCAAAGATGAAGACGGGGTCGAGCGCGATGTTGGCGATCGCGGCGGCCATCATGATGAACATGGGGGTCTGCGTGTCGCCGGTGGCACGAATGGCGCTCATCCCGGTCATGGGCACCACCAAGAAGATCGCGCCGAGGAACCAGACGGTCATGTACTCGCGCAGCAGCGGCAGCAGCTCGGGCTCGGCCCCCAGCAGCGTGAACACCAGATCCTGGGTGACCAGGCCCACGCCCGACACCACGATCACCAGCAGCACCGCGAGCATGATCGAGTGGGTGGCCAGGCGGCGGATCGCCTGCTCGTCGCCCGCGCCGATCTCCCGGGCCAGGGCCGAGGTGGTGCCGATCCCAACCCCCATCACCACGCTGACCACCAGCGAGACCACCGGGAAGGTGAAGCTCATCGCGGCCAGCTCGGCGGTGCCCAGCATGCTCACGAAGTAGGTGTCGGCCAGGTTCAGCGCGATGATGAAGATGATGCCCAGCCCCATGGGGATCGCGAGGCGAGCGAGCGCGGGGCCGATCGGGCCCTCCAAGAGCTGAGCGTGCTTGGACATCGGGGTGCCCACGCTACTGCACGGGGGCGGGCCGAGGACAGATCGGTCGCTCGGGCGGGCACCCGGTCATCAGGGCAGGGGATCAGCCGCGGCCCCGTGGGGATCGATCGCGGCCCGCACCGGGGTGGGGTCGAGCACCCGCATAAGCTCCGCCGGCGCCATCGACACCAACAGACCCCGCTTGCCGCCGTTGATGTACAGGCGAGGCAGCGCGGCGATGCTCGCCTGCATGTAGATCGGCAGGGCCTTGCGCGTACCAAAAGGGGAGGTGCCTCCGACCTGGTAGCCGCTGTGGCGCTCGGCCACGGCCGGATCGCACGGGGTGATCGACTTGACCTTCAGCTGGCGGGCCAGCGCCTTGGTGGAGACCTCGCGATCACCGTGCATCAAGACGACCAGGGGGCGAGCCGCCTCGTCCTGCATCACGAGGGTCTTGATGACGTGGTGCTCGTCCACCCCGAGGCAGGCGGCGCTGTGTCCAGTGCCACCCCGTGGCTCGTAGTCATAGAGGTGTGGGTCGAAGTCGACCCGGTGCTGGCGCAAGACCCGAATCGCGGCGGTGACCGGGATCTTGTTGCGTCCCACGGATGGAGGATGCCTCAGCGGACGCAGTGCAAGAAAACGCGCAGAGCGCGGGCTTTAGAGGGGGGAGTGCTGCGCAAAAGGCGCCAGATCCGCGTCGGAAGGCAACGAATGAGCGCTACCCGAGTGCCACACGCGTTGTGGTGGTTCTCGAAGGGTTCGAGACCTCCGAGGGCGCTCGGTGGCCGACGACCCGATGGGACATCGGGGGTCGAGTCGGCCGGGACCGTCGCGAAATTTGACCCGAGGGGCGAGCCGACGAACGATGAAAAGGATGCGCCGGGTCGCAGTCGGATTGGTTTCGTTGGGGATCGTGGTGGGTGCCTGTACCCGAGCGCCCACGCCCACCGATGGAGCCACGGCTTCGATCCCGCCCGACCCCGCCCCGTCGGCCCCCGAGCAGTCGATCCCGCCGCCACCGGTCGAGCTCGCAAAAGCTCCGCTGCCGGCCGGTCCCGTGGTGACCGCATCGACCGAGCAGGCCCACGGCCAGGCCCAGGCGCGATTGCTTCGGGGCAAGCGGCTCCCCGCGCTGCAACCCGCGGGCGACCGGAGCGATCGCTCGGTCTCGGTGGGGCTTCTTGCGGATGCCGAGCGGCTCGACGTCGAGCGCGACGTCCAACTCGAGGTCCAACCCGACGCCGAACCCGACGCCGAAAGCGACGCTCAGTCCAACGCCGAATCCGACGCCCAGCTCGGTGATGGAACGGTCGAACCGCCGCCTATGCCCGGCGTGTTCGTGCCGATCGCCGACCCTGCCCAGTCCGAGGCGCTCGCGTCGTTTCACGCTGCGCTCGCGGCCTTGCAACAGCGGCGCGACCCCGACGGCAAGGTGCGAGTGGCCATGTACGGTGCGTCGGGCACGGCGGCCGATCTGGCCGTGGGCTACGTGCGCACGTACCTTCAGGCCCGCTTTGGCGACGGGGGGCCGGGGTTCGTGCCGCTCGTGCCGCTGTCCCGCTGGTATCGCCACAACGAGGTCGTCGTCCGGGCGGCCAAGGGCTGGCGCAAGGAGCACGCCCAGGTTCGCAAGGGGCGCCACGACGGTCACTATGGCCTGCTGGGTGCTTCGTTCTCCGCGACCGCGGGCAAGCGGTGGGCCCGGATCGAGCCCAAGAAGAGCTCGCGCTCGTGTGAGGGGATCGGCCACGTCGAGCTGTTCTTCTTGCGACAACCCGGCGGGGGCTCGTTTCGCGTATGGCTCGACGGTGATCCCGCCCAGACGGTGAGCACCCATGCCGACGCGTTCGAGCCGGGGTACCACGTGATCGACGTCGCGCCCGGGGCCCACACGGTCCACGTGGAGACGGTCGACGACGCCGAGGTGCGAGTCTTCGGCGCGGTGCTCGAGCGGCCCGACCCGGGCGTGGTGGTCGACGTTTTGGGGATCGACGGGACCCGCAGCAGCAACATGCTCACCTGGAACGAGGCGCTGTGGGCGGACAACCTGCGGCGTCGAGCGCCCGACCTCTACACGCTGTCGTACGGGACCAACGAGTCGGTCGACGACGAACTGTCGATCCCGCTCTACGCCGAGGATCTGCGGGCCGAGCTGCGGCGCTTTGCCCAGGCCCTGCCCGATGCCAGCTGCCTCTTGCTGGGGCCGGTCGACTTCCCGATCCTCGAGGACGGCCAGGTGCGTCCGCGGCCCGTGCTGCGCGAGATCATCGAGGTCCAGCGGCAAGTCGCGGTCGAGGAAGGCTGCGGCTTCTGGGACGGGATCGCGTTCATGGGCGGCGAGCTGTCGATGTCCACCTGGGTGCAGTCACAGCCGCCCCTGGCCCGAGCCGATCACCTTCACTTCACCAAGTGGGGGGCTGCGCGCAAGGGCATGGCGTTGGCCGACGCGCTGATGCATGCGTTCGATGCCCGGGTGAACACCCCGAGCGTCGAGGCTCCGTCCGCGGCCCTGCCCTGAGCGTCCGCGGCTTTGCCCCAAGCGTCCGCGCGGCGGACTCGTTGGACACCTCTCGTGCACCGGCGCGGTCTGGCAAGCCTCAGCTCGCGCCTTGGGCCTTGGCTTCGTCGCGGAGCACTCGCTTGAGGATCTTGCCGGTGGCGCCCTTGGGGAGTGCATCGCGGAACTCGATGATCCGCGGGTATTTATAAGCCGCCAGCTGCTCCTTGCAGTACGCGATGATGTCCTCGGCGGTGGCCTGCTGGCCCGCCTTGAGCGCGAGCACGGCCTTGACCTCCTCGCCGTGGCTTTGGTGGGGCACGCCGACTACGGCGGCCTCGGCCACCGCGGGGTGACCATAGAGGACCTCTTCGATCTCGCGCGGGTATACGTTGAAGCCGCCGCGGATGATCATGTCCTTCTTACGATCGACGATGTAGTAGTAGCCCTCGGTGTCGCGGGTGGCCACGTCGCCGGTCTTGAACCACCCGTGCTCGTCGATCGAGGCCGCGTTCGCCTCGGGCTTGTTGTAGTAGCCCTTCATCACGTTGGGACCGAAGATCCAGATCTCGCCGGGGGAATCGGGCTCGGTCACCCGGTTGCCCTGGTCGTCGACGAGGCGGAACTCCACGTCTTGGATCGGCAGCCCGATGCTCCCCGGCTTCTTGGGCTGGTCGAGCACGTTGAAGCTGGCCACCGGCGAGGTCTCCGACAGCCCGTAGCCCTCGAGGATGTTGACGCCATACTTCTCGTCGAAGGCCTTCATCACCTCGACCGGCATGGCCGAGCCGCCCGAGACGCACAGCTCCAGCGCGCTCAGATCGTACTGGTCGGCCTCGGGGTAGTGCAGCAGGGCGAAGTACATGGTGGGCACGCCGGCAAAGAGGTTGACGCGGTGCGCCTGCATCAGCGCGAAGGCGTCTTGCGGGGCGAATCGGGGGAGCAAGACGAGCGTGCCGCCGGCCCCGAGCACCGCGTTTTGCAGCACGGTCTGGCCGAAGCTGTGAAACAGCGGCAGGGTGACCAGCGCCTTGGTCTGTGGCGTCATGGGCAGCAGCGTGGTGCGGGAGTAGAGCGCGTTGTAAAACAGGTTGAAGTGGGTCAGCTCCGCTCCTTTGGGCTGCCCGGTGGTGCCCGAGGTGTAGAGGATCACCGCGGTGTCGTCGGGGTTGGTGGGCGGCAGATCCTCGACCGGCTCACTGCCGCCGATGAGCGCCGCGAGGTTCTCGGTGCCCGCGTCGGCGCCCAGATCGGTGGGATCGGCCTTGGCGACGATGAGCGACTTGCAGTGGTCGACGCGATCGAAGCCGGTCTTGGCCGGCTCCAAGAAGCCCTCCCAGGCGACCAGGGCCACCGCGTCGGAGTCACGCAGGTGGTAGGCCACCTCCGGTCCCTGGAGCAGCACGTTGAGCGGCACCACGGGGCAGCCGGCATAGTGCGCCCCGAAGTAGGCGATCGTGAATTGCGGCACGTTGGGCACCATCAGCGCCACGTGCTGACCGCGTTGGATCCCCAACCCGCGCAGGGCCGCGGCGAAGCGGCGGGCCATGGTGTCGAGCTGGCCATGGGTGATCGTGGTCTTGCCGATCACGACGGCCGGGTGATCGGGGTTTTGGAGGGCAGCGCGGCGGACGGTGGACGCGAGGTTGAGGCTCATGGTGACGCTCCGAGGCAGGGGTGTGGGTAGGGTGCCAGATCGATGGCGTTGGCGATCGATGCAGGTGACCGTTCGCCGGGCATCGACGCATGATCAAGCTCCTGTCGTGGCCCCGCGGGCCCTGATACGATGCCCCTGCGTTCCGGCCCCTCGGCGCGGTCCGCGGCGAGGGCGACCGGAAAGCCCCACGGCCCGTGCCTGCTTCCGACGAACAGTCTTCCCTTCTGTCCGAGTTCGACCCCGTCCCCCTGGAGCGCTGGCGCGCGCGGGTGGAGGAGGGGGGAACGTCCGTCACCGCCCTGCAGACGCGGTCGATCGAGGGTCCGACCCTCGATGCGCTCTACACCGAGCCGCCGGCTGGCCCGGGGGTGCGCCCGCCCGCGCGGGATCCGGGCTGGGCGATCGCCCTGGAGTACACGCGGGGCGACGCGGTCACGCTGGCGCCTATGTTGGCGCAGGATGTGGCCCGAGGACTGGAGCAGGCCTGGGTGTCGCTACCCGACGGGCAGCGTGCGGGGACCGAGGTCTCGTCACGAGGGACCGGGGTGGTGCTGGGGCCCGAGTCGTTGCCGTCGATCCTGGACGCGCTCGGTCCTTTGGTGGCGTGCATCATCGATGCTGGGCTAGCCGCGCCGGATCTGGTGCGGTCGCTGCTGGGGCATTGCGGCGCGGAGGGCCCGGAGCATGCGGTGCTCGGCGATCCCCTGGCCACGCTAGCCGTCACCGGCGGACTGGGGGCGTCGCTCGACGAGGCCTATGCGGCGCTGGCCGAGACCACGCGGCAGGCGGCGGGGTCGCGGCCTTCGTTGCGCACGATCCTCGTCGATGCGGTCGGGATCCACGATGCGGGCGGATCGGCCGAGCAAGAGGTCGCGTTTGCGATCGCGGCCGGGATCGAGCACCTGCGGCGCCTGGACGCGCAGGGGCTTTTGCCGGCCGCCGCCACGCCCCACCTGATGCTGCGGATCGCCTGCGGGGGCGAGCTGCTCGTGGAGGTGGCCAAGCTGCGAGCGGTGCGACAGCTGTGGGCGAGGGTGCGGGCGCATGCGGGGGCGGGCTTGGGCCCGGCCACTCCGCTGTGGGTGCGGACGTCCGGGCGGGCGCTCACCCGTCGCGATCCCTGGGTGAACCTGCTGCGCGGCAGCGTGGGAGGGCTGGCCGCCGTGCTGGGGGGGGCCTGCACCGTGGCCGTGCAGCCCTTCACCGATGCCTTGGGGGGCCCTACCACCGAGGGGCGTCGCTGGGCGATCAACACGCAGCACATCCTGCGAGGGGAGTGCCACCTGGGGGTCGTCGATGATCCGGTCGCGGGCAGCTGGGCCTTCGAGGCGGTCACCGATGCTCTGGCTCGCGGGGCCTGGGCCCTCGTACAGCGTTGGCTTGCGGGGGGCGGGCTCGTCCAGGCGCTCCAGGACGGCGTGGTGCAGGCCGAGGTGGCCGAGCGAGCAGCGGCCCGCTCGCAGGCCCTGGCCACGGGGCGGCTGGTCTCGGTGGGGACCAGCCTCTATCCGCTGCTCGACGAGGCGATGCCGCCCATTGGTGAGGCGGGGCTCGCCGAGGTCGGGGCTGGGGCCGAAGCAGGATCCGAAGCAGGATCCGAAGCAGGATCCGAACCGCGTATTCGAGCGCCGGCCCTCGCTCGGCGCCGACCCACCGAGCCCTTCGAGGCGCTGCGCGATCGCAGCGATGCGATCACCCGCACGCTCGGGCATCGGCCCCGGGCGGTGCTGGTCACTGTAGGCGATGCTCGCCGGGCGCGGGCCCAGGTCGATTTTGCCCGCAACATCGTCGGAGTTGGCGGCTTTGAGGCGGTGATCGTCGAGGCGGGGGCGTCGCCTCCCGAGGCGGCGGCGGTGGTGATCTTGTGTGCGCCGGCCGAGGCGTTGGCCGAGCACGGTCCCGCCGAGGCCCGTCGCTGGGTCGCCGAGGGGCACCGGGTGCTGGTGGCCGGCCGTCCGATCGATCCCCTACGCGACGCGGGCGTGCACGACTTCGTGCACCGTGGCCGCGACGTGATCACCCTGCTAACGGCCTTGGTGGCCGACCTCTTCCCGCGCTCGGAGGCCTCCGCATGAGCCAGTTCCCCGATTTTGCCTCGCTCGACTACGCGGCCTTGGTGGCCGGACCTGCGGCGACTGGCGGTTCTACTGGTGCGACTGGTGCGACTGGTGCGACCGGCGAGGCGCACGAGCCCTGGGCCACGCCCGAGGGCATTGCGATCCGGGCGCGTTACGATCAAGAGGACCGCCCCGACCCCGCCCAGCTGACCACCATGCCCGGGTTTGCCCCCTATCTGCGGGGCCCGTACCCCACCATGTACGTGCAGCGGCCGTGGACCGTGCGGCAGTACGCCGGGTTTTCTACCGCCGAGAAGAGCAACGCGTTCTACCGGCGCAACCTCGCGGCGGGGCAGCGGGGGCTGAGCGTCGCCTTCGACTTGGCGACCCACCGCGGCTACGACTCCGATCATCCCCGGGTGACCGGCGACGTGGGCATGGCTGGCGTCGCCGTGGACTCGATCCTCGACATGCGGATCCTATTCGATCGAATTCCCCTCGATCGGATCAGCGTGTCGATGACCATGAACGGGGCGGTGCTCCCCGTGATGGCTCTTTATATCGTGGCCGCCGCCGAGCAGGGCGTGGCGCCGGCCCAGCTGACCGGGACCATTCAGAACGACATCCTCAAGGAGTTCATGGTCCGCAACACCTTCATCTATCCGCCGGCGCCCTCCATGCGGATCATCGGAGACATCTTCGCCTATACCGCCGAGCACATGCCGCGGTTCAACAGCATCAGCGTCTCCGGGTATCACATGCAGGAGGCGGGAGCCACGGCCGATCTCGAGCTGGCCTACACGCTGGCCGACGGGATCGAGTACGTGCGCACCGGGCAAAGCCGAGGCCTGGCCGTCGACGCCTTCGCGCCGCGGATCTCGTTCTTCTTCGGGATCGGCATGCACGTGCTGATGGAGGTGGCCAAGCTCCGGGCGGCGCGGCTCTTGTGGGCCAAGCTCATGCGGAGCGTGGGCGCCGAGCACCCCAAGTCGCTGGCGCTGCGCACTCACTGCCAGACCTCGGGCTGGAGCTTGGCCGCGGCCGATCCCTACAACAACGTGGTACGGACCGGCGTAGAGGCGCTGGCCGCCGTGTGGGGGCACACCCAGTCGCTGCACACCAATGCCTTCGACGAGGCGCTGGCCCTGCCGACCGACGCCTCCGCCCGGATCGCCCGCAACACCCAGCTGTACTTGCAGCACGAGGCGGGCGTGACCCGTACGATCGATCCATGGGGCGGCAGCCACTACGTGGAGTGGCTGACCGACGCGCTGGCGCGTCGGGCCTGGTCGCAGATCCAAGAGATCGAGCAGATCGGGGGGATGGCCAAGGCGATCGAGCAGGGGCTCCCCAAGCGGCGGATCGAAGAGGCCGCCACCCGCACCCAGGCGCGGATCGACGCGGGGCAGCAGCCCCTGGTGGGCGTCAACTGCTGGCGGGTGGAGGACGAGCCGCCGATCGAGGTGCTCAAGGTCGACAACCAGGCGGTGCGGGAGGCCCAGCTGGCTCGGCTCGCGCAGCTGCGGGCGCAGCGGGACGAGGCCGCGGTGCAGCGGGAGCTCGCGGCGCTCATGCGGTGCGCCGAGACGGGCGAGGGCAACCTGCTGGCGCTCAGCATCGAGGCGGCGCGGGCCGGGGCCACGGTGGGCGAGATGTCCGACGCGCTAGAGAAACCATGGGGGCGCTACATGCCAAAGCAGGAGTCGATCGCCGGGGTCTATCGAGCCGAGCGGGCCACCGACGAGGCCCTGGCCCGGGTGCGAGCGCGCGTGGATGCGTTCGCCGAGGCGGAGGGCCGGCGGCCGCGGCTCTTGGTCGCCAAGATGGGGCAGGACGGGCACGACCGCGGGGCCAAGGTGATCGCCACCGGCTTCGCCGACATGGGCTTCGACGTGGACATCGGCCCGCTGTTCCAGACGCCCGAGGAGACGGCCCGGCAGGCGGTGGAGAACGACGTGCACGTGGTGGGGCTGAGCTCGCTGGCCGCCGGGCACCTGACACTGGTGCCCCAGCTGCAAGGAGCACTGGCCCAGCTGGGGCGAGATGACGTGGTGGTGGTCGCCGGCGGGGTGATCCCGCCGCAGGATCACGACGCGCTGCGGGCCATGGGGGTCGCGGAGATCTTCGGGCCGGGGACAGAGCTGACCGACGCGGCGCTGCGGGTGCTCGACGCGGTGGAGCGCAGCGAGTAGCCCCACCCGGTAGAGCATTTCGCTCGGGCTGATCGGGGTCGACGGGAGCGAGCACGGAACCCCGGGATCCCGCCCGTACGAGGCTCTAGAGCGGGCGCTACGCCGGGGTTGAATACAAGTCGTGGCCGTCGGTGACTGCACCATCGGACTGCGGAGCATGATGACCCGATCGTTCGGGGCGTGGAACGGATGGATATGACGATGTATGGCGAACGAATCATGAGGGGTATGGCGCTCGTGATGCTTGGAGCCCTCGCCCTCGGCTGTGGCGACGGTGGCGGCGAGTCCAACGGCGAAGAGTCCGCCACGGGGGGCGGTCTCGACACCGACTCGGGCCCCGCCACCGTCGCCGGGACCGGAGCGACGTCGATGGCCAGCGGCTCGGCCGATGGCACCGGAGCGACCGCGACCGGTGGCCCGGTCGATGGCACGGCCGACGGCAGCGGGTCCACCGGCGAGGAGGTCGACGAGGGCCCGGGCATCGACCTGCAGTGCAACGGCCAGGGCGGGGCGGATCCCGACGATGGAGTGATCTGCTTCTATGACGTCGAGTCGATGGACATGGGGCCTGCCGCGAACCTCGAGTACGAGCTGGTCGACTTCAACGGACAGGACGCGATCTATATACGAGTCGTGTTCGCGCCCTGGTTTGTGGACAATACCTATGGCGATACGCAGATCGGCTGGCCGGACGGGCACGAGTTCAAGGAGTTGACCGGCAGCGATCGGGCCAACATCGTGATGAGCAATGCCGCGGGTGACGTCGTGCTCGACTTCGACTTGGACTACCTCGAGGACGACGACAACGCGCCCAGCGGGTTCCGCAGCCAGGGGGTCTGGGAGAAGAACGGGGGGATGAACGTCGGGGAACAGTCGGCGATCCTCGCGGCCAACTCTTCGCTCAGCCGCAACCTCAACGAGCGCGGCTATGACCAGTATCTCGAGGACTCGCCGGCGACCGACGACCTCTATACCCCGAACCCCGCCGCACCCGACTGGGACTTCCGGGTCGTCTACGAGGTGTGGGTCGACGCATCACTGTTCGGTATGGAGCAAGTCGATGCCTGCGTGCGATGGATCCACGCCTCGCCCGCCAAGTCCGACGACAACACCATGGAGGTCGTGCCCGACGAGTGCCCGCCGGGGTGGGATTGCTATGAGGTCGACGGTTGTGCCGACTGCGAGCCCTACTCGGATCCCGATATGGGCGGAGATTGCGAGCCCACCGGGGGAATCCCGCAGGTGCCGTGATGCCCCGTCTTCGATTGATCACCGCGAGCTCTTGGGGCTGGGGGCTCGTGGCCGGCGTTATGGCCGGCGTTATGGCCGACAGCATGGCCGGATGTATGGCCGACGTTCCCGGCGACGAGCCCCGCTTCACCGTCGGTGACTACGACAGCGAGTCGCCCTCGATGTCGACCGGCACGACCGGGCCGACGGACGTCGAGGACTCGACGGCCTCGTCGTCATCCGGCGAGGACGTCAGTGCCCCTGAAGATCCACAGTACCCTCGCCCGGAGCCCTTCGGCCCGGCCGGTGAGTGTCCGGAGGGCTTCTTCGGGCCGATCACCTTCGATCTCACCGGCTGGGTCTGCATCCCCGAGTGTGAGGCCGGCGATCCTCCCCTGTGCCCGTCGGGCCAAAGCGGGAGCGCGCAAGGCCGCTGCGCCACCAACCCCGACAGCAGCGCCGAGCCGTGCTCCGACGACACAGACTGCCAAGTCGCGGGTGAGCGCTGCGGTAACGTGGGCATGGAGCAGGCGGGGTGCTTGCTGGAGCCGTCGCACTGCATCCTGCGCTGCGACGACGGCCAGGATTGCCCCGACTCGATGACCTGCTCGCCCACCGTCGGGCTGTGCCAGTACGTGCTGTGAAGGCCGACCAGGCCCGCGACTCGGCCCGGCTCAGTGGCTCAGCGACTCAGTGGCTCAGTGGCTCAGCTCGACGATCCCCCAGCAGCGGTCGAAGTGACCCACGTCGACGGTGACGTTTCCTTCGCCGTCGGTCTCGAGCGTCAGCGTGCGCGACTTTTGCCCTACCGAGTGGAATTGAGCGGCGTGCACCGGCTCGGGGAACATCTCGGCGCCGACCCTTACCGTAACCTCGTCGTGCGGCACCGAGAGGTCCTGCCCCGGGTCGTACTGCCGGTTGACGAGGTGAACGACGTAGGGGGCCTTGTCGTCGTGCGCGGACATCCGGGGGAGGGCCGAGATGCGCTCGTTGCCGAGCGCTCCTGCCTCGTAGACGTCGATCTTCGCGGAGAGTCGCCCGCCGATCTGCGCCGAGTCGCTCACCGAGACGAGATCGGCGGCCGCGCCGTCCAGCACCTGCTGCTGAGCATCGGAGAGCCGGTCGTAGTCGTCGTCGATCACGAGCACGTCGTACTGATCGAGCTGCTGCATCGAAGGCACGACCGGGTTCCCCGGATCTCCGAACACCAGGTAGTCGAACGAAAAGTTCTGCGAGATGAGGCTCCGGGTGCTGGCCTGGATGGTGTTGTTGCCGTTCATGCTCCCCGTGTTGAGGGAGCCCAGCACGGCGTAGACCAAGCCCACGTTCGACACCGCACGGTAGCCATCGAGCAGTCCCTCACGGGCGCGCACGAACTGGTAGACGTCGTAGAAATTCTCGGCTCCCGGATCCCACGTCTCCGATCCGCCGACCCATATGTTGCCGGGGATCGTAAAGATCGCTCCCATCGCGTACGCCTGGGCGACCCAGGTACGTGCGTGGCGGGGAGCACTGGCGGCGCGGATCTCCTGCCATGCCTGCGGATACGGAAAGAGGATCAGCGTCTTGCCCACCGCCTCGGCGGCTTTATAGTGCGTGATGGGGTTGAACGGGACTTCGCTCAGCGGCCCCAGGGTGTGCGACAGCTCGCCCGCGAGATAGTCGAGGCGATCCGAGTCCACGTATCCCCTCGCTTCCATCATCGAGGTGGTGGCGCCGACTGGAACCCCGGGCGCCTTGTCGTTGATGGCGGTGAGCACCTCCTCCATGACCTCGTTGAGCCGCTGGCGCTGGTAGTATACGAAGTCCTCGTAGAGCGGCGTGCGGCTCGGTACCGAGTAGGCGTTGCTCATGTACGACGAAAGATCGTACCCTTGGTCGAGTAGATACGTGCGGTAGTCGAAGGTCGTGATGTCGAGGATCCCGAGGCCGCTCAGCTCGTCCGCCGTGTACTGCTCGGCCAGGTACTCGGCGAATCCCGCCATGGAGTGGGGCGAGAAGTCGCCGCCGAGCCACAGGGCGGTCCTCGTCGCCGAGGTCTGGGAGTCGATCATGATGTGGGTGACGGGGGCGAACAACAATCGGTCGACCTGATACTCGAGCCACGCGGTGAAGTCCGGGCCGTGATGGCTCTGCCAGTTCCAGGTGTGGCCACCGTAGGTGGAGCCGGCGTGGAACGGGATGACTTGATCGTCGAGATTCCGGGCCCAGTAGGCCCCGGGGTCGTCCATGAAGTCGATCATCCACCTCCAGCCCCAGTCGAATTCCACGCGGCCAAAGTAGGATCGCCCGTCGCCCACGAAGCCTTCGACCTCGGATGCCCAGCCTTGCATGGCGGAATCCGACGAGATTGCCTGGCTGGGCATATGCCCCCAAAAGATGCCGTCGGCCTCGTACTGCGCGAAGTTCTCGGGGGTCGCGGTGGCGACCTGGGTGAACAGGATCGTCGACTTGGCGATCACGTCCTGTTCGGGCTCGGGCTCGGGCTCGTCGTCGGTGTCACCATCGCCGGGCTCGTCCGCGCCACCGTCCGTGGAGCCGCCATCCGACAGGGGGCCGCCGTCGGTGGAATCGTGTCCGCTCGGGCCATCGCCGGTGCCCGGTCCGGTGGCAGTCCCCGGGCCAGGGTCGGTGTTCGTACCGTCCGCGTCACCAATCTCGCTCAGGGGAGTCGAGCAGCCGCCGAGGATGGACCAAGCGACGACTGACGCGAAAAAGGAGGAGCGTTTCACTCTCGACATCCTTCCGTGCGAGTGCTCGAGACGAACTGTTGCGGGGAGGCGATGCCTCAGACGCCCGCCTTGCGCATCCGCGGATACCTCGCAGTAGGTAGTCCGACCTCCGTCGGTTTTGTCTCCGGCGCAGACCGAATAATTGAGGAGCTCTCGTGGACCATCCTCATCGAAGCCATCGAAGGCGGGGTTTGTGACATTGTCGTTGGACAACGGTGAACTACGTGGAACCTCGGTGACGTCGACCCCTCCGGAAGAGACCGTGCCGCTTGACGTCGTCGGAACCTTCCGATCCGCCGCTGTTTCGCTCGCCGGGGTGTCCTCGCGAAGAGCCTCATGCTCCCCGTCTCACCGTACACAAATGATCGTGGCGAGCGCTTTGCGGTGACTTCCCGAGGCACTAGATTGATGCTCATGGTGAACGCGGCTCGAATTTCGATCTCGATAGTGGGAGCAGTAATGGTCGTCGGGTGTGCGGGGGACGATGCGTCGACCACCCAAGCGGCCGACGATGCGATCGAGCTGCCCGACCAGGTCACGACGACCGAAGCGACCTCTGCCGGCATCAAGCTCGATCTTCCGGCCGACGGCTCGGGGTCGCTCACCAGCCCGATCCCCGAAGGCGGCGACGACTGCGTCGAGGTGGAGGTGCAGGTCGAACCCATCATCCCCACCCTGGTTCTGCTCATTGATCAATCGTCGAGCATGACCGAAGATTTCTCCGGGCAGCCCCGCTGGAACGTGGTCTACGAGACGCTGATGGATCCCGGCGACGGGGTCGTGGCGGCCCTCGAGTCGCAGATCCGCTTTGGCTTGACCCTATACACCAGCCAAAATGGTCTCCTCGACGGTGCCGACTGCCCGCTGCTGACCACGGTCGAGCCTGCGGTCGACAACCTGGGGACCATCGATCTCCAGTATGCCCCGGCGCTCCCCGTCTCCGACACGCCCACCGGTGAGTCGCTGGTCGCCGTGACCGAGCAGCTCGTCGCATTCGAAAAGGAGGGCCCCAAGGGCATCGTGCTGGCCACCGATGGCGAGCCCGACACCTGCATGGCGCCCAACCCCAACAACGGCCAGGGCGTGGCCCTCGACGCGGCCACGGCCGCGTTTGCTCAGGGCATCACCACGTACATCATCAGCGTCGGCGACGACGTGGGCGCCGACCACCTGCAGCAGATGGCCAACGCGGGCGTGGGCAAAGCACCCGACGACCCCGATCCCGCCCCCTACTATCAGGCGCTCGACCCGATGCAGCTGGTCGATGCCTTCGAGGAGATCATCGGATCCTTCGTGAGTTGCGAGCTGCTCATCGAAGGCGAAGTCGATCTCGAGCAGGCTTGCAGCGGCACCGTCATTCTCGACGGCACGCCACTCGAGTGCGGGACCGACTACGAGGTGCCCGAGCCCTCCACGCTCGTGCTGCTGGGTGAAGCGTGCGAGGTGCTCCAGGATGGCGGCGATCACACTGTCGACGCACGGTGGCCGTGCGACGTGGTCGAGATCCCGTAACCTCACGCTCCAGGCGAAGTCTGGGCCCTGAGGGCCGGGTCGTACGCTGCGCACCGTCTGCGTGCCCCCGGTCGGCCACCAGCGAAAAACGCGCAGCGTCGCGTGAGAGAAAAAAAGAGCGCGGATCCAGGACGGATCCGGTGGTGCTCGACACTCATTATTTGGGGCGGTGCTCCGGGAGTGCCGGGTCAACACCATGTCCCGGAAGACGAAGGCATTCGATGGAGCACCGACCACCGCCGGGATCAGGATCGGCACACTCGGCCCGTACCGCGGTCAGGATCGACCCCTACGATCTCGCCGCACACAGCCGGGACGTGACCGGCGGTTGCTGAATCGGAGGGAGTCTGCGGATCCCCGGTGGCTACGCCACATTCGCCGACTCTTTTGCCCATCGACCCGGTCGCGCGCCCCTCTGCGCCGCTCTTTACGGGGGCGCGGCCCGGCGCGAGGCCTCGCGCGCGGCCAGTCGCTTAACTAGTCGCTGCACCCGCTGTGGCTCGGGCACTCCCCGCTCGTCTCGCGAGGCCTCGATCTGGGCCCGCAGGGCCCGCGCTCGCTCGAAGTCTCCCGGCTCGTCTCGAGCCAGCAGCGCCAGCGCTCGGGTCAGCGCGATCTCGGCGCCCAGTCCCGGGTCGGTGGGCGGCATCTGGAGCGTATCGAGCCGCTTCAGCGCTCGCCGGGGGTGGCCTTCGGCGAGATCGATCGCGGCCAGATCGATCTCCATGGCGCGTCCGGTCACCGGGTCGCCCAGCGGCTCGGCGCGCTCCATGACCACGGCCATCCGCGCACGCGCTTCGGCATAGCGGCCGCTTTTCGCGAGGCTGCGGGCGTAATGCGCGGCGCGGCGCAGGATATGGGGATAGGTGATCTGCTCGGCCTCGAATTTCTCGGCGTGTCGATCGTAGAGCGCGACCGCTTGCGCAAAGCGTTGGCTCGAGAAGTGGGCTTCGGCGAGGTTGATCTCGACCATGGGGATCGCCGGGTGCTCGGGATCCAGCGCATCGAGCAGGATCAATCGGGCGCGCTCATAGTGCTCGATGGCCTCCTCGTAGCGCCCCATGTTCTTGAGGGTCAGGCCCAAGCTGTTGAGCGAGTTTCCGGTGATGGGATGGGTCGGTCCGAGCCGTTCGGCGATGATGGTATGCGAATGCTGATACAGCCGGAGCGCCTCGTCCCAGCCTTGCTGGGCCAGCACCGCGCCGGCCAGCTTCTTGAGGGCGTCGGCGGTGGCGAGCCCGTTGGCGCCGGCCCGCGCCTGGGTGCGCTTCAGCGCGCTGCGGAACAGATCGATCGCATCGTCGATCCGGTGCTCGCGGTAGGCGAGCTGACCGCGGGCCAGGAGGAGCTGTTCCTCGAGTTGCTCGGCGCTGGTGGGATCGAAGTGTCGGACGCGCTCGATCATCGCGCGGGCGTCGTCGATCCGCACCCGGGCGTCGTCGAAGCGCTGAAGCGAGTACCCCAGCACGTCGACCAGGGCCACGACGCACTCGGCGGCCAGCAGGTCGTCGCCCGCGCCCAGGGCCTGCTGCCACGCCTCGCGTAGCCCTCGGGCCGCCGGCTCGTCTTGTCCCAGACGGCGCATCAGCTGGGACTCGACCTTCAGCGCTCGGGCTCGCAGCGGAGCATAGCCCGCGTCGCGGGCCATCCGGGCCGCCTCGGAGGCGACCTCTTGCCCATCTTCATACTGTCCCGCGTGCAGCAGGGCACGCGCGCGCGCCAGGTCGCGCTCGATCGCCCGCACCCGTCGCAGCAGCAGAGTCTCGGTCGGCGGGGGGACGCGCGCGCGCAGGGCCTTGATGTCCGCGCACGGTTCGATGGGTGGGAGCTCGTCGATTGCCTTGACCGCGTGCTCAGCCGCGGCGGGACCGGTCTCGATGAGCACCGACAGCAGCGCGCTCAGCTCTCCGCGTCGCCGGTCGAGGCACGCGCCCCGCAAGTCGAGCGCCTCGCTCGATTGCTCGCCGCGCTGGTACCCCTCGCAGGCATCGCGGTGGCTGGTGATCCACTGCTGCACGTAGTCGTCGACCCGGCGCACTGAGATCGTCGCGGTCTGCTCCGCGTAGGGGCTGGCGCCCTCGGAGAGCGCTTGTCGCAATTGCTCGCGGCCGTGGTCGGCCCAGAGCTCGTCCATCGATCGCTGGCCCTGGGCACAGGGGTCGCCCGGCGTCGAGAGCCCGAGGCTGGCGGCCGAGCCGGCCCCGACCAGCGCGAGCGCGACCCCGCCCACGACCAAGCGACGCCAGCGGCGACGCGGCGCGGGCTCGAGGTGCTCGACCAGCACGTCCATCGAGGGCCAGCGATCCTCGGGGCGGACCGACAAGCCCCGCAGCACCACGCGGTGTAGCCAGCGAGGGACGTCCCGATCCCGCGTGGGCTCTACGATGGCCTGGCTCAGCACGCAGGCGGCCAGCTCGGGGAGCGAGCGGCCTCGGAACGGTCGCTGCCCGTAGAGCGCCTCATAGAGCGCCACGCAGAAGCTGAACTGATCCGAGGCCGCGGTGACCGTCTTGCGCCGGAACTGCTCCGGGGCCATGTAGGCGGGCGTGCCGACCAGGGCGCCCGTTCGGGTGAGGGTCGCGTGGGGGCTGGGTCGCAGGGCGTGGTTCGTTCCGGGTTGTGACCCGGGCTTGGACTCCGGGCCGGGACCAGGAGCTGGACTCGAACCGGGGCCCGAACCGGAGCTCGAACCGGGACTGGAATCGGATCTCGAACCGGGGCTCGAATCGGATCTCGAACCGGATCTCGAACCGGGGCTCGAACCGGGGCCCGAGCCGGGAATGGTCGCCGCCGTGGTTCGGCGGCTCCGGTCGGCGCCTTCGTGGCTGGCGCTCAGCTCGTCGTCGGCGACCCGGGCCAGGCCGAAGTCGGTGACCCGTGGGCGCTCGTCCGCGCCGATCAGCACGTTGTCGGGCTTGATGTCGCGGTGGACCAGTCCCACCGCGTGCGCAGCCGCCAGGCCTCGCCCGATGTCTCGGAACATCGCGAGCACCCGGGCCTGGTCGGGTTGCTCTCGCTTCAGCCACTGGGTCAGGGTCCCGCGCTCGACGAACTCCATCGAGATGAACACTCGGCCCTCGACCATGCGCACCTCGTGCACGGTGATCACGTTGGGGTGGGACAGCCGCGCCATCGCCTGGGCCTCACGAAGCAGGCGGCGCTGAGCTCGGCCGTCTTGGCGGCCGTACTCGTGGAGGACCTTGAGGGCGACCTTGCGATCGAGATCGGCATCGTAGGCGGCGTAGACGACCCCCATGCCTCCCGAGCCGATGGGCTCCAGCACGTGGTAGCGGTCTAGGCGGGTTCCGGGGGCCAGCCTAGGCCGTGGCGGGGGGGCGGAGTCCTCCTGGTCGGCGATCGTGTAGTCCTGCTCGTGCTCGGCAGGGTCGTCGGATCCGCGGGACGACGAACTGAGGTGGCTCTGGCTCGCGTAGATCCGCACCAGATCGGAGACGACCTGGCAGCACGACTCACAGCCGTCGAGTTGAGCCTCGACCTCCGCCCGCTGCTCGGGGTCGAGGCGACCTTGGCTGAAGGCACACAGCGCCTCGGGATCCGGGCAGGCCACTTGTCGCAATCGTGCCACGGTCGGGCCCGCGCCGCTCGCATGGGGCGGGGTATGGCCGGATCGACGGCGGGAGGCCACTGAGTCCCCGCGTTGGCGTGAGGGTCGTGCAGGCGGCGCGACCTGCCGTCTGCCGGCGTGGTCCACCGGATGCAGATACTGGAGCGTCGTGACTGTCGCCGATGCGCTCGCGGCCGGTTGATGGTTGTCGGTATGCGACGGATCTTGCTTCGAGTGCACGCCGCTGCCTCACCTCCCCCTTTTGCAACGGTGAGGACAGCGGCGTGCACCGATGGCAACACGCTCCGGCGAGCGATACCCCCATATACTCGCTAGAGCGTCCTGTCGGTCACGAGGCGGTCTTTGTCCACGGGATAGCTCGGTGGGTCGTGCGTACCGACTCAATCGAGCGCTGGAGGCAGGGAGGAGGTAGGGAACAAGAGGCCCTAGAGCTCTGGTCGAGAGCAGTTGAGTGAGACCTGGGTAATACCCCATGACATGATGAGCGGGAGCGATCTGTTCCCGATCTGCTCATGCGTGACCGCAGCTTGGATGAGACTCGGGATGATGGTCTCAGCGTCGGGCAGCCGCGTGCAGGCGAGGTGATGGGCGAAATCTTCGAGATTAGTCGTGGGGATGCCGATGGTGACGGGGGTGATGTCGGAGGTCACGAGGATCACGGTACGTCGAGACGCGGGCGCGAGCGGTGCTGGTTAGCTGCTGCAGTCACATACCATGTCGATGGTCGATTGCTGGTTGTTCTGGATGGAGTTGCAAGCCGCTCCCTGGAGTTGGAGCGTCTGCGAATCGGCGAGGGTCCATCCGTCGGGATCTTCGTATGTCACGGCAACATAGTTCACCATGACGTTACAGGCGGGGGCGATTTCATTCGAGACCGGATCGTCGATGGCGAACCTACAAGGATGGTCGCGAAGGAGAATCTCCGCGACAACCGTGCTAAGCTCTGGACGGCTAGTGGCTTCCCAATAGATAGCGCGGCCTCCTTTCGCCGCGCCGATACCCGCATTGGCCATTGTCTGCAAGAATACCGCGTCGATTTCCCCTCCCAAGCTGATGATCATGGAGTGAAAACCGGAGTTGAAGGCCGATGTGATGGCGTCGACGGTAGCTTGACGGGTCGTCGCCAATTCGGCGCCGTTGCTCGGATCCAATAGATCACAGCTGCCCGGCTCGGCACCCATGATGAGGACTAACTAGTAGTCTCTTCCCGCCGCGGAACACACTTGTCTGGCGATTTGGGTTCGGGGATGGAGGGCGGCGTGGTGGACTAGGACTGGGGTTCAGGGGGTAGTCGTTCGGGTTCGGTCTCGGTCTCGGGTTGCAAGAAGTCGATGATCATGACCAATCCTTCGCGGTCAGAGCTACCGCAGGGGGCAGAACGGCACGAAATGCACAGCCGGGCGAAATAGTGCGCAGTGTTGGGCAAGGTGTCGCTCGCTAGAGATGACGATCCATCACTCCTCGAGGGACCTGGCGACACTCCAGACTCCCGCTCACGCAGAGCGCCCGGTGGCGTGCTGCAGCCCTTACCATCGTAGTACGTTAACGTTTTCGTTTGATTGCGCTGCGATCTAGAAAATTCGTGGCGTAGAGATTTCAAGCGATGAGCGCCGATGTTGTGCTCGCAAATGCTATGGTGCTTTGATGCCATCGGAGTGTTCATGCGGTTCGGTTCGGCGATCGCGCGGCAGCTGGGCGGATGGTCGTCGGGGACGCTCTGGGGCGCAATCGCGAGGCGGGTACCCGCAGTCGCAGCCGCGACGACAGAGCCCAATGTGTGCGGGTCACGGACCCGCGATCGGCGGAGTCCTGCGTTTGTTGCGCAGAACCCGATATGCCCTGTCCGATAATCGGTGTGATTTCGCGACTTGATGAAGGGGCGTCGGAGTCCTGGGTGGTGTGATTTTTGTCACATATCGAATTCGCCTAAACCGCGGAAGACCGGCTCATACGCCGTGTCGAATCTCCGCGATATGAATATGGAGCTCGGATTCACGGGGGGAGTGCACCGCACGCTAATGATGGCGGCAGCGCTCGTGCTGACCGCATGCGGGGGCGAGGACGACGGGGATGCCATGGCCGATGGCGTCCCTAGCCTCACCGGACTCGATCCCGCGGGTACCGACGACTCGACCTCGACCGGTGGTCCCAACGACTCCGGTGGTGGTAGCTCTGAGACCGGTGCGACCACAGGGCCGGCCGACGACAGCACTGACGGTGGGGGCATCAAGTTCGATCTTGGAGGCTATGGCAGCACCGGCATGCTCCCCGCCGACACCTGCCAGACCGAGCTGATGGCCTCGGTGCGTGACTTCTCCCAGAGCCACCCCGACTTCGAGTCCTCGCTCGGGACCGATCCCGGCATCGTGCAGCCCATGCTCGGGGGCGACGGCAAGCCGGTCTACGCGGGAGGCTCCACGGGTACCACCACCGGCGCGGGCAACTTCGACCAGTGGTATCGCGACGTGGGCGGGGTCAACATCACGATCCCCGTCCAGATCTCGCTGGCTGACCAGGGCGACGGTACCTACATCTTCGACAGCTCGGCGTTCTTCCCCATCGACGGCCAGGGCTTCGGCGACGAGGGCCACATCCACAACTATCACTTCACCCTGGAGCTACACACCCAGTTCACCTACCAGGGCGGCGAGGTCTTCACGTTCCGCGGCGACGACGACCTGTTCACGTTCATCAACGGTCGCTTGGGGATCGATCTGGGCGGCGTACACGGGCCCCTCGAGGGGAGCATCGATCTCGATGCGATGGCGGGCGAGCTGGGCATCGTCCCGGGCGGGACCTACGATCTGGATTTCTTCTTCGCCGAGCGGCATACGTCCGAGTCGAACTTCAGGATCGAGACCACGATCGGGTGCTTCCAGCCACCGGGGTGAGGGTAAGCGCGAGGGCTTCGCGCGATGACCACCCGAGCGAGGACATCGGGATCCTCGGTGTCCTCGCTTCCGCTGGTGCGCGTCCCGGTTGCTTCTCGATGCCGATACCTAGCTCCTTCGAAGGAATTCGTAGATCTCCTCGATCGCCGCATCACTCAATGTGTCGGAGTCGTAGGTCGGCATCGGATCGCCTCGACCCGTCCCGCGCACCCACTCGCGGAAAGACGGAAGGCTACGCGGCTCGAGCCCTTCGAGGGTCTCGGCTTGTTCGCCGTGGCAGCTCGCGCACTCCTCCGTATACGCCTCGGGAACGCCCTCGACCGGGCTCGTCTCCGTCATCCCCCCGGGCGCGTCACCAGGAGGAAGCGTGCTGCAGCCGCTGAGGGTCTGGGCCTCTTCGATCTCCTCGTCGCTCAACCCGCCATAGGCCCAGAAGACCGGTGGCATCGGCGCACACCCGGAGGTCTCTTCGTGCATGAAGGAGACATCGGGTATCCCTCGGAAGTAGCGTGGAACGCCAGGGAACGAGTGGGTGATAAAATATGCCTCGACCCCGTCGGGATACTCAGGCGTCTCGATGTACATGCTGTTCGTCTCGTCGAGCGGCCCGGCCGAGGGGTCATACACAAAGTCCTGCTCGAACGCACCGTCGTACGCTCCGCCGGGGTGCGCCCCGGGTCCACCCTCGCCCGGCCGCGATCCTTTGCGCAACACGTAGCTCGAGTCGACCGAGGCATTGTAGTAGATCGGATAACCGTCAGCGGCCAGGCCGATGAATACGTACTCGTGTTCAAAGCCGAGGTCGCGCATGGCACGGACGAGCCCCCACGGGATGCCGTGGTAGTGGTAGACTCCAAAATTGGTGTGGGCACAGTTGGCGTCCATCCCGATATCCACGAATGCCTCGGTCTTGAGCAGGTTGAAGTGCCAGCCGAGCTCCGGGTTCGACTGGTACCATGGGCCCCGCGGGTCATAAGGGATCCCGTTGGGTCCAACGCCGAAGTTGTAGGCGAGGCGGCCGGCCCCGGCATCGAATACGCCGCCCGGGTAGTCGCTCGGCTCGCCATTGTCGTAGCGGTCCACGAGCTCGAGCGGGATGAGCACATCCGACGGCTGGGGCTCGACGGGAGCCCGGAAATTGATGTCCAGATCCGTGGAGATCCCGAGAAAGCCAGAGTGGATGCCCGTCGCGTGGCTTGGATCGCCATTCGAGAAGAGCTGATGACGACCATCGTCGGTGGCTTCATACCGGCCGAAAGAACGCAGGACGTCGCCCAGGGTGGACCCGGCACCACCGTCGGGGCCCGATTCCGAGCCGACGC
This sequence comes from Myxococcota bacterium, assembly GCA_039194325.1. Taxonomy (GTDB): domain Bacteria; phylum Myxococcota_A; class Polyangia; order Nannocystales; family Nannocystaceae; genus Paraliomyxa. Next base: position 23,940 of record JBCCWC010000114.1, read on the forward strand.
ACGCGATGGTGTTTCTAAAGGCGGTGAGGGCAGCCAGGCCGCCGACGCCCTGGCGCAGGAACGCGCGTCGCCGCGCACCGTGGATGTGGATCATGGCTACAAGCTGGCACGACGCTATCGGAGGGGGTAGTTACGAACGTTTGCGGTTTTGTTTCGAACTGTTTCGGTCGGGCGGCTACCACAACCGCACGACCGAGGCCCCGCGATAGTAGTGGGCCAGGATCTCCTCGTACCCCATGCCCTCGCGGGCCATGCCCATGGCGCCGTGCTGGCAAAGGCCCACCCCGTGGCCGTGGCCGCCGCCGAGCAGCTGGAAGCGGCCGTAGCGATCGCGGTCTTCCTGCACCAGGAACATGCTGCTCTTGAGCCCACCGAGCGCCCGGCGGATCCGCAGCTCGCCGTGGATCTCGACCGCCTGGCCGCGACCGCGTAGGCGCAGCCGGGTGGCGCGACCGCTGCGGCCTCGGGCCAAGACTTCCATGGCGGTCACCGGGCCCAGGTCGGCCGGGACCCCCGGTCGGCCCGCTATTTCGGCCGGATCCACGGTGGTGGTCCAGCGATAGCCGCGCGCGCCCGCCTCGTCGGAGGGCTGGCTGTAGCTACGGGGAGGCTGCTCGAGCCACGCGCGTAGCTCCGTGTCGGCCAGCCCGTCGGCGAAGTGCTTGGGCAGCAGGGGATCGGGTTGCCCGCGCAGCTGGGGATCGGGAGGGCTGGGCCAGACCTCGTCGTTGTCCTCGCTGTGCCCGCCGCAGTTGGCCGAGTAGACCGTGTCGACCAGCTGGGTGCCGCCCGGGCGCATCAGCACGTGACCGGCGGTGTTGCGTACCGCCCGAGTCGTGCGCGGGTGCTCGTGCCCGGTGCCCGCGTAGACCTGGCAGTGCTGCTCGGCGCACAGCAAGAATGGATCGCCGATGTGTCGGGTGCCCACCTTGCTCACCAGCTGTCCTCGGGCGGCCACCGCCTGGGCTTGCAGGGCCTGGGCCGGGGCGCTGGCGTAGATCTCGGCGGGGACCAAGCCGGCGAGCAGATCACTTTCGCTGACGAGGTTGACCACCGAGAGCCGACCATGGCGGTCGACGGCCACGTAGACATTGCCTCGATAAGAACGGTCGCTGCGGCGCTCCTTGCCCATGGTGGTCCCCGACAGCACATCGTGGACGGTGATCGGCCCCTTGCCCCGGGCAGAGAACCACAGCACGCCGTCGGCGTGTACGGTGGTGCCCCGGTCCAAGTCCTCCACCACGATCCGCCCGTGGCCACGCTCGCGCACCATGGGGTGCAGCTTGCCCAGCGCGTCGTGCTCTCGGGCCAGCGCCTTGGCCTCGGATCTCGCCGCGCGCTCGCTGTCGAAATCGCCGGTGGTGAGCATGACCTTGCGGGTGTCGAGCACCTTGCCGTCCACACCGAATACCGTGCCCACCTCGTGCTCGGCGGGGGTCAGCCCCCGGCCGCCCCAGACCTCGGCGGCCCGGCCCAGCTCGCGGGCGGCGCTGCCGGCCAAGATCTGCAGCACGATCGTGTAGCGCTGCACCGCGGGGTGGCCCTCGACCAGGCGGATCACCACGCGCGAGCCCGCCTCGATCCGCGTGCCGCCGTCGCCCGAAGGCAAGACGTCGAGGCCGTCGGGGGCGCTGAGCCGGACCTCTTTTTGGTTCTGCATCAGTCCCACCGTGATCTGCGGCTCGCCCCGGCGGTTGAAGTGGAACTGGTTGCTGTACAGCAGATCGATCCTGTCGGAGAGGCTCAGATCGCTGGCGCCCACCCAGCGGGGCGCCCAAAGGTGCGTGGCGCTCACCGTCAGCCCGGCGATCGAGCCCTGGAGCAGACGACGGCGGGTGCACGAGGCGGGATTGCGGGCCATGACGCCCACTTAGGCGCACTATGCCCAAGATCCCAAGTTTGTGGCGAGAATCGGGGTGGTGCGGCGCCGGGGAGCCGACGCAGCACCATGGTCCGATTAGGGTTGCCGGGGTAGATCCGCTGGCCGAACCGGACCGCGCAGGGCGAGCCGCGGGCGGTGACGCGTGATGTAGGTGAGGTTTTGGAGGTTGATGACGAAGTGCGCGGCCACAGCGGCGCCGAGGTTGCCGGTCATCATCGTCATCAAGCCGAACCCCAGGCCCAGCAGCAGGGCGCTGACCGTCCAGGGCCACAACGATCGTCGGGGCGGGATGTGCAGCAGGGCAAAGACCACGCTGCTGACCACCAGGCCCCAGGCATCGAGCATGGCGCCGCGAAAGAGGATCTCTTCGCCCAGGGCCGACGCGGCGGCGAGCAAGAACAGCTCGCGATTGGACGGGCGGCCGAAGATCGACGCGAACTCGCGGTGCAGATCTCCGAGCCAGGCCATCCGGCTCTGTAGGGCGCGAAAGCCCTGGACGGTGAGCATGCCCAAGGCCACCCCCACCGCCGGGGTCCATAGCAGCGTGATCAGATCCTGAGAGTGGTCGAGTCGCCAGACGTCATTGCTGTTCTCGCTGACGCCGTGCCAGAAGAATCCGACCAACAGCACCGCGCCATAGAACGTGACTACGGTCCGGGCCCGTGCCGGCGCCGGCTGGGGCGACGTCGGCTGGTCGGCCCGCACTCAAGCAGCATAACCCAAGAGCTCCGCAAGGTTGTGGGGGCCCCAAGAGGGGCGCGGTAGGGGAGGTCTGCGGGTGTTTGCGTGCGGCGGCGCAACGTCCGCGCCAGCATTGGGCAAGTGTCGGGCCAGCGCGCGAGAGCGCAACGATGGCCCGTTGATGCGGTGTGTGTTCGGGGGGCGGTTGGGTGTCGGAGGGGACTCAGCGACCGGGCTCGAAGTCGAAGAAGCCGACCACCCGAGACAGGCGACCGTCGTCGGCCAGGTCGACCACGTCGAGGCCGGTACCGACGACGTCGCCGCCGAGGGTGTGGATCGCCCACGAAAAGCGCATGACGGTGTCGTAGGTGTCGGGCCCGGCGGTGAGCACCAGCTCGGTACCGGCGGCTTGCTGTTGATAGAGTCCGATGTGGTCGACCAGCTGCGGCCGCCCCTCTACCGCGGCGGTGGGATCGATATAGACGGCGTCGTCGCTCATCGCCTGCGTCAGCAGATCCAGGCGGACCGCGGGATCGGGCTCGTTCCAGGCGTCGAGGTAGGCTTGGAGTGGTGCGGAGATCGGATTGCCCTGCGGTAGCTCGCCGAAGAAGCCGGTGATCCGCCGCAGCTGGCCGCTGTCTGGATCGATCTCGCCAAAGTCAAAGCCAGGGATCGGCGTGCCGTCGGGCAGGAGGAACAGCCAGTCGAATCGCAGCATCGACTCGTAGTGATCGACCGACCCGACGATGTCGATCGAAAACCCCGGCAGCTGCTGGTGGTTGAACTCGATGACCTCGCTCAGGCCGTCGACGCCGCTGCCGTCGAGGCCCTGCTCGACGGTCACCGGATCGCCGTAGGTCCCGGCGGGATCCCAGATCGTCTCCAGCAGCGCCACGCGCTCGTCGGGGTCGGCGATGTTCCAGGCCTGCCCATAGAGCTCGACGACCGTCTCGACGTCGAGCGGGTCGCCGGTGCCTTCGGTCTCGGTCGACCCCATGGTCGTCGAGCCCGTCGAGGCCTCGGCGGTCTCGTTTGTGGTGGACGAATCGGGGTCGGCGGGTGCGCCGGTGCTCGGGGGTGGATCGTCGCTGGCGTTGGTGGAGCCGGTCGCGGAGCCGGGGGCGGATCCCGTGGTAGAGCCGGTTGGCTCATCCCCGGCGGGGGGATCGGTCGAGTCGGGCGTACAGGCGGTCGCGACGAGGAGGCCGAGAGCCACGGTGGACAAAGAGCGAGCGCAGTGCATGGGCGTACCGGGTGGGCGCCTGACCGCGTGTGCGTCCTTTCGCCCCTCGGTCACCGGGGAGCGCGCGTGCGATCGGAAGGCGCGAGTGAGGTTCGTCGGTCAGGGTGGCGCATTGGGGCCGGGGGGCGACTGAAAAGCCCGCATGCATGCCATGCACGATCGACATACGTTTCCCTCGTGGTGCAGTGCCGTGCCCAACCCGGTACGAACTTCCGGCACGAGGCACTCGTGGATCGGGCTGGCGGTCCCGTTCGACGATTTCGTTGGCCGCGTCACGCCCTCGCTCCCCAACGTCGAACGGCCCGAGCCGCCGTCGTGGGCGAGTCGGGCCGTCTTGTTCGTGCGAAGGGAGGGACTCGAACCCTCACAGGTGTTACCCCACCAGATCCTTAGTCTGGCGCGTCTACCAGTTCCGCCACCTTCGCGGGGGACCGGTGGGCTATCACGGCCCTACGGGGAAAGACAAGCCCTCGATGCAGCTCGCCCGAAGGTCTGGACGCCGCGGGTAGACAGCGCCCGGCAGAGGAAAAGCGCTAACTGCGCCGGCTCGCTCTGGCCTGGTCGGTTGGGGTCGGCCTCGGCACACATACCTCAGGTCTGCGGTTGGAGGGTCTCGCCCACCTGGTGCAGCTTGAGCAGGTTGACCGACGACTTGGACTTGAGCGGGTGGGCGAAGCTGATCACGATCCGGTCCCCGCGGTCGAGGAAGCCGCGGCGCACGATGGCCTGGTCGAGATCGATGAAGATCGTCTCATCGAGGCTCGAGGGCGAGAAGAGCACCGGGATCACCCCCCAGTAGAGGGCCAGCGACTGATAGGTCTCGGGGTTGGGCGTAAACGCGTAGATCGGCACGCGCGGTCGGTACTCGGACACGAGCCGGGCGATGCCGCCCGAGCCGGTATACGTGACGATGGCTCGGGTACCGGTCCAGCTTCGAGCGGCGCTGACGGCCGCCAGGGCGATCGCGTTGGTGGTGTGACCCAGCGCCAGGTCATCGGTGCTGCGGCTCCAGGCCCGTGGCGCGCGCTCGGTGCTGCGGATGATCTTGTCCATCGTCTCCACCGCCCGCACCGGGCCCACCCCGGTGGCCGTCTCCCCCGAGAGCATCACGGTGTCGCTGCCGTCGAGCACCGCGTTGGCCACGTCGGAGGCCTCGGCCCGGGTGGGTCGGTTGTTGCGGATCATCGAGTCGAGCATCTGGGTGGCGGTGATGGCCAGCTTGCCGCGGCTGTTGGTGCTGTCGATGATCCGCTTTTGGATGATGGGGACCGTCTCGGGGCCCATCTCCACCCCCAGATCGCCGCGGGCGACCATGATCCCGTCGGCGACCTCGACGATGGAGGCGAGGTTGTCGATGGCCTGGGGCTTCTCGATCTTGGCGATGATGGGGATCACCCGGTTGTGGCGGCGCATCTGCTCGCGGCAGTGCTCGACGTCCTCGGGCCGGCGCACGAACGACAGCGCGACCATGTCGACCCCCAGGGCCAGGGCGAAGGCGAGGTCTTGCTCGTCCTTGTCGGTCATCGCGGGGATCTGCAGGCGCACGCCCGGCAGGTTGATGCCCTTGCGCGAGGTGAGCCGGCCGCCTTGATCCACGGTGGTGCGGACGACCGTGCCCTCGATCTGCTGCACGACCAGCTCGAGGTGCCCGTCGTCGAGCAGGATCCGATCGTCGGGCCGCACGTCCTCCACCATGTGGGTGTAGTTGGTGACGATCCGATAGCCTTCCTCGATTTCCTCTACCGTCGCGTCGGGATCGACGTCGATGTCGACCCGATCGCCGGGCTCGAGATCGAAGCCGTCGCCGGGGATGACTCCCACCCGGAGCTTGGGGCCCTGCAGGTCGGCGAGGATCGTCACCGCGACCCCGCGCCGGCTGGCCTCCTGGCGCACGATGCGATACACCCGCGTGTGGTCCTCGTGGGTGCCGTGGGAGAGGTTGAGCCGTGCGGCATCCATCCCCGCGTCGATCAGGCCACCGATGACCTGCGGCGTATTGCTGGCCGGACCCAGGGTGCAGAGGATCTTGCAGTATCGCACCGAGGAGGCTGCGCTTGGCATGGCGTGAAGCATCGCGCCATCGGGCGCCGACCGGGAGCCCCCCGGCCCGATTCGCCGCGGGTAAGATGAGGGGTGGACGAGAGTTGGGAACGTGACGATACCTGTTGGGAACGTTAGGTAGACAAATGTGCGTTTAGTGTGACCTTACTGACGAGATCGGGACTCGAGGCGGGGAGGTGGCGCGTTTTTGGCGCAAGTCGAAGGATCTTGGGGTGGATCGACATGGATGGGGTGCGTGTCGGGCCCACTTGCGGGTTTGGCCGATGGATCGTGGCGAAGGGGCGACGACGTGAGCGTTGCTCGGGGCCCTCTGGGCCGACGGATGGATGCGGACCACGGACGGTGGAGCGAAGGGAACGACAGGACATGGAACGCGAGCATTTAGGATGGCAGTGGCTTGGTTTGATCGGCAGCATTCTAGTGGGGTGTGGCACCCCTGACTTTGGATTGGACGATGACGACGAGCCGGGATCGGCCACGGCCGCGCCGACCTCGGGTCCTTCCGACTCGGAGGGGTCGCCCCCGGGGACGACGGGGTCGGAGCCTGATGACGAGACCTCCGGAGCGAGCAGCCCGGGGGCACAGACGAGCTCGACCGGGAGCACTGGTGAGGAGGAGGAGCCGCCGATCCTCTTCGATGTGGGCGGGAGCCCCGACGGAGGGAATTTTTGCGGCGCGCCCTCGCCGGTGATCTGCGACGGTGCAGACGACGATCCGTGGCATGCGCTGGGGCTCAACTGTCCGGGGGGTCCGCAGGTGGAGGGCAGCATCACGCTGACCGGTCCCGAGCAGCTCTACGTGCACGCGGGCAACCTGGGCACCTACATGCCGCCTCCCTATCCCCCGCGGGAGGGCAACAAGATGGTGATCCTGTCCAGCGGCAACGCGCAGGATCTGACGATCGGGGGCCTTTATGCCTCGACCAGCGTCGGGGGGGCGACGCCGCTGCCGCCGCCGATCCAGACCCAGCCGGTCTCTCCCACGCAGGATTGCGCGGACAACCCGGCGCTCGTGGGCACTGGGGACTGCTCCAACACCATCGCCGACCAGTGGAGCCAGGGCAATGGCTCGTACGACTACGCGGAGATGCGGCTGTCGGTGACGGTGCCCGTGCAGACCTTCGGGTTCACCTACGACTTTGCCATGTTCTCCACCGAGTATCCGGGCTTTTACCAGACGCAGTATAACGACATGTACATCGCGTGGCTGGAGTCGGAGCAGTGGACGGGGAACATCTCGTTCGATGACATGGGCAATCCCATCTCGCTCAACGCAGGCTTCTTGGACTACAAGGATGCCCCCAACCCCTTCGATTGCCCGGCCCCCTGCGAGGCGCCCGAGCTGCAAGGCACGGCGATGGAGGGGCACGCGGGCACGCGCTGGCTGACCACCACCGCCGGCGTGACCCCCGGTGAGACGATCGAGCTGGTGCTGGCGGTGTTCGACCTGTCCGACACGGTGCTCGACACGGTGATCATCCTCGACAACTTCCTGTGGGGCTGCGAGGGCGGTACGCCGGTCACGATCCCCGGGTAGGCCCCGGGTAAGCCCCGGGTAGGCCCCCGGTTAGGCTCCAGGTAGGCGGCGCTCCGTGCCGTCACGAGCGCTCTAGCACCGCTGGGGGCGCTCGTGATCACACGGGGCGTGGTGAGCGTCGAGAGGGGGTACGCCGGCCGAGCGCGAGCCGGTCGGCGTCGTTGACAAGGGTCGGCCGGCTGCCGATGATGGGCTTCGGCCGGGATGCGCATAGACATGATGATGACATGGTGGAAGCACAGGTGGGTCGTCGGAGCGATGGCCTCGGGGATCGTGTTGGGGGCCTGCGGCGAGCCGGCCGGTGGCGGAGCGGACGACGACGCCGGTCCGGCGGACACGGACAAGACCACTGGGCCGTCCCTGACCGAGGGCGGATCCACGCCGACGACCGATGAGCCCGGCCCGGCCACGACCGACGACGACGACGACGACGACCCGGGCCCGGGGACCACCACCGGCGAGGACACGGCCGGCGATGCTCCGCCGCCGATCCTGTTCGATGTGGCGGGCACGCCCGATGGTGGGGGCAATGGGTGCGCCGCGCCGCCCCAAGTCAGCTGTGACCACCTCGACGACGATCCATGGCACGCGATCGGGCTCAATTGCCCGGGGGGGCCGCAGGTCGAGGGGAGCATCACCCTCACCGGCCCCGAGCAGCTCTACGTACACTCGGGCAACCTGGGGACCTTTGCTCCGCCGCCCTTCCCGCCGCGCGAGGGCGACAAGTTCGTGATCCTCTCGAGTGGGGTTGCCTCGGATCTGACGATCCCAGGGGGCTACGCCGACACCGGGATCGGCTTCAACGGGACTCCGCTGCCGCCGCCGCTGCAGACCAATGCGGTCTCGGCGACCGAGGACTGCGCCGACAACCCGTCGCTGGTGGGCACTGGGGACTGCTCGAACACGATCGCGGACCAGTGGAGCCAGGGCAATGGCTCCTACGACTACGCGGAGATGCGGATGACGGTGGATGTTCCGTTTGGGACTCCGGGGCTGAGCTACGAGTTTGCGATGTTCTCGACCGAGTACCCGGTGTTCTACCAGACGCAGTACAACGACATGTACATCGCGTGGCTGGAGTCGGAGCAGTGGACGGGGAACATCTCGTTCGATGACATGGGCAACCCGATCTCGCTCAACGCAGGTTTCTTGGATTACAAGGATGCCCCCAACCCCTTCGATTGCCAGGCCCCCTGCGAGGCGCCCGAGCTGCAAGGAACGGCGATGGAGGGGCACGCGGGTACGCGCTGGTTGACCACGACCGCCGGGGTGACCCCCGGCGAGACGATCGAGCTGGTCTTCGCGGTCTTCGATCTCTCCGACTCGGTGCTCGACACGGTGATCATCCTCGACAACTTCCAGTGGGGGTGCGAAGGGGGTGGCCCGGTGACGATCCCGGGCTGAGTATCTATGCCGAGGGCCGGCTCGGGATGCGCGACTGCGTCGCGCCCGGCCTCGGTCTTGCGCATGCGGCACCCAGGATGGACGAAAACTGGGAGCACGCGGTCGTCGAGGATGGAGGCCACGTGACGGCGGACTCGCCTGAGGAGGACGTCGCCGTTTCGGCTTGCGCGCGGGAGCACGACGCGGTGGCCTCCAGGCGCGACGTACACGAGCCGACCGAGCCGAGCGGAGGATCCGCGGCTGTGAGGGCGGCTCGTGCGGAGTACGAGGCGCGTCGGCGAGCGCGGGTGCAGGCGGTCCACGAAAGCCGTCGCCGGGTGGATCGGATCTCCAACCTGCGCCTGGCGACGGCGGCGGCGGCCGCGGTGCTGTTGGTGCTCGCGTGGATCGATCGGCTCCCGGGCGAGCTGCTGGGGGCGCCGTTGCTGGTCTTCGGAGGCCTGGTCATCGCCCACGAGCGGGCCCATCGCGCCTTGGCTCACGCGGGCCGGGCGGTACGACACTATCGGGCGGGGCTGCGACGGATCGACGACGAGTGGGTGGGTCATGGGTGGACCGAGGTGGATCTGCGCCCAGCCGAGCACCCCTATGCGGCGGATCTGGATCTGTTCGGACGGGGCTCGCTGTTCGAGCTTCTGTGCACCGCTCGCACCGCGGCCGGGCGCGCGACCCTGGCCCGGTGGCTGCTGGGGCCGGCCACGCTGTCGGTGGTGCAGACGCGACAGCGAGCGGTGGACGATCTTCGGGGGCGACTGGATCTGCGGGAGCAGCTGGATCTACGGGCGGCCGGCTTCGACGCGAGCCTTCAGCCCGAGGCGCTCGTTGCATGGGGCTCGGCCCCGCCCGCGATCGAGGCGGCTCGGGCTCGCCGCTATGGCTGGATCGCGTGGATCGTGCCGTCGCTGTCGGCGGTGGCGGTGGCGGTGTGGGCGGCGGGTCTGACGGGCCCCGAGCCCCTGCTGGGCACGGTGCTGCTCACGTGGCTTGCGGGTCGGGTCACCGGTCGATTCGTGCAGCGGGCCCAGGTCGCGGCCGAGCGCTCCGCTCGGGAGCTCGACGTGCTGGCTCGGGTGCTGGCGTGCCTGGAGCAGGAGCGCTTCGAGGATCCCCATCTCGAGCGATTGCGCGGCACGCTGGTGGAGCAGGAGCGCTCGGCTTCGGTGGCGATCCGCGGCTTGGCCCACCGGCTAGGCTGGGCCGAGGCGGCTCGCAGTCAGCTCTTCGCCCCGGTTGCGTTCTTGCTGCTGTGGAGCCTGCACTTTTCGCTGGCGATCGAGCGCTGGCGGCAGCGCCATGGCCCGGCGATCGAGCGCTGGTTGGCGGCGCTGGGGGAGCTGGAGGCCCTGGCTGCGCTGTCGGCCTATGCCTATGAGCATCCCGACGATCCCTTCCCCGAGCTGTGCGAGGGCGCCCCCGTGCTCGAGGGCGAGCAGCTGGGCCACCCGTTGCTGCCTTCGGCCCGCTGCGTTCGCAACCCGGTGCACCTCGACGATCGGATCGCGGCCCGGATCATCAGCGGATCGAACATGTCGGGCAAGAGCACCTACCTGCGTACGGTCGGGATCAACGTGGTGCTGGCGCTGTGCGGCGCTCCGGTCCGGGCGCAGCGGCTCCGGCTCACGGCGCTGCGGATCGGGGCCACCGTGCGGGTGCAGGACTCGCTACAGGAGGGGGCCTCGCGCTTCTTCGCCGAGATCAAGCGACTACGCGACGTGGTCACGCTGGCCGACCAAGGCCCTGGCGTGTTGTTCCTGCTCGACGAGATCCTCCATGGGACCAACTCGCACGATCGACGGATCGGGGGCCATGCGATCGTGCAGGGTCTGCTCGATCGTGGGGCGTTGGGTCTGGTCACCACCCACGACCTGGCCTTGGCCGCGGGCAACGAAGACCCACGGATCGACAACGTCCACTTCGTGGACGAGCTGCACGAGGGCACGCTGCGCTTCGACTACCGGCTCCACCTGGGGATCGTGCGCACGAGCAACGCGCTGGCGTTGATGGAGGCGGTGGGCCTGCCGGTCCCGCGCGCCTAGCCTAAAGGAGGGCGGCCCGAGCGGCCTAAGCTTCGCTACAGCCGCTCGTCGAGCAATCCCTCGAGCTCCTTGGGCAGCATGTTCTTCCCCTCCACGCGGTACGTGGGGGTCGCGTAGATCTTCAGCTTGCGTGCGGCCTTGGATTCCTTGTCGGCCCACGCGTAGGTGTCGGGATCTTCGAGGCACATCACGAACGAGGGAGCGTCGAGCCCCAGGGCCTCGGCGCCCTGCACCACGTCGGTGTCGCCGCGCCCGGGCATGTGGGCAAAGAGCCATGCGTCCATCTGCCAAAACTTGCCCTGCTGCTGGGCGCAGCGGGCGGCTCGCAGGGCGATGCAGCCCTTGTTCCTGAGGTTGCAGCGCATGCGGGGCTGGTGGCGACGGATCACGCGCAGCCGATCGCCGTGCTTGGCGAGTCGCTGGCGGGTGAGGTTGGTGGCGATCGAGCAGTGCGGGCAGGCGTAGTCGACGAACTCCTCGATCGTGACGGTCGGCTCCTCGGCGCCGACCCAGGGGTGCTCCTGGTCGGTCACCCCGGTGGGATGAGGGACGTGATCTTGCCAGGTCAGCGGCGTCCAGTAGGGGGGCACGAGCAGCGCGGTGAGGAGCACGAGCGCCGCGGGCACGCCCAGCACGCCCAGCACCGCACGCCGGTCGGCCTTGCGCCCGTGTCGGCGGTGCGAGTGCCAGGCGACGATCGCCAGCAGCAGCGCTAGCCCGTGCACCACCTCGCACATCAGGCAGACGGCCCCCACGTGCAGCAGCTCTTCGAGCAAGAGCCCCACCGAGGCGAGGGCGGCCAGGGCGGCCAGGGGCCATAAAAGGGCCAGCCGCTGCCAGGCGGCGATCATCATGGCCAAGAAGCCCGCGGCGCCCCATACCGGCAGCGGTAGGCCAAGCACGACCGACAGCCGTGACAGGGCCACCTGTCCGCAGTCGAAGGTCTGGTCGATCGTGCAGAAGCTGTCGACCGAGGGCATCAGGTAGGTCTTGACGTGGACCCACTCGAGGACGCCGCTGACCGCCAGGCCGAGCGTCGCGAGCAGCACGGGGAAGATCCGGGGGACCGGCGTGGGGTTGGGTTGGGGCTCGGCCATGAGGGCTCGGGAGGAGGGAGGGCTCGGAGGAGGGAGGGCGAGGGGCTCGCACTAAAAGATAAACCCCCCGAGGGCCCGAAGGCCGCCGAGGGGCTCGTGATGCGAGGGGCTCGCGACCCAGCGCCCCAGCCCGCTGACTTCGCGGGTGGGACCGGGGGGCGACGGCCTCGACTAGCCCTGGGGGTTGCCGATGAACGCGAACAGATCGGCCGATGCGGTCGCCGTGAACTGCAGGTCGCTGCCGACGTCGCCGATCGCGGTGACGGCCTCGGTGAAGGCCGGGATCACGCAGCCGATCCGGCCCGCCGGGATGTTGAGCTCGGCGAAGCCGTCGACGCCGCCGCTGACGAAGCCCTCGAGCGAAGCGGTGAGCCGCGCCACGGGCGAGGGCGCGAACACGATCTCACCGTCGACCTCGCCGTCGAACAGGGCGCGGGCCTGGGCCGCGGCCTGCAGGGCGCCGGCCAGGTGCACCCGCAGCAGGTCGAGGCGGCCGAGGAACTGGGCCTGGGCATCGGCGTCGACGCCAGCGGCGAACTCGAAGCCGAAGTCGAGGCTGGGCGGGGAGCACTCGATGTTGGCCTCGGCCTGGGCAGACGCCTGGGCCTCGCACTCGGCCGAAGCCTCACAGTCGGCCGAGGCCGACGGCGGGGTGAAGTCACCGGCGCAGCCGCCCTCGCACATGCCCATGCACTCGGCGGTGCAGGTGATGGGCTCGGCCATGCACTCGGGCGGGGTGACCGAGGCGTGGCAGGTGCCGTGGCAGGTGCCGTTGCACTGAGCCATGGCCGCAAGCTCGCAGGTGCCCTCACAGTCGCCGTCGCACCGGCCCTCGCACTGGCCGTCTGCGTTGACCAGCGAGCACTCGCCGCTGCAGGAGCCGCGGCAGGTGCCGTCGCAGGACGCGGCGGCCTCGAGCGCACACGAGCCCTCGCAGCCCACGTCACAGCCGACCGATCCGCCGGGCGGGGTGCAGGTGATGCTGCCCGAGCACTCGCCGCTGCAGGAGCCGGTGCACGAGCCGCTGCACTCCACGGCGACCATGCCGGGATCGACGTTGACCTCACACTCCGCGTTGGCCTCGCAGGAGGCCTGAGCCTCGACGGCCACGCTGACGTTGGCCGAGCAGCGCGGGGGTTGGTACTCGAGCTGGAAGCCGCCCGAGACGCTGGCGCTGATGTCGGCTCGGATCTCCGCGATCAGATCGGCGACGAAGTCCGCGTCGATCTCCGCCTCGCCCAGGCCGTAGATCGATCCCAGGGCCGCCAGCTCGGCCTCGAAGTTGCCGCGCAGGGTGGCCGACGCTCCCTGGAGATCGGCGACCGCGGTGAAGAAGCCGTCGAGCTGGGCGTTGCCGCTGATCGAGAGCTGACCGGTCGCAATGCTGCCGCACGGTCCACATAGATTCTCGGCAGCGTCGCCACAGCCGGTCAGAGTGGTCATGCCCAGTGCTGCACCGACCACCAGGCCGATGCCTGCGAGAGAGGAGCCCGTTTTGCCAAAAGCCTTCATGATGTCCGATTCTCCTGAGTGATTGGCCGAGGTATTCGTTTGCTTGTTGACTCGGCGCTCTACGTAAAGCTTGGGTTCGAGCCGGGGAGAGTTTGGTTGGCTCGTCCGGGAGGCGCCGCGGATGGTCCCATACCCCCGTCTGGCCTCGCAACATGGCGCGTCTGCAAGAGGCACGCCGTGTCCTTTCTACCTATCGTCGTACTCCCGCGACCCTCAAGCGTAATCGACCGCGGGTTGGACCCCGCCGCGATAGGAATGTTCACGTCGTGGCCCTGGTTCTTGCGAACCTCGGGCTTTTTCTGGGGTTTGCATCATCACCGTGCCGGTGAGGATCCGTGTCGAGCCGGTGGAGGCGGTAGTCGCTCGGGCCTCGTGGGGGATCCAACGTTGCGTCGTTTTGCTCGATGAAGCGCCCTCGTTGCGGCGGGAAATCTTGCCTCGTCGTTCGGCTTCGCCCCACCCTAGACCATCCTCGCTCCTGCCGAACGAGCGCGGGGGCGGCATTCACCTCGGCTTTACATTGAGCGGCCTGATGTAGGGACTCAGGGGTCATCGTCGGGCCCCGGAATGTCGACGACCACGGGGCAATGGTCGCTGATGGTGTGGAGGTCGGGCTCAGGATAGTGATCGGACGCTTCGATGGGGGCACAGCGGTGTCGCGCACAATGTGTGCCGGGCCACGCACGGCGTCGCTCGTTCGGGATTTCGTGCAGATCCCCGCTCCATACCAGGTCGATTTGGGACGGTTCCCACCAGGAGTCGCGACGAGGACCGTCCCAGTAGGCGGTGCACCCACCCACCAGGATCCACGGGGTGAGGCGGACCGGTGCAAGGGCGGCGGCGAGGGCCGTCCGTTCTTCGGCGGGTGTCACCCGTGGGCCACCGGCGGCATTGAAGTCCCCCACGAGCAGGACGTCCGGGTCGACCGGCCCTGTGGCATGTCGCGTTGTGATCGCGTCGACTAGCCGCGACCACTGCTGTTGTCGAAGGTCGTGGCCGTTGCGGGTGGCCTTGAGGTGGACGACTACGAGGTGGAAGTCGGGGCCGCCATGGTGCGCGCGAACATAGCCGGACAGCGCGGGGCGAACCTTGCCGCCCATGGTCAGTGAGGTGTGCTCGCGGGGCTCGAGCACGTCGACCACGGCGGGATCCCAGCCGATCACCAGGTGCTGAGGGCCATGGCGGCCGCCCTGCACCGACGCATGCCAGCGCCAGCCGGGTCGCAGCGGCGGCAGGGCGCGAGGATCGAGGATCTCTTGGAGCGCGAGCACCTGGGGGTCGAGCTCATCGAGTCGCTGGCGCAGGCGTGACACGTCGTGCTCGCCGGGCTCGCCGGGCTTGCTGGGAAAGTTGCGGAGGTTCCACGACACGACCCGCAGGCCCGGGGCCGCCGGGGCGGGTACGGACGGGCCTTCGCCGACGAGCCCGGCGTGCAGGCCGACGAACCCGGCCACCAGCAGGGGAAGACGGAGTCGGCGACGCGTGGTCATCACGGTGGATCTCGGCCGCGGTTGCCGATCGTTGCGTTAGACCGGCGGCGTAGACCGGCGGCGTAGACCGGCGGCGTAGACCCGTTGCGCAGCCGGGCCAACCAATGCAGTGCGGGCGAGCCATCGCTGGTCTCGCCCGCTGCGGCGCCGTCGCTCGTCGCGGATCGGTCGCCTGTCGATGTCGAAGGAGCGCTTAGCGCTCCTGGTGCCGCTTACGCTCGCGACGCTTGCGGCGACGCTCCGCCTCGCGAAGCTTTCGCTTGGACTTGACGCTGGGCTTTTCGTAGTGCCGACGGCGCTTGATCTCTCGGAGCACGCCCTCGGAGGCGAGCAGGCGGCGAAGCTTGCGGATCGCTCGCTCGACGCCGCGATCGTCGACCCGCACCTCGAGGGGCCGGCCCTGCACGGGCTCGTACTGCACGACCTGCTCGGCCGCGTTGATGGTGGTCTCGGGGGTGGTCTGCTCGGGCGTCGACATCGAAGGGGCAGCACGTATAGGAGCCGGACCGCCGGGCGGTCAACCCCCCGGCGCGCGGAGTCGGCCCGGTCGGTGCCAGGTCGGACGGTGCGCCAACCCCGAGAGCCATTCTCGACGGTGCGGGTGGGGCGAGATCGTCAGCGGTCGTGGTGGCGTGGGCCAAACGGGTGTCGAAGGCGTGTGGGTCCTCGCTTCGAAGGCGGTGGCGTATTGTGCGCGATGATGGGGGACGACGAGCGTTCGCCGGCGTCGGTTCCTTCGGTCGGTGGCCGTGTCGAGGGGGACGAGGGGCGCACCGTGATTCGAAGGCAAGAGGGTGACGCGGCAACGACGTCGATGCGCGGACGATCTCGCTGTCTGTGACGTTGCGTTCGATCGTGATGGGGTCGGTCGAGAGGATCGCGGGACTCGCCGCCGGGCCCGCCGCCAGGCTTGCCCCGTGGGGGCGAGGGCAACGGTCGGGCCTCGCCGGGATCGGGTTGCGTCGACACGAGCTTCCCTCGCGTTATGGAGCGCCGAGTTGGCGACGAGCGCCAACGGTCGGGGAGGTTGCGGCAAGCCGCAGCGATTGACAGCCTCCTCGGATGGGGGCAGCGTTGCGGGTGAGGATCGGGGTGACCGAACGTTATCTAACGCTCAAGGACATGACCCGCGGCGGGGGATGCACGCCGCGCACGGTCCGCTACTACGAGCGTCAGGGGTTGCTGCGTGCGGCCCGGAGCGCGGGAGGGCATCGCCTCTTTGCCGCCTCGGAGCTCGAGCGGCTCAATTTCGTGGTGGCCCTGCGCGAAGCGGGCTGGGCTCTCGAAGAGATCGTCGAACTGTTGGGCGCTCGTGAGGCCGCGCCCGACGATCGAGCGGCCGTTGAGCGGATCGACTCGATCCTCGTGCAACAGATCGAGCGGCTCGAGAAGAAGCTCGCTGTACTCGGCCGGTTGCGCGAGGATCTGCGGGGTACCCACCTCGCGCTGCGGGTGTGCCACGAGTGCACGGTCAAGCACGACGAGGTCTCTTGTGAGGGATGTGAGCGCCTGCCGGCCCTGGGGACGTTGCCGCGTGGTTTCCGGCTGACGTGGCGAGCGCGAGAGTTGGACGGTCCGCCGTTCGACGAGCGAGCCGCCGAGCCCGCGGACGAGGCCCCGCCGGTCTCCGAATGAGACCTCGACCCACGGCGTGGTATCTCCATGGGCGTGAGCAGCGAGACCGATCCCTCGCCGGCGATGGTCGAGGCCATTGCTGGTCTGTTGCGGGCCTGTGAGCAGGATCTAAGCCACAAGGACCTGGTCAATACCCCCGCTCGGGTTGCTCGGCTATGGCACGAGCGGTTCTTGAGCGGTCAGTCCATGGATCCCGCGACGATCCTCGGGGATCCAGTGGAGGGCGAGGCCCCGACGGCGTTGGTGATCATCCGCGACCTGCCGTACCACGGGATGTGCCCCCATCATTTGCTGCCCTACGTGGGCCGGGCCACGGTGGCCTACCTGCCGGGGACCCAGCTGGTGGGGTTTGGGCGGCTCGGCGATCTGGTCAACTGCTTCACGCGGCGGCTGACGCTGCAAGAGCGCGCCTGCAACGATATCGTGGATGCGTTGATGACTCATCTCGATGCGCGGGGAGCTGGCTGCGTGATGGTGGGGGAGCACATGTGCCTGCGGATCCCGGACAACCGTCACCGAGCCCAGGTGGTGACCGCGTCGTTTCGCGGCGAGCTCGAGCAGCGCACCGAGCTTCAAGATCGTCTGTGGTCGTGAGCGTCTCGCCCCGTCCACGTGAGAGGGGCGCGCGGGGCGATACCCTACGTCGAGGCGACGGAGCGGTCCCCCCGGTGGCTGGGCCTTTCGTACCACGACATGCTGGATGTGCGGATGCCCGGAGGCGGGCCGAGCGTGCGCGATCTTTCGGGGCGCGTGGTTGCGAGCATCGAATGTCTCGCCACCGAGCATGTCCGTCCCACCACGAATGAACGGTGGCCTCCCATGCTGCTCTAGGGTCACAACGCGGTTGCATGGATCCCGCTCGCCCGCGGCGCCGGGGCTGGCGTTTGCGGCCATGCACGCTTCGTCAGCGTTGTGGGAGCGCACGATCGCATCGATCCCATGGGTCGGCCGATCGATCGCGCGGATGCCGAAGGTACGCTCGCCCACCGGATCGACTGGGACGTCGCGTCGATCGGCTATCTCCACCGGGATCCGCTGGCTTCGGTGCAGTCGGAGCGCTAGGCTCTGGGTCCGAGGAGCGCGGATCCCCAGTCGGCGCCTCGGAGAGTCTCTTGGTCCCGCTCGGGGTGGGACATTCCACTGATGCCCAGGTCGGGGGGCGTCTGCGCTGCTCGGGTCGTCCGCCCCCGAAATCCTCGTCCCGTCGCCGGTTTGATCGCGCCTGGTCCCGGGACCCGCTAGAGTGACCCTCGACGATCCCCCACTCATGCTGGACGAAGATCGACAACCCGGGGCCGACGTGCTCGCTGCCCTTCCGGTGTTCCCGCTGCCGAACGCGGTGCTCTTGCCAGGCATGGTGCTGCCCCTGAATGTCTTCGAGCCGCGCTATTTAGACCTGGTCGATCATGTCCTGGAGGGAGGGGGCCACCTGGGGATCCCGCTGCTGCGGCCCGGTTACGAGGATGACTACGAGGGGCGTCCAGAGCTCGAAGACGTCTTCGGCCTGGGGCGCTTGGTCTCGCACCAGAAACTGCCCGACGGCCGGCGCTTCATCCGGGTCGAAGGGCTGGGGCGCGTGCGCCGGCTCGAGGAGCTCCCGCCGCGCGAGAGATTTCGCGAGCTGAGCGTAGAGGTGCTGCCCGAGGGTCCTCCCGAAGATGGGCATCAGCTCGAGGTGCTCAAGGCTCAGCTCGAGCGGATCGGCGGGGTCCTCGACAGCGACGACACCCAGATGGTGCACTCGGTGCTGCGCATTCCCGATGCGCGCCTGATGCTCTACGCCATCACCGCGATCATGCCCACGCTGGGCTTTTTGGCGCATGGCGATCAGATCAGCAACGGCCGGCCCGCGCTGCTCGAGCTGCAGCAGCGCTGTCTGGCCGCCGAGGACGCCGACGGCCGAGTGGGCGTGCTGATCGAGTGCGCGGCCGGGATCTGTGACGAGCTCGCCGACAGCGGTCGTTGGCCCCAGCGCATGTGGAACTGAGCGGCCGCCGCCTTGGGGGGGTGACGGCCTTGGGCCGCGTCAGCGGCACATGAACTGCGAGATGGGGTGCTGGGGGGCGTAGCAGACGCAGTTGCCTGGGTCGATGCAGCACTCGGGGGCATCGCAGTACGAGCCGCCGATGCACTCGCCAAAGCAGTCGCCCCCGCACAGCAGCTGTGAGATCGGATGCTCGGGGACGTAGCAGACGCAGTTGTCTGGGTCGATGCAGCAGTCGGGGTCGTCACAGTATGCGCCGTTGATGCACTCGCCAAAGCAGGTGTCGCAAGGCTCCGCGTTGCACAAGATCTGCGAGATGGGGTGCTGAGGGGTGTAGCAGACGCAGTTGTTGGGGTCGATGCAGCACTCGGGGTGGTCGCAATAGGAGCCGCCGATGCACTCGCCAAAGCAGTCCTCGCACGGCGCTTTGCCGCACAGCGCGATCGAGACCGGGTGCTCGGGGACGTAGCAGACGCAATTGTCCGGATCGACGCAGCACTCGGGGTGGTCGCAGTAGGAGCCGTCGATGCACTCGCCAAAGCACGGGCCCTCGGGATCGGGGCAGTTCGGGGCACATGGCCACTGCTCCCCGAGCTTGGCGGGGTCGACCGGCTCGACTGGTTGGAGGCGCAAGGACTCGACGTCCTCCGTGGTGGCGTTACAGGCGACAGAGGACAGCACGATGGCCGCGCAGACGTGAGTGATGAGGATCTTCATATCGACTCCAACACGAGGTCGTACCGCGGACCACGTGGAGCCAATCGTCCAGTGGCGTCGCTCGCGATGTCAACCATCGAACCTAGCTCGCTCGTCGAGGGACCCGTCACCGCTGGCCGTTTCCTTCGTGCCGGTGGTGGGCGGGGTTGGTTTGGCAGCTTCGTTCGGCTTGATGGGATGGTTCAGGTCTTGCGTTCGTGCCCGTGCATGTGCATCGAGATCGGCGCTTGTGCGCGCCCGGCCTCGAGGTCGTCGAGGTAGCGATGGCTGTCTTGTCGGCTCACCCGCACCAGCCGATCGCTGGCCGAGAAGTCGATGGGTTGCACGTTCAGGGGGCAAGGCGGCGGGAGCACCACCAGCCGGGCGGATTCCCGGTAGTACTGGACCTCGAGGATCAACCGCTGCATGACCAGCAGGGTCATCGAGTGCATCGCGATGCCCATCGCGGTGCGCGGGGGCTGTCGTAGCGCGCACGCGTTGCCGGTGGGGAGCACATAGATCGTCTCCGCCCCGAGGCCCACACAGTGGGAGATCGGGGTGTTGTTGGAGACCCCGCCGTCGACGAGGGTCTGCCCGCCGATCTTCCGGGGCGGGAAGATCCCGGGGATCGCTGCGCTCGCGAGCACGGCCTCGACCAGATCGCCCCGAGACAGGCAGACCTCGAGGCCGGTGAGCAGATCGGTGGCGATGACGTGAAACGGGATCGTGGCATCTTCGATCCGGTCGAAGGTCGTGGTGCGATCGACAAGAGCGCGCAGTGCATCCGCCGACAACAACGCGGGGTTGCGCCCCAGCAGGCGTCGTAGCCCGCCCAGCGGCTGCACCGGGAACACATCGGAGCGCTTGAGATCTCGCCAGATCCGGGCGAGCTCGGTGGCCGTGCTCGGGGTGGGGGGACGGCCGGCGATGAACGCCCCGTTGACCGCCCCCACCGAGGTTCCCACGATGGTGTCGGGCGCGATCCCCCGCTCGTACAAGGCCTGGAGCATGCCCACCTGGACCGCTCCGTGGCTGCCTCCTCCGGACAGGACGAACGCGACGCGTGTGGCCATGGCCGGCAATCGTACACGGATCGGGGCACTGGCGATCACTTCGGGTCGCCCGAGCGGACGGGCCCGAGCACGCGCAGGGCGGGGCATGAGCTGATCAATGGAGCATGATACGCTCTGGTGCGGTCGCAAGGAGTGCGAATGCCTCGTTCGTCATCCGGTGTCATTGCCATCGCCACCATGAAGGGAGGCAGCGGTAAGACCACACTGGCGGTCTGTCTGGCTGCGCGGTGGATGCAGCTGGGGCGCCATACTGCGTTGGTCGACGCCGATCCCCAGCGCTCGGCCTTGCGCTGGGTGGGGGCGGGCGAGGAGCTGTCGGCCTTGAAGGTCACGGCGCTCGACTCGGCGCAGACGGGCGCAGCGGAGATGATCCGTTCGCTGGTCGAGCAGGGGTACGAGCGGATCGTCGTCGATACTCCCGGCTTTCGCTCGCCCACGACCGCGGCGATCTTGACGCTCGCGCACATGGCCCTGGTGCCGATCAAGCCCTCTCCGGTGGACTTCGAGGTGGCCGCCGACACCATGGACATGATCGGCGAGATCGCTCGAGCGCGAGCGGATCCTGGCTCTTTGAAGACCCGGTTCGTGCTCTGTCAGACGATCTTGCGCAGCGTGATGGCTCGCCATATGCGGCAGGAGCTGCAGGATGCGCGCTATCCTCTACTGCATGCTGAGTTGACCAATCGTGTGGCCCATACCGAAGCACCCTTCACCGGCTCGACTCCCAGTCTGATAGCTCCCGAAGGCGCCGCGGCTCGGGAGATCGAGGCGGTGAGGGCCGAGATCGACGCATTGCTCGACGGATCGGAGTAAATTGCCGTGCCCAAGAAACTCCCCAAGCTCAAACGTCACCGGATCGATGATCTGCGGGGCGAGGTCGCTACATCGAAGGCGGAGCCAGAGGTCGAGGCGAAGCCAGAGGTCGAGGCGAAGCCAGAGGTCGAGGCGAAGCCAGAGGTCGAGGCGAAGCCGGCGGCCAAGGCGAAGCCGGAGGTCGAGGTGAAGCCGGCGGTGGAAGCGGAGCCGGCGGTGGAAGCGGAGCCGGCGGTGGAAGCGGAGCCGGCGGTGGAAGCGGAGCCGGTGGTGGAAGCGGAGCCGGCGATGGAAGCGGAG
>JBCCWC010000115.1:0-45275 GCA_039194325.1 Myxococcota bacterium
GCACAATGCTGAACGAGCGGCACACAAGCTAGCGGGAGTATTAGGGATGTTCTCCAAGGATACGGGGACAGAGATTGCGCGAGAAATCGAAACTTTACTACAAGACAATAAAGTGTTAAGCCAAAGGCAGCAGGAAAAAATAATTGTTTTAGTTCGAGATTTAGACAGCTTATTGGCTTTAGATACTACTGCTGAAGAGGAAAAAATTGTCCCCAGTTTACTATTAATTTCTGCAGATAAACAGCTAGGCGATCGCCACCTTGCCGCGGCACTGGGGATCGCGCTTGACCGGATCGGTCTGCAGGCGCTCGAACGCCGGCACGAGGCGCTCGAGCAGCCCGCGGTCGACCTGGGGATCGTCTTCGTCTCCACGCACCGCCGCCGAGGTCGCCAGGGCGACGAGCATCCCGTTGTTGGAGCCGAGCGCCTTGACGATGCGAGCGCGAGACCCAGTCGCCGCGGGGTCGGCCACGGCCTGCTGCAGGGCGGCCAGGGTCTGGTCGAAGCGCTTGGGCATCGGGGTCGGGCTCGCTGTGATGAGCGACAAGAGGCGAGCGACAAGTGGATCGAAGGGCCGCGCGCGATCCGAGCTCAGCGACGACGCCGTCGCCCGGCGCCCAACACGATGACAAGCATCGTCGCGAGCGCGCCTTCGCCTTCACCGGAGGTCCGGCACCCGCATCCACCACCGCCTCCGTCGGCCGCCCCGGTCTCGGTACCCGAGGAGCCGCTATCCGAGCCGGTGGAGGCTGGCGGTGGAGGCGGAGGCGGCGGAGGCGGCGGAGGCGGCGGCTCTCCGGTGGTGTCGTCGCTGGGGTTGCCCAGCACCGTCACCGACACCGGATCGGAGAACTGCGCGACCAGATCTACCTGAGCCCCGGCGTCGATCATGTAGTCACCGGGCTCGAGCGTGATGGTGAAGACGTGATCCCGGGTATTGCAGTCCTTGTCCCCCACGTTGCACGTGGCCACCGTCTGGATCATCCGATCGTTGCTCGCCCGCACGCTCAGCTGGGGAGGATCCTCCGCGGAGCAGCCGCAGGTGTCGCAAAAGCAGGTGTACGGCGCGGTGACGTGGACATCGAAGGTCGCCTGGACCATGTCTCCATTGGCCGGGCTGAGGACCTGGACGGGCTCCTCCAGCGGCACGCACTCGGTGCACTCCGGACCCGTGGACGAGGAGCCTCCCGTGGTGCCCGTGCTCGTGTCCGTGTCCGTGCCCGTGCCCGTGTCTGTGCCCGTGTCCGTGCCCGTACCTGTGCCTGTGCCTGTGCCTGTGCCCGTGCCACCGCTAGACGACACGCCTCCTCCGGAGGACGAGGTTCCGCCTCCCGCCCACGCGGTGGAAACGGGGAACGTACACAGCATGGATATCAGCGTCGTGCAAAGCCAGGGGCGGGTCATGAGCCCGACGGTAACACGAGGGGCCACGGGGACGACGCCGACACCCGAGTGTGCCCGCCCGACCGCCGCTCCGCTAGATCATCGCCGGTACCTCGGCGGCGATCCGGCGACCGCCCGTGTACCGGCCAAAACGTCCCACCCGTGAAACACGCTGAAACACGCTGAAACGAGCCGTGTGCAGGAGTTGCGCACGACCCCGGCCACCACGAGGGCTATGCCGCATGGCACTGCACATGCAGAAGGACCCACCCGCCGTCGTCGTCATGCAATCGCCCAAGCTCCCGTCTTCACCTCCACACTCTGCCGACACGCTCGAGCGGATCGAGGCCAAGCTAGATCGGATCGATCGCGCCCTGGCTCCGCTCGCCGCCCTTGCCTCCGCGCCCGCAATTGCCGGCGCGGCCGTCGATGCCTTCGACCAGGGCGTGCAGGGACAAGAGGCCCAGCTCGACGCCCGACTCCATGCGGTCTTCGAGTTGCTCGAGCGGATCTCCCGGCCCTCGACGATGGCCATGCTCGGGCGAGCCGTCGACATGCTCGAGGCCCTACCCGCGCTAGTGGCCACCGCGACCGATGCGGTGGACGAGCTTGCCGACCCCGACGGTCTGGACATCCATGGCCGCCTCGAGGCGGCCATGTCGCTGCTGCGCCGCATGACGCACCCCGAGACGCTCCGCTTGCTCGAGCACCTGCTGGACCAGGTGACCAACCCCGAGCCGGTGCGTACCGGGATCCCGATGCTCGACGCCCACGCGACCCAGGACATGGGCATGGAGACGCTCACTCGCGAGGGGCTCCAGCTCGTCGGTCAGGTCGTCGTGTTTCTACGCCATGCCCAAGCTCAGGGGGGCCGCCGCCTGGGCCTGCTGGGCCTGCTCAAGGCGCTGCGGGATCCGAGCACTCAGCGCGCCGTCGGCTTTGCGATGAGCGTGCTCGAAGGCCTGGGGCAGGCCCTCGACGGTCGACCCGATCCACGATCCTTGCCCGCGTGATCTCGCGGCTTTGATTCCGTCGACTGAGCTCGTCGCCCGAACCCACCGCCCGAGCCCACCGCTTGCTTCCACTGTCCGATCCCGCCGCCTGAGCCCGCTGCCCGAGCCCGCTGCCGGATCGCCGAGCCGAGTCACCATGTCCGAACACCACGAAATCGTCATCGTCGGCGGAGGAACCGCCGGTCTGTCCATTGCTGCTCGCCTCCGCGCCGCCGAAGACCCGCCCGCGGTCGCGATCGTCGAGCCCTCCGATAAGCACTATTACCAGCCGATCTGGACCCTGGTGGGGGGCGGCGTGTTTCCCCGCGAGATCTCCGAGCGCGACGAGGCCGATCTGATCCCCACAGGCGCCACCTGGATCCGCGACGCGGTGGAGAGCTTCGATCCAGAGCACGACACGCTGACGACCCGCGACGGTCGAACCCTGACTTACGACTACCTGGTGGTGGCCGCCGGTATCCAGCTGGACTGGGATCGGATCGGGGGGCTGCGCGAGGCGCTGGGCAAGGACGGCGTGTGCAGCAACTACTCGTACGAGTCGGTCGACAGCACCTGGCAGACCATCCGCGGTTTTCGGGGAGGAACGGCGCTGTTCACCTTCCCGTCCACCCCGATCAAGTGCGCCGGGGCGCCGCAGAAGATCATGTACCTGGCCGAGCACGCCTTTCGCCGGCAGGGCGTGCGTGACAAGACGCGGGTGGTCTATGGCTGCGCAGCTCCGGCGATCTTCGGGGTGCCCAAGTATCGCGCGGCCCTGGAGAAGATCGTGGACGCTCGACAGATCGAGACGATGTTCTCCCACGATCTGGTCGAGATCCGAGCCGACGCCCGGGAGGCCGTGTTCGAGCACGAGGGTCGGTCGGTCGTGGTGAAGTACGACATGCTCCACGTGACCCCCCCGCAGAGCGCCCCGGACTTCATCGAGCGCAGCCCTCTGGCCAACGCGGCGGGCTGGGTCGAGGTCGACAAGCACACCACCCAGCACACGCGCTATGCCAACGTGTTCTCGGCCGGTGATTGCAGCAGCATGCCCACCTCCAAGACCGGGGCCGCGATCCGCAAGCAGGCCCCGGTGCTCGCCCAAAACCTCCTGGCCCACCGTGCCGGTCGCCCTCTCCCCGCGAGCTACGACGGCTACGCCTCGTGTCCCCTGGTCACCGGCTATGGCACGGTGATGCTGGCCGAGTTCGGCTATGACGGGAAGATCATGGAGACCTTCCCCTTTGATCAGGCCCGCGAGCGCTACAGCATGTGGGCGCTCAAGGCCTACGGCCTGCCCACCATGTACTGGAACGGTATGCTGCGCGGTCGCATGTGACCGGCTCAATGGGGCCGGTCGATTGGGACCAGCCCCATGGGGCCGGAACGCATCAGAGGGGCGGCGCTTCGTGGTATTCCCTCCGGGTCCGCCATGGGATCCGAAGACGTCCAGACCACCACCTTGCCCGACGGGCGCCGGCTGGCCTACCAGGGCTTCGGCGATCCGGAGGGGCGCCCCGTGTTCTACTTCCACGGCTGGCCGTCGTCGCGGTTGGATGCCTCGCTCTTCGGCGATCTCGCCGCTTCGGCCGGCCTGCGGATGATCGGCGTCGATCGCCCGGGAATCGGTCGCTCCGACTTCCAGCCCGGCCGCACGCTGCTGCACTGGCCCAAGGACGTCGACGCGCTGGCCGACGCGCTCGGGCTGGAACGATTCGCGGTCTTCGGGGTGTCGGGCGGTGGGCCCTACGTCGCCGCCTGCGCATACGCGATCGCCGAGCGCCTGACCTCCGCGACGATCGTGGCCGGGCTGGCCCCAATGACCCGTTCCGAGACTCTCCGAGGCATGCCGCTGGCCAACCGCTTCATGCTGCAAGTGGGCCGTCCCCTGCCGTGGTTGCTGCGCGGGATGCTGTCGATGATGCACCGCCAGATCTCCCGGCCCGGCACAATCGAGCGCATGTTCGCGACGCTACCGCCGGTGGACCGGGCCGCCATCGAGCACCTGGGCACCAAGCGGTTCGCGGCCGTGCTCGAGGAGAGCTATCGACAAGGCACCGCCGGACCAACCCACGAGGGGCGCATCTACGCGTCCCCGTGGGGGTTCGAACTCGAACACATTCCCATGCCGGTGACGATCTGGCAGGGCGAGCTCGACCAGAACGTCCCGCCCTCCAGTGGCCGCATATTCGCTCGCGAGATCCCGAACGCGAAGGCGCACTTCGTCCCGGGGGAGGGTCATGTCTCGCTGCTGGTCAACCACGGTGAGGCGATCCTGGCGAGCATCACGTAGACCCGCGCCAACAACCAGTCGCTCCGCGTATCCGGTCGATCCCACGAGCCCGGCGGGTACCGGACGAGCCTGGCTGGTAACCGGCTCGACCGCGTCGCGTAGGCATTGACGGGGCCGACTCGGATCTTCGCCCGTGCGAACCGAGGCGGATCGACGCCCGCGGCCATCGCCATCATCGGCGCAATCCCTCGGCGCAATCCCTCCACGCAATCCCTCCACGCAATCCCTCCACGCAATCCCTCGGTGGGCAACCGGAACTCCCCGAAAGAGCCAGCGCTCCAACCACTCGCGGCGCTCGCTATTCGCACTAGTTCCATCGACCGAGAGGATCGCTATGGAGGTCACCTTCGACGACGAAGGCCGGATGGTGTTCCCCGGAGACGTGGATTTCTCTCCCGAGCGCTTCGTAGAGCCGGGCGTGCCCGGAGATCCCGACAACGCGTTCCCCCCCAATGGCGAGACCCTGTCGCCGGGAGCGGTGGCCGACGATCAGTGGTCGTCGCTGGTGGTGACGCCGGCGGGCAACGTGCTCAACGTGCAGCAGGTGAGCAACTCCACCGGCGAGCACGATCGCGTGGTCTCGTTCGACGGCGACCAGACCGTCACCCTGCAATTGCTCGACGGCTTCCAGGGCGGCGAGCAGCTGTACTACCACCTGGTGACCGACGCTTCGGATCCAGGCCCGGCCGCGATCGAGCTGGGCGTGTACGCGCCGCGCCTGGCGGATCTACCCGCCTTCGGCTCGACCATGGTCGACTCCGAGTCGGCCTTGCTCGGGTTCTCACCCAACGTCAACGGCCTGACCGGCGTCGACAACCCCGAGCGCCAGGGCTTGGGGTCCACGATCATCGATCTGATCCCCGGGACCAACACCCCCAGCGATCCGATCAACGTCTTCCCCCTCGATCCGAATAACTCCCTCGAGGAGGGGAACAACTACTCGCCCATGTGGGACGCACACCTGTCGATGTGGACCGACGAGGCGATCAACGGCCCCGAGGGCGACCAGCGACGCCGGATCACCAGCCTCGAGGAGCTGCGCGAGCTGGTCGACGCAGGCCTGGTGACCAGCTTCGCCCCCGAGGGACCCTCCGACGGCTTCGTCGCCGGGCTGTCCTCGGCCCAGGCGATCATCAACTGCCCGGTGATCGCCCAGCCACGCTTCGAGTGACGCAACGACGGTCGTCCCCCGCGTAGAGCGAGCGCCGGGCGGAGCCAGAGGCAAGATCCTCTGGCTCCCCCGGCGCTTTGGCCCTTTATGCCCACGACCGCGCGACCTCCTCGCAATTTCTGCGCCTCCAAGCGGAACGATCGTTGCCGGAAAGAACGTATCCACCAACCCTAAGAATTCGCGAGACACGAGGGACAAGAATCGTACATGGGGCACTTGTCGGACGCGAGAGAGGAACGAAGCCGCTGCAGAGCAAACGGCACTTCGCGTCGCGAGAGCCTGTGCATCGCCATGCACCGGCCGTGACGGCGCCAGCCCATCCAGGCCGGTGAACCCGGCCCGCTGGTGGGAGGGGAAAAAGACGTCGGCGTCCGAGCGAGACCAGGTCGTGTCTTACGCCCTGGTCCTGCTCGAACGACCCGATTCGATCAATCGAGGGGAGAACTCATCATGTCTACGCGTCAATTCGGCAATGCATCCACCTTGTTCATCACACTCGTCACCCTGGGGGTCTCATCGCCACTCACCGGTGGCTGCGAGGTCAGCGACGGTCGCGACGGTAACTTCGACGACGTCGAGGACGACGAGCGAGCCGTCGCCAGCTGCCCCCCGCAGGTCATCACCTCGGTGTCGGTCTATAGCCAGTCGAGCAACACCCAAAGCGGCAACGAAGCCCAGAACATGTTCGACGGTGATCTTTCGAGCCAGTCGGGCGCACGGTGGTCCGCCAGCGGGCTGCTCACCGGCTACCAGAACGCCAAGTTCGACCTGGGGCAAGAGTACGTCATCACCGAGGCTCGACTGCACCCCTTCCAGAATCGTGCGTATGAGTACGCGATCAAGATGTCGCCGACCGGCTCCTCGCCGTGGTCGGACATGGTCGACCGCCGCGACAACACCCAAGGGGGCAACGTCATCGTCGACAGCGTCCCCGATCTGACCACGCGCTACGTGGAGCTGCTAGTCAAGGGAGCGGCGAACTATGGAGGAGACTGGGCCAGCATCCGCGAGCTCGAGCTGGTGGGCTACCCGGCCAGCTGTGGCGACGGAGGGGGCGACGGAGGGGGAGACGGTGGCGGCGACGGTGGCGGCAATGGCCTCGACCCGACCCAGCCACCCGGCTCCAACTTCGATCTCGGGCAGTGGAAGATCACCTTCCCCGACGCCTCCGAGCAGCAGCCGGGCTGGCTCATCGGGGGAGGCGAGCGCCCCAATGAGTTCTTCACCCATCCTTCGACCGGGGGCATGGTCTTTCGCTGCCCCAACTCGGGCGAGACCACCAGCAGCAACACCAAGTACTCCCGCACCGAGCTACGAGAGATGCTGCGAGGCACCAACGACGGGATCCCCACCCAGGGCATCAACGGCAACAACTGGGTCACCAGCACCTCGAGCCAGTCCAACCGCAACGCGGCCGGTGGCGTCGACGGGACCCTCAACGCCACCCTGACCGTGGACCACGTGTCCACCACCTACGACGACGAGTACATGGTCGGCCGAGTGATCGTGGGGCAGATCCACGCGCCCGACGACGAGCCCTGCAAGCTCTACTACCGCAAGCTCCCCGGTAACTCCAAGGGCTCGGTCTACTTTGCCTACGAGCCACAGAGCGGCAGCGACGTGATCTACCCGCTCATCGGCAGCCCCGACGACGGGGCCAGCAACCCGGCCGACGGGATCGCGCTGGGAGAGCCATGGAGCTACGAGATCGACGTCAACGGTCACACGTTGACGGTGACGATCACCCGCGACGACGGCAGCACGGTGTCCGAGAGCATGACCATGGACGACTACTACGACGATGCCTACCTTTACTTCAAAGCCGGGGTCTACAACCAGAACAACGGCGGCGCTCCGGGAGACTATGCGCAAGCGACGTTCTACGAGCTGACCCAGACCCACGACTGAGCAGGCACCTCGCTACGGGCCGGGGCCCCACCGGGGTCCCGGCCCACGGGGATTATCAGTCCCGTTAGTATCCGACGAGCTGTATCATGCGCATCATGGCCGACGACTTCATGCTCCTTCAGCGCTGGAAAACGGGGGATCGCGCGGCAGGAAACCAGCTGATGTCTCGACACTATGACTCGATCCATCGATTCTTCGAGATCAAGGTCCCGCGGGCGGCCGAGGATCTCTCGCAGCGATGCTTCCTCGCGGCCATCGAGGGGCTCGACCGGCTGCGCGAAGGTGGGAGCGTACGTGCCTACCTATTCGGTATTGCACGGCACCTGCTGATCCACTACCTACGCGACAGCGGCCGCCATGAGCGAGTGATCGGCTTTGGCGAGGCCGACCGGGCCGACTCGGGCCCGACCCCCAGCCGCGTGGTGGCCTCGCAACAGGAGCAGCGCCTGCTGCTGCGTGCGCTGGACGAGCTGCGTGACGATCAGCGGATCGCCCTACAGCTATTTTACTGGGAAGGGCTGTCAAACCGCGAGATCGGCGAGGTCCTCGAGATCCCGACCAGCACGGTGACCAGCCGGATCGCCCGCTCACGCGAGCATTTGCGCCACATCGTGGCCGAGCTGCCGGCCACGTCGAGCCGGGTACGAGCCACAGTGGAGGCCGATCTCGAGGGCTGGACCCGCTCGCTCATCGCTCACCCGACCGCCCGCTGGACCCCTCCCGGCACGAGGCACTAGGTCGGGGCGTGCGCCGTCGACAGGCGGCATCATCGAGCGACCTCCAGACGACCATGCCTGCTACGATGGGCGCATGGCGGCGCCTCCGTCCTTCGACGCTCCGGGGCGTCTTCTGTCTCCGGGGCGACGCCTGGGCCGCTACACGGTCTTGGGCCACGTGGGCCACGGATGGATGGGCGAGCTCTACGTCGCCCGTGACGACGAGCACCCCGAGACTCCGCCCCTGGCGCTGAAGGTGCTCCTGCCCCACATGGCGAGCGACCCCGAGCTGGTCCGCATGTTCCTCAACGAGGCGCGCTATGCCGCGCTGCTCCAGCATCCCCACATCGCGCAGGTCTACGACGTGGGCCACGTCAGCGCCGAGCACTTCATCGCCATGGAGCTGGTGCAGGGACCCGACCTGCGGGTCCTGCTCAAGCGGGTCGCCTCCCGCGGGGGCCTGCCCCTCGACGTGGCCCTGTCGATCCTCGTGCCGATCACCCGCGCGCTCCACTACGCCCATGACCGCTGCGATCCCCAAGGACGCCCCCTGGGCCTGGTGCACCGAGACATCTCCCCGTCCAACGTGGTGATCGGCAAGGACGGGCGAGCCAAGCTGGTCGACTTTGGTCTGGTCAAGGCGCTGCAGCAGACCGTCGTCACCCGCTCCGGCGTGCTCAAGGGCAAGCTCGGCTACATGGCGCCCGAGCAGCTCACCAGCGACCAAGCCGTAGACCGTCGCACCGACGTGTTCGGCATGGGGGTGTTGCTGTTCGAGTGCACGACGAGCCGCCGGCTGTTCGTGGGCGACAACGAGTTCGCGGTGATGAACAAGGTCGCCCGCGGTGAACTCATTCGGCCGACAGCGCTCATGCCCGAGTACCCGCCGGCCCTCGAGGCGATCGTGCTCCGGGCGCTGAGCCGTGACCCCGACCACCGCTACCCCTCGGCCGACGTCCTCGGACGCGAGCTGGTCGGCTTTGCCGACGCCGCCAAACTCACGCTCGACTCGGGCCGCGTGGCCGCGCTCCTTCACGAGCTCGATCTCGTGGGGCCGCGGGCTTCACTGGAAGCGGTGACCAGTCCCCGCCGGGGTGGCACCATGCCCGCCCTCGGGGCGCCGGCGTCCCCGGGTCGCTCGAGTCGCCGGGCGCGGCTTATCGGCCTGGGCGCCGCGGTCGCGCTCGGGGCCGGCTTGGCCATCGGCATCAACCAGTTTCGCCCCAACGATTCCATCGAGCTCGACGCAGCGAACGAGTCGGCGACATCGATCGAGTCGGGGGCACCGAGCGGATCGGGGCCGGGGTCTACAGCAAGACCCGAGCCACAAGACGAACCGACCGGGCATGCCGGCGACGATCCCCACGCCGAACCGCCGCCAGACGCATCACCGCTTCCGCCCGTCGTCGAGCTCGGAGCGTCCCCACAACCCCGAGCTGCGCCCACCCGCCGGTCTTCCCGCAAGAAGGGTCGGCGGCGTCCCCGAGCGACCCACAAGGACACCAAGCCCGGTTCATCCGATCCACTCGAGTCGCTGCTGCCGGCTGGCGGGAAGAAATAGCGAAGCCACTCGCTCCTACCCAGAGCCCATGGCACTCGGGCTCGATCTGAGCGATCCTGCACGGGTGCGAGCCGGACGACGCGTGCTCGTCAGCATCGGGCTGAACGCCGTGCTCGGACTGCCCGCCCGGGCCGATGCGGCCGATCCTCCGGCTCCATCGCCGCCGGCGGAGGCCGCCGCCGAGCCAGGGCCGTCTACGGCCGAGGTCGAACCGTTGCTCGCTCGGGCCCAGGCCCTGCTCGCACAGGAACGCTACGACGAAGCTCGCGCGCTCCTCGACGAAGCCTATCGCCTCGACCCCCACCCCTCGCTACTGTGGGCTCGTGCGCAGGCAGCCCGCTGGGCTGGAGACTGCGTGGCGGCCATCGAGCTGTACGACCAGTACGTTGCCACGGGGCCCACGCCAGCCGATCGACACCGAGCACGCGCCAACGCCGAGCGGTGCCGGGCGATCTTGGCCGAGTCTGGCGTCGTGGTTCAGCCCGCGCCCGCGCCCGAGCCCGCGCCTGAGCCCGCGCCCGAAACCGAGTTCGACCCCGAGCCTCCGCCCGCGACCGCCGACGATCGACCACCTCGCGACGTGATCGGCATGACCTCGACCATCACCGGCGCGGCCGCGTTTGCCCTTGGAGGCGCCCTCGTCGGCCTCGGGGCGTGGACGTCGGCCCGCGCCGACCAAGCCCCCACCGAAGAGGAATTCGGCCGACGACTGCTCGTGATGCGAGTAGAGCTGGGCCTGGGCAGCACCCTGGCCGGGGTAGGGCTCGGCCTGGCGATCTGGGGCACGGTGCGGTTGGTCCAACGCCGTCGATCCCGCTCTACTGGTCGCTCCTCTACTGCCCGATCCTCTGCTGCCCGCTCCGGTGCCCGCTCCGGTGCCCACTCCGGTGCTCGGTGGCCCGGCCTCGCGGGGCGCGCTCAGCAGGGAGCGGCCGGGTCGAACTGGTCGCCGTAGTCGCCCACCGACGGACCGAGCCCGTTGGACTCGAGCTCGTTGCCGCAGATCGAGCCTTGCGGGATCTTCTGGATCTTCACCCCGCCGGCGGCGTTGTCGACAAGGGTGTTGCCCGTGACGTCGTTGTCCACACCATACTCATCGTTGCCGACGGGGTCGCCGCCCAGTCGCACCCCGGCCCCGGAGCAGCCCTCGACGGTGTTGTCTCGCACGACGTTGCCGTTACCCCGGATGCTGATCCCCCCCGAGAACGAGTCACGCTGTCCTCGACACTCGTTGCCTTCGATGATGTTGCCCGCGGATCCCTCTTGAACATCTACACACTCGTTGCCTCGAGTGTTGATCTCGTTGTCGTGGATCCAATTGCCGTCACACCGGTCGGGGACGCCAGAGCCGGCCCAGACATCCTCGGGCGTCCCGATGAAGATCCCTTCTCCGTTCTTGAACTCCAGATCCCCAAAGACGAAGTCACGGAGCCCGCAGTCGCTGATTGTGCACCCCGCAATCTCGCTGTCCTGCGCTCCGTTGCGTAGCCGCACGCACTCGTCAGCGGCATTGCGCAGGGTGAGCTCCAGCAGCTGTACGCCGCGGACCGTAGAGCTCGTGTCGGGGCCCTCGACACCCAGCAGTTGGTCGGCGTAGCCCTCGACCCGGCCGGGATCACCATGCAACCCGTCGATCGTCAGCCCGTGAACGACGTAATGATCGTGGGCGATCACCAGGACCGTGTCGGTCATCCCGCGGAGTACAGCCCGATCGGATCCATAGATACAGATCTTGGCGTCGGGTTCGCCCGCACGAACCGAGACCCCTCCCTGCGCATACTCTCCATCAGCCAGCTCGATCCCATCGCCCGGCATCGCGGCCTCCAGACCGCGCTGGAGCGTGGCGAAGGGCTCCTCCGCAGTACCCGCCCCCGCATCGTTACCCTCGGGAGCGACATGCCAGATCGTGCCGTCGATCGGCGGCAAGGGAATGGGCTCGTCCCCGCTATCCCCCGAGGTCGAACCGGTGGTCATCGAGCCGGTGGTCGACTCGGCCCCCATCGTCGTGTGGCCCTCGGTCGTCGACCCCATCGTCGACCCCGTCGTCCCGTCCGAGGACTCGACGCACGCTCGCGCCATCGATCCGGCGTAGGGGCCATAGCGTCGCCGCGATGGGCACTCGTCGTCCGGGTACGCGCAGACGAAAACCTCCGCCTCACACCAACCATCGACCCCATCCCACACGCACTGAGCATCGGAACTACACGTGTAAATCCGCGGAGAACAAGCGCCCAGCCACCCCAATAGACCGCCGAGTAACGACCCAGAGGCCGTAATCCATATCCACTGCCCGCGACCGCCCATCCCTCTTGCCGAGTTCGAGTATGCCGTACCCAACGAGGGGGCCAGCCATTTTGTATACACTGTAATTTACAGTATATCAATTTCGCGCATCGCCTCCCGAACGAGCCACTCTCGGTCAAGGAACGACACCGACTCCCCCCGCGACCGAGCCCGCCTGGCCCCGAGAGGCGCGGCGACCTAACCACTGCGGTCTTCCTGCGGTCTTCCTGCGGTCTTCCCGCGGGCTACCCCTGCGGGATGCAGTTGTAGTGCGCCGCCAGCGACCCGGTGTTGTGCAGCAAGTCGCACGCCTGGGCACAAAGCTCGATCTCGTCGTAGGGCCCGTCGGGATTGACGTAGTTCCACCCCTGCTCGTCGTCCTCGCACGAGGCCACGAAGGGGATCTCCATCTCATCGATGAAGATCGACAGCAGATCGGGCTGCACGGGCGCCATGTCCAGCGGGATGATGCAGCCGATCTGGCTGGTGATCTGGCTGATCGCCGAGCGCAGCTCCTCTTCGTTCTGCGCGTTGTGGAACTTCTCGACCCCCGGCTGCGGGAAGCCCCCCGCGATCGCGACCTCGTTGAGCCGCTCGAAGGGGTTGTCTTGGGGGAAGTTGGCGATCCCGTCGATGATGTCGATCCCCACCACATAGGTCGGGATTTCTTCTTCGTTGTAGGCCTCGGCAACGAGGCCAGGCAGGTTCGTGTCGTAGAGGTTGAACACAGCGTCGTCCGAGGTGCCCGCCAGGCAGTTGGCCGCCCCGTCGGTGATGAGGATCATCGCCCGCGGCAGCCCAGGATCGAGGCTGCGCAGGTGATTGAGCGCCGTCGAGACCCCCTCGCTGGTCGGCGTGCCACCAAACAGCTCGAGCTCATTGGGCCCCGGCAACGACGCCAGCACCTGCTCGCCATTGTTGGGCGCGACCGGAGCATCGGGCTCCAGCGACACCAGGCAGGCCGTCTGCCACTCGTTGTCGGGCACGTCCACCGAGGGAAAGAGCACCGCCCCGAAGTTCAGGCCATTATCGAACTCATCGATGATGAAGGAGACTGAGCGGTGCAGGCTGCTCCAGCGGGTCTCCAACGGCGTCATGGGGTTGTCATCGCTGTCCCACAGGTTGTCGACCATGCTGAACGACTTGTCGAGCACCAGCACCACGTTGGTGGGCTGATGCTCCAGCGTGAACATGCTCGCCCCACACCCGGGCGGGGAGGGGCCGTCGTCGTCGCTCGAACCTCCGGTCGCGCCGGTCGAGCCGTCGAGGCTCTGTGCCCCACCGCCGGTGGGCAGGTTGATGCCCGTGCCCTCTCCCGAGCCCCCACCCCCATCGTCTCCACACGCCCCCAGCACAAGGAGCAGGGCAGCGAGCCAGCTCGATGGACGGTGACAGGTTGCGCTCTTCATCGTGGTGCCCTCCATGACGACCCCCTCGGGGCCCGCGCTTCGACCTCCCGGAGAATCCTCCTCCGAGGCTGACGCGTGTATTTTGAGTAACCTAGCGCATTCTCTCGACCGTCCACAGAGACAAATGGGTCATATGCGGCCGAATACGGGGGTTTAGTGCGCAAGCGCTCCTCGCTCGAAATGAACCATCCTGCCTCGATCCTTATCCATCGACCCCACATCCGCCTTCCTTTGACTCCATCGTAGGAGAAATTTCCGAAATCTACAGCGCCTTTTTTTCAATATTCTCACGCGCGCGATTCCGTGCTCACCCCGCGCGCAAGCGAGCACCGCACCGCGCGCGATCGAGCAATCACGAACGGGCGCCCCTCTGAATGCCGCGTGCGCAAGACCGAGGCCGGGCGCGAGGAAGTCGCGCTTCCCGAACCGGCCTCGGCATCAATCTCGACCCTCAGCTGACCTCGTCGCGCCCCATGCTCTGGTAGACGTCCTCGAGATCGCTGCGCACCTTGGCCAGGGCGATCACCTCGACGTCGGCCAGCACCAGCTCCCGCAGCAAGTGAGCGGCCCGCTCCTCGGCCCCGTGGATCCGCACCGTGAGCAACCCGCGATCCGCGGTGGCGAGATCGGGCTTGGGCTCGGACTTGTGCAGGGGCCCTATCGACTCGACCAATCCCTCATGCTTGCGCAGCACCTCGAGCGCCTTTTGTAGGCCACGGGTGATGTGGATCTCGTGCAGGCGTCGACCAACCTCGTAGTCATCGATGACCTCCTCGACGCTGCCGTGGACCTCGAGCTTGCCTTTTTGGATAAGCGCCACGGTGTCACAAAAGCCGTCGAGCTCGCGGAGGATGTGCGAGGAGATCACGATGCCCACCCCGCGAGCCGCCACCTCCCGCAAGATGTCGCGCAGCTGCCGACGAGCGAGCGGGTCGAGGCCGTCGGCTGGCTCGTCGAGCAGCAGCAGCTCGGGCTCGTGCACCAACGTACGCGCGATGGCCAGGCGCTGTCGCATGCCCTTGGATAGCTCGCTTATCGCCACGTCGGCCTTGCCCGACAGATCGAACATGGTGAGCACCTCGCCCACGCGGCGGCGAGCGGTGGCGTCGTCTTGGCCGTAACACTCGGCGAAGAAGCGCAGGTAGCCGGCCGCCGTCATCGAGGGATAGAGCGCGGTGCCGTCCCCCAAAAAGCCGATCCGCCGGCGGATCTGAAAGCGGTCTTCCCAAGCGTTGGCTTGATCCCACAGCACCAGACCGTGATCGGGTCGCTGGAGCGTGGCCAGCACCCGCAGCGTGGTGCTCTTGCCCGCTCCGTTGGGACCGATGAGCGCCAGCACCTCGCCCCGCCGCACAGCCAGCGAGAGCTCGGAGACGGCGTCACGAACGCCATCGTAGGAATGACGGATGTCTCGGCACTGAACCTGTTCCATGGGATCGTCGCAGGACGGTGGGAAGCGCCGACCTTCGCCGTGATGGGACGCCCGAGCGGCGAAAAAGGTTCCGCCGACGATGGCATCGACGCGCCGTCGAGCGTACAACCATCGAAACGATGCGTCTTCGTCCGATCCTCGCCCTCGGCCTGCTCTTGGGCATCGCCTGCCAGCGCGGCCCCACCCAAGCTCCCGGCGAGCCCGAAGGCGCCGTCGCCCGCGGGGACGACGCACCGGCCGCGCTCGCGCCCTCCGAGACCGATCCCAAAGGTCCCGCCGAGATCGAGCGCTACTACGTCCCGCTGCTCGATGCGCCGGCCCGGGGCCCACAGGACGCCGCGGTCACCGTGGTGATGTTCAGCGACTTCGAGTGTCCCTTCTGCGAGCGGGGGTACCAGATCATGGGCGAGCTTCGCCGCCGCTACCCCGACTCGGTGCGCGTGGCCTACAAGGCCTTCCCCCTCGACAACCACCCGCACGCGCTGCTCGCCGCCATGGCCGCCCGCACGGCGCAAGCCCAGGGCAAGTTTTGGGAGTTCCACGACCTCCTGTTCAGCCAGCGGGGCCTGGATTTCGACGTGCTCTTGTCCTACGCCCGAGCCGCCAAGCTGGACATCGAGCGCCTGCGCAAGGATCTCCAGGGGCTGGAGTACGGGCCCGAGGTGAGCCGTGATCTGCGGCTGGGCAAGCGCCTGGGGGTCAACAGCACGCCCACGTTCTTCGTCAACGGCCGCCTGCTCACCGGGGCGCAGCCCCTGGAGAACTTCGAGGCCCTCATCGACGAAGAGCTCGCGCTGGTCGAGCAGTGGCGCAAGCAGGGCGTCGCGCCCGAGGCCACCTATGAGCACGCCATCGCCGACGGCTTCCGCAAGGTGGTCTACACCGACGATCGGCGCGTCGACCCGGACACCGTGGTGCCCGTGCCGCTGGGCCGCTCGCCCCGGCGAGGGCCCGACGACGCGCCCGTGACGATCGTGGTGTTCGGCGATTTCGAGTGCCCCTTTTGCGTGCGGGGCAACGACACCATGGAGAGCCTGCGCGAGCACTACGGGCCCGCGTTGCGCATGGTGTACAAGCACACTCCCCTGCCCTTCCACAGCCACGCGCACGTGGCCGCTCGGGCGGCGGTGGCCGCTCAGGCTCAGGGCAAGTTCTGGGAATTTCACGACGCGCTCTACGAGCGCATGGCGAAGTTCGACGACGACACGCTGCGGGAGATCGCCCGGGAGCTCCGGCTGGACATGAAGAAGTTCCGCCGGGCAATGGACAGCCTGGAGCTCGACGCTGCGATCGAGTCGGATCAGTCGCTGGCGATGAGCCTGGGGATCTCGGGCACCCCGGCGTTCTTCGTCAATGGTCGGCCCGTGCACGGGGCCCAGCCCGAGCTGGTGTTTCGGCTGCTCATCGAAGAAGAGCTCGAGCGCGCCAAGGCGGCCACCGAGCGCGGGGTGAAGGCGTCGGAGGTCTACGAGACGCTGACTCACACGCCGCTGGACGACATGCCGCCGATCTAATCCAGGCCGGCAGCCGGCCGAGCAGCCCCCCGATCGGCCGCCAGCTCGGCCGCCAATTAAACAATGAACGACCGAGCAACGACCCGGCCCGTTCCGCTTCCAGCTCATGTCGACGGCAAGTCCGTATCAGCATCTGCCCGGGTCGTGGCAGCGTCGTCTTGGGCACTATCTGGGCACTGAAACTTCTCCCCAACCCGAACGAGGACTCCTCGTCCCATGAGGCGTCGGAGGTGCTGGTCTGCGACCGGTTGCGTTCTGCCGATCAACTCACACACTTCAGTGCCCAACCGCGGCCTACGACACGCGGCCATGATCGCTTCATCAAGGCGATCGATCGTCGCATTGCGATTATTACGAACGTATCGGAGCAGAAGTAGTGTTCGTGGGTCATCGAACTCCTTCAATGTATCATCCCATGGATCAATCGAACACTGTGGCGTCTGGCCCCTATCATCAGGATAACCAGGCATGACGATGTCGTACTGTTCGAGGGCACTACGATCATGGAAATCGCTCAAATACCACCAAGTTGGAACCAAGAAGTCGGCCTTGCGACACAAGAGCACCTTGCACATACCTTGCCACTTCTCGCAGGCAGCGAGGACATCCGCTGCCTCAAGCAATCTTCGCACATCGCTGCACTCTGGAGCAACGCGGGTTCTCAAGTGTCGCTGGAGTCGCTCAGATCAGATGCCTGGCTCCGATCCTTCAGCTGCCGGTCGAGACGAAGCCGATTCCACGTGTAGTAGCCACGTGGACTACTGGGGTCAGGCTCCCACCACCATCGACCTTGGGCGTCGGGTCGAACTCGAATATGTTCGTGTGGGTGGTCCACGGCAGGGTCGAGCAACATCGGACACTCGCGCCAGGTCTCGAATGCACTCTTGCTGTCGCCTACGGTCGGAGGGGCCAAGGGAGCTGAGCCTGGCTCGAGGTCGAACTCACTCCCCTTTGCTTGGCATGTGGGACAGGAGATCCAGAGATTCTCCCAGGTCCATGTCAGCCACCAGTATCGACTACGAGGGCGAAAATGCTCGATATCATACCGCCTGGCCTCGATGGGGCAGCCACAGTATGCACACAAACCATGTTGCGCGTCGGCCAGTGCTTCTCGCACCTCCGGGGCGCCGTATCCAGCCTCCGTTTGCGGCGCCTCACCGCCGCGCGGTGGCCACAACAGTGCTTCGGCCAATCGAAAAGCCCGTTGCCGGCGTAGCGCTGGCGGTTCGGAGCCTCGGTACAGCCGGATCACTTGCGGGGCTCCTCATCTGATATCTGCCGAGGCACGAGCTCGACCCCGGGATCGATCCCCTCGGCATCCAGCCGCTGCTTCCACTGCTGAACGAGCTCATCGTGCTCGTCGTCGCGAAAAGGATTGCGCGCCCAGTAACGATAGTCGTCGAGTATACGGCCAAGTTCTTGCGCGAAGAACCCCTCGATCCCGAAATATTCGTCGTAGAGCTCACTGCTGGTCAGCAGACGAGGATCCTTGCGCTCTCGCTCGAGAGGTCGAATCTGGCCCGTACTCCGATCGACTTCCAGAGCAATGATCTGCTCGGGACGTAAGTTCGAGAGCAAAAGTCCAGAATGGGTGGTTACGATGAACTGGATCGCCGGGAACGCCGCACAGAGATCGGTGACAACGTGTCGCTGCCAGGTCGGGTGAAGATGGAGATCGAGCTCATCGATGAGTACGACCCCTGAGGTCTTCTCGGCCGCCTCGCGACCCAGGTGCGGGTTGAGGGTCGCGCAACGAACGGCGAGATCGACGACGAGGCCGAACATATTGCGCATCCCCGCGCTCAGCCTGGAAAATGGGATCCATGGACCATTAGAGCTACGGGCGGCCAAGGCTTCCAGCGACGCCTCGTAGCGAAAATCGTGCAGCCCTTGACTCTCAAGACAACGATCGACCGCTTGCCTGACCGCCTCGAAGACCCCGATCGGTTCACCACGCTGGTACCCTTCGAGTTGCTTGTTCTGGAGCCACCGCTCAAAACGGCTCAGGTTGGCGTTGGCATTGGTCCAATCCTCGTAGCCAGACCAACGGGATGAACCATTGCGAGAAGTCGGCGGAGACGTGGCGGGATGCGGTGACGTTCGAGATGCGCGATAGTAGGCGAGAACAGGAAGAAGGGTTGGGTGATCCGTTGTCACGCTCCATCGGACGAGGTCGAGGATGCTCGTATCTGGGATCTCTCGATGAGGCCCCAAGAAGACACCTCGTTCGTCGCTAAGGACAGTCCACCCGTAGTAATCGAGCGCAGTTCCGTAGACACTCGCCCGAACGTCGACACTGGCTGGATACCGTGGTTCGCTGGTGAGCGTTTGGCCGCGATCTACAGCGATGTGGCGAACGTCGTCGAGGTTCAACACAATCTCCGATGACAACTCAGCGCGGCCAACGAGGTGGTCTAGCATGTGTCCAAAGGAGTGGGCCAAGGCATCTAGTAGCGTGGTCTTCCCGGCGCCATTGTTACCAACGATGAGGTTGAAGCCGGACCTGAATTCGATCAACAAAGAATCGAAACATCGAATGTTCTTGAGGCTCAGATGATCGATTTGCATCGTAGGCCGAGCAGAGCTCGAAGACTGTGGACGATCGACGAGCGTCCAACGCGCGGGCTCGAATCCTTTCGGGGCCACCAATTCTCCCGATCGAGCCGTGGAAAGTTGTGACGTAGGGAGTTCCCAAACACTAGGGCCCGATCTCGACCGTCGCGGGGAGTCATCGCGGAGCAGCGCTCGAGGCTCCTCGATATCCCGGCGGACAACGACCATGGACCACTCGTAAAACAAGAGCGGATCGGGGTGCGCCGGATCCTCGACGGCAAACACCTGCTCGATCTCTGGATCGATGTCATACAGCCGAGCGGGTAAGGTTACTGCCGTATCGCGGGGCACGGCGCAAACGTTGGCAAGCGCATCGACCATCGTCAACAGTGCCCGGCGTGCTGCCAAGCTCCGGTGCGTCTAACCCGATTGAATCTCACACGGCACGTTTTGGTCTCGGCATCTACGCTGTCGCTCCGACCGGTTGACGGCCCTGGACACATGTCCCCGGAGCAACGCCAACAACTCATCCCCGGTCATGAGTACCACCCCGCTCGGCGCGACAGAGCCAGCGTAATGAACCGGAATCCGGATCCGAGGGTGACAAGCCTCAGGACAGACTTGGCCCATACTCGAACGCGCAAAACACGCTGACCCAACCGGGTGGTTCACCGAGGCCGACTAGGCCCATGCTCGAGCAACTCCAACGACTGGTCGTACCCAAAGATCCCGCCACCACCGATCCGGCGATGGAGCTCGCAGCACGAGCGTCAGCTCGCTCGGATGCCGTCAGCGACCCGACGCATGCATGGCTCACCCACCCAGCCGTTCGTCGCGAGATATTGCCTACAACTCGAACGTCCGCCGAACCACATTGATACGTCGCTCACGCTCAACACCGGCGTGTCCCCCAATATCGCGTGCAACCGTCCGTGGGCCTGCACCGTCCGATCCCCGAGGCGCTCGTCCATCGCCTCGCGTTTCCCATGCCGTAGTCCGCCCATGAAGACCTCGTCGATTGCCACTTGTGCCCTACTGCTGCTCCCCCTCATCCCCGCCTGCGCCGAGTCGGCGAGCGGCCGAGCGTCCGAGCGGGACGATCGAGCCTCGGCCGACTTCTGCGTGGAGGCGGGCTCACCCGCGGCCGCGGGGATCCTGGCGCTGGTCAACGACCCCGCCGTCGACGTCGAGCTGCTCGATCTTTCAGCTTCGGCGGGCGGCGTGGGCCTCTATCGCAACGCGGCCCAGAACATCGTGGCGGCTCGCCCCCTCGACAGCCTCGAGCAGCTAGACGCAGTGCCCTACGTGGGGCAATCGGCGTGCCGATCCCTGGCCCGCTATGCGTGCAACGAGCAAGACCGGTGCCGTTCCCCGCTGTCGATGGTCAGCTGGAACATCGAGCACTTCCCCCTCACCGACCAAACCGAGGATGCGGTGATCGAGCTGGTCGAGGACCTACAGCCCGACCTGGTCGGGGTGCAGGAGATCCAGGACCGCGAGGCGTTCGAGGATCTCGTGGACCGGCTCGACGACTACGAGGGACTGATCGGGGCGCGAGGCTACTTTACGCGCGTGGGGATCCTCTACCGAAGCTCCGCCGTAGAGCTGCTCGAGTCCGAGGATCTGTTCGTCGACGACACCTACCACTTCCCCCGCTCGGCCCTCTCCGCGGACTTCGACGTGCTCGGGGCCGCCGAGTCCACCACGCTGTCGTTCGCGGTGGTCCACCTCAAGGCCTTCGGCGACTCCCAGAGTGTGGCGCGCCGGCGGGGCGCGGTCGATCTCTTGCGAGGGTGGGTGGACGAGCGCCGCGACGACGACGCGGGGCAGATCGTGATCGTGGGCGACTGGAACGACCGCCTGACCGATGACGAAGAGGACAACGTCTTCCTCCCGCTCACCGAGGACGACGCCCGAGCCCAGTTCCTCACCATGGAGGCGGCCGAGGCCGGCGAGAGCTCGTACATCCCCTTCCCCTCGCTCATCGATCACATCATGGTCACCGACGAGATCTTCGACGCGCTCGACTATCAACAGACCGAGGTGCTGTACCTCGACCAGACCTGGTCGGGCACCTACGAGCAGACGGTCTCCGATCACCGACCGGTACAGGCTCGCTTCGACCTGGTCCAGCGCTTCGAAGAGTAAAGCAGGGCCTACGCGGGAGGATAAGGATAGTTGTGCGGCGGAGCCCCAGGCGGTGGACCCACGATCGGCGCCGCCATGGGCACGGGCGCATAGCCATGACCGGGAGTCGGCACGCCCCCCATCGGCACGCCCCCCATCGGAGCGGTCTGTGGCGTCCACTGCCGACCATCGAACCACCGCATCACGGGCATGCCCTGAGGATCGGGATACCACCCGGCAGGAGGTGCCGCGTTGAGCATGGGCACCGCAGGCATGGGCGGCAGCGCGCTCACCCGCGAGAGCTTGGGGCGCACGAACGCGAGATAGCCGATTGTCCCCCACACCCCCAGGAAGATGACCGCCAGGGTCCACAGCATCCGATCTTGGCCGATCGCCTTCCACTGGTGCTCGGGGCGTCTCAACAGGTCGGCCAGGCTCCAGCCCCACAGCCCGAGCGTGCCGAACACAAAGGCGATGATGAGAAGCTCCACCTAGATCAGCCTACCTCAAACCGACTCGTCGCATCGACCCGAGCGCATTCGCCAGATCGGGTCGTCGGAGGGATCCGGACCCGAGCCCTCATCAGACGTCGAGGCCGAGAGCCGTGACGGCACTCGGCCGGATCGAAGGCGGTATCGGTGCCGACGCGAGCGACGGCCGACCATACCGTGCACACCTCCTCCCGGGAGCATGCCGGTGGGACCAAGCGCGCCCACCCGCACGGGGCGCGGGCCAAAGTCGAGCCGATGCGCGGCATCGCGAGCGGGAAGTACATCGGCCGCCGAGCTACCCACCCGCGCGGCGGCATGACGCCAGGTCCGCCCCCGAGGCGCGGGCCAACGACGAGGCCGAACGCCAACGAGCTCACCCGCGCTTTGCGCGGTCTCGGTCCGAGTGCTCAGCGTCCGCAGCGCTGGTTGCTCGAGCATGGGGTCCGATCCAGTGTGACTCACCGTGCCTCCTCGCTCGGTGTCTGCCATCGGACCTCGCAACTGATCCCTACCTGGGACCATTCCCGCGAAATCGAGGGCGAGCGAGCGTGCGACCCACGGCAAGACGCGAGACCGTCATCCACGAGCGCGGGGTACGATGTGGTAAGCTCTGGCCTCAGTCTCCCGATGGAGGCGGCCCGGCCACGAAGCGCTTGTTGGCCTCGAGAGGCTCGCCCTTGACGAAGCCGCGGATCTTGTAAACCGACCAGACTCGACGCGCGCGCATCCAGGCGTGGAAGTCGTCGCCGCTCTGAAGGATGTAGTGAAACCCCGCGGGCCGACCCGGCAGGGTGCGCAGCACCAGGGTCTGCGCGTCGAAGGGCAAGGCGAGCATGTTGTCCTTGAACGCCCGCTTGTAGGTGAAGTACTGCTCGATGTTCGAGAGGTAGAGGACCCGGAGCGACTGCCCATGGGTGGTTAGGGCCGAGGCGACCTGCCGCAGCACGCCCTCGCGCGTGTAGTCTCCGCGCAGCGCCACCACGCGGCCGCGAGCGTGGAGATCAGCGACGTAGCGATACTGCTCGGGGGTGTCGAGGTACGAGTGCACGCCCAGCTCCTGGTAGCGACGGGCGAGCTTGCGTAGCCGCTTGTCGACCGAGCCGCGGGCCTCGTCGTAGAGCGCGAGCAAGGTCTCGCGACGGGTCGGGTCTTCGGTGGTCTCGCGGAGGATCTCGCGCGCATCGTCGGCGCCGTCCTTCGACCACAGGCGGCGAAACTCCTCCACCGTGGGCGCCGCTCCCATGAGCGCGCCGTGGATCGGGTGGAGATCGACGATCTTTTGGTCGAAGTCGACGATGATGACCAGATCGGTTCGCGCCCACGGGGCCATCACGTAGGCCTGGTCGCTACCCACCCCCAGCATGACCCCGCCGAGCCCCTCGAGGTCGGGGAGGAACAGATCGTGGCGCCGCTCGTTGGAGACGAGGTAGTGGGTGTCGTTGGTGGTGCGCTCGGGCGCGGGATCGGGGCACAGAGCCCGCAGCTCGTCGGCGAGGATGTCGAGAGGCTCGAGAGTCGGCGCAGACCGGGGCTCCGAGACCGGCGAGCTCGGAGGCTCGGCACGCGGAGCCGATGTGGATCGAGCGGACGATGGGGACCGCGCGGATGGAGC
The DNA here is from genome assembly GCA_039194325.1 of Myxococcota bacterium. Lineage (GTDB taxonomy): Bacteria > Myxococcota_A > Polyangia > Nannocystales > Nannocystaceae > Paraliomyxa. The sequence continues at coordinate 23,446 of JBCCWC010000115.1, forward strand.
GGACCGAGCTGACGGTGCGACCGGAGCGGGCGATGGGGACCGAGCAGAGGCCGACTCCGACGACACCAACGGGCTCGCGGTCGGAGCACTAGCCAGCGTGGCCGACGGGGCAGGATCTGGCGCCGCCGACGAGCATGCGGCCAGTAGACACAGTGCGCCGAGGATCCCTCTCACGGGGCGGTCACGATCCAGCGCGAACGGCTATTCCCGCGCTCCCGGTCCCCCTCGAGCGCCTGAACGCCCAGGAATCGAGGATCTGGGGGCCTACAAAAACCACGCATCCTTTTTTGAAGGGCCGCGTCTTCAAAGAGGCCATGTCCAACGAGTCCGCCGTATCGTTCCCCACCCCCACCCGCGTCCACGTCGCGCTGGCCGTGTCCGACGTAGATCGCGCGGTGAGCTTCTATCGCGCCTTGCTGGGTCAGGAGCCCAGCAAGCAACGACCGGGCTACGCCAAGTTCGAGGTCCTCGATCCGCCGCTCAACCTCGCGCTGAACGAGACGGCCCGGGCCCACACCTCGCCCATGCCCCAGCACTTTGGAATCCAGGTCCAGCGCCGGGCGACGATCGGCTCGATCGCGGCGCGCCTGCACACCGCGGGCTTCGTGAGCGAGGCCGAGGACCAGGTGACCTGCTGCTACGCGGTCCAGGACAAGCGCTGGGTCGTCGACCCCGATGGTCACCACTGGGAGCTGTTCATCGTGACCGAGGCCGACGCCGCGGTACACTCGGAGGGTCGAGCGGGTCCACAGCGAGAACGAACCGCCCCCGGGCCCCCCGAAGGAGCCGCACCCGTCGAGCCCGAGGCTCCCTGCTGCGCCCCCACCTGCTGCACATGAGCGCCCCGTCTCTCCACGACGACACCTTCGCCCGGGTGTTCGAGGACGTCCGTCACTACGTGCGTCGCCGGGTGGACGACCCCGCCACCCGGGACGACCTGGTGCAGGAGATCCTCTTGAAGGTGCACGATCGTCGCGAGCAGCTGCGTGACGACGAGCGCGTCACCGCGTGGGTGCGGAGGATCGCGTCGTCGGTGGTGGCCGACCACTACCGGCGGCGCCGCCCCGCCGAGGCTCTACCCGAGGTGCTCCCTGCCCCGCCTCCCGAAGACCCCTCCGAGCGCGCGCTGCTGGCCGCCTGGGTGGGGGCCACCGTCTCGCAGCTCGACCCGCCGTACCGCGAGGTGCTCACCCGAACCGAGCTCCAGGGCTTGACCCAGCGCGAGGCCGCCGAGCAGTTGGGCCTGACGCTCTCTGCCGTCAAGGCCCGGGTCCGTCGCGGCCGCGCCGAGCTGCTGCGCAGGTTGGAGCGCTGCTGCCACGTGGAGCTCGATCATCGCGGATCCTTGGTGGACTACACCCCGCGCTCGCCCTGCACCGCCGCGGTGTGCTGCCCACCGGGCGACGAGGAGTGAACGCGAGGGCTCGTCACGAGGGGGCCGGGCATCCGCGATCTGACGACTGCGCGGGACGAACCTCATAGAGCGGCCTCGCGCCGGCCCGGATATTGTCGCAGGCTTCTCGACGGGCTAGAAACGCCGCCTCATGCCGGGCCGAGTTCGAGTGTTCATCGCATGTTCCATCGACGGCTTCATCGCGGGGCCCGATCATGATCTGTCGTGGTTGCCCGAGCCATCGGGCGACGACCACGGGTTCGGCGAGTTCTTCGCCAGCGTGGGCGCCCTGCTGATGGGGCGAAGGACGTACGAGGTCGCAGAGGGATTCGACGGGCCGTGGCCCTACGAGGAGCGCCCCGTGCTGGTGGCGACCCACCGCCCGATCCAGCCCTCGAAACCTACGATCCGGGCGGTGGAGGGCGAGATCACCACCCTGGTGAAGCAGGCTCGCGAGGTCGCGGGAGATCGCGACGTATACCTCGACGGCGGCATGCTCATCCGGCAGGCGCTCGACGCCGGGCTGGTCGACGAGATCACGCTGACGCTGGTCCCCGTGATCCTCGGGGAGGGCTTCCCGCTGTTCACCGGGGCGCAGCGCAAGACGCTAGAGTTGGTGTCGTCGGAGCGCTCGGGCGAGAGCCTGGTGCAGTTGGTGTTGCGGCCGATCGCGAGCTAGTACCCCGTCTCTTTCCGCTCTGTCCAACGACCATCCCCACGCTGACCTTGGAGCCGTTCGAGGATCGCCGGTCCATCGAGAACCGAGCCATATCTACGAGCTGTGAACGGTTGGGTGCGTTGGCAGCCCGAGCGCACGACGCAGTCCGACATGATGCGTGAGCACCCGACGAAACGCCGCGAGTCCGCATGCTTCGAGCTCTGAGTCATCGAGGGTCCATGCTCGAAGCAGTGCCTGCCGCTCGCGGTCCCAATCATCGGAGACGAGCTGACACAGCGCCCACTTCGCCCCGCCGACTTCGTCTTTGTGCGTGAGCAGATGGGCGTCTCGTGGCAGCTTGCGGGTGATCGTTGCGCTCACCTGGGCTAGCGCTCTGTCGTCTTGTGCTGACTTGGCGACCCATCCCACAAGCACCCACGCTTCGCTCACCTGCTGCGCGTACCCGAGGATGAAGCGCTTGCTCTCACCGGTACGCTCCACCCACTCGTGCGCATCCTCGGCTCGACGATCATCTCCATCGGAGTCACGAAGCCAAAGGACGACATCCGGTTCGAGGTTCAGCTTGCGGAGGATGATGCGAAGGTCGTGGAGGGTCCCTGCCTCACCGCGGGGATGAGGACCTCCGAAACCGCCTCGAACGAGCTCCTTGCGGCGTTCCGGGATGGACTTGATTTTCAAGAACTTCTGCCCCGGATCGACACCGATCAGTTCACGGCATGAGTCAGGGTACTCGGGAACGAACCAGTCGACGTTGTCGGCGAGCCAGCGGTCGAGTAGCCAGCGAACACGCCGCAGATCGCTGGGGCCTTCGAGGGCCAAGAAAACCTTCATGTGTGCGGTCCCTGCGGCCAGGTCTCGTCACCAACGTACTGCCAAAAGTCGGCCGGGGTCATCGTGTCGGACCACTTGCTCCACCCGGGGTGATCCTCGAGCCCGTGGATCGAGGTCGCTCCGGTCTCGGGATCGCCGATGACGACCCGGACGGCATCTATCGGCAAGGGATCGATGACATAGGGAGAGTGCGAGGTACAGACGATCTTCGTTCTCGACGACGCGAACTTCTGGAGTTGGATGATGAGAGTCCGCTGGGCCGAGGGGTGCAGTCCACGGTCGACGTCATCGAGCAGCAGCAGGCGCGGGGCTGGCTGGCGTGACAGGATGGTCAGCAGACCTAGCACCAGGAGAGTCCCCTCGCTGAGCTGATCGGTCGGGATCCATCCAACCCCTTGCATCTTCACCTCGAGCCGGTTGCCCATCACGCGCTCGCCGGAGTGCTCCAACTCCTCCCACGGCGTCCTGAGGTCCTGGACAGAGGGGACGAGCTCTTGGAGTTGCCCGATGATCTCGTCGAAACGCGTACGATCCGTCTGAACGATATGGGCGAGCACCGAAGGCAAGAACAGCCCGTCGTGACGCAGAAATGGCTCTTCCCTGGGAGGCGAGGTAGGACGCAGGAGCTGGCTCGCCTCCAGTCGAAGGTAGACAGCCTCGCCAAAAGCCTGCCCCATGGGCGTGAACAGCAAGGAGGACGTGCGGTGGGAATCGTCCCCGGTGGTCGTGGTGAACAGGGATTCACCCGCCGGAGTCTGCGGCGTGTCGAAGCGACGACGATACTCGAAGCTCCATCCATGGGTCCCTCGCGCGGTGAGGCTAAAGCCCAGGCTCGGATCCCAGCGCCCCACGACGCGCTCGGGCGCGTGGCTCCCCGCGAACACCGCGTCGGGCTTGCGACGAGTCAGCAAGCTCGCCCGAAATAGCCCGTCGAGGATGTTGGACTTCCCCGCGCCGTTACGCCCGATGAGGATCGTCAAGGGAGCGAGATGGAGCGACGCCGACCGAAGCGAGCGATAGTTGGAGAACTCGGCCGAGAGCCACTCGATCTGCTCGCCCGTAACGTCGCCGTCGCCGAGGAGTGACTCGAAGGCGTCGATGTCTGGCGCGTCCTCGTCGAGCTCGAGTCCCCAGATGAGATCAACGCCCGAGCGACCGACTACGGTCAACTCGGGTGCATAGAGATCGAGAAGCTTCGTGAGCGTCAGCCTCGTATCGGTCAAGAAGGTCGCGTCGTGCTTGCGCAGGCGCTTCCCGAGATAGGAGCCCAGCATGCCCCCGCCTTGTTGATGGACTTCCTCGGTCAGCAGGGCTCCAAGTCGCCAGGCTCGCTGTTGTTGCTCGTCGTCCAGCTCGCGCATGGTCGTCACTGAGGCTCGGGTGGCGAAGATCCTACGGTACTGCGCCGAAAGGGCGCAAACACGGAGGAAATACTCATTCCCCCGCACGACCCGACCGGCAACCAGAGCAGGAACAACCGCCGGACCCCCCTGGATTGGAAACTGGATTGGAAACTGGACTGGAAACGAACGGGCCGCGGACTCCGCGTGCCTACCCCGGCGGACGGACCCGCTCTGGGCTCACGACCACGCCCGTGCTGGTCTGGAGCGGCCAGTGCCCTTCGGAGAGCTTGACGTAGACCCACGCCCCCTCGGCCTGGCCCTTGGACATGCCGGTCTCGTTGGCCTCGCGGGAGGCGGCCTCGCGGGTCCACTCTTGCTCGGGCTCAAGCTCGCCGCTCGCCTCGGCGGGATCGGTGAGCACGGTGTCACTGGAGGTCATCAACCGGGCCGAGAACGCGCAGTGGGCCGGCTTTCGGCCAGTGTTCCGCGCCACGACCTTGACCTCGAGGTGCCACTCGGTGGAGTGATAGATCGCAGCCCGCTGCAGCAGGAACTCGCATGCACTGGCCAGCACCGGCTCGCCCGGCGGCCAGCCGCCCAGGGTGCTGCGCTCTGGAACGTGATCGCAAGCGACGGCCCCCATGCTCAGGGGCAGCATCAGCGACCAGAAACGAAGCAGGGATCCAGCGGGACGACCCACCATTCCTACAATCCTGCCCCATGCCCGGACGCGGGGCAAAGCAGCCGCCCGCTCCAAGGGCTTCCCGGATGCCCGGCGCCTCGAACGACCCCGGTCGTTAGACCTCAAAGGATCTCTACGCGCGAGCGTGGGCCACAGAGCAAGAAACCCTGTCTTCCTCAGACCAGCACCGCCGGATCCAAGCTCACGCCCACCGGGCAATGGTCCGACCCATGAACCTCGGGATGGATGAACGCCTCTTCGACGTAGCGCATGGCCGCCCGTGAGGCGAGTACGTAGTCGATCCGCCAGCCGATGTTGCGCTCGCGGCACCCGAGCCGCTGGCTCCACCACGAGTAGTGCCCGGCACCCGGCTCGAGGGCGCGGAAGGTGTCGACCCAGCCGGCATCCAGCCAGCGACGGAGCTCGGCTCGCTCTTGCGGCAAGAACCCGCTGGTCCGGTGGTTGTGCTGCGGCCGAGCCAGATCGATCTCCTCGTGGGCGGTGTTGAAGTCGCCCATCACCAGCACCCGTCGGCCGCCTCGCCGGTGGGCCTGGAGTACCTCGAAGAGGCGCCGGTAGAACGCCAGCTTGTAGGGCACGCGACCATGATCCCGGTTGCGACCGCTACCGTTGGGAAAGTAAGCGTTGGCGATCACGAGGCGACCAAAGCGGGCGATCTGTACCCGGGCCTCTCGATCGAAGCGGTGCTCGCCGAGGCTGGTCTCCAGCGCGTCGGGAGGCCGCCGACAGTAAAGACCCACGCCGCTGTACCCCTTGCGCTCGGCGGCGACAAAGCGGGTGGTCCACCCCCGTGGCCGGCGCAAGGCCGGGCTGAGCTGCTCGACCCGAGCTCGCACTTCCTGGACCCCGAGCACGTCGGGCCGCAGCCGCCGCAGCTGACGGCGGAACCCGGCCCGGTCGCAGGCTCGAAGCCCATTGACGTTCCACGACACCACCCGAAAGAGGTCGCCAACCACCATCGGCATGCCACGACCGGCGACCCGAGCATGTCAAGGAGATCCCACTGCGGACCCGCGAACGAGCGTCCGGGCACGGCCACGGCCACGGCCACGGGCCCTGGCACGGCCACTGGCACGGACCGACGAGATCGCCGAAGTCGCCCACCCGGGAAAGCGAGGGAGCCGCTCGCTCACTTGGTCGAGTCGGCGTCACGTCCAGCTCGGAGCTCGGCGGCCTTGGCCGTCCAGGGCCGGATGTCCCAGCTCGGCTGGCTTCGAGCGGCAGCGGAGAGCAGCGCGTTGAGCCCCTCTTGGTCCTCGGAATCCACCAGCCACTGCGCGATCCCATCGAGCACCTCGTGATCGGGAGCCCGCTGCAGACGCTCGGCAAGAAGCGCCGTGTCCATGGCGGTATAGGCGATGGCCGCGTAGTTGTCCGGTAGCAGAGGTTCGTCGTCGATCCCCTTGTCGAACGAGGCCAGCGCGGCATCGAGATCCTCCTGACCCGCTTGTGCGAGGCCCAAGAGGCTATAGGCCTCCGCGTCCTCCCCCAGCAGGCTCAGGTAGCGCTGCGCCGCTTGTGCCGCTTCGTCCCAGCGCTCCATGCCCAAGCTCGCCGATGCTCGCAGGAAGTGGCGAACCGGGAGATCGAACAGCGGCAGATCCTCCCTATCGAGCTCGTCGAGGTGTCGTAGGGCGTCCTCGCTCTGTTTGAGGGTCACCGCGACGGAGACCCTCTGAATAACGGCCAGGTGCCGAAAGGAGCGCGGGAAGCCCTGGGTATCGATCGCATCCAGATCCGCGGCGACGCGGCGGACCTCCGCCTCGTCGTCCATCGACATCTCGGTCATGCGCAAAGTGAGCTTCGCAAGCGCATGAACTCTTCGCTATCGTCCGTGGTCCGTAGGTTGATCAGCGAAGTAGCCATCATGGTGCTGATCCGGAACCCGAGCTGAAGATCCTCGGCGTCCCACCAGCGCAGACCCTCGCCGTCATGGTAGAGCCACCAGCGCCACTTCATCACGATCCGCTCTTGGTCGGTCATCCGCAGGTAGACGACGAGAGTCCCCTCATCGTCGCGGTCGACCCGCTTGATGTCGGTCTGCACCACGGTGGGATCGAGCACATTGACGATCCTCTCGCTCAGATCAGCTTCAAAGGCCGACCGAAACCGGGGGGCGAACTTCCGGTGCTGCTCGGCCTCGATCGCATCGAGCATACGGCCCAAAGAGATCATGCTTCGGACCGTCTCGGCATCCCCCCGAGTGACGGCGTCTTGCATGCGCTCCACGAACCGCTCGACCTCGGCGTCCTCGACGTTGGTCTCGCTGGTGAACGCGGCCTGGATGGTCTCGCGCCGGTCCCGGGCCGTTTCGAAGGCGACCGGGGAGTCGATGGGTCGCTGCTCCTAATAATGCCGATAGCCGACGTAGCCTCCCCAGAGCAACGCAACGCCGACCAAAATGATCCGAATGGTGAGAGCTCGGCTCATCGCGGGGAGCCTAGCACCAGAAGAACGGAATCCTCCTGAAGCTTTAGTGGGCCGTTTGGGACCACGACACGACCGTCGGCCCACCACCCGCGACCGCTCGGCACCGACGCACGCAATGAGCGACCCGCCAGGCGCGTCCGGCCGTTGATGCCGCTGGACGACTGGCTCCTCTCGGTCCTTCCCGGTGCGGGTACGTCTGCCGGGACGGACGCGCTGATGATCGTGGCGAGCACCGCCGGCCTGCTGAGCCTGGCCCTTGGGGTTCCGTGGTGGCTGGGTCGCCACGACCGCTCGCTGAGCCGGACCGCCGGCGGCACGATGTTGGTCGGCCTGGGCCTGACCCTGGTGCTCCAGCTGCTCGTGCAGCGGCCTCGACCGATCGACACAGAGCTGCTGCTGCCCCTACCGCCGCTGCCCGCGTTTCCCAGCGGCCATGCGGTCCTGGCCAGCATCGCGGTGGTCATGCTGATCGCCCATCGCTGGCGCTGGGGCGTGGCCCTGGTCCCCATCGCCGCGCTCGTCGCCGTGTCACGGGTCTACGTGGGGCATCACTACCCGTCTGACGTGATAGGCGGGGTGATCGTAGGCGTGGGCCTGGCCTTGGGGGCGGTGGCCCGCGCTCGGGCGGCCCCCGACGATCCCTGGCGTCTGCGGTGGCTTTTGTGGCCCCAGCTCGGCTTGGTGCTGGCGATTAGCCTCGTGGCCTACACGGGGGTGTTCGCCGGGGGGCGCACGGCCTGGCTAGCCCTGCCCGGCATGGACAAAGCCCTGCACTTCCTGATGTTCGGGCTGCTGGCCCTGGGCACATGCTTGGCGACTCGCGACCGAGCGCTGACGGTGGGCCCCTGCCCGATCCCCCTCGCCGTACTCCTGCCGCTGCTCGGGGCGCTCACCGAGGAGCTCATCCAGGCCATGTCTCCCCATCGCACCGCCGACCCGCTGGATCTGTTGGCCGATCTGCTGGGCATGCTCGTGTTCTGGCAGCTCGGGCGGCGGCTCGCCACGAGGCGCTGCTGAGCACCGCCAAGCGTCGGCAAGCATCGCCAAGTGCTGCGGCTCGAGAGACATCCGCTCAGGATCCAACGACCACCTCGAAGCGATACTCCAGCGTGCCGGTCCAGATCCCGGGGATCCGCTCACCACCAAAGAGCTCCCGGGTAGGACCGTCGAGAGTCTGCACTCCACCCTTCCAGCGCTCCACCTTGTTGCGGCACACCCACCGCACCGATCGCACCCCCGGCGACCAATCGCTCGGTATGCGCAGCGTCTGCGTGAAGCCCACGGTTGCGTCCGGATCGATCGCATGAAAATCAGCCTCGGTGACCACGTAGCCGTGGGGCCGCGGCTCGGGCTGGCTTCGTGGGGGGCCCTTGGCTCCGGCATCGAGATAGAGCGTGCTCTGCATGGCCCGAAACGGCTCCGAACGCAGTAGATAGATCTGGCGTAGATCGGCCCCCGTGTTGCGAAACTGCAAGGAGAGGCTCACCGCACCGCCGGCAGGGACCGGACCCGGAGCGCTTGCCCGGATCTGCAAGCCGTCGATCTCGGCACTCCAACGCTCGGCCACTCGACCATCACCGGAACCCGCACGCTCATGCTCGTTCATCGCGAACCCCACCTGCTCCGACTGCTCCGACTCGATCGCCGCCGCTTGCTCCGACACGCCACGGTGCTGCGAGTCCGGCTGTTCGGAGGGTGTCCGACAGCCCGTGACCACAACGACAAAAACGACGATCCACCGCACATGCACGCCCTCCAACACCACGGTATCACGCCTCCCGCTGTTCCTACTCTTTCCACTCTCACTCTTCCCCCTCTTCCATCGCCCGGCGTGATGGCCTCGGGCCCCAGCCATGAGCCCTACGTCCTTGACCCGACGCCCCCACACTCCCGCGCTGCTGCAAGCCACCGCGATCAACCCCCTTGCCCTAGATGCGCATAGTCGCCGCCTGCACGCGAGCAGGGTCCCCTTTCAGCCTACGCGGACCTATCCACGCATGAGCTCGGTGCGCACGAATTCCATCGACCCGACCGCTCTACAGGGCACGGGCGAACACGAAGCGGGCCTCGGCGAGCAATTTGAGCGCCACCGTGGTCGTCTCGTACGATGACGACACGGTCTGGTGATTGTCAAGTTTCGTGGTCCGTCGGTTGATTGCGCACGCGGGCGGGTCTACTTGACGCGGTGCGTGACCAGCCAGGCATCGATTTCTTCGAGGTCGAGGTCGGATTCGCCGGGGTCCTCGGCCGTAGCCAATGCGTCGCGGGCTTGCACGGCCAGCACATGGGCTCGTGGCCGCTCGTGCTTCTCGCTCCACAGGGCTTGAGCGAGCACGAAGCGGGCCTCGGCAAGTAATTGAGGTGCCACCATCGTGTCCTTGCGAATCGAGACCGCGCGCTCGCCATTCTCACGAGCGGTCTCAGAATCGCCCATCTTCAGTGCTACCATGGCCAACCCCACTAGCGAGAGGGCCACATCGGGATGCTCGGAGCCCAGCGCATTCTCCCATATCGCCAACGCTCGCTCACAATACCGCTTTGCTTCCTCGTAATCACCCCTCCTCAAGTGAACACTTCCTAGATTGCTCAGGCTCTTGGCTACATAGGGATGCTCAAGACCTAACGCTTTCTCTTTTATCGCCAGGGCACGCTCATGATGCTCCTGGGCGTTCTCGTAGTCTCCTTGGCTCGTAAACACATTGCCCAGGTTGCTCAGGCTCGCGGCCACATCGGGATGATTCGGACCCAGCGCCTTTTCTTGTATTACCAGGGCCCGCTGGAGGTAAGCTTTGGCGCTCTCCACATCTCCTTGGTGATTTAAGAAAAAACCCAGGGCGTTTAGACTCAAGGCCACAGAGGGATGATTAGGGCCGAACGCCTTCTCATTTATAGCCAAGGCTCGCTGGTGGTAAACCCGTGCATTCGCCATATCCCCCTGGCGAAAGAACACAAGACCCAGGTTGCTCAAGCTCGTAGCCACATAGGGATGACTGACGCCCAGCGCGTTCTCTTGTACCGCCAAGGCTCGCTGATGGTGAATTCGGGCGTTTTCATAGTCCCCCTGGTAAACAAACATATTCCCAAGGTTTGTCAGACTTGTAGCCACGTTGGGATGGTCGGGGCCCAGCGCCCTCTCTTTTATCGCCAGGTCATGCTCTTGATGAACCCAGGCGTTCTCATAATCCCCTTGGCTCGCAAACACAACGCCCAAGTTGGCCAGGCTCGTGGCCACTTCGACCGGCTCACCACTACGATGAGCTAGGGGCAAGGCCACCGCCTGGCCCCATTGTTGCCCCTCAGTGTGCCGTGCGAGCTGATATCCCACCAAGTATGTTAGAGATTGGGCTGTGTGGAGGGCAACCGCGTCATGGTGATGCTCCACCGCCCGCGAATGGGCCTGCCGCAGGTCTCGTTCCGCTTCGGCGTACTGGCCGTTGGCGTCTCGTAGCACTCCCCGTCGGTACTGAGCCTCGGCGAGCAGCGGCGTATAGCCTAGAGCCTCGCCCCGTTGTAGCACCGACTCGACCTTCTCAAGGGCCTCGGCGTATCGACCAGCCTCGTGCATCGCCGCGATGTCGGCCAAGCGCTCTCGCAGGACCTCGACCTCAGTAGCTACGTCGGGGTCCTCGGGCAGAGGCATGCGCTGAGCTTGCTGCTCCAGCCAGCGCAGATCATCGCAGCGAGTCAGGATTGGCAAGCCAGCGACGAGCGTGACAGCGTTCTCCACCACCTCGGCGTCAGCGTCGGCCAGCACATCAACCGACGCGCGGAGCGAGCTGCGGCGCTTGTGCAGGCACCGCATGCGTAAGTCCATGGCCAAGTCGGACTGCTCACCGCGAACACTGGTGGCCTCACAGACCTTGGTGTGCTTGTCCATCCAGGCGTTCGTGTAGGCGTCGAACCGTTGTTCCACGCGTTGCCAGGTGTCCGGGGCATAAGATACCTTGGTGCCCAAGATGGCAGCTTCGACCTCCTGCCGGCGAGCATCGTCCCAGATCCCATCCATTTGATCGCGGGCACCCGTGCAGCGTTGCCCCATGTCGGCCTGATACGCCTGCCCGACCCCGATGAGCCCCAACCCGACCACCATGCTGGCGCTCAGGGCCAACCATCGCCACCGACGCGGAGCCACCAATCGCCGCAACTCAGTCAGCAGTTCATCCATCGACGGCCACCGACGCATCGGCTCGGCCGCCAGTCCTCGCAGCAAGATCTGCCGCAAGCTCCCCGGGACGCTCGCTCCCTTCGGAGCAGACCGTACCGCCCCGAGAGACACGGCCTCTAGCAACCTTGGCATCGTGACCCCCTCGAAGGGCCGCTCGCCGTAGATAGCTTCGTAGAGCGACACGCAGAAGCTGAACTGATCGCTACGAGCATCGGCCCCTTCGCCTCGCATCTGCTCGGGAGGCATATATGCCGGCGTCCCGAGCACCGTGCCGGATTCCGTCAGCGACAACTCAAGCGCCCCTCCACCGAGTCCGATCGCTTCGATCTCCTCCGAGGTCACGTCGAGCGCTAGCTCTGCGTCCCCGCCAACCAGCCCAAAGTCCAGCACCCGCGGCCGCCCGGCCTTGTCAACGATGCAATTATCCGGCTTGAAATCGCGATGCACGAGCCCTGCCCGATGTGCAGCGACCAGCCCGGCACCCGCTTGCAGATAGATCTCCACACATTCCCGCCACCCCCGCGGCGTCTGTTGCCACTCCCGCAACGTCTGCCCGCGAACCAGTTCCATGGCGATGAACCATTGCTCGCCTTGCTGCCCCACCTCGTAGACCTGCACGACATTGGGATGGGAGAGCTTGGCCAGCGCCTGGGCCTCGCGACGTAGCCGTTCGGTGTGGCGCTCGGCGGCCTCGGAGTGCAACAGCTTGATGGCCACGGCCCGGTCGAGCGACTCATCGTAAGCCTTGAGCACCATGCCCATGCCACCGCTGCCCAACTCGCCGAACAAGAGGTAGCGCCCGAGAGTCCGACCACGCACGGGCAGTACGGGAGATACGGCGCTCAATACCCGATCGACCATCGCAGAAGAATCATCGTCCCACATCAGCTCCTCCGGTTCTCGAAACAGTCTTGCCATCTTACGCTCCACCGTGTCGAGCTCTTGCTTCTCCTGCTGTCCGCCCTCCTGCTTGCGCCTCTCCTGCTGTCCATCCTCCAGCCCTCGGTCGTCGAGCTTTCCAGGCGACTCCTCGACGGTCGGTGCCGACGCCCGCGCATGCGACCGGCAACCCTCGGGCATATCGCGGAGGAACCGAGCCATGTGCTGATTCACCGTGTCGGAAACTCGACTGACAGGACCACGCCCCGCGTCGTTTCGTCTTCCTGCCGAAATCAAGGGGTCTGCATCCGACGCCATATTCACCTCCTTGCGGCTCCCACTCGGAGCCACTCCCCAATTGCGCACGTACGGGTTTCGAGGTTGCTGATTGCGTTTCGCCACATTCGAATGAGTAATGCCCCGGACGAGCCAAGAATTGCTCCATCGACCCCATCAAAGCAGCGTTCAACAACCAGCCTTACACCTGCAATGACCCACTCAAGACAAGACTGCGCGAAATAGAGCTGCTACGAGCTGCCACCCGTTGCGGCCTGACCGTACGTTCGATCAGCGGCCACGAGCGGCGTCACCCAGCGCTTCTTGGCCGCGAGGCTCGCAAGCCGGGGTTCGAGGCGAGGTTACTTCGACAAGCGGCGTGGACACTCGCACACCCGACCGTCAGGCGGACGAACGGGACCGCGAAGACGCGACCAGCTGCCGGCCCTACGCATCACTCGGGCCGTAGGCCAGCGCGAGCTCGGGGAGATCGACGTCTTCGCCGGTGGTCGGATCGACATCGGTGGGCCGTCGGCGTCGGCGTCGAGCATTACGGATCGCCTCGCTCTGCCGATCGATCGGCGCGAGCAGCTCGCGGGTGATGTGGAGCGCGAGCGTGTGGGAGTGTTGCTTGGTCCCTTGGAAGACAGCGTCGCGAGCCCGCCTTGCCTGATCATCAACTACAGCCTACGATTTGGGGATGACCCGGGGTCTGAGGTCGTCAGCCGCCAGAAGATCGCCAGGGTCTCGCTGGTTTCGGGCCACGCCGAGCAGGTCTACCCGGTGCCAGAGGTCACAGAGTAGCTCAGCTGGTTCTCGCGGGCCCCGGGCCGCACTTAGCAGGTCGACCCGGTCCCGGATGTCGCAAAGTAGCGCGGCTCGCTACCTCCTGCTCGCCAGTGTTCTGGTGAGTGCTGGCTGTCGTGAGGAGGGGGAACCGAACTCCGTGTGCAATTGGTTGGAGGAGGAAGTCCCCCTGGACTACTCGCTGGGCCCGTGGGGCGGAGACCTCAGCTACGACCTGCAGCCCCACAAGGTGCTCGAGCAGCTGACGCTGCCGCTTGCCGGCACGCTCACTTGGAATGGCGGCGGGGACTGGGCCCGGATGAACCCCAGCAAAGGGACGACCGGCTTTTCGTCCACCTTGAGCTACGAGAACAGGACCGTCTACCGCCGGGTCCCGGGGGCCGAGGGAGACCTCGCGCTCGCCTGCCCAGCAACGCTCGACTTCGACGCCACGATCACCATGACCACGGACGATGGCGTCCTGGAGGAGACCTGGGAGGCGGTCGCCTCGTTCCAGGTCGCGACCGCGAACGTCATGGTGGAGATCGATGCCGAGGCCGTCGGCCTTATCCAAACGCTCGAGCTCTCCCCGAACCCCAACCCTCCGATGCCCTTTGACAACATAAGCTACTGGCTGCCCTTGTTCTACAACGTCTATCCGCTCTCGCCGGACCAACTCACCACGATCTCCGGGAGCCTCTATCTGCGGGGCGAGTTCGAGGTCGAGGAGCGGGACGACGAACTCATAGATCTCGGAGGCGTCAACCGACTGCTCGTCGAATGGGTGGGCATGGAAGACGAGTAGGCAACGGGCAGCGCCAACGCCAAGCCGCCTGACTTTTCCTGCATGTGATGGTCTCAGATGGAGCGCCGAGTCTTCGGATCGGAATCACGGTGCGTCCAGACCTGTGGGGGGGGCAGCAGCACGGTCGCACTGCGCGAAGGTACCCCGGCATGCCGGCTGGATCCTCCGGCCGCCCCTACGCGTTACCCGGCCCGTCGGTCAGCGTGGGCTCGGGGAGCTCGACATCTTCGCCAGTGGTCGGATCGACATCGGTGGGCCGTCGGCGTCGGCGTCGGGCATTACGGATCGCCTCGCTCTGCCGATCGATCGGCGCGAGCAGCTCGCGGGTGATCTCGAGGTCTTGGCTCGCGATGTGGTGGGCCAAGACGAGGACCACGCTCTGCGCCAGCAATTCTTGCCCCTGGGTCTGCATGGTGCGCAGTTGCTCGCGGTTGGGCCCGCGAGCCACGTCTTTGCTCAGGGCGTCTCGATAGGCCGCATGGCAATCGCGTACCTGCTCGATGTGTGCGGTGAGTCCAGCGACCAGTGCGAGCGAATCGGCCAGATCCTCCTGGTCGAGGCGTGTGAGCATGGCGTCGACCGCTTCGCTCTGCTGCTCGAAGCTCAGCTGGGTGATCGCAGCCGCACCGTCCGCCAAGATCGCCCGGCGGATCGTCGCGGCGGCCTGGCCGGGCTCGCTGTCCTCACCATAAAGGCGCTCCTGCGAATCGAGGAATCCGTCGAGCCCGGTGATCTTCTTGTCGAGCACATTGTCGAGCTTGAGCGTCTCGGGGCTGAAGCGCGCGGCCGAAGTACCGGCCGACTTGCGCTGGAGCTCGAGCTGCAAGGTCTGCTCCTCGTGCGCCACCGCAGCCTCGGCGTGACTGGCAATGGTGGTCAACCCCCGCGCGCCGGCTCGCTGGGCGATCTGTCGCTGCGCAAAGGCGCGACGACCCGTGGGGAAGACATAGAGATCCAGGTAGTCGAACACGTGCATCCGCGGCAGTGTAGGGGCTCGGCCAAGGCCCGCAAACCGGAGGCTTTCCCGACCCGGGCCGATCGGGGGCGCGAGTTTCAAGGTTCGGGAAGCGCTGGTTTTCGAACGCATCGGTCGTCGACCTGCCGAATGACCGCCAAACCGATCACGGGCGGCTCGGCGGAGATCGGAACGCTCGCCAGGCCGCTCCCGAGCGAAACAATGAGCACGGAAATGCTCGAAGCGCCGCTCCCCATCGAAAAATCGCGCATCGGAATGCGCGCCGGGCCGCTCGCGATCGAAAAATCGCGCATCGGAATGCTCGTCGGGCCGCTCGCGACCGAAAAATCGGCCATTGGCCAACGCTGCGGAGCGGCTGGGCGCGGAATGGCGGGTCTCGAGAAGCTCGCCGGACCGCTCCCAATCGAAAAATCGTGCATCGGAATGCTCGCCGGGCCGAGCACGACCGGACGAGTGGCCATTGACCAGGGCTGCGGAGCGGCTGGACGCGGCACAGAGGGCATTCGACTGCTCGCCGGAGGGGTCGGCTGCCCCATCGCGGGCATTGGAATGGTCGTCGCCCGACTCGAAGCCTTCTGGAACAAACGTGGGGAGGAATGCGAGCATCGCGCTGGCGCTGAATCGTCCCAGCGGACCGCGGAGCCGGCCTGCGGATCGCGGGTCCAGCCCTGCGGATCCTGCCCTATGGATTGCTCCGTGCGGTTCCGCAGTCGACACAGCGCGCGCGGCGGGGGCTGCCGTTGGCATCAAGCCGCACGACCGGGGTTTTGCGGCCACCACGAGGTCCAGGGCTGCTCGTGGGCATCGAGTAGAGCCGCGATGAGGCGGCGGTGGGTGAAGGGATCGGGCACCCAGGAGGTCAGAGACTCGCTGGTGTCGGTGGGCTCGGTGTTGTTGACGGTGCCAGTGGTGTCGGTGTCGGTGATGTCGGTGGGCTCGGTCTCCTCAAGTAGTTCGTAGTCGTTGGCTTCGAGGCGGTCGACGTCGGCTTGGAGTGCGTCGTAGTCCTGCTGCGCGTCGACGTTGCCCTCGGCGTCGAGCGGCAGCACGTGGAAGAGCTCATCGGCGATCCGCATGGGATCGGAGCGGTGGGCGACGTGGAAGGTCGCGAATCGAACGCGTTGTCCAGCCAGCTGGGAGATAGCCGCGTCGGGGTAGCCAGCTTGGAGGCGATCGTATTGGTATGCGGGGATCGGATGGATGCGATCGTCAGCATCGAGGCAGAAGACGTAGCGATGGTGGAACTCGTTGAGATTGAAGTCGTGCATGTTGTGAACTCCGATTGGACTGTCGATGACTGACTATAGTGCTGATGAAGACACCGTCAACGGCTCACAGCGAATTAATACGAGCTTATTGTTGAGCAGAACCAAGTCACCCAACTCTTAGCAATCCCCTCGGGAACACAGACAGCAAAGTCGTCAGGTATTTGCAGCGGAGATATATCGAGATGTTCAGTCGGCGGAGCCCTTATGTTGCTCGTCTGGCAATCGGCCTATGAGCGGAGACGGATTGGCCCTGTTCAACGCGTGGAGCCCTCCCCGCCGATGCTTGCCGGCGATGAAGTCTCCTGCTGCTTGAAGTACCGCATAGTCGCCGCCTGCGCGTCGTCGGGCCCCCTCCACGCTACGCGGGTCAACCCTCGAGCTCGCATCTGGACGCCTCTCAGGGCTTGCTGCGCCCATACTATAGAGGCCATCGCCCGAGTTCCAGTGACCGGCTGACCGGCACGACAGTTCACGGCTCCAACGCAATGTCTATCGCGCATTCTGGGGCTGTGCTCATGATGCCCATCGAGTCCGGTGACCCAGGTCACGTTGTGGGATGACTAAATGGGCCGGTGGTGGTCGAGTTCGGTGGTTGTCGAGTTCGGTCGTGGGGGTGGGCGGGTCTACTTGACGCGGTGGGTGGCGAGCAAGGCGTTGAGGTCGGCGAAGTCGAAGTTGGATTCGCCGGGGCATTGGGCGGCGGCCAATGCCTCCCGGGCTTACTCGGCGAGTACGCGGGGTCGTGGTCGCTTGTGACGCTTGACCCACAGGGCTTGGGCGAGCACGAAGCATGCCTCGGCAAGCAGTTGGGGCACGGTGGTCGCGTTGTACGATGGCGAGACGGTTCGATGGTCGTGAAGTTTGGCGGTTCGTCGGTGGTGGGGTGGGTCTACTTGACGCGATGGGTGGCGAGCCAGGTGTTGACGTCGTCGAGGTCAACTTCTGATTCACCGGGGCTCTCGGAGGCGGCTAACGCCTCTCGGGCTTGCTCGGCGAGTGCACGAGCTTGTGGTCGCTCGTGGCGCTTGCTCCACAGGGCCTGGGCGAGCACGAAGTGGGCCTCAGCGAGCAGTTCAGGTGCTGTGGCGGCCATCTCATGAATCGAGACAGCGCGCTCGGCATGTGCCTGGGCGGACTCAAGATCGCCTATCTTCAAAGCTACTTCAGCGAGCCTCACTAGCGATTCAGCCACATATGGATGGTTGAGACCCAACGCTTTCTCCCATATCTCCAGGGTCCGTTGATAGTGCAGGTTAGCATTCTCATAATCTCCTCGACGAGCAAACCAATAGCCCAAGTTGATTAGAACATCGGCCACATCGGGATGATCGGGCCCTTGCGCTCTCTCCCGTATCGCCAGCGCACGTTCGTAGTGAGCTTTGGCACCATCGTAGCCCCCTTGCTTTTCGAATACAAGGCCAAGATTGGTCAGAGTTGCTGCGATATCGGGGTTATCTGCGCTTTGCGTCTTCTCCCGTATCGCCAGCGCGCGCTCATGGTGAGCCCTGGCCTTTCCCAAGTCCCCTTGATTATACAGCGCAACTCCCAGATTGTCTAGACTTGTAGCCACGTCAGAATGCTCGCCCCCTAGTGTCTTCTCGAGCATCAGCAGCGCACGTTTATGGTAAAACACTGCATTCCTATAGTCCCCTTCGCGGGTAAGTGCAATACCCAAATTCATGAGGCACGTAGCAATATTAGGATGACCAGCCTCCAGCACTTTCTCAGAGATCGCCAGCGCACGCCTATGGTAAGAACTGGCACTCTTATAGTCCCCGTCGCGACCAAATACATTACCCAAACTTAGAAGACTCGCGGCCACCTTGGGATGCTCACGCCCCAGCGCCTTTTCTCGAATGACCAAGGCACGCTGGTGGTAGACTTTTGCGCTTTTGTAATCTCCTTCGCGAAAAAAGACATTACCCATGCTGCTTAAACCCATGGCGACATCAGGATGAGCGGACCCCAGAGCTTTCTCCCATATCGCCAGTGCGCGCCGATAGTAGCTCTTTGCGCTATCGTTATTTCCTTCAAGGAAGAATGAATGGCCCAAGTTGGACAGCCCACTGGCCACACTGGGATGATCGGGACCAAACGCCTTCTTACGAATCACGATGGCGCGCTGAAGATAATGCTTGGCATTACCTAAATCCCCTTTTGCTTCGAGTATAATACCAAGACTGTTTAGGCTGCCGGCTATGTCGGGATGATCGTCCTCCAACATTTTATCGCGTATCGCCAGCGCGCGCTTGTGGCAAGATATCGCGTTCTCATAGTCCCCCTGACTAACATATACCGCCCCTAGCGTATACAGACTATAAGCCAATTCGAGTGGTTCTCCACTGCGCTGTGCCAAGGGCAGGGCCACCATCTGACTCCACTGTCGGCCCTCGGCATGCCGCGCGAGTAGCTCTCCTACTACGAAAGTCAGAGGTTGGGCTGTGTCGAGGGCGAGCTTGTCGTGGTAATGCTCGACCGCGAGTGCGTGCGCCTGCCGCAGGTCCTCCTCGGCTTCGGTGTATTGGCCGTTCTTTTCGCGTAGCTTGCCCCGCCGGTACTGGGCCTCGGCGATCAACGGCGGATAATCCAGCGCCGTAGCGCGCTGCATCACCGGCTCGACCTTTTCGAGAGCCTCGGCGTATCGGCCAGCCTCCTGCATCGCTGCGATATCGGCCAGCCGCTCCCGCAGCGTCTCGACCTCGGCAGCGACGTCGGGGTCCTCGGGTGGGGGCATGCGCTGGTCTTGCTGTTCTAGGCGTTCGAGGTCGTCACAGAGGGTCAGGGTGGGCAAGCCGGTGACGAGCTTGACGGCGTTCTCCACCGTCTCGGCATTCGCGTCGGCCAGCTGGTCGACCGAGGCGCGGAGCGACGAGCGGCGCTTACTGAGGCACTGCATGCGCAAGCGCAAAGCCTCCTGGGGTTGCTCGCCGCGCACGCTGGTGGCCTCGCAGACCTCGGTGTGCTTATCCGTCCAGGCATTGACGTAGTCGTCGAGTCGCTCTTCTACGCGCGTCCAGGTGCCCGGAGCATAGGAGACCTCGGTGCCCAGGATAGCGGCCTCGACCGCCTGCCGACGATCGTCGTCCCAGATGCCCTCCATCTGGGCGGGAGCACCGGTGCAGCGGTCCTTCATCTCCAAGTAGCCCAAAAACCCAGCGCTTCCCGCCATCGCAGCCAGCCCAACCGCGAGGGCGCGCGCGATATAGCGACGACCGGGAGGCGCTGCGAGCCGACGAAGCTCGGCGAGCAGGTCGTCCATCGAGGGCCACCGCTGCTCGCGATCGGGGGACAGCCCACGCAGGACCACGTTGCGCACGCGGGAGGGAACCGCTGACCCCTTCGGATCGAGTAGTTGGATCCGACCTTCGGCGATCGTATCCATCAACTCGTAGATCGTCTTGCCGGCAAACGGGCGCATGCCATAGAGGGCCTCGTAGAGCGCGACGCAAAAGCTGAACTGATCACTATGGGGACCGGCTTCCTCCCCCCTCCACTGCTCCGGAGGCATATAGAGCGGGGTGCCCATGATCGTGCCCGGGTTGGTGATCGAAGCTTCCAACGCGAGGTCGTGGGCCGCGAGATCGGCGGGGCGGTCGTCGTGGAGCTCAGGTTGCGCGTTTGTGGTGCCCTGGGTCCGCCGGGCCATGCCGAAGTCGAGCACGCGCACCTGGCCCTTGGCGTCGATGATCGCGTTGTCGGGCTTGAAGTCGCGGTGGATGAGCCCGGCGTCGTGGGCAGCGGCCAAGCCTGCGCCGGCTTGCACATAGACGTTGAGGCACTCTCGCCACGGTCGGGGTTGCTCGGGCTCCTCCATCCACTCCCGCAGGGTCTGGCCCTTGACCAGTTCCATGGCGATGAAGGTCTGCCCGTCGATCTCACCGACGTCGTGCACCTGGATCACGTTAGAGTGCGAGAGCTTGGCAAGCGCCTGGGCTTCTCGCTGAAATCGAGCGGTGTCGTCTTCGTTGCCCTCGTGAAGCAGCAGCTTGATCGCGATGGCTCGGTCGAGCTGCGCGTCGTAGGCCTTGAGCACGGCGCCCATAGCACCGGCGCCGAGTTCTTCGAGGACGATGTATCGATCGATGGACTGCCCGGGCTCGAAGGCGGGCTTTTGGGTGGTGTCGAAGAGGTCTTGGAAGGGTGGGCTCCAAGAACTGATGTCGGGCTCGCGGGAGCGGTTATGGGGGCGGTTGGCGTGGGGGGCTGCGTTGTCGTCAAGGGTGCTGGGTCGGTCGACTAGCCGGTTAGCAGCGGCTGGGCTGGCGGGCGCTGCGGAGAGGTTCTTGTCGCCTGTTGGGCTCTGAGACACCGCGGAGGGGTCGTCGGCGACTGCTGTGCCTAGTGCCCCTGCGGGCGACCCCCCGGCCGGCCCACCCCCTTGGGGCAGCCTGGCCAGCATCTGCGCCATATGCCGGTCCGCCGTATCGGAGGATGCTTGCATAGCCTCTTCGTCGGCGGCCGTGCCCACAGACACCGCAGTGGGCTCCTCGGCGCACATACCCGCTGACCCCCCGGCCGGCCCACCCCCTCGGGGCAGCCTGGCCAGCATCTGCGCCATATGCCGGTCCGCTGTATCCGACGGCGGCTGCTCGGCTCCCTCCGGCCCCTCGGTTCCCTTGACCCCCTTGGGTCCAGGCTCCGACGATGTGCTCCACTCAAAGTCGCGTAGGTCCACGATTGACCTATAGATCCCGGCCCACCGGACTCTGATCCCTCAAATTGCGCCCCATCGATTTCTCCGGCCAGTGGGCACGGATGAGCCATGATTGGCCCGTTCTGCCACAACCCGCTCTGGCACTCGTTGTCCCCAACGCCGTCGAGCATGTGTGGGGTAGGCGTCCCCGCGTCAACAGGGCCAATCGGCCCCAGCGTGACCGCAATCTCCATCGCGCCCAGGTGCACACCTGAGCGCAACACCCCACCGCACGAACCCGCGCAAGGAGTGGCCCACTGGCTGGCACCCGGTCGGCCCACTGGTGGGCCATTGCCAAAATTCGAACGACCAACCCCTCGAAATCACTTCCTCGCGTCATGGCACGCCAGCCGCATTACATCCGCCCATGCCCTCGATGCTGCACGAAGTCCTCGTCGATCTAATTCGCAACAATCCCGAGATGCTGATCCCGTTTTTGCAGGACGAGATCGGCGCCGTGGAGCTGCGTGGCACCCGCTTTCG
This sequence comes from Myxococcota bacterium, assembly GCA_039194325.1. Classification (GTDB taxonomy): domain Bacteria; phylum Myxococcota_A; class Polyangia; order Nannocystales; family Nannocystaceae; genus Paraliomyxa. Next base: position 45,156 of record JBCCWC010000115.1, read on the forward strand.
ACCCGACGAACGCAACTACAGCCAACTCCCCGATCTCGACGCTGATCTCGTCCTGCAACTCCACAACCGATCGGGAAGGCTCGTCTGCGCCCTGATCCCCGAGGTCCAGCTCTCGCGTAA
>JBCCWC010000116.1:0-44662 GCA_039194325.1 Myxococcota bacterium
GGCACAACGTCGTCTACACGTCGTCGCACGGGATGCTGACCCAGCTGCGGGCGTCGCGGGCAGACGCCACCTACGACCGCAAGCTGCTGCGCTTTACTTCCGCCGAGCTGCTGATCATCGACGATCTAGGGCTGCGACCCCTGACGGGGGAAGAGCCCATCGATCTATACGAGGTGATCCGACGCAGGTACGAGCAGGCATCCACGATCATCACGTCCAACCGGTCGATTGGTGAATGGGCGCCGCTCTTCAAGGACGAACTCCTGGCGAACGCTGCGATCGATCGCCTCCTCCATCACGCCCATGTCCTCGAGATCACCGGCCACTCGTATCGGAACCCACCCCGAGGGACGAGCAAGAAGAGAGCCGCCTGAACCTGAACATCTGGATCGAATCCCGGGACCCCACCGTGGATCACTCTTGCCGAGCTGGATGTCGATTTTGCAGAGCCAGTCAGCGCCGGTTTGCGACAACCCATGCGGACCGATCTCGGCGATCACTTTTGCCGAACTCGGGGCGGTCACCGAGGCCGGTCCTTGACACCGAAGCGCTCGCCCTCAATCTCCAGGACGACTTCGAGCTCTTGCCCTCGACCGAGACCGTGCGAAAGCTCAAGTCCACCGAGTACTCCGCCGATGGCACCGTCCTCATCCGCGAGACCGACGACGCCAGCCGCGGGGCTCTCATCGTCAAGGTGCAAAGAACGCCGGTCACCTACTCGAGGCGGTGGTCCTCAGTCTGGCGCTCCTCGCTCGCGCAGGAGCGCTAGCAGCAAGGGCACGACCATCCGGTCGCGTGCCCGCCCGGTGCTCTGTTTGATATCGATCAGAGTGGGGAGGTCGAGAATCCGAAGCTGCAGTCCATCAGCGTCGAGCATCACCGTCGATGGTCCCAACTCCTCGAAGCCTCGCCCGTCGTGAAGACTGCACAGGACATCCAGAGGTCCAAGGTCGGTCATCAATGGAGCTGGCCACGCCCGCGCAAAGCGGCTGGACTCGGCTCGATACGCCTACCGGCTGGATCACGGACCAGCGTCCCGAGCGCTCGCAGGGTGTTCATCAGCCGGTCGAGGTTGGCCTCCGATTGTTCTGGAACGATGTCGAGATCGAACGTCGTCGTAGGAGCACCGTGCAGCACAGCAGCGACGCCTCCAACGATGATGAATGAGACTCCCGGCTCGAGTAGAGCTCGCAGCAATCCCTCGAGATCAATGGGAGTCGAGCCCACGTCGCAACCGCTCCAGCGTGCTGGCTGTCCGCGTGCAGGCCCGCAATCGCTCGAGCGGGGTCAAACCGAGCGACCACCACAACAGCGAGACATCGACCTCGTCCGCGGCGGCGACGAGCTGTGGATCGGTACTCGCGAGGACACGTTCGAGCACGCTGGCCGTCGATATGGTCGACACTGAGTCAGTCTAGCTCTACGCCGCGGCTTCCTCATGGTGGCGGCGGGCAAGTTCGACTCCTGTATGTCTCCGCTGATATAGTCTCATAATTCCAGCTATTTACGCCACCAGAATCTCGCTTAATGCCCCTCTAGTGCCCCTCCAGTGCCCCTTCGAGAAGCGCGACTGCCGCTTTTCGGGCACTCGGAGAGAGGTTTGCGTACCTCATCGTCATGTCGAGTGACGCGTGACCAAGTAGCTCCTTGACCGCCGTCAAGGTCACGCCGCGCATCACCAAGTACGAGGCGTAGGTGTGCCGAAGCGGATGCTATCGCGCCACCGTGTGGGAATCGCGACCTACCACGCGAGCACTCAAGTCGACCACGGCACATGCCGAGACTTCACCACCGAGCCCACGGCATCACACCAAGCTCAGCGGTCGCGATCATGCGCGTTGCCGTCGTCGCGCCGCGAGCAGCACCACGAGCCACGCCAGACCCCACGGTGCACCACCTGGAGTCGACCGGCAGCCGCACCCGCCTGCATCGTCCTCAGTCGCCGGAGGCAGCGGGAGGCTGTTCGTGCCGGCGCCCGTCTCGTCGCCGCCGCTGCCCATCGTACCGCCGGGGAGCTCGTCGTCTCCGCCCGTGTCGTCGGCGAGACCGGTCGAGTCTCCGCCCGTGGTGCCATCGTCGCCTGGGCCCGCTCCAACGCCGCGCACCGTGAGCTCCACGGCCTCGTCAGCCGGGCCGCCGCCCCACGGTGGATCGGCAAACCACGTGATCCCCTCGTGCACGAGGCCGAAGGTCTGCGTGACCGGGCCCTCTTGGTCCAGTGAGACGTTGAGCACGAACCGTCCGACATCGCCGGGCTCGACCGTCGCCTCGACAGTGGCCGCACGCGTCGTGCTCGGCCACGAGGCGTCGTACAGGGGCGAGGCTTCATCGCGAGGCGCGGTGGGGGCGAGGAAGGTTTCCCCGGGCAACCACGGGAGACCGCCGGTGTTCTCGAGGTCGATCCAAAGCGCGGTGGAGACACCCACGGGCACCTCCACCTCACCGTCGTCCCAGGAGCGATCCACCTCGGTCGCGGAGAACCAGGTCAGCCCATCCCGAAGCTCACCCAAGCGCGGATGAAGCAGTGCCCCGGGGCACGCCGTGGAGTTGCCGGGCCAGTCGCGATGACCACGAATCGCGTCCTCGGTGGTCGGGATCTCCTCGAGCACGGCCAGCGTCTGCACGAGCAGCTGGCCCCGCCGCATCATCGCGTCGGTCGGCTCGTGTCCCTGACCGCCCACGCAATCCGAATCGGGCGTGTGGTAGCAGCCGATAAAGCAAACCGCGAGGTTGCCCGGATTGTTGCCCCCCCCGGTCGCGCCGCTGAGCAGCGTGAGCTCGCGCCCTTCGTAGAGCGTGCCGTCGAAGCCGACGAGCATCTGGTATGGGATGTCGCAAAACCCACCGCTGTCCATCGCGTAGGCCTGCGTGCCCTGCAGCCGCTCGATCACCGAGCCGTTCGCGGTCTGCGGCCCGGCGGTGTGATGGATCGCCATGCGATACCAGTCGTCCTCGGGCGTGACGCACATCGTGTCCCGCGCGCCCCATGCTTCGCGACTGATCACGCCGATCGTCTCGAGCTCGGACGACAGGGCGTAGTACGGGGTGGGCCGCGTGGCCAGTGAGCGGGATGCCGCGCCCACGTCGGGGTACGCCGGCTCGAGCAGCTCCCACTGCAGATTGCCGACGACCGCATCGTCGTTCGCCGCGATCCGGAGCTGCGCGCACTCGAATGTCGCGTCGAGATCGACCACGGCGACCCGCAGCTCGCTCCCGGTGAACGTCTCTTCCATGTCGGTCCACGGCCCAGCATCGGGTCCGGGCGTGCAGGCTCCGGTGGCGTTCGCATGTACGCCACGTGCCTGCAGCGGCACCGTGCGACTGCCCAGAACCGACGCCATCGCAGCCACGCGGTAGCTGCTGCCGGTGCCGCGGGTAGCCGGCGACCGAAGCCACGCCCCCGCGGCGGTCCAGGTGCTCGCACGCGTCGCCCGGTCGGCGTTGCGCTCCGGCAGCACGTGCTCCCTTGGTGCGGCCTGGGCGGTCCCAGCCGACGCGTAGAGGAACAAACCACCCAAGATTCCGACAACCCGCCTCACGGGCGAAGTATACGGGCACGACGTCCTCGTCGGCGCACGATCGCTACGTATTCGTTCGAATGACGTTCATTCGCGAGTGGCCCACACGAGGATTTCGCCCCATGTAGACGGCGACCAGCCGACTTCGCACTCGCGGCCTTCGACCGGGCTCGTCCACTCGTGGCGCGACCGACTGTTCTGACCGGGGTGGAGGTCCCTCGGCCGGCGGTCGCTGGCGGTCAGGTGCGCAGAGCCCCTGAAACGCGCCGTCAAAGCATCACTTCACCGCAAAAACGCGATGGATGGGACCGCCATCGCCTGTTCGGGATTTGGTCACGGCGATGATGTCATTGAGCCATGCATAGCGGGGATCACCGGTCTCGAATTGCGGAGCCGCGCGGAAGTAGTAGCGCCATGCACCTGCGGAGTCGTCCGATTTTTGAAAATCGATCGCGTACTCGGCATCCGCCGGCGCCGACCAGAACCGCCCTTGCCAGTGAGCATAGAGCAACGCATTGTCGTGTGTCTCCAGGCAGAAACGTACATCGAGGACTCCCGTCCCATCTGGCCGGAGGCGCACCCAGTCCGCACCTGCGTCTGGCACAACGCGCCCGCGCAGGTGCGGCCCCTCGAACGTGCCGCCCTTTACGAGAAAGATGAGGCGATTTCCTTCGGGTATCGGCCCCACGTCCATCGGCGGAAGGTGAAGCTGGACACGCGCCTCAAACAAGAACTCCAACTCGGGAGGACTGTTCGCGTCCCAGCCGGCGGCACTGAGTGTCACGCCGCCGGCGCTCGCTTCGTGGGCATGAGCATTGCCACCACCAACAACCGCGGTCGCGGCACGAAGTCCCGCGCCAACAGACCTACTCGTACGTATCGTATCTGACATGTATTTCTCTCCGCCCTGGTCACATTCAATTCGGGTTGGCGCCCGCCGACCCGTGGCGACGCCATGAGGCCACCGCCACGCCACGCCTCGCCTCGCCTCGCCTCGCCTCGCCTCGCCTCGCCTCGCCTCGCCTCGCCTCCAATATGTGCGCTGCGCACATATTGTCAAATTGAAATTCGTGCGCTACGCACATAAACTACTACCGATGATCGACCGCACCGCCAATCTGCTCGGCGTCGTCGGGCTTGCCGTCGCCGGTCGCATCGCAGACACGGCGCGTGACATCCTTCGTCACGGCGGTGAAACCCCCGCGGCCCTGGTGGTCATCGGATACGCGTTCGGTCCCTCCAACGATCAGCTGCGACACATTCTCGGCTTGTCCCACCCGGGTACCGTGCGCCTGGTCGACCGGCTGGTCACCGATGGCCTCGTTGAGCGTCGCAAGGGGCGAGATAAACGAGCGATCGCCCTCTACCTCAGCGAGCGAGGCATGGCTGTCCGCGAGGAACTCCTGAAGGGACGTCTGGCCGCCATCCGGCCGCTGCTGACCCCGCTGACTGGTGTGGAGCAAGAGACCCTTGCGGCGCTGCTGCACAAAATGCTGTCTTCCATGGAGACGACAGTGACCGAACGCCGCACGCTGTGTCGCCTCTGCGACAATCGCATCTGCACCAACTGCCCCATTCCGGCAGATGAGCAGGCGGATACTTGAACGCGCGGCCTGCAACCTCGCTCGAAGCCAACCGTCGCCGACTCTCCGCAAGGGCTCATCGTAGGCCGATGAGTGCCTCGGTGAGCAGCTCCTCCCCATTGGACGATCGTCTACTCGAGGTCGGAGCGCGCGATCTCCCAGCTGGCCAGCGGCGTGCCGCCCACGTCGAAGATCGTGGCCGTCAGCAGGGGATCGGGCCGGGTGGAATCGATGACCACACCCACGAAGAAGTCGCCGTCATCGAAGCACTGGAGCAGCTCGGTGTCCGTCGGATCGCAGGAGCTGTTGGACCGAGCCAGCGGGGACGACGTCAGCTCGGGCAGGGGATAGCCGCCCTTGGCCCCCGGGAGCAGCCGAAACTCGGAGCGGTGGACGTCCCCGGACAGCAGCACGACCCCATCGATGTCGCCGTCGGCGATGTGCGTGCGCAGGCGGGTCTGGGCCTCCGGGAACGCGGCCCACGAGTCCCCAGAGCCCTCCAGGGTGAACTGGCTGCCGGAGACCACCAGCTTGAAGGTGGCGGTGGAAGCCGAAAGTCCGTCGAGCAGCCACTGCTCCTGGGGCTCGCCGGTGATCGAGTCGTCGAGCCCGCGGTAGTAGCGATCATCGAGGATGAACACGTCGACGTCGGCGTAGGCGTAGCGCGTGAAGACCCCGGGCGTCGCATCGGTGCCGTAGGAGGGGTTGGCCCAGTACTCGCGGAAGACCTCGAGGGCCACGGCCCGGCCCGGCTCCGTGCCGTCGGTGTTGTTGCCGACGTAGTCATGATCGTCCCAGGTGGCGGCGATGGACGCCTCGTGCAGCAGCTGCCCGCGGGCGGTCCGCTCCCGTACCCAGCGGTAGTGCTGCCGCAGTGCGGAGAGATCCGAGGAGTTGGCGTAGTGATTGTCGCCGATGAAGAAGAAGGCGTCGGGCTCCCAAGCCCGGATCGCGCTGAAGATCGGCTGCGCGTCGTCTCCCGCGCACGAGCCGAACGCCAGGCTCCAGCTCGCGGCCGCGCCCTTTGGCGGGGCGGTGTGTAGCGTCCACGGCCCGAAGCGCTCGCCCTCGATCTCCAGATCGAACGCATACCTCGTGTCCGGCTCCAGCCCCTGGACCTCGACCGTCTCCGCGAAGTCGTCCTGGTAGCGGGGGTAGCCGTAGTCGACGACGGGCGCGGCCGGTAGATCCGCCGCGTCCCGGGCGATCCGCAGCAGGGTGCGCCGCGTGGCGTCCGTGCGGTACCAGATCCGCGCCGAGGTGTCGGAGACCGAGCCCACCATCGGGCCGTGGGTGAGCACCGCGGGCCACACGGTGTTGCAGTGCATGGCGAAGCCCTCGGGATCCTCCCAAAGGGGGATCTCGGCGCCACCCTCGGTGCCCAACAAAACGTCCAGGTCGTCGCGGCAGAACACCGGCGTCCCATCGACGACGACCTCGAACCCCTCCGGCTCCCAGCGGTCGGTGCCGCTGACCACCTCGATCGTCATGCGGTCGAGGGCGTTCACGCTGGCGCCGTTGCCCGACAGCTGCACCACGTCCCAGCGGTTGCGCTCGCGATCGTTCCAGTCGGGCACGTTGAGCCCCGCGCACAGGCCGATGCCAGGGAAGCACACCTCGATCGGATCATCGGTGCTGGCAAAGTCCGCGTCCGCGGTGTGAACGGTGATGTGGATCTCGTCGATCTCGGCGGCGTCGGGCGGGGCACCGGGATCCTGGCAACCGTCACCGTCGCCGGGGACGCCCTCGTCGATCTGTCCGTCGCAATCCTGATCGACCCCGTCGCAGATCTCCGGCGAGCTCGGCGTGCCGCCCGGCGCGGGTCCGTTGCAGTCCGTCTCACCGGTCGTGCCGCCGGAGTTCGAGCTAGTCCCGTCGGGCACGGGGCCGGTGGCGCTCGACGTCGTCGGGCCGCCGGTGACGATCGTGGCCGTGCCCGTCGCCTCGCCGCCGCCACGCGACGTGGCGGAGCTTCCTCCGGCGCAGCCGACCAAGCCGAGGAGCAGGGCGCACGAGGATCGAGGCAGGCGCATGGCCCCACCCTAACAATGGCCCCGTCGGTCGCGCCAACAACGGGAGCTTCGCACAAGCACAAGCACCAGAGCCTGACTAGGAATTTCGCGGAATCGGGGCGCGCGAGGAGGTGCTCGGGAGTGAATGTTGCCATCGCGCACATTACGCACATCACGCACAGTGACGAAAGGCCGGAAGATCGGCTCCGGCGGTGGTCTAAGAAGAAACTCGCAGCCAACTGCCAACACGCCAAGAAATGAACTTCCGGCGAAGTTCGGAAAAGCAAAAAATCGCCGAATCGCCAACCTTGTCCTTCCGTTGCTCACTGAAAACCATCATAAGGTCAAACAAGGGAAATCGATGAAGATTCAGAACGAAACGAGTTTTAGCCGTTTTGGTCTGCCACGGGCGGTCGTGACGCTTCTAGCAGCCCAAGCGATCCTGGGGTGTGGACCGATGAACGAAGAGGACTTCAAGCAAGAAATCCGCTCACTCGTGCCCACGGATCAAGAGACGACCGTCAGCGGCACGTCCTTTGCTTGGAGCTCGGCCGGCCCGGTCGCGGATATGGTATGCGTACAAATCGTCGAACCCGCTGATCTGAATACCTGGTTGGACAACTACTTCTGCGCATCAGAGGATATCGGGATGGTCTGGAGCTCGGCCGGCTCGGTCCCCAATATGCAATGCACACAGATTCTGGAATCTGCGGATCCACATACGTGGTTCGACAACTACCTCTGTCTCCCCCAAGGATCTCCCTTCGAGTTTTCCTGGGATTCGGCGGGCGGTCGAGGTGCCTACTTCGTGCGTTGGCTAGAAGCTTCCGACCCCGCCACATGGGATGACAACTACCTGACAGTGGCAAGGAGATTCCGCCCACCATTCATGTCCGAGCAGATCCAGGGTACAGAGCGACTAGACGAGGTCTATTATTTGCAGCCTCACAATAGCTACGACTACGGATCCACGCTCACCTCGTGGCTAGACGCGGGCTTTCGCTCCTTGGAATTGGATGTCATCGATCGCGAAGACTGGGAAAATCACGATCTCGGCCCCTATGTGACTCACGGCATGAATCCCCACAATGTCAATTGCAGCGCCGGAAACAACGACCGACTGGGACACTGTCTCACCGACATTCTCGATTGGCTCGATGCTCACCCGAACACTCGCCCCCTCATGCTCTACGTCGACATGAAGGCCAGCTGGGATCCCCTCAATGCTTGGAAGTCGGACGAAGTCGCCGATCTCGATCACTTCATCGGCCAATACTTGGGCGGTCGCCTCTACAGCTATCAGGACCTACTCGACCATCTGCAGCCCCACTTTCAGTCCGACTATCGACAAACCCTAAAGGAAGTAGGCTGGCCCACGGTCGACTCACTCGAAGGCAGAATCATCGTAGTGCTTACTGGCGGCCAACCTCTCGATGTCAACAATCGAATGGAAAACGCATACTTGATCCGTGGTCCGAACCTAAACAGCATTCTTTGCCCGAATATCGACGCAGCGGACCCGGAAGAGTTCTCCGGCGCGATCGACTCGATTTCCGCAGAGAATTCCAAGAACTTCTTCTGCGGAAATATCGCCGCTGGTGATCACTACCAAGTGACGGCCAATCGAGCATCCGAGTACAAGCAATTGATGCACCTGTGGGGTTCTGCGGGAGATTTCAGCAACACGGATTTCGCCGCCGGCTGGATAGCGATGGCCCACGGTGTCTCCGAAATCAGCGTCGACGTGAGCGACCCTGCGTCCGCCCCAAGTTGGATGTCGAATGCGATCGTTCACGTGGGGCGTAGTCAGAGTTTGCCCGGATATTTCTCCATCATGCCTCACCAAGACCCGAGCCTGTGCCTCACCGTCGCCAACGGCTACAGCAACGGAAGCACGCTACGCCTGGAACACTGCAATGCAAGCGATGCGCAGCAATTCGTCTACACGGCCGAAGGACAGCTGCGCCCCAAAGGACACAATCAATATTGCGTGGATTTCAGCTCGGGAAGCGCAGACAACGGAGATGATATGCATCTCTGGGACTGTGACGGAGGCAACTCTGAAAAGTGGGCGATCACCAACGACGGCCACTTCATGAACCGGGACAATGGCTGGACGCACTGCATGGATGTTCCCGGAGGCAACGCTCAGCCTGGTCAGCACCTGGAGATCCATCAATGTCACGGAGGCGACGATCAGACCTTTCACCTGGAAGCTGTCCCCGGCTGGAGCCAGTCTAGCTTCTAGAGAGACGATCCGCTTTTCGTCAGGGACTCGACGGCCGGTCCGATGTGTGATCTCGTTCAACCGCGATGTCGAGGGCGCCGTCGTCGTTGATGTCGCCGGTGTCCAGATCGGTAGCGATCGCGGCCAGCACGATCTGCTCCTCGGTCACCATAGCCCCGTCGGAGGTAGCCCCCGTCGGAGGTGGCCCCGTCGGAGGTAGCCCCGTCGGAGGTGGCCCCGTCGGAGGTGGCCCCGTCGGAGGTAGCCCCGTCGAGGGCGCGCCGGTGAGGGGGACGCTGCCGCTGCTGCTGCCCGGGTTGTCGAGATCGATGGTGGGCAGGCCGTCGCCGCACGCGAAGGAGACGAGGCAGACGCATAGGGCGAGGCGATGGAGCGGGGGCGACCCAGAGCGCCCGCGCTCGGCTTGGAGGTGGATTTCGAGAAAATGACGCAATCAAACCCTGCTGCTCGAGTGACGGCTCTGGTGAGGTCCAAGCAAGCCGTGACCAGCACCCGCTCGCACGACCCCTGAACCCACGACCGATCAGGCTGCCCCTGGATCCACGAAACCGAATGCACTCAGAGGATTGTGCTCGCCCGTGGCCTTGAGCCGGTCATACGCCCAGCATGCCCGCCGCGCCGCACCTCGAAATGCAAGGCTTCGATCTCACGTTCTCCCTCCCCGCGAGATCGCGCGTACAACCGCCTTTGTTTAGCTTGTCTCAAACTCGAACTGTCACAAAAAGCAGGAAACGAAAACATGCGCAACAGCCGAAACATGACGTCTTCTCGGACGCTCCTTCCACTCTTCTTGATCGTAGGATCTCTCGTCGGATGCGACAATGTCGAAAATCTGGACAATTTTGATTCCGAGGACATCGAAGCGGATATCGTCGACGATTCCGACATGGAGATGCCAGACGAAGCGCAGGACTCGATCGACGACGATGCGACGGACCCAGAAGCGGACGCTCAAGACAAAGAGCTAGATCTCGCCAGCGGTCCTTCAGTGGCAAAGCTGTCGGGCACTCACAAGCTGTGCAGTGTCGTCTCGCCAGGGCATTGGCGGACCGACTTCTTGGCGCCAGATAACTGGACGTGGCATACTTGCAACAGCTTTCGCGCAGATGTGTACGGAGTCCATTATCAGCTGGGATGTATCACTGATACGGGGTACTCGTTAGGGCCGCTCGGCGGGGGCAATCCGCCCAACAATACCTGCGGCTGGTAGCTCGCGAGCGGGCCCGGCGATTCGCTCCGGTCCTCTACGCCGACGGCGTCCGTGATCACCTCCACGGCGACTGGCGGTGAATCGCACGAGCGTGACCTCATCGGTACGTCGCTGTGGTGAGGTCGCGCTTCGCGCTTCGATCGCGCTTCGGAGCATGCGTCGAGCGGCGTAGACGCCGCCAGCGCGGGCGGGGGGCGAGGGGATGGCTGCTAGGACATTGAGGCTTTTTCGGGCGCAGCCCAAGAGCCCGCGGTGAAACTCGAGTGTGGTCGGAAGATCGTCCGCGCAGCCCGGACCCGAGCCGTCAGGGCCCATGGGCAGGCACGGCGGTGCCCCTGGGCCGCATCGCCTATTGCGTGCTGGCTGCCGCAGGGCTGCGCTCCATCTATCTCGATGCCGGCCCCGGCTACCGCCCCGGTGCCGCCGCCCCACCAGACAGCAGGGTACAAAGCGCGATAGCGTCGCCAATCTCTCCCTCCACGCGCAGCTTGCCCTGAACGAACGCGATCTGCGGATCGAGCGTTCCGTGCAGGATCTTCACGAGATCCTCATCAAGGATCGTCAGCGTGGCGTCGGGGCTCGCGGTCTCGCCGGCGCTGACCGTCCGCTCGCGGGGCACCACGGTCCACTGGCCCTGCGCGGAGCCCGTAACGCAGAACTGGAAGGTACCGGCGGGCAGTGAGTCCTCGACGGGGCGAGCGACCAACAGCCCCCGTAGCTGCTCGAACATCCCCGGGATGTCCGCAGCACGCCCGTTCGCGCCGGCCGACTCGGTCGCCGGGGGGTGCCGCTCGAGCACCGCCATTTCCAGCGCGTTGGCGTGCTCGCGCAAGAGCCGGGCAAACACGTCGATGTCGGGCATGATCGCGGCCGACGAGGTCGGGCTTATCGACAACACGCCGTTATAGCTCAGCACGGTGATGATGAGGCCCATGCCGTCGATGATCGGAGCCATTCCCATCGAGCACAGCAGGCGATGACGAGCGACATAGAGATCGCGCTGGGGGCCGGGGACGTTGGTGATGACCAGGTTGCAGATCGGCCGGTGACGCTTGACCATGCCAAAGCGCGAGTACAGCCGCGCCGCGTTGTTGGCCAGCGCAAAGGGGACGAACTCGGCCACGTCGGCCAGGGTCCCGGCCCCGATCGCGTCCTGGTAGGCCTTGCCGGCCAAGGCGTGGCGGCGGGCGGCCTTGACCCGCTCGATCGGATCGTCGACGTCGGTGGCCAGCTGCACGAGGATCGCCGAGATCTGATTGCCCATGGCCCCGTGGGCGTCGTCGCCCCGGGTCGACACCGGGACCATCGAGACCAGCGGCTGCTCGGGCAGCGCGTCGTGGAGCTGCAGGTACTCGCGCAGCGCCCCGGCACAGATCGCGAGCACCACGTCGTTGAGCGTGCACTGGAGGGCCCTTTTGAGGCCCTTGACCCGGTCGAGCGAGAGCAGGGCGGTGTTCCACACCCGCTTGACGCTCACCGTCTGATTGAGCGGGCTGTTGGGGGCGCTGAAGGGCTGGGGCGGGGCCTCGATGCCCTTGACGCGGGTGGCGGAGCCAGCCCGGAGGGCGCGCACGCCGTCGCGGAGCAGCTCGGGGAGCTGACGGGGGGCCCGCACGATGCGGCGACCGGTCTCAAGCAAGAACTGCAGCTCGTTGGGCACGGCGGTCACGGAGCGGGGGGCGGGGGGCTCGATGGGGCGGGGCTTGGCGGAGACGTCGAATAGGATGCTCATCATGTCGGCCCCCGAGACCCCGTCGATGGCCGCATGATGGACCTTGCTGATGAGGGCGACCGAGCCGGGCGGTACCTGAGAGATCTGGTCCAGACCCTCGACGAAGACCATCTCCCACAGCGGGCGGTTACGATCGACGGGAACGCTGAAGGTCCGCGAGGCGAGCCGGCGAAGCTGTCGCCAGTTCCCGGGGCGAGGCAGCGCGACATACTGGAGGTGCAGATCCAGATCGAAGTCCGGATCCTCCACCCAGTAGGGCTTGCCCAGGTCGAGCGGAACCGTCAGCAGCCGCTGGGTCATCCGCGGGACGAGGTGAATGCGCGACGCGAGCGTCTCGCGGAACTCGTCGAAGCGCATGGAGCCCTCGAACACCAGCACGCTACCCACGTGCATCGGGGTATGGGGCTGCTCCAGATACAGAAATGTCGCGTCGATACCCGAGAGAGGATCCATGGCCAGCACGGGCCGGGGGCGGATGAGGATGAGGATGACCCGACCGTCGCTGAGGATATCCCGGATCCCAGCGCGGGCGCGAGCGCGGCCCGCTCGGCCGATGCACCGGCCTGTTGGGGCGCAGGAGTATAAGCGCCGCCGAGCCTACTTGACGCGGTGTGTGGCCAACCAGGCGTCGACATCGGCAAGATCGTCTTCGCGACCGGGGCCATGCTCGGCGTAGGCTCGCCGGACCTGCTCGGCCAACGCACGTGCTCGCGTCCGCTCGCCCCGCTTGCTCCACAGGGCCCGCGCGAGCACGAAGCGAGCATCGGCGATCAACACCGGCGTACCGCTGGCCGCCTCGCGAACCGCGACGGCACGCTCGGCGTACGCCACAGCGGAACCCGAGTCATTCGTCTCGAGCGCCAGCCCGGCCAAGCTGACCAGCGGATGGGCCACGAGGTAATGATCGGGGCCCAGTGCTTCTTCCCGGATCGCGAGCGCTTGCTCGAAATGATGCCGGGCGCTGTCCTTATCTCCCTGAGACCAAAACACAATGCCCAAGTTGTTCAGGCTCATCGCTACATGGGGATGGTTGGGGCCCAGCGTCTTCTCCCGAATCGCGAGCGATCGCTCGAAATGACGCCGGGCGCTGTCGTAGTCTCCCACAGACTTGGCCACAGCGCCCAGGTTGTTCAGGATGCCGGCCACACTGGGATGGTCGGGGCCCAGCGCCTTCTCCCATATTGCCAGCGCTCTTTCGAAATGACGCCGGGCGCTGTCCTTGTCTCCGAGCTCTCTGGATATCCCGCCCAGGTTGTTGAGGCTGATGGCCACATTGGGATGGTCGGGGCCATGCACCTCCTTGTAGATTGCCAGCGCTCTTTCGAAGTGATGCCGGGCGCTCGTGTAGTCTCCCTGAGACTCGAACAAACCGCCCAAGTGGTTCAGGCTATTGGCCACTCCAGGATGAGCGGGCCCCAGCACCTCCTGTCTCGTCGCCAGCGCTTGCTGATAGTAATGTCGGGCGCTCTCATGGTCTCCTTGCTCGAGGGATAGACTGCCCAGGTCGCTCGAGCTCTGTGCCTCTTGCAACGGATCGCCACTTCGCTGCGCAAGGGGCAGAGCCACCATCTCCCCCCACTGCTGGGCTTCGGCATGCCGCATGAGGTGATGCCCCACCACGTCGGTCAAGTCCTGAGCCGCGTCGAGCGCGACCGAGTCGTGCTGGTGACGGATCGCGAGCGTATAGGCTTGCCGTAGGTCTTGCTCCGCTTCGGCATATTGGCCGTCTCCGATTCGGAGCGTCCCTCGCCATCGAAGAGCCTCAGCTCGCAGCGGTGGGTACCCCAGCGCGTCGGCTTGCTCCACCACCACCTCGACCGCCTCGAGCCCCTCGGCGTACCGGCCCGCGTCGTGCATCGCCTTGATGTCCGTCAGGCGCGCGCGCTGGGCCACAACCGCTGTCTCCACCTCGGGGTCCTCGGGCGGAGGCACCCGTTGGTCGTGCTTTTGAAGCCATTCGAGGTCGTTGCAGCGGGTCAGCGCGGGCAAACCCGCCACCACCTCGACCGCCTTGGTGACCACCTCGGCGTTGGTCTCCGCCAGCACATCGACCGCGGCCCGTAGCGCCACGCGACGCTCACCTAGACAGCGCATCCGCAGGTCCAGCGCTTGCTGCGGCTGTTCCCCATGCACGCTGGTCGCCTCGCACGCCATGGTGTACGTCTGCACCCAGGCGTCCGCATATGCATCGAGCTGTGGCTCGATACGCGCCCACGTACTCGCGGAGAACGAGCGCTCCGTGCCCAAGACCGACGCTCGCACCTGCTGGCGCCGAGCGTCGTCCCAGACGCCGTCCATCTGTGCTTGCGCCCCCGTGCAGCGGTCCTTGACCTCCGCGTACTGCCCCACAGCGAGCCCTCCCCCGAGCGCCGCCAATCCAGCCGCGACCCCCATCGCCGTCCATATCCGGGTCCGTGGCGCCACCAACGCGCGTAGCTCGTGCAGCAACGCGTCCATCGATGGCCACCGCTGGACGGGGTCAGCTGCCAGGCCTCGCTGCAGGATCGTCCGCAGCCGGACCGGTATCAGGCGACCTTTGGAGGCCAACTGAAGGTTGCCATCGGTCACCGAGGCCACCAGCTCGGTCAGCGTGCTGCCCGTAAACGGACGCTCGCCGTATACAGCCTCATAAAGCGAGACGCAGAAGCTAAACTGATCGCTGCGCGCATCGATCTGGCGCCCCGTCGCCTGCTCGGGCGGCATATAGGCGGGGGTCCCCATCACCAGGCCGGTCTTGGTCAATCCCTCGCCCAGGGCAGAGTTGCCGTCGCTTGGGACCCGGGTCCTCTTGTTCGAGCCGAGCATGTCCGTGGAAACGCCCAGCGATCGATCGTCCTCGGTCTTGCCTGTGTGTGCGAGAGGCTCTGTATCGTTGTCCCCGCTGTGCACCTCGACCCGGCGCGCCAGGCCGAAATCGAACACCCGCGCCCGGCCCTCGCCGTCGATGAGCACGTTGCTCGGCTTGAAGTCGCGGTGGACCAACCCCGTGGAGTGAGCAGCCACCAAGCCCTGACCCGCTTGGATGAACACTTCGACGCATCGCCGCCAATCGGGGCGCGGGTCTTGGCGGAGCCATTGGCGTAGCGTCTGACCTTGGACCAGCTCCATAACCACGAAGGGCTGATCATCGACGGTGTCGACCTCGAATACGGAGACGACGTTGGGATGCGAGAGCTTGGCCATGGCCTGGGCCTCGCGCAACAGACGGGCAGTATGTTCACCGCCCAGATCGGTATGCAGCACCTTCACCGCCACCTTGCGATCGAGCGTGCGATCGAACGCCTCGAACACGGTGCCCATACCACCTTGCCCCAGCGTGCCCAGCACGGCGTAGCGCCCTAGCATGGGTGCGCCCATCGAGTTCTCGAATCGCGCTGGGGCCACCTCGTGCATCCTCCCCCACGCTATCACGCCCTGCTTTCACTGGCGTGCCCATATGGAGGAAACCATATGGAGGAAACCATATAGAAGAGATAAGCGTCGGCACCTGGCGCGACGGCGAGCTCGCCGGGGAGCGCTCGTGCTACGAGGGGGACCGAGCCTGCGCGTCGTTGGGGAGCGGCTGTTACTGTGCCGTACCGTCGGGCGGCAAGTGCCGCAAGGCCTCGATCACGGGCGCCATGCTGGGAAAACTCCCGGAGGGCCGCAACAGACCGAGCGAAGGCTCGCCCGCGGGTGCTCCCGCAGCAGCGTCGTACGCGTCCTCGACCAGCGGGATTAGCTCATCTACGATCATCGCATGGGCGTCCCCGGCGTTGATAAGAGCGTAGTCGGCGAACGCCACCAAGCCGCCGATGTTGCGACTCGTGTCGATCCATGACACGGCTCCAAACGCACCGGGATCGATGTAGAGGTACGGCTCGCCCTCGTCGGGACGCATGATCCACCACCCCAGGCCGTACCCGCGGTCGACGGATCCGGCCGGAGTGCCCCGGTCGATGCGCATGAACTCGACCGACTCCGGGGACATCACCGCAGTATCGCCGCAGCGGCCCTCGTTGAGGTGCATCATCAGGATCTTGGCGTAGTCGTCGATGTTGCTGATCGCCCCGCCTTCGATGCTGGGGTTGTCTTGCCCAATGAGGCTGTCGGGTCCGCCGTTCCAGCCCAGGGGGTTGGTCCACATGTTGCCGTACTCGAAGACCTCGAGCTCGCAGGGATCGGCGATGTAGTCGTCGAACAGATCGGCCCAGTCTCGCCCACCGACGATCTCGGCGACCGCCCCGGCCAGCTGCCACTGACTTCCGCCGTAGTCGAAGGCGGTACCGGGCGGATTGTGAGGCAGCAGAGGCAGCGGCGTCCGATAGATCGTCTCCGCACAGCCCAGCAGCTGCCCGACGGCGAGGAACTGGCAGAGGTGGGGCCCATACCCCAATACGTTGGCGACGTATTGGAGACCCGGCATACCGGACGTGTTGGACAGCATGTGCTCGGTCGTGATCCCCGGCCATGCGCTGTCCCAGGGCAGATAGGTCTCCGCCGGCGCGTCGATCTCGAAGTCGAGCCCCGGATCGTCGTCGAGCGCCATCAGGAGCATGGCCGAGGGGACCTTGCTGACCGAGGCCAGCATCACCGTGCTATCGACGGTGTAGTCGCCGAACGCTGCCCGGTGGATGACCCCGGCGTCGCCGTCCACGATCACGATCGATGCACCCGGGAACGACAAGTGATTGGCCACGAACTGTTCGAGGAGCTCGTCGACTGCGCCGAAATCGGGGTCGATCGGCTCAGCCACGCCACCGGAGGTTCCAGAGTCGTCCGCTGCACCCGAACTGTCATCCAACGCGGGCCCGTCTGTGACGACACCGCTGGAGCCGTCACCGTCGGAGCCCTCAACCTCGGCGCCGGTGTCACTGGTCGTGGAGCCGAAGCCGGTACCGCCACCGGACTCGCTGTCGCTGCATGCGGGGGTCACCGCAAGTAGCGGGGCGAGCAGCACAGCGCGTGCGACATGGGAACGGAGGTCAGTGTGCACTACGTACTTCATCGAGTTTCAGCCGATTCGAGGACCGACTACGCCATGGCTCGCGCGCCCCCCGCGGGCCACCGCGGCGAGTCGGGTCACGACGAGTAAGTAACCCGGCGACTTCGAAAGTATTCACCCGCCGTTCACGCGCCTTATCTCCCAAATGACCCGCGGTCGTCGACGGTGACTTGATCTCCCCCGGCGACCACCAAGCGTGAGGGCGAGCGCGTCGCCCTCACGCCACGACCGGTGACACCGGCTCACATGGAGACCGGCAGCGCCGCGACCTCTTGCGCGAGCTCGGCCTTGACGGCGATTTGTTCGAGCCGGTTGACGAGCCAGAGCTCCTGCTGCGGCTCGTGAGTGACCAAGAGCGGCAGGAAATCCGCCGGTCCGTACCAGCGATGCGCAGTCTGTCCTCGCAGCATCTCCACCAGCCGCTCCTTGTCGTAGACCTGCCCGGTCGTGTCGATCTCGTGCTCGAGCAGCAGCAACAACATCTTGTACATGTTCGCGGTAAACCGCCGGTAGCGCTCGAGATGTAGCCCTTCGTCGGGTGCCCACTCCAGATCGTGCCCTTCGGCGATGAACAGATCCATGAAGAGGAGATCGGCGAAGGCGGAGGTCGTGGGCACCTGGGGCGTGGCGTATTGGAGGCCATCTCGCCATGACGTATCGGCCCCCCAGTATTTACGGACGGCCCGCATACTCCGCATGAACGCGTGGTGACTGGGGTACCAGCTGTGACCGAGCACCGAGCTCAGGTAGTGCCCGCTGAGCAGGCTCTGCTCCCCGGGAATGTCCACCAGGGGCTGATTGAACATCCACCCCATATAGCGCCAGGCGAGGTTGATCGACTCCATTTGCTCGAAGAACGATACTCCTGGGTCCTGCCCGTCGTCGGGCAGCTGCATACAGTCATCGAGATCCCCGCCGTGTATGGGATTGCACGTCCAGGTCTCGTATGCGATCGCCCCGGTGTGCCAGATGGGGGCTGTGTCGTAGGGCATCACGTCATCGGCGCCGCGCGCGGGTGCCCCGGCCATCTCGCGCCGTTGCTCGTGGCTGAGCAACAGCAGGCTGCGGAAGCGCTCGGCCTCGAACGACGTCACGTTCCCCCGTAGATCGTCGTGGTTGAGCTGCAGCGGCCCGTCCGGATCGCTCACCGACTCCAACAGGGGGTAGAGCGCGTCCTCGTCGGGCGTGGCGAGGTACAGATCGGAAAGATCCCACCAGGTCGTCGCGTCGCCGTCACTGGGCACGTGCCCCAGCGAGGGAACCCACTCGTTGAAGCGCCCATGCTCCGGACCAAAGAAGATGTCTTCGCTATAGCGATCAAACGGGACCCCGACCGGCAGGGTCCACAGATCGACGGCGAGCAGCTCATCGCGCGCCTGCTGGGCCGTGGCGAGATCGTCGACGTCGCCCACCGCGATGAGCAAACCCATCTGCACCAGCTGGTCGGCGAACGCCTCGTCGCGCGCGATGGGGGTGTCCCCGGGCAAGGGCTGCCCGCCCGGCTGGAATGGCCGGTACTCCCGGGGATCCACGGTCGGCGTCCAGTCGTGACGCGCCCGTACCGTCTCGATCATGTCCGCGATGGCCTCGGCCGACGCCGGGTCGACGTGCTGGCTGGCCCGACGCAGGATATCCGCGCGGTAGTAGGCGGGGTAGGCCAGGTCGATGCCATCGGGCGCGTGACAGCTCGCGCAGGAATTGCCGTCGAATCCCGGCATACGCCAAGCGGCCAGACCCGCCGTCATCGCCGCTTGATACGGATCGAGCTCGGACACCGCCTCGAGGTGCCCGTAGCAGTTGGGCGCGATCTCGATGGTGACCGGGTTCGAGCACGTGCCGAGCAGGTCACGGTAGTGGTCATAGCCACAAAGCCGCAGCTCGTGCAGCCCGGGCTGCAGCCCTCCCGCCGGCCACCACGTGGCGTCGCGGTTCTCGGAGGGCTGCCAGTACCTCGTGTTCCCGTCCAAGAGCATGAAGCCCGAGGTCTGCCCGAGCGTCCCCACCACGTTCCAGTGCAGCTCACGACCATCGGCCATCAGCACGATCGACCCCTGCTCGAGCGCCGGATCGGCGGCGGGGATCGCCCTGAACTGCCCGTTGACGTCGTAGACCCAGATGACCTCGACCGTATTGGAGCAGACCGTCAGCTGCGCGAGCACCGGGTCCCACTCGCAGAGCTCGACCTCGTATGTGCCGGGGCCATCGGACGGCCAAAAATCGATCCACCCCGCCTCAAACGGGGCGTGGACCCACGCCCAGCCGGTCGAGATGGCCGGATCCGTGTGGTGGGAAAAGAGGTAGAGCTCGTCGGATTGGCCGACATCGCCGGTCGTTTCCCAGGTGATCGCACTACCATCGGCGCTGATCACGACGGTGTCGGATTCCTCGGCCGACGCCGCAGAAGCCATCGACATCGTGGCGACCCAAAAGAGCCCTGCGGTCAGGCGGGCACTGAACGGGGATCTACCGAGGTGACGGGTGGGAGTGATGGAGCAAGGTATGGGAGGTACTGTGATGTTCATGATCGAACGTTCAACGTTCCACAATCCAGTGGAAGATCGGGGGAAAGCGACAAGTCGTCGGTCAACGACCGTCCTTGACGCAGTGGTTTTCGCGAGCACGCCGACCGTCGGGCGATCCGGCGGTGGTCCCCGAGCGACGAAGGTTGGCGTCGACGCGCCGTCGTCCGTCAGGCTCCACCGCTCGCTTCGAGCGTGCGGCCGGTAGGATGCTGCCGAGACCCGACGAGCCGGTCCTCCTGGCCTCGAAGACGACCCGACCACACCAGAGGCCGGATCGTCGCTCGAGTCGCTCGGCCCAAGTGCACGCGCACCCAAGCTCCTACGCTCGTCAGCCTCCCCACAGTAGCACCGGCATCCATGGCCGACACCTGGGAGAATTACCAGTTCGATCGACGCCGCGCGGCGTGTTCATGGAGCGGTGGACCGTTTTGTCACGGCACAGGTGATGCTGGCCGGTCGCGACGATGCTCACCCCAAGATCCCCGCGATGCTCGCTCGACCGAGGCACCGACCGGTTGGGGCACACAGACGCACGGTGCTTCGTGCGGAAGTTCGCGCCGGGTCATGTGCGATGCTGCGGTAGATTGGCAGCCATGCCCTCGGACCGAGAACTGCTGGACGCATGGGCCCAGGGCGATCGTAACGCCGGCAACGATCTGTTCGTGCGTCACTTCGATGCGATCTTTCGGTTCTTCTTCAACCGGGTGGGCACCGAGGCCGAGGAGATGACGCAGTCCACGTTCCTTGGTGCGCTGGAGGCCCGAGATCGCTTTCGTGGGGCCAGTTCGTTTCGGACGTTCTTGTTCGCGATCGCGCGCAACCAGCTGTTGCTCTACTTCCGCTCCCGGCGACGGGACGCCAAGCTTACGTTTCGCACGGTGTCGATGGTCGATCTGGGAGCATCTGTTGCGTCGGCGCTGGCCGACTCGGAGGAGCGGCGCCTGCTGAGCGAGGCGATGCTGCACTTGCCCGTGGATCTCCAGCTCGCGCTCGAGCTTCACTACTGGGAGGGCTTGACGACCCGCGAGGTCGCCGAGGTGTTCGAGAGCCCTCAGGGGTCGGTCAAGCGCTGGCTGTGGCGCGCCCGCAAGCTGCTGGCCGAGCAGCTCGAAGCGCGGGGTGTTCGGGTCGAGCTCGATCGAGCCATGCCGCCCGGAGAACCTCCGTGAGCTCGATGCCGCCCGAGCACCCGGCGGCGCTCGAGGCCGAGCGGGTCCGTCGACGGCTCCAGGCTCGGATGTTCGGGGTGGAGGCTCCCGCGCTGCGGGTCGGTCGCTTCGAGCTGGTCGATCGGATCGGCCATGGAGCCCACGGCGAGGTGTTCGAGGCTCGTGATCTTCGGGTCGATCGCACGGTCGCGCTCAAGCTGCTGTTTCGCCCCGTGCAAGGGGACGCCGAGCCAGTCCGCGCAGAGGCCCGGGCCCTCGCTCGGTTGTCGCATCCGAATGTGGTCACTGTTTTCGACGCCGGGATCGCTACGGTCGAGCTGGACTCGACCGTGTCGCGCTACTTCATCGCGATGGAGCGAGTCCACGGGGATCCGGCCGATCGTTGGTGCGAGGCCGAGGAGCGCCCCTGGTCTCAGATCCTCGCGGTGTACCTGGCGGCGGGCGAGGGCCTGTCGGCCGCCCATGCGGCGGGGCTGGTGCACGGGGATTTCAAGCCGCACAACGTGATCGTGGGAGACGACGGGCTCGTGCGTGTCCTCGACTTTGGGCTGGCCGGATGGACCGCCTCGGCCGGTGGCGGGCGACCCCGAGGGACACCGGGCTACATGGCGCCTGAAGCTCGTCGGGGGCGGGTCGACGCGCGCAGCGACCAGTTCAGCTTCTGCGTGGCGCTTTGGGAGGCGCTGGGCGGAGCGCCGGTGGGGTCAGCGCTTCGTGGTGCCGGGGTCGAGCCGGTGTTCCCGGTCGGTCGTCGAGATCCCCGGCGGCCGGGGGCTCTGACCCGGATCCCGGCCCGGATCCCGGCCCGGATCCCGGCCCGGATTGTGGCGGCGCTAGAGCGAGGCATGTCGGCCGATCCATCGCGGCGCTGGCCCAGCATGGATCGGCTGCTACGCCGGCTATGCGCTCGATCCCCGTGGCGCCGCGCCTGGATCGGCCTGCTCCCGCTGGGGGTGGTCGCGGGATTGTGGCTGGCGCCACCGCGGACGCCCGAATGCGAAGGCACCGAAGGGTCCATCGGTGGATTGTGGGACCCGAGTCGAGTCGAGCAATTGCGCAACCGCTTCGAGTCCAGCGGACTTCCCTACGCGACCGATGCCTGGAACGCGCTCGAGCGGCAGGTCGACGAGTATGTGGGGGAGTGGACCGCGGCTAGGCAGCAGTCGTGTCGGGATGCTCGGTCGGGAGATCAGTCCCAGCGAGCCCGGGCCGATCGCCAGCGCATGTGTCTACATGAGCGGCAGCGAGCGCTGGCGGCCACGCTCGACGCGGTAGCCGAGGCCGATGCCCTCGCTGTCCGCACCGCATCCCGGATGATGGCCGATCTGCCTCCCGTCGCCCCGTGCCTCTTGCCGCGGGAGGACCCACTCCAGCCCCCGCCAGATCTGGCCGATGCCGTCGCTCGGGCCCGGGCTCGGCTGATGCAGGCGCGCGAGCACTCTCGTCGCGGAGAGCACGATCGAGCGATCGAGCACGCCCAGTCCGTGCGGGAGATCGCCGACTCCCTTGGCTTTGATCCGCTTCGTGTCGAGGCTCTGGTGCGGTTGGGTCGAGCCCAAGAGCATGCGAAGCGCGACGGCACCGAGGCCCTGGACGCTGCGCTATGGCAAGCCAGCGCCCTGGGCCACGACGCCGTCGAGGCCCAGGCGGCCAGCGCCTTGGCTCTGCGAGCGGCCAGACGGGATCAGCACGAGCGCGCAACTCGTCTGATGCGCCAGGCCGAGGTCGCCGCCCGTCGGCACGATGATCCCTCGCTACTGCGGGAGATCCTCATCGACTCGGGCACGTTGGCGCGGTTGCGCTCGCGCTTCGACGAAGCGATGGCCTACCTCGAGCGAGCCGGCGAGCTGCTCGCGGCGCACCCCACCTCCGGGCTCGAGCGGGCCCGGTGGCTGCGGATGGTCGGGGTGGTGCATTCGAATCGGGGAGAGCTCGAGGCCGCGCGCGCTGCTTTCGAACAGGCCTTGGTCGAGGTCGAGGCTCGACGAGGGCCGAAGCACCCGGCGCTCGTCGACTACCTGCTCAGCGTGGGGATCGTGCACGAGCAACAAAACGAGCTCGAGTCGGCGCGTCGAATCCTCGAGCGCGCCCTCGCCTTGGGGCAGGCCGACGGGTCTTCGGCTTCGTACAACGTGCTCAATAGCCTGGGGGTCGTGCTCGAGCGGCAGGGTGGGTTCGACCAGGCCGCGCGGTACTACGGTCGAGCCAAGGCCCAGGTCGAACTCGAGCTCGGTCTGGAGCACCCCATGGCGGCGATGATCGACATCAACCTCGGTTCGCTGATGGATCGTCTCGATCGCGACGACGAAGCGCTGGAGCACTTCCACCGGGCGGCGGTGATCTGTGAGGATCTGCGGCCAGATAGGGACATGGAGCTGGTGGCGGCGCTTCACGGCAAGGGACGGAGCCTGCGGGCGCTCGGGCGCCATCGCGACGCGGTCGACGCCCTGGCCACCGCCGTGCAGATCGGTGGGGCGATCGGCCTGACGCCGGCCATGCAGGGGGCGCCCCGGATGGAGCTAGCCTTTGCCCGCTTTGCTCTGGAGGCCCCCTGGGCCGAGCTCCACGCCGAGTTCGTGGAGCTCGAGCAGATCTTCGCGGAGGCCGGAGCCGGCTTCGAGGACGAGCTCGCCGAGGTTCGTGACTGGCTCGTCGAGCACCCGGCTCCGGCCGACTGACGATCCCCCGTCTGTTTACATCGTCAGCTCTTCACACATGGGCGCGGCGAGATCGGTGCAATCGGTCAGGTTGTCCCATGGCCACCACTGGCAGCTCTGCCCCGCCTCGCATGCATCGGCCAGCGCCTCGAGCCCCCCTAGCGTGCACTCCTGCGTGTTCGAGGGAGGATCCCACGGTTGGACGTCGAGCTCGCACTCGTCGGGACAAGAGCGCTCACGAGACTGGACCACGGCAGTGCCGTCACCGTTGACGAAGACCAACGTCTGTTCCTCGTAGGTTCCGGGGCCGGGCACGTATTGGCCCAGGATCAGCCCGGACTCACCCGAGAGCACCAGCGAAGCCGCACACTCCACCGTGCTGGGGTCGTCCCATGGATCGAGATGATATTCGATATCGCACTGCGGCGCCATCTCGCAGGCGAACAGGCCCTCGTCGATGTCTTCGCCCATGGTGTCGGTGTCGGTGTCGGTCTGATCGTGTTCGGTGTCTGTCTGATCGTGTTCGGTGTCCGCTGTATCAGTCGGCGGATCGTCCGTATCGCCCGAGCTCCCCGGTTGTTGGGGCTCCCCGGGGTTCGGGTCGCATCCAGCGGCCGCCAAGGTGGTGAGGGTGAGCAACAGCAGGCTATTTCGAAGCACAAGACAAGTCATGGATCTGGGTTCGACCACCGCGGTGGCCGCCTTTTTCTGATCTTGGTCGTAACGCTTCGCGGCTAGCGGTTCGCCCCGGGCATGACTTTTTTTTGATTCTGCCGAGGTCCTCGTGAACCGTCGACGGCACCGACTTCGCGCACGGGGTGGACGACCTCGGGCTCGAGCAGGTCACCACCGCGCCACCGTCGCCGTCGAGCGCACAACTCGCGCGATCTCCGAGGTTTTCGCCGCGGACCGCTAGCGGTCGACGCTCACGAACTCCAGCCCCTGCGAGCGCAAGATGGTCTTTCCCTCCCGCGCCTGGGCGACCAACGCGGCTCCCGAGCGGCGACCATGGCCGGCGATGCTGGCGACCTCGTCGCTGTACACCTCGAAGACGAAGTGGACCGGCTCGTCCTGGCCCTGTAGATCGGCCTCGGCGAAGAGGGCTCC
Organism: Myxococcota bacterium; assembly: GCA_039194325.1. Classification (GTDB taxonomy): domain Bacteria; phylum Myxococcota_A; class Polyangia; order Nannocystales; family Nannocystaceae; genus Paraliomyxa. Next base: position 24,743 of record JBCCWC010000116.1, read on the forward strand.
GTCTTCGATCGACACGCGGATCTCTTCGATCGCGCTCTTGTCCGGCTCCGAGGGCCGATAGGTACCCACGCGCTCTCGCCAGGCGCGGCCTGGCTGTCCCGGCACGAAGCGAGCCGCCATCACAAAGGCTCCGCGGGAGCCACGGGCCACGATCACCTGCTTGCCATCGAGGGTCTCGAAGCTCGCGCGGTAGCCGGGCATGAGCGCACCGGTCGAGACGCCAAAGAGGTAGCCCTTCATCTCAAAGGTCCCGTCTGCGCGCGGTGTCAGGCTGAGGCGGTCGCGCCCACGCAGGTCTGCACGCAGAGCGCCGCGACGATGCTCGAAGACAAAGACGTTATTGCCGTCGGAGTAAACGGTCTGGGCGAGACGATCGAGTTGCTCCGCGGTCAGCGCTACGTTGGGCGGCGGAGGTACTGGGCTTGTGGCCGCCAACTCCACACGCAGGTCGAGCCCGGTCTTGGCATGAAGCGCCAGCATCAGCGCGTTGTCGGCCAATTCGTAGCCGAGCCGCTTGCGATCGTTGCCCAACACCACCACGCCCAGCCCATGCTTGGGCAAGACGCTCAGCTGCGACACGAAGCCGGCGGTGGCGCCTTCGTGCTCGAGCACGTCGCCGGTGGCCTCGCTCCCCTTGTTGATGAACCAACTCAGGCCCACCTGCGCCCCGAGATCGAGCGGCGCGTCGGCATTTTGCACCCGCATCATCTCCTCGACCCCCTCGCGCGAAAGAAGCGCATGTCCGTCCACGCGACCGCGTCCGTTGACCCACTTGACGAGCTGAGCCATCTCGGTCGCGGACGCTCGAATTGAACCGCAGGGGCTGAAGTTGATGTCCGGCACCGCGTTGCCGACCTCGTCGTGCCCGCGGGCCTCAAGCGTGGGATCGTCTCCGGATCCGCGGGCCGAAGCGGTGTGCATCCCCAGGGGTTCGAGCACTTCGCCCTCGACGAGCTCACTATACTCGCGCCCGCTCACCCGCTGGGCCACGAGCGCCGCAAGATCGATCCCGACGCTCGAGTAGATGATCGCCTGACCGGGGGCGTGGGTGAGCCACTCGCGACGCAGGATCTCGGGCAATTGAGCGATCTCGTAGTCGGGAGCATCGAGCACCGTAGAAAGATCAGAGGGGAGCCCCGCGCGATGCGTCAGCAGGGTCCGGAGGGTCGGCACCGCTTCGCCTTCGAAGCGAGACTGGATCGAGAATTCCGGCAGGTAGTCGGTGATGGGCGCGTCGAGCTCGAGCGCGCCCGCCTCGACCATCTGCATGACCACAAGGCCTACGAAGGGCTTGGAGATCGACCCGATCTCGTAGCGCGTGTCCGGCGTGGCCGGGCGCGCATGCTCTTTGTCGGCGACACCGAAGCTGCGCCGATAGACCAGCCGCTGACCATCGACCACCGCGATGCTGATGCTGCTGGCCCCGCTTTGCTCGAGCAGCTCGGGGACGGTCGCATCGAGCCGAGCTGCGAGCTCGTCGTAGCTGGCGGGCAAGGATTCGGCGACCGCCGCTCGCACAGCGGGGCTACCCGCGGCCTTGCAGGCCGTGATCGAAAGGAGTCCGAGGACGACAGTGGCGAGCGCTCTTTTCACGCTCCCTCAGTCGCCAGGCTCCTGGGATCACTACGCTTGCCCCAACGAAAAAAAGTCGAAGCTCGATTGTAGGTTTTGGCCTCGCCGCGCGACAGTAGGCGCTAGGTGGCCAACAGCCAGGCTCTGCAACGGCAACGCTACGCGGAGGTCCTCGAGGCTCACGGCCCCGGGCTCGCCCGGGTCGTGGGCGCCTACGCGCGACGACCCGAGGACCGTGAGGACCTCCGGCAGGAGTTTGCGCTCGCGCTGTGGAAGGCCCTGCCCCGCTACGGCGAGGAGGCCTCGTTGAAGACATTTGCGTATCGCATCGCCACCAACCTCTCGATCTCCCACCTACGCCGACGCCGCCCAGCCGAGGCGGTGGGTGAGCCGGTGGGCGAGCCGCCAGACCGCACCCCCTCACCGGAGGCGGCCCTCGAAAAGGCCGACGAAGGTCTGCGTCTGCGTCGGGCGATCGAACAGCTGCCGCTCAGCCTGCGTCAGGTGGTGACGCTTCGGCTCGAGAACCTGAGCTACGCCGAGATCGGCAAGGTGCTAGGCCTGACACAGAAGAACGTCTCGGTCCGGCTGACCCGGGCGCGCAAGCGACTGCGCCGATCGATAGAGGAAGCCCCATGAGCGAGCAAGGCCGTGACTCCCATGACTCCCATGAATCCGTGGACGAGTGGTTCGACGAGGCGGCGTCACGCCTACACGCCAATGGCCGCGAGCCCGTCCCGGCCTGGCCCCCGCCCCAGAGGCTCCCCGCGCCCTGGCGATCGCACTTGCCCAGGCCCGCCACCGTGGCCTACGCGACCTTCTTGCTCCTCATGGTGGCGGCCACGTTGGTGGGCCGAGTCGACGCGGCCCTGGTCGGCGTTGCCTCCTTCGTTGCGATCGTCGCCGTCGCGCCGCACTTGCTGCACCGCGGCCAAGAAGACGAGTGGCTCGGGGCCGATCTCGCGACCAGCCTACGCCGGGAATCGGAGGCCCGCGCCTTCAACCGTCGCGCCTGGCGACTGAGCGCGATCACACTGCTCACCGCGTGCATGCTTTGTCTTGCCGCGACCGGCTACGCCTACCGGCTTCATGCCGACTCCCCGGTCTCCTACTGGCAGGCCGCGCCGCTTCGCTGGGCGGCCCTGTTGACCACCGTAGCGCTATGCTGCGCGCTCGCGTATCGTAGGTCCCGCTCGTCGGGCCGATCCGTGGCCGACGCTCGAGAGCTCGAAGACGCCCTCGAGCTCGCGGACGCGGCCGAGGGTGGAACCCCGCCCCGGCACACGGGGGCCCCCTTGTTGGCGGGAGTCATCGCGATGAGCGTCGCCTTGGCGGCGGCGCAGCTGGTGGGGCCCACCAACCTCGGCGACTCGCCCGGGCGCGTCTTGGTGATCGGCGACGACGCCACGACCCACGCCCGCTGGCTTCACGAGCGCTTCGGACTCGAAGCCGAGGGCCTGACCCCCGACCAAGCCTGGGCTCGCGCGGACGAGCTGTTCTCGGGGGAGCGCGGTCAGCTCGAGAGCCTCACCCACCTCGCCGACCTGCAGGGAGTGGGCTTCGTCTTGGTCGATCTGGGCGAGCTCGAGGTCGACGCCGAGGGCCGAAGCGATCTTTCCCTCGCCGGTCGCAAGGGAGAGCAACCGGCCTTCGCGTCGATCGCCACCGGCGACGTCGCCGTCCTCGAGTACGCGGCCGGGTTTGGGGGCGCCCCGCCGGGCCGTTCGCGCTCGCGGTGGTTTCCCCTCGGGCCTCTGCCCGTCGCACTCGGGGGCGGCGAGGCGTGGATGCCCGAGGATGCCGCCGAGCGCCTCGCCCTCGCGCGCTCCCTGTTCGCGCAGCCCGCCTTTCACTTCCCCGACTTCGACCACCCCGAGCGCCCCCCCGAGTTCAACGGCCGCAGCCAGACCTTGCTCCGCGGCGTCCTGTACTTCGGACTCGCCCCCGACTTTTGGACCCGCGCGACCGAGCGCTACACCGACATGGAGACCGCGATCTCGTCCAAGCGCGTACCGCTCGGGTTGACGAGGTAGGCTCGCGCGAGGAGACCGCACCCGCCACGCTCTTCACCCTCAGGAACGAGCGTGATACCCCCTACGTTTCTCGCTCGCCGACCAACCCGACCGGCACGAAGGCCGAGGCGCGGGCCGCAGAAAGATCCGTGACCGCCGGCTCTCATCGGACGCGCGCCTTCACCCCTCGACCGCGCTCGCCCCTCGAGCGCGGCCGGATCGCGAGCAAGGACCCGGTTGGTGGTCACCAATTGTTCACATCATGAACGCTTCATGACATACGTTGAAATTTTTGTGTTCCTTTGCCGTCTTGTCTTTGTCATCTCATCCCCGGACAGTGGACATGTCATGTCCCACTCGTCCCGTCCTCTCGTCCCCCCCTCTTCGTTCCCCCCTTCCCGCAATCGCTCACTGGCCATCGACCCGCGGTGCGAGACCCGAGCCCCCCGAGCCCCCCGAGCCCGGGGCTGCTCGCTGGTGGTGTCGCTCTCGCTGCTGAGCATCGGCTGCTACCACGGCCTCGATCAAGACGACGCCGGCACGTCGCCCTGGGACGGGCCGATGCAGTCTGGCGGCGGGACGGGCGAGTCGGCCGCCGAAGACGGCGGTCCGATCCCGACCGGAGGCAACGACGGCGTCGACGAGTCGGGGCGACCCGCGGACAGCAGCGGAGCCGCCGATGGGCTCGACGAGAGCGGCGGGAGCCCGACCGAGGACACGGGCGAGCCCCTGCCACCGCCGATGCTCCCCGCTGGGGGCATTAGCGTCACCGCCGTCGAGATCAACCAGGGGGTCTCGATCCCGGTGGTGAACGACGGCACCCTCATCGACGTCGAGTCGCGCAACGCCCCCCTCGTGCGCAATCGACACATGCTCGTCCGCGTGTACTGGGAGCGGCAAGCCGACTTCGAGCCGCGCCTGCTCGACGCCGTCCTCACGCTCGACCACGGCAACGACCAAGTCGAGGAGCTGGTGGACTCACGCATGATCAACGGCCCCCCGAGCCAGGACAGCCTCGACGGCACCTTCAGCTTCGTGCTGGAGCCGAGCCAGGTCACGCCAGACATGCGGTTCTCGGTGGGGATCTACGAGCCGGATCAGACCACGAGCGGCTCGCTCGCGTCTCCTCTGTTTCCCGCCGACGGCACGGCCCCGCTGGGCGTTCCCGACACGCCCATGCAGATCTCGCTGACGATCGTGCCGTATCGGGTGGGGAACACCTCGCCCAACCTCAGCCCCGAAGCCCTCGAAGAGTTCCGGGCGCACTTCTACGCCATGCAGCCGATCGAGTTTGGCGACGACGGGCTCCGCCTGACGATCCACCCCCAAGAGCAATCTGCCCCGTACTCGGACGCCCAGGTGGTCCTGAACTCGGTCTGCTCCCTGTGGGACAACGACGTCTCGAACGGCATCGTGGACAGCTCGGAGTACTACCAGTCCGCGGTCGCCTCGAATACGACCTCGGGAGTGCTGGGGGTCGCCTACGTGCTCAACAACCCCAACGGTGGCCCTCGCTGCGGATCGAACCTGTGGGACACCAACCTCAACCAGGGCCCGAGCACCATGACCCACGAGATCGGGCACAACCAGGGGCGCCCTCACGCCCCCTGCGGCGGGGTGGCCAACCCCGACCCCGGCTACCCGTATTCGAACGGGAGCATCGGAGTCCAGGGGTGGAATTCGATGACCGGACAGCTCATCTCGAGCGCCGCGGACTACATGAGCTACTGCGGCCGGGACTGGGTCAGCGACTATAACTATCGGCTCAACGCCATTCGCAACGCAGCGCTCCAGACCAACGCGAATGCATTCGTCGCCGGGGCGCCGTCCGAGCCCCCCCTGGCGGTGGTGGGTCACCAGATGACCACAGGCGACGTCGAGTGGTCGGTGCATCGCAGCATCAGCACGCTCGAGGCGCTGACACCCGCCGGGACTGCGACGATCTCGACGGTGGACGGCCAAAACGTCGACGTGACGCTCTTCGAGCGCGAGCTCTCCGAGGGCTCGTCGGTCATCGGCGTCATCGACGGCATCGAGCACGCCGACGACATCGCGTGGATCGATAGCAGCGTCTTCGGCCCTGCGGTGCCCACGGCGCCCACCGCTCTGCTCAGCCCGTAGGCGGGCCCGCGGATCGGCGCTCCGTCGCCCGGGCGTGCCCCGCATTGCCCGAGGCGACGGGACGCTCGCCCTGCCGTTGCTCTGCTATTGCTTTGCTATTACTTTGCTATTACTTTTCTGTGGATCGACTCGGGGACTTGCTCGACACCCGCGGCCGATGGGATATGACTCGGGCATGCGCCACCGAGCCTCCCGCCTGGCCCTCGCCCTGACCCTGACCACCGCTGTGCTCGCGGGCTGCGCCGGCCGTACGCCCGAGGTGCTCGCGGTGGGAGCTCCGGCGCCTGCGCTGGCCCAAGTGGCTCACGACGGCACCACGATCGAGCTGCACAAGCTCGAGGGACGCATCGCGCTGGTCTATTTCTATCCCAAGGACGGCACCCCGGGCTGTACGACCGAGGCCTGTGCGATCCGCGACGTGTGGTCGCGCTTCGAGGAGGCCGGGATCTTGGTGGTGGGGGTATCCTCCGACTCCGACCAGTCCCACCGCGAGTTCGCGGCCGAGCACGACTTGCCCTTCCCCCTCATCGCCGACCAAGAGCACCGGTGGACCGAGGCCTTCGGCGTCGACACCACCCTGGGCCTGGCCAGCCGCGATAGCTTTCTCATCGGACCCAGCGGCACGATCGCCAAGGTCTACCGCGGGGTGGACCCGGGGATCCACGCCGACCAGGTGCTCGGCGATGCGGCCGCGCTCAACGACGGGCGCTGAGCCGCCGTCGAGCGAGGAGCCCGTGGGGGCCCAGCTCACCGCCAGCTGCCGATAGGCGTGCCGTTCTCGTAGACGTGGCCGTTGCTGTACACCCAGTACGTCCGGGCGTGGGACATCGCGTGGAGGTCGGTGACCTTCGACTGCAACATATCCGAATGAGCGGCATCCATCGCGGGGTGGATCACGATCCGCGTCCCGCCCGTAATCGGCTCGACCCGCACGATCGCCTCCATCAATACTTCACCGCCGGCCTTGATCGCATGATAGATCGTCGTCGGGTCTCCCGACTCTTTGGCCCCAGCGACCTGCATATTGCCGACGGTGGAGGGATTGGGCCCGCCCGCGACCCCGTGCATGACGTCGGCCTTGCCGAGCCACTTCGCGCTCTCATCGAACGGTGCGTTGCCAACACCGCCCACCATGCCGACCGCCTCGATCCCGGTCTCCGAGGTCAACCCGATGATGAAGGCCTCGACCACCCTCAACCCGACCCCGGCGATCTGCATGCCCTTCGAGCCGACGTTGCGGTAACACAGCAGCTTTAGACCAACCTGACCCTCCCCTCCCGACCAAAACGGGATGCAGTGGAGCGACCACGAGATCCCGCGTGCCTTTCGGATCGGCTCGTACTGCCGCAAAATGTACTCTAGGGGGCCATTGATATTGGTCTCGGTGGGTTTCATCGTGATATGCCTCGTGCCGTCATGCCGTCGGCTCGCCATTCATCACACGAATGGAAGCCGCTCGACCGCTCGGTGGGAATGACGAGAGCAGCCCGCCAAGCACCCACGCATCGATCTCTGCCATAGAACGCCGAGCGCCTCGCTCGGCATCCCTTTGCCCCCTTGCGTGGGCATTGCGGCCAGCTCTCGCTATAGGATGTCACCCACCGAAACGAAAACTATTCAAAAGACCGCCCGCTCGACGGGGATCGATCCAGGCCCCCTCGCTGGCGGCCACAAAAGCAATCTCGATTACCAAAAAAATCAAACAGAAAGAGCCGACGCAGGCGTCCCGCGAAACCAGTCCTCGGTGCGTTCATCCGCCGGAAAGTAGCTCTCGATCCGTAACTCCTGGGCGGTGATGTCCACCGGCGTCCCCAGAGACGCGATCGTCGTAAAGAGCCGCAAATCGACGCCCTCGTGGCGGATCTGGACCTCGACCATGACCTGACTGGCATGGGCCGGGGACGGCTCGGCGTAGCGCTGCGGCATGTCGGGATAGGTCATCAGCGCGGAGATCAGCGCGTGCAGGTCGCTGTCTCGCGGGTCCTCTTGCGCCTCTCGCAATAGGCGAGCCATCGCGACGCGAGCCACCTCGTCCCAGTTGACGATGTAGCGGCGCAGGCCAGCGGGGTGGAAGAACATGTGCATGATGTTGCGGGCCTTGGCTCCGAGGGCCTGAACATCGACGGGCAGGTGCCCGAGCATCCGCACCGCCCCCGCGTTGGTCAGCACCAGATCCCACCCGCGGTTGAGCACCATGGCCGGAAAGGGCTCCTGCCGCTCGAGCATGAAGTCGAGGGCCCGGCGTACGTGTTCCATATGAGGCTCGGTGATGCCGCTCTCGCGGTAGACCGGAGCAAAGCCCGCCGCGATCAACAAGGCGTTGCGCTCGCGCAGCGGCACGTCGAGCGCCGAGGCGAGCACCAGCACCATCTCGCGGCTGGGCTGGGCCTTGCCGTTCTCCAGGTAGCTGATGTGGCGGGTGGAGACCTCGGCCTGCTCGGCCAGGGCCAGCTGGCTCATGCCTCGGCTCGAGCGCCAGCGGCGGAGCATCGGGCCGATCTCGTGGGCGGGCGCAGGCATGCTCGGCAGACTATCGCGACGTGGTCGAGCCCAGCCATGACCTCCGAGGTCAAGTCGCCGCGAAGACCACGCGGATCGTCGTTCTTGCCCCGCTTTCCCCGCTGTGCGGTGGAACGGTCCTGGCCCCTTACGGGTGGCGCTGCTCGTCGCTCGCTCCACTCGGGAGGCCGACGCCCGGTCGGGGACACGCGCGGCCGCGCCGACCGGCTAGAACTCGTAGACGAACGCATAGTCGGCGCAATCGAGCTGGCGGGTGGCCACCGAGACCCAGACGTCGACGTTCTTGGGGGTCAGCAGCCCGCTGCAATCGTAGGAGTCGAGGAAGGCCTCGTTCACGCCGCAGCAGCCGGGGCGCCCCAGCGGCGAGTCGGACGCCATCGAGCCGCCGCCGCAGGAGACGTCGACCGTCCCCCCCTCGAGGCAGTCGACGAACACGCACACGTCGGCGTCGATGTCCGCGGTGATCGTCACCCGCGGCTGCTCCGGGCATAGGATCACGCCCTCGTCACCGAAGAACCGGTACCAGTCGACCTCGGGCCCCTGCAGGGTGCCGAGCACCCCCAGATCGAGCATGTCGCCACAGTTGAGCTCACTGAGCGTGAACGCGGTGTCCTCGTCGTCGTTGGGCTCGACGTCGACCGAGCGGCACATGGGCGCGGGCTGGCACTGCCCCTGCGCATTGCAGACCAAGCCCTCGTCGCAAGCGTCGCGCTGGTCGCATGGGCAGCCGTCGGTGCCGACCAGGCAGCCATCGGTCGTCCCGGAGCCGGAGCCGCCCGGTCCCGTGCTGGAGTCGGCCCCCGAGGGATCGCTGGTGCTACCGCGTGAGGTCGGCTCGTCGGACGTTGTCTCGGCCGAGCCCGGGGCCGGGTCGGCCCCACCGCTCGAGCCCGTCGTGCCCGTCTCGGTCGCCCCGTCGGTCTCCGGCTGGGACGGAGGATCGGAGCCACAGGCGGGCATCAGGAACAGAGCGATGATCGATGAGGGCCGTACCCAGTCCACGGCCCCAGGGTAGCCCGCCCAGCCTACCCCTGGCCGAGTCATGGCCGAGTCATGGCCGAGTCATGGCCGAGTCGTGGCCCCCAGCCCCAGCGGTCATTGCGCAACATCGTGAACCCGCCGCTAGTCCTCGGCCTCCGCCGGCGTGGACCCTGCGTCACCCCTCGACGTACCATCACCACGCCAAACGCGAGGTGGTGCTCCCGGGCGGCCGAGCCGGCGTGTCATGACCCTGGAGGACAACCTCGCCGCATTCGGGCTCCCGACCGATCTGCGCCGGCGCTTCGCCTCCCTGTTCACCCCCAAGGGCTACGACGCCGGCGAGGTGATCGTGCACCAGGGCACCCCGATCCAGCACTTCTACTTCGTGTCCCGGGGGCTCATCCGGTTCTTCTACACCCGTGACGACGGCCGCGAGTTCAACAAGTCCTTCCTGGGCGAGGGCAGCATGGGGGGCGCCCTGTCGGCCTACCTCGGCGACGGGATCGCCCCGTTCGGCATCCAGGCCCTGGAGCCCACGCGCCTGTGGAGCGCCCCGTATGCCCACCTCGCCGCCCTCTACGATGAAGACCGGCGCTTCGAACGCATGGGGCGCCAGTGGGTCGAGCGGCTCGCAGTCAAGAAGGAACGACGCGAGCGAGCCCTCCTCGAGCAGGATGCGACCACCCGCTACCTGCACTTCTTGGCCGAATACCCCCAGCTCGCCCAGCGGATCCCGCTCTATCACATCGCCCGCTACATCGGCGTCACTGAGGTCTCGCTGTCACGCATCCGCGCTCGCCTCGCTCGCTCGCCTTCGTCTGCTTGCTGATCCCGTCGTTCTTATCCCGTCCGTCGTTCTTATCCTTGGTTAAGGCCCCCGTCGGCTCCCCCGGTCATGCTCCGATCGGGTCGGGCGCCGTTCCCGGCCAACACGAGGACCCATGGATACATATTGGAAGGATCGACGGGTAGTGCTGACCGGTGCAACCGGCGGAGTGGGGGAGGCGCTCGTCCAAGAGCTCACCGGCCGAGGCGCGACGCTGCTGCTGACCGGACGACGGCCCGACGCCCTCACCCGACTCGCCGCCACCTTCGGGGCGCAGCGCCTGGTCGCCGATCTCGCCGACCCGTTCGATCGTCGGCGGCTGGGCGAGGCCCTCGCTCAGTTTCAGGCCGACACCCTGATCCACAACGCCGCGATCCAGTTCGCGCTGGATTTTTCCCAAGACGACCCCGACCTGCTCGCCCAGCGAGCCCTGTACGAGCTCGACGTGGATCTCGGCGCCCCGATCGCGCTGACCGCAGCCGCCCTGCCCTGCCTGGGTGCCGCCGCCGCTCGCCTGGGTCGCCCCGGTGCCCTGGTCTTCGTCACCTCGGGGCTGGCGATCGCCCCCAAGCAGTCGGCCCCCGTGTACTGCACCGCCAAGGCGGGCCTGCGTCACTTCACCCGAGCCCTGCGCTACCAGCTGCAAGACGCTGGGCTTTCGCTCACCGCCCACGAGGTGGTCCTGCCGATGGTCGACACCCCGATGAACCGCAGCGCCGCACCGGGCAAGATGACGCCGGCCGCCGCCGCCCGTGCGCTGGCCCGCGGCGTGGCCCGAGGCCACGCCGAGGTCCTCGTGGGTCCGACCCGATGGCTACCCCTGATGTCACGGCTCGCGCCCGGCCTGACTCGGCGCTTGCTTCGCTCCATGGGGACCACGACGCCGTCCTCCCTCCCCGCCGCCACCTGAGGAGTACCGACCATGGCTCCCCAAGCGATCGTAACAACCATGCCCTGCCTGGACGAAGGCCGCGGCCCCCCGGTGGTGTTCCTGCACGGCGCACCCGACCACAAGGAGTCGTGGCGCGCAGTGATCGACCAGGTGCGCCACCACCACCGCTGCATCGCCCCGGATCTACCCGGGTTCGGGGCGTCGATCCCCCTGCCTCGAGACTACGACTGGTCGATCGCCTCGCAGGCGACGTGGCTGGATGCATTCATCAGCGATCGCCTGGGTGACACCCCGATCACGCTCGTCCTGCATGACATCGGCGCGATGATGGGGCTGGCCTGGGCCGCGCAACACCCGGCGCGGGTGGCCGGCATCGTGGTGATGAACGTGGTCTTCCACACCGACTACCGCTGGCACGGCTTCGCCCGCACGATGGCATCCCCCCTGCGCAGCGCCCTGTTCATGAAGTTCGTCACCCGAGGGTTGTTCGTGCGATCGTTCCGGCGCGATTTCCCCCGAGTATCACGGGCCCACGCCGAGCGGATCTACGCCGGCATGATGACCCCGGCAGCCCGGTCGAGCCTGCCCCGCCTGTTTCGAGCCATGACCCGCCCCGGGTACTTCGACGGCTGGCAAGAGCGCCTCGAGGCCATCACGCGCCAGATCCCCACCCGGGTGCTGTGGGGCCGGCACGATCCGATGATCCCCGTGGAGTACGCCCACCGCGTGGGCGACGACGTACGCATGCTCGACGACTGTGGGCACTGGGTCCCGCTGGTGAAACCCGAGGCCGTAGCCAAGGCGGTGGAACACCTGGGGCAAGCCCGCCCCAACGCCGCAAGCTCATGATCGCCGCGGGCTCGCCCGCTCCTCCCGTGGCTCTCCACGTGATCCGCTCCAGGCGATCCGCTCCTCGGATCCACGCGCCGCTCCATTTTGTTGAGCCGCAAGGCAGGCGAGCGCGACAGGACACATGGAGAGAGTGCGATGGGGGACGACCCAACACCCAACCCAGATCCGAGCCCAGCCCGCCGCAGAGCCCCAAAAGCGGGGGCTGTCGTCCTCGGCCTGGTGCTCAGTCTGGGGGCCTGCGACAACACCGGAGCCTTCGAGTGCCAATCCGACGCGCAGTGCAACCTCCACGCCGACGGACAGTGCCAACCAAGCGGCTACTGTAGCTTCGCCGACCCCAATTGCACCTCCGGCCATCGCTATGGACTCCACAGCGGCCCGTGGGCGGGAACGTGCGTCGACCCGACGCTCGGGACCACGACCCACCATGACCTGCCCCACGACCAGCCGTCTGAAGGGTCGACCCACGAAGCCATGTCGTCGACCGACGACGCGATATTCGATGGCAGCAGCACCGCCCACCGCGGGAGCACCGGGAACGACCCGCCCGAAGACCAAGACGACGAGACATCCACCGGGGTGGCCGAGACCGGAGAGCCACCGCTCGATCCAGACCTGGTGCTGTGGCTCCAGCTCGAGCCTGGATTCCCGGGCGTGGCCCGCGACTCGTCGCTCGAAGGCCAAGACGGATCGTGCGAGCCCCCCGGCTGCCCGGCCAGCGCCCCGGGCTTGTTGGGGCAAGGCGTCGACTTCGACGGCATCGATGACGCCATCGTGGTCCCCCACGGCCCTCGCTTGGAGACCTACGAGGGCCTCACGGTCGCGACCTGGCTGTGGCTCGATGCCCAACCCACGACCCACGATGCGCTCCTGACCAAGCCGCTGGGCGCGGGGATCTACAACTCATGGGAGCTATACTTCTTCCCCGACGGCAACCACTCCAACCTGCAGTTCAAGATGCTGATAGGCGGCATCGAACACTACGTCTTGCTGCCCGGCCCCTTCACCACGGGCCACTGGATGCACCTGGCGGCGACCTGGGACACCGAGCATTTGAAGCTGTGGATCGATGGCGTCGAGATCGGTTCGGCCTCGGCCCCCGGGATCGAACTGGACGACCACCCGGTCTACGTCGGGGCCGACGATGACCATGGTCCGTCGCTCATCGGCCACTTCGACGGACGCATGGACGACGTCCGGATCTACCGCCGAGCGCTCGAGGCCGTCGAGATCGAGGCGCTAGCCCTGCCGATCTTCTGACGGCGACCGCCACGGGCTCACCCGCTACGCCCAGGCCAACAGCCCGCGCAGGACCAGCGACGAGCCCATCACGAACATGGCGGTCATGGTGATGATCCGATGATGGCGGTCGAGAAAACGCTTCATGGCGCCGAGCCATCGACGACCTCGCTCGGCGAACAACCCGCGCAAGACCAGCGGCACCAGGCACGGCGAGCAGAACAACGCGACCATCGCCAGCACCACCACCGCCGCCGAGCCCAGCGGCAGACCCCCATCGATCACGATGGTCAAGCTCATCATGAAGATCCCGAGGTTTTGAAAGAGCATGACCGAGGTCAGCGTGCCGAAGCCAAAGGCCCGTGAGGTCGACAGGGTGTCGAACATCGTCAAGAACTTCGGCCGCCCCGCCGCCTCCGAGCGGCCCCGCCGGACGGTACGAACCCCGAACGACAGCAGGACCACGCCCAGCGCGATCGAGATGAACGGGGTGATCGCGCCCGAAGCTTCGCCGGCCCCCGGCGGCGACCGCAAGTATGGACCGGCGACCAAGGCGATCCCCCCGATCACCCCGTAGCCCAGCGCGTAGCCCAGCGTGTAGGCGACCGCCCGGCGCATGTCGTCGCGCGTGGCCAGCAGCAGCAGCACGAATAAGACCGGGGCGGGGGTCAACAGACCCACCGCCTCGGACGCGAGCGCACGAAGGAGGATGGATTCCATGTCACCCTAGTCGGGCATGCCGAAGAGCTTCGCGGCGAGATCCTTGAACCCGCCCCGCTTGTTGAGGCGCGGGAAGGGCTGGTCGGGCACGCCGACCCCCAAGAAACGACAAAGGGGCTCCCAGCCCTCGCGCACATCGTAGACCAGCAGCTTGTCCTTCGGCACGTGCCGCTCGACCGACTCCACGTGGCGCTCGAAGATCTTCACCATGTGCGCTCGGTCGTCGATCTTGCCCTCGAACATGCCGTTGATCGCGTGCTTGGTCATGAACGCCTTGGCCCGCTTGAACCGGGCAAAGGGGAGCTTGATCGACTCCATCTTGGACATCACGCCCTGAATACTGTCGACCCAGCTGTGCGGGTCTCGCACCGTCATCATCACCTTGGCGTCGGGAAACGCCTCGAGCAACTGGGGATAGACCAACCCGGCGGGCCAGTCGGCCACCTGATAGCCGGCGAAGAACGCAGACCAATCGGTCGGCCGACCATCGAGCGCCGCCTCCCAAAGATCGATGTCCTTGGTGCGCGAGAACATGTCGGTGGTGTGATAGATCGGCGAGAATCCGAGCACGTCGAGCGCCCCCTTGAGCGAGGTCGTCCCGGTTCGTCCTAGGCCTACATTGATGAGCTTCATGATTCTTCCTTCGCTTCGGTCATCGGCATGGGCACGCCTGCAAACCCTGGAAACTGATTATTTACTTTCGGTTTCCATGGTACTAGACCGCCAGCTCGCGTCAAGGCCAACCAGCCGCGAATTCGGAAGCTGCGGATTTTGCGCGGCCCCCTTGCACAGGTTGCCCAGATCATTGAGCCGAAGCCTTCGGCCGAACGACTGATCGGGAGGCATGAACATCGCGACCGCAGTGGGCTGGTGGGCAGCGTGGATGGTGGGCTTGGGACTGGGCCTGGCCTGCGCCGAGGGGGTGTTCCAATGCAACCAAGACGACCAATGCGACGGTGGCGTGTGCGTCGACGGTCACTGCGCGTTCCCCAGCGACATGTGTAGCTCGGGTCTGCAATACGGCGCGCACTCGGGCAGCCAAGCCAGCCAATGCGTGCCGCCCGAGCTGGGCCAGAGCACCAGCGCCGAGCCGCTCGACTCGTCACCGATGACCATCGGCTCGACCGGAGAGCCCGAAGGGCTCGACACCGGCGCCGAGTCGTCCGGTGACCCCGACGCCGAGCCCGTGGAGTTCGTCGACGACGCCTTCGAGGGCGAGTTCGCCGAAGGGACCTTCGAGCAGACGATGTGGTCCTCGGGGCGCCTGCAGCTGCAACCCGACGCCCTCGAGGGTACGTTCACGTCGCGGGTGTTCGACGCCGGCACCGCCGTGGACTGGCAGACCGTGCGGTGGCAGCCCGACGAGCCCTACGCCAAGCCCCTGCCCGGCAACGGGCACGCCGAGTCGGGCTACACCGCCGGCAACGTGGACATGGCCGACAACGTCTTGTTGATGCACCTCGACGGCGAGGGGCCCTGGACCCACGGGCTCGAAGTCCTCGACGCGTCCGGCACCCTCAGCCATGGCACCGTGGTCGCCGAGGAGCAGCCCGTGCCGTTGATCCCCGGTGTGTTCGGCACGGCGATCGATGACCACGCGGGCAGCCGGATCTCCATCATCACCGCCGAGACTCCCGGACTGTCGTTCGGCCACAGCGACTTCACCTGGTCGCTATGGTTTCGCACGGCCGATGACTGCGCGGGCAACCGAGTGCTCATGGGCGTCGAGAACACCGGCGACAACGATGCGTGGCCGCACCTGTGGCTGGGGTGCACCGCCGGGCCCTGGGACGCATGCGAGGGCCAAGTGGTCGCGCCGCGCGTGGCCGGGGTGCTCACCGCACAGCAATCGGTGCCAGAAGATGGCGGGGCCATATGCAGCGACAGCTCGATCGATGCCGCGCGATGGCACCACGCGGTCGTCACCAAGCAAGGGCACTCCGAGTCGGTGCTGAGCCTCTACTTCGACGGCGAGCTCCAGTCCCAAAGCCCAGCCCAGTTCCTGGCCGGTATCGAATATCCCAGCGGCCACGACTTTGCGATCGGCGCGTTCTCCCGGGGCGCCTACAATGCCGCCGGGCACCTCGACGAGGTCGCGATCTGGACCCGCGCGCTCAGCCCCGAGCAGGTCGCCGCGACCTATCGACGGGGAGCCCTACGGGTGATGGTGCAAGCCCGCGTGTGTCTGCAACCCGACTGCGCCGACGAGCCCCCGTTCATCGGCGCCTGGTACGACCCGGCCGATTCCCTCTCGCCCGGCACGGTGCTCCCCACCGACGACCTGCCCCGCGGACGCTATGTGCAGTACCGCGTCGCGCTGATGCGCGCTCGGGCGTCCCTCGACAGCCCCCGCCTGGCGTCGATGCGCCTGCGCGGGCGTCCGTAAGGCTCGCGTCGAGCCGTGCGTGAGCGACCAACTACACCTTCATCGATAGCACCGGGTACGTGCCCACCACCCATGCAGATCCTGCCGACGGCTGCAGGATCTGCCGCTCGCTCCCGGCGAGTTTTGGCCGGTCCATCCAGCCCCCACGCGGCGCCCCAGCCACTTCACCGAGATCGCAGCGCTCTGCTCCGGCGCGCGACCCGGCACGTTGGTTGCTCCAAATGAGCACGGATGCCTGCGACCTCTTGCCAGATCGTCACGCTCACCCCGACCGATGACCCCCGAGGGCCAACCCGCACCCCGCCGGCGCTCGACTCCATGAACGTGGGCGTCGGCGTCGGCGCAGGCGTCGGCGCGGACGTCGGCGCAGACGTCCGCGCAGACGGCACGAGCGACACCGCGGGTGTCAGTTCATCTCCGCATCGCGCATTGCGAGGTCATGCTCATAGGCCCATCTCATTGAGTGTCACTACCGATCCATCGGGTTTCCCGAGGCGAACAAAATTTCACGCAGACTATCCATTGAGATACTTCGATCACATTACACTTCAAATAACTTGATGAACTCACCGCAGCATTCGTGAAGCTCCACTGGTTTCGAGGCCAAACTCACTCAACATTAGAAGCAGGCACATGTTGGCAATGTCGATCGACCGGATCGCATGAGTCGCACACTGTCGATTGGCTTTTCTTGTCAACCAAACAACCAACAAAACAAACAGACAGACATCCCAACCATCCCCCACCATAAGAAGATCGCAACGCAGCTCGATGTCTCTGCGATCCATGGTGTGTGGCGGGCCAACATGTGCCGTTTCTTCTTCCTCGCTGGAAATGCCAATGCACGCCTCCCCCCCCGGAAGTTCATCACCACGATCCTCTTGACCCCGCTGGCCCTATGGGCCGCTGCCTGTGATGCCGAGCCCGAGCCCGACGACCTCGGAGACCGCGGCGAACTCGACGGCCGAGGCGACCGCGACCCCCCGGACCGGGCTGCCCTGATCGATCTAGTCCGCGACCGGATCGCCGACGAAGACATCGAGCCGCTGCCCCCCGCGCCCGCGGTCTCCGAGCCAATGTACGCCCTGGGCCAGGCGCTGGCCTTCGACAAGCTCCTGAGCGGCAACGGCAACATCTCCTGCCTGACCTGTCACCACCCCCAAGTCGGCAGCGACGACGATCGTGCCTTGCCCCGTGGTGAGGGCGGAGTCGGCCTGGGTCACGAGCGCTCGGGCGGCCCGATCGTCCCGCGCAACGCCCCGGCCCTGTTCAACCTGCACACCTTCGAGACCATGTTCTGGGATAGTCGAGTCCAGCACGGTCGCGACGGATCCCTCCGCACCCCAGCCGGCGATCAGATCACCCCGCAGATGGAAGCGGTCTTCGAGCACGGCCTGGTCTCGGCCCAGGCGATGTTCCCCGTGACCTCTCGGGAGGAGATGCGAGGGCGGCCCGGAGACAACGAGCTGGCCGACATCCCCGACGAAGACTTTAGCGCGATCTGGGCCGCGCTGATGGATCGGCTCGGAGCCGTGCCCCAGTACGTGGACATGTTCGAGACCGCGTACCCGGGTACCACGTTCGACGACATGACCTTCGCCCACGCGGCCAACGCCATCGCCGCCTTCGAGATCGCCGCCTTCGAATCGCGCGACAGCAACTGGGAGCGCTTCGTGGCCGGAGACGACGAGGCGCTCGACGACGAGCAGCTCCAAGGGGCCCGGCTGTTCTTCCAGCACTGCGCCCGCTGTCACTCCGGCTCGGCGTTCTCCGACTTCCGGCACCACAACACCGGGCTGGCTCAGTTTGGCCCCGGCAAGGGAGACGGCCCGACCGGCATCGATGACTTCGGCCGCGAGCAGGTCACCGGCGATCCCGACGATCGCTACGCATTCCGAACGACTCCGCTGTTCAACGTGGAGCTGACCGGCCCCTACGGCCACGCCGGGCAGTTCGCCGAGCTCAGTGACCACATCGCGCACTATGTCGACCCGGCTCGCTCGCTACGCGAGTACGACGTGTCCGCGCACGTGGACGAGGAGGCGCTGTGGCCCCTGGTGCTCGACAACGTGGAGGCGATCCTCGCCACTCTGAGCCGTCGCACCGCGGCACGGATCCGGGGACCCGGCGACGAGCCGGTCCAGCTCATCGAGCGCTTCTTGGAGTCGCTGACCGGCGACGGAGCCACAGATCCATCGGCGCGGGCCGACCTGGTGCCGCCCAGCGTGCCCAGCGGGCTGCCCGTGGAGGACTGAGGGGGCTCTCTATGCCGAGGCCGGCTCGGAATGCGCGACTTCGTCGCGCCCGGCCTCGGGGAGCGCGCGCGGGGCGGCCGGTAGTGCCCGGGCATCGACACGACGCAGGTGCGCGCCGAAGCAACGCATGACCAGCAGATGCACGAGCGCCTGAGACACCAAGTAGATGTACCAGGGCAGCGCCGGAGTAAACTCGTGGATCGCCGCCAGCACATACCGTCCGTCGGGGACCGTACGAAACTCGAGGCGACCGGTACGGCCTTGCTGGCGGGCGAGCATCCCCCCGGTCACATAAAACAGGGCCCGCTGCGAGTTGCTGCGCTCGCGGGCCAGCTCCAGCACCAGCAGCGGCCGCCGCATCAGCCGAAATCGAAACCGCGCCACGTGTTGCTCCTCGCCCTCGACGTCGACCACCAGCAGGTGGCGCAAGAACGCGGGCAACCATTGCAGGTACTCGTGGGCGATCTGCTCGGCACTGGCCGCCTCGGGGCGGGGCAGACGCTGAACAGAGCGAACCGTGCGCCGCCGCCGAAGCATCCGTCGCCGCTCTCGCGTCACCGTGGGCACCGGCACCGAGGCACAAAGTGCCGAGGCGGAGGTCTCCGAAGACGGCGAGCTCAGGGCATCCCGTGCGGCCTCGCGCCAGGGTCGGCCCGGGATCTCCAGCGCCCGCTGGAGCGCACGATCCCCGGCCACCATCTCGTGCCGCAGGCTCTGCACCAATGGACTGACCAGACTCCGCGAAGCGCCGGTGACCAACGAAACCCACAGCCGAGACAGCGAGGGGCTGAACGCGGGCACCGGGACCATGCGCGGGTTCTTGCCCAACAGCGCGGCCACGTCGGCGATCATCTCCTGGTAGGTGAGCACGTCTGGCCCCCCCACGTCGTGGATCTTCCCCTGGTGCTCGGGATGATCGATAGCCCCTCCGATGAGGGCCACCAGATCCTCGATCGCGATCGGCTGGGTGCGCGTACGCGTCCACCCGGGACACAGCATGACCGGGAGCCGCTCGACCAGGCGCCGGAGGATCCGAAACGAAGAGCCCTCTGCGCCGACCACCAGGCCCGCTCGCAGCGACGTGACCCGCACCCCGTAGGCGCCCAGCGCCTGCTCGACCTCGCGACGCGAGTCGAGATGGCGAGACAGGGCCTGCCCTTCGGGCAGCAAGCCCCCCACGTAGACGATGTGCTTGACCCCCGCCCGGGCCGCGCCTCGCCCGAAGTTGTCGGCCAAGATGAGATCCAGATCGGCGAAGCTGGCCTGGGTCAGCCGGGCCGAGGGCATCATCGAGTGCACGAGGTAGATCGCGTCGCGGCAGCCAGCCAGCGTGCGCTCGACGTCGAGGAGACTGAACAGGTCGCAGCGCCGCCACTGATGCGGGAAGGGCTTGCGAGCGGTCGCCGGCGCCCGGCTCAGGCCCACGAGCTCGTAGCGATCGGCCATGGCCTCGATGAAGGCTCGACCCACGAACCCCGTGGCCCCGGTCACGGCGACGCGAGGGCGGCAGACACCCGAAGCAGAGGATCGTGCCATGGTCATCA
>JBCCWC010000117.1:0-44571 GCA_039194325.1 Myxococcota bacterium
AAACGAAGACGGCCAAGAAGAAAACGAAGACGACCAAGAAGAAAACGAAGACGACCAAGAAGAAAACGAAGACGACCAAGAAGAAAACGAAGACGGCCAAGAAGAAAACGAAGACGACCAAGAAGAAAACGAAGACGACCAAGAAGAAAACGAAGACGACCAAGAAGAAAACGAACAAGACCAAGAGGGATCCTGGGCAAAGTGCGATAACGGGATTTCGAATGCAGGCTGTATTAGCGATTCTCGACGGTTTGAGGTTTGAGGATTGGACCGAGTTCTGTGTTGAGCCAAGTGACTGTGGTACAGGTGAGGACTATGAGAAAGTTGATATTAGGTGGGTTCTTGTCGGTGGTGCTAGGCGACATGACCAGGTGAAGAGCTCCTCCCGGTCGTTCAACAAAAGAGATGCCAATAAGTGGGCGGAAGCACTGGGGAAGTCATCGGGCGCAGAAAGGAAGCGCCTTGTTCTTATTGGTACTCCGCAGACTTCGATGGAAACAGGTTTTCAACACTGTGGCGTCTCCGTAGAGGTTCGACCAGTAGGAAGGGATCTCTTTCGAAACTCCGTTGTGACAGAGATCGGGGAGTTGTGCGAACAGAATGGGCACAGTATAGGGTTTGAGCAATCGGCTCGGGTGGCCCACCTGTTGAGCGGGTTGGTGTTGCTTGATAGTTCGCAGGGGAGGCCATGGACCAGGGGCGACTTCTTGGGGGAAGTGTTTCGTCTGGCAAAGGAACAGAGTGCTTATCCTAGGTATAAAAAATTGATGGCCGATCTTCTGCGGTCAATGTTCAATAGAGATGGTGTGGTTGATTTTATGAGAAGACTAAGTTCGTCATCGAGTATTAGCGTCGGAGATGTTGAAAGTTTAGACGAGATCGCGGAAGCGCAAGAGGTCTACGTGAAGTCGGTCGATGTCCTGACCAAGAGGGATCTTATACAGGATAGCGGATTTTTTGAATTTCTGCAGCAGGTATATCGAACTCACGTCACCGATATAGCCGATGTAAGAGCGGCAGTAGAAGGCAGTGTCGGGCTGAATAGGCTTTCTGGTGTTTCGTACGACGGCTTTTTGATACGTAGTATTCCACAGATTATTCATGAACAGGGTTTTGCTGGCGTGCGGAGGTATTTGACAATGAATAGAGGGTTGTTGCCAGTTGAATATGTCGGAGCTACTCGTATCTTCTATGTGGATGGTGTAAGGGTTGGAGATGATCTTGTAGACATTGTTAGTGTTCGAGCGGATTCGATGGGGCAAAATTGTAATATGTACTATTTCTGCGACCCTGAAGTGCCTCTTTGGGGCGGTCCTGAGGCGTCGGATCGCCTGCGTGATCTTTTGCGTCGTGTTGATCGTCATGTTAAATTAATTAGTCAGCCCTTCGATGCTAAGCATCCTCTGTATGGTCGTTTGCGCGAATGGGATCCGTATCTTGTTGGCTTGATTGCACAATTTGGCTGTAGGTACTTTCATGTGACTATAATCGGCGGTCGTCGTGACTTGATTCCACAGGGGGCAGAAGATATTCGTCCTGATATTGAGAGAGACTGGCAGCGCAACAAAGGAATAGCCCTCGATATCATGACATACAATAGACTTTGGCAGCCAATGGAGCAGCGTTGATTGATTGGCTTGCACATTCGAAGCAAGCGCCTCCACCGCGTCTTCAAGACGTGCCATCGTTGCCTTCGGGGTAGGGACGATAGCCTAGATCTCCTGCGTCGTCGATGCCCTCTTTGTGGGGTCTGGGAGGCGGTCGTGATTCGAGGCGTTGCGCAGAGGAGGTCGCTGCCGGTTCGCGCAAGATCGCGTCGGTGGCCCGTGGTGACCGGTTGCCCATGGTTGCCCATGGTTGCCCATGGCGGTACTTGGTACCGACCTGCCGACCGAACGCGGCACGCGGTGGCACAGGCGACGCGCATCGCCCATACCACCGCGGTCATGTTCGTTGTTCGTCGACGTCGTGCCTCCACGCGCGAACACCCTCGGTGACTGACTAAAGACCGACCAGCTCAGCGACCTCGCCCGCCGAGAGCGGTGCGTTGAAGATCTGCACCTCGTCCAGCTTTGCCGAGGCGTAGTTGTTGGTCGAACACTGCCGTCCGATGGTCAGCGGATCGGTGGAGACATACAGCTGCGTCGGGGTGGCCACGGCCGGTCCATCGGCGACGCCGTCGATGTAGAACTGGGTGTGGGCCCCATCGAAGGTCACCGCGACGTGGGACCAGGCATTGGCGGGCACGGTACCCGTGGACTGGAGGTAGATCCCGTCGGCAAAGAACAGCAGCTGCCCCGAGGCAAGACGCACGAACCCATAGTCGCTCGTGGCCGTGCTCGTTCCGGTGCCCTTGCAGATCATCGCATTGAGCAGCGCGCCATCGGGTCGGATCCACGTGGCCAGCGTGAGGCCGGTAGGGTTGGTCACCGGGGCGTCGGCGTGGGGAACCTCGATATAGTTGCCCCACGGGAAGTAGAGCGCCTTGTCACTGGCGCCGTAGCGATCGGTGGTCGCCAGTGGGGCGCCTATGAACGTGCCGTCGGCAAGATTGCCCGACGCGTCGACGGCATCGCCATCGAGCTCGTAGTGAGCAGCCGGGGCGGGAGCCAGGAGCTCGGCGACCTGGCCCGCGGTGAGGGGGGCGCCGAAGATCTGGACCTCGTCCAGTTGCGCCGCCGCGTAGTGACCGGCTTGGCACTGCCGCCCAATGGTCAGCGGGCTGTCGGAGACGTGGAGGTCGACCGGGGTGGCGACCGGAGGGCCATCGGGGAGGCCATTGATGTAGAACTGGGTCTGGGCCCCGTCGAAGGTCACCGCGACATGGGACCAGGTGTTGGCGGGCACGGTGCCCGTGGAATACTGGTAGATCCCGTCCGCCATGAACAATAGCTTGCCCGACGCGGCCCGTGAAAACCCGTAGTCCATCGAGTCTGTGCTCGTTCCGGTGCCCTTGCAGACCATCGAGGTGATCTGCGATCCATCGGGTCGGATCCACGCGGCGAGGGTGAGGCCGTCGGGGTTGGTGAGGGGGGCATCGGCGTGGGGGACCTCGATGTAGTCGGTGCCCGAGAATTGGAGCGCTCGATCGCTGGCGCCGTAGCGATTGGGAACCGCCTGGGGCGAGCCGTTGATGGTGCCATCGTGCAGGTGTCCCGATGCGTCGGTGGCATCGCCATCGAGCTCGTAGTGGGCATCGGGGGCGGGAGCCAAGAGCTCGGCGACCTGGCCCGCGGTGAGGGGGGCGCCGAAGATCTGGACCTCGTCCAGTTGCGCCGCTGCGTAGTGACCGGCTTGGCACTGCCGCCCAATGGTCAGCGGGCTGTCGGAGACGTGGAGGTCGATAGGGGTGGCGACCGGAGGACCATCGGCGAGGCCATTGATGTAGAACTGGGTCTGGGCCCCGTCGAAGGTCACCGCGACATGAGACCAGGTGTTGGCGGGCACGGTGCCCGTGGAATATTGGTAGATCCCGTCCGCCATGAACAACAGCTCGCCCGACGCGGCCCGCGAAAACCCGTAGTCCATCGAGTCCGTGTTGGTTCCGGTGCCCTTGCAGACCATCGAGGTGATCTGCGACCCATCGGGTCGGATCCACGCGGCGAGGGTGAGGCCGTCGGGGTTGGTCAGGGGGGCTTGGGCGTGGGGGACCTCGATGTAGTCGGTGCCCGAGAATTGGAGCGCTCGATGGCTGGCGCCGTAGCGATTGGGAACCGGCTGGGGCGTGCCCATGATGGTGCCGTCGTGCAAATTGCCCGATGCATCGGTGGCGTCGCCATCGAGCTCGTAGTGGGCATCGGGGGTGATGGACGTGAGCACAATGCGGAACTGCTCGAGTGTCCCGAGCTCTGCGCCGGGCATGTCCGCGCCACACCCGGTGGTCGTCGCCAGCACAGCCGCGATGACGCTGACCGTTCTGGGTAGCCTCGCTGCTCTGGCGCCGAGCGTCGCGGAGCCCATGCTGCGATGCGATTGCTTGCCCGCAAGCGGCGAAGAGCGCCGGTTTACGCCGGCGGAGCGCGGGGTGCGAGATCTCGTGTTCTTGGGGGTCGCCGTGGTTGTCGTCGCCATGGGTGAGTCCTTCTTTGATCAACATAGAGCGCGAAGTGCTCGGTGCTCAGTGACAGTTCGAGCCAGAGTCATGAGCATTCGAGCCACGACCCCGTAGCTTCGCGAGCCTCGCTCGTCGTCGAGTGCACACGAGCACGCGGGCCTTTGACATCCGCCCGTCGTCGCGCGAGACCTCTTGCATGCCCGCCTCTTCATTCGAGCTCACCCGTCGCCAGGCTCTGGGCGGCCTCGGGGCGAGCGCCTCGCTGTTGGCCTTGGGCGGCTGCACCCGTGCCCGCAGCCCGGCGTCCAGCACCTCGCCCGCGGCGTCCACCCCCCCGCCCGCGACCGCCCCGATCGAGTCGGTCGATCTCGACCCGATCGCCTACAACCTCCTCGCGCATGGGCCCGAGCGCGCGACCCATCTGGGCGTGGACCAGGGCGAGCACGCGGGGCTCCGCGCCGCTCTCGGAGACCCGAGCCCGGCCGGGCAAGACGCGTACGCGGCCACCTTGCGCGCCGACCTCGAGCGGATCCGCGGCCTGGATCTGTCGGGTCTCGACGCGGACACTCGCACCAGCGTCGAGGTGGTGCGCAGCGCCTACGCCACGGCGCTCGACGGCTTCGCGCTGCCCTACGGCGATGTCGCCGTCGGCAGCTGGCGCAACGCTCCCTATGTCGTGATCCAGAACGTGGGTGCCTACCTCGACATGCCGCGCTTCTTAGACTCGGTCCATCCGCTGCGCGAGACGTCCGACGCCGAGGCCTATCTCGCGCGTCTCGAAGCGCTGCCCGGGGCCCTCGATGGCGAGCTCGAGCGCATGCGGGCGACCACGGACATGGGCGTGACGGCGCCCGACTTCCTGCTCGACAAGGCGACCGCTCAGCTCGAGCGCACGCTCGCCGACGCGGGGAAGGGCGAGCTACTGATCCCGAAGCTGCGTGAGAACCTCGCGAGCGCGGGCCTGTCCGCGTACTGGGCCGAGCGTGCGGAGCCATTGGTCCGAGGGCCGGTCGCCGAGGCGCTGTCGCGTCAGCTCCAGCAGCTACGGGATCAGCGGTCCTCGGCCACCAGCGAGCCCGGCATGTGGGCCCGACCCCACGGCGACCAGTGGTACGCCTGGGCGCTGCGTGCGAGCACCACCACCACGCTGTCGCCCGACGAGGTCCACGCGCGCGGGCTCGAGGAACTCGAGGCTCTCCACGCCCGCATGGATCCGATCTTGCGCGACCTGGGCTACACGAAGGGCTCCGTAGGCGCACGGATGCAGGCGCTCAGCCAGGATCCGCGCTACAAGTTCCCGCCCGGAGATCCTGGCCGCGCCGAGATCCTCGCCTTCATCGAGGATCGGATCGCCTGGATCACCGCGCAGATGCCTCGTGCCTTCGGCACCCTGGTCGAACCCAACCTGGAGGTTCGCCGCCTGCCCCCGGCCGAGGAGATCGGCGCCCCGGCGGCCTACGGCGGCGCGGGCAGCAAGGATGGCTCGATCCCCGGGCGCATGTGGATCAACCTGCGCACCACCGATCTCCACCGCACCTACGATCTGGCGGATCTCACCTATCACGAGACGATCCCCGGCCACGTATGGGAGGGCGAGTACTCCAACCGCTTGCCGCTCATTCGCTCGGTGCTCGCGTTCAACGCCTTCTCCGAGGGCTGGGCGCTCTACGGGGAGCAACTCGCAGACGAGCTGGGCGCCTACGACCCATTCGTGGTCGGGCGCCTGGGCTACCTGCAGGCGCTGGCGTTCCGTGCGTGCCGCATGGTCGTGGACACCGGCCTGCATCACCTGCGCTGGAGCCGGGCGCAGGCCGTGGACTTCTTCGTGCAGCGCAACGGCTCCAAGCGCGAGGAGGTCGAACGCGAGGTCGACCGCTACTGCTCGTGGCCCGGGCAGGCGTGCGGCTACAAGGTCGGCCACAGCGAGATCGTGCGCCTGCGCGACCGCGTGCGGCGCAGGCTGGGCCCCGACTTCGACCTCAAGGCGTTCAACGACGCGGTGATCCTCGGTGGCAACGCGCCGCTCGACGTGCTGGCGAATACCGTCGAGCGCACGCTGGGCGGGGCCCGCTCGACCTGAGTCGATTGCGACGTGCTCGAGGCAGGTCGAGCACCCGTCCTTCGTGATAGTACCGCCGTCGCTCGGCGGGCGCCTGGCACGGGAACGCAGGTTGATGGCGAATAACGACGACATGCTGATCGCGGCGGTACGCAGCTCCCGGCTGGTGCTGGGTCACGCGGGGGACGGCTTCGTGCCGGCGCCCAAGGTGGAGATCATCCGGGCCTTGAACGACGCGGGGCTGTGGATCGGTCCTCGGGGGCAGCTGGAGCGCGATCCCTCGTTTCGGCAGCTGATCCCCTATATCGTCATGACCCGGGGGTCCCATGTGGCCGTGTACCGCCGAGCGGTTGCGGGCGGCGAGGAGCGACTGCACGGCCGTTGGTCGTTGGGCTTGGGGGGCCACGTCGAGCTCGGAGATCTCGCGGTCGGGTATGGACCGGATGGGGGAGCCGTGAGCGAATCAGCGGGCGCCACGGTCGACCTATGGGACGCCGTGGAGCGGTGTGCCCACCGAGAAATGGACGAAGAGATCCGGGGGGCGCGCTTCGCCCAGAAGCGATGGATCGGATTTTTGGCCGATGACTCGACGGAGGTCAGCCGGGTCCATCTGGGCATCGTGGGCATCTGGACGCTGATGGAAGGCGAGATCCAGCCGGGCGATCCTTCGATCGGGGCGCTCGAGCTGGTGCACGTCGATTCGCTGACTGCCCGCGAGGGCGAGGGCGAGGGCGAGGGCGAGGGGAACGGCCGGTGGGAGCGATGGTCGGCGCTGCTGCTCGAACCGGTGAGGCGGTTGCTCGTCGAGCAGGGCGTACGCTGAGCGGAGTATTGACGGACCACGAGAAGGCTCGAGGGCCGCCGTCGGGTTCGAGACCTCGATTTTGGGGCGATGTGGACATGTCCCGTTTGGGCAGTAGAGAGGGCCATGACCGACAGGGCTCGTCTGGATCTGCTACCCATGATCGAGATCCGATCTCCGCGACGCCCGCGCATCGATTCCCGTGCCCACCACCGTCTTCATCTCCTACAGCCACGACTCCCCGGCGCATCGCCAGCGAGTCCTGGCGCTGGCCGACAAGCTTCGCGCCGACGGCCTCGACGCTCGCCTCGATCAGTACGTCGCCCATCCGGCTGAGGGTTGGCCGCGATGGTCCGAGCAGCAGATCCTCGCGGCCGACTTCGTGCTCTTGGTGTGCACGCCGACCTACCGGCGCCGATTCGAGGGCACCGAGGCCGAGGGCGTCGGCCGTGGCGCGAACTGGGAGGGCCTCGTCCTCGTGCGCATGTTCTATGACAACGACCTGCGCAACGACACGCTGCTGCCGGTGTTGTTCGACGATGGCGCCGACCACGACATTCCTGGAGTGCTACGCGCGTTCACCCACTATCGCCTCCCGAAGGGGTACGAGGCCCTCTATCGTCGATTGACCGCCCAGCCCGAGACTCCGGCTCCACCTATCGGAACGGTCCGCACGTTGCCTCCGGCGCCGCGACCGAGCCTGGGGTCGGTCGGTTCGCGGACCGCTCCGCCGTCCGCTCGGTCGGTGCCGACCCATGGGTCTTTGTCGCCGGTGAGCCCGTCGGCGGCCTCGTCGACCTCCTCGGTCCCGTCGGCCCCGTCGGTCCCGTCGGCCCTCGCGGAGCTCGACGAACGACAGCTGCTCGACGAGTTGGCCCGCGTCTTGTGGGATCCACCGAGCGCCACGCTCGTGGCCATGGCCGCGGGCTTGCCCCCGCAGCGGCTCCCGGCCTTCGAGACGTCGCTGGCCTTTTGGACCCGGGTGATGCACGAGGCCCGCAGCGGTGCGATCGCGGGGGGCGTGCACGCTCTGGCCCGGGCGGCGGCCACCCACTATCCGGCCAACCCGATCTTCGGGCGTGGGCAGTAGCGGCGGCGGCCCGGTCGGTCATCGCCCCGGTCGACGCACTCGCCGGCCGGGCGCAGTGGCGGCGGGCCGCGGTGGTTTTCGCGTGGAGCTCACTGGCAGTCCAGCCGCAGCTCGATCGTCGTGATCTCCCCCGCCAGCAGCTGTTCACAGGCCGCGCCGGCGAACAAGAGCGACTCGGTCTGTTCGTCATAGCGCCACCCGTCGATCCCCTGGGGATCCTCCGGCACCACCTGCCCGTCGTCGGTACGCACCATCATGCGCCCCACGTCCTCGGGTCGCAGGCGCAGCGCATGCCGACAGCCCAGCGACTGCACCACCTGCCGCAGGGCGCGGCCCAGATCGTCGAGCCCGGCCCGGTAGTAGGCGGTCTGCGCCGACGCTGGCACCCCGCCCGCCTCGCCCATCTGCTGCAGCGCGCTGGTGTTGACCTGCTCGCCAAACCCGACCACGAAGGTCGGGACGCCGCGTTCGAATAGCAACTCGAGGTTCTCGGTCACCCGCCCCAGGCCTTCGGCGAGGCCGTCGGTGATGAAGATGACGTGCCCCTGGCCGTCGACCTCGCCGAAGACGTCGGTGTTGGTCAGCAGCTCGGTGACCACGACCAGATCGGTAAAGCAAGGCTCTCCCGGTTGCCGCGGGTAGTGCTCGTTGGTGGGCTCGAGCGCGTCGAGCAGCAGCTGGGCCACCTGTGCCGATTGCTCGGGCGCCACCGGGATCAGCGGTGGCGCCTGGATGCCGTCGGTATCCCCGTCGGGGAACAGGGTCAGCCCCCAGCGCAGGGATTGCGAGAGCGGATCGGCGAGCACACCCACGATCGCCTCGACCGCGCGGGACCACTTGGTGCGGCCGTCGATCAGCACGACCATCGAGCAGGAGCGGTCGAGCACGATGAGCGCGTTGGACGGCGGCAGAGCGAGCTGCGCCACGTTGGAGCTCGGGCACGAGGGATGCTCGCAGGTGGGCGAGGGCACGTCGTCGTCGGCGATCTGTGGCCCACAGGGCAGCCACACCGGCGAGCGACCGCACGCGAGGGCGCAGCCGAGCGCGGCCAGGGCGACCAGCGGCGGAGCCCGGCGGGTGCGCGCCATGCCTTCAGCCTACGGCATGGGGACCGGGGGCGCACATTCGGTGGGTTCGATCCGCCGTCGTGTCTGCGGCCGACCGATCGGGTCGCCGACTCGTCGTACGATCGAGCCGATGACGCCCGAGCCGATGACGCCTGAGCGCGACGACATGGTGCAGACGCAGCTGTTGGCCCGAGACATCCGCGACCCGCGGGTGCTGGCCGCCATGGGCGAGGTTCCGCGCCACGCGTTCGTGTCCGACGCGGCGCAGTCGGTCGCCTACCGCGACGGGCCGCTCCCGATAGGTCACGGGGTCACCATCAGCCAGCCCTACATCGTGGCCTTGATGACTCAGCGGGCCCAGGTGCAGCGCGGCTCTCGGGTGCTCGACGTGGGGACCGGCTCTGGCTACCAGGCGGCCGTGCTCGCGGCGCTCGGCGCCGAGGTCTATGGGATCGAGATCATCGAGCCGCTGGCCGAGGCCGCGATCGAGCGCCTCGCCCGGCTGGGCTACCCCGCCACGATCCAGGCCGGCGACGGCTACCGGGGGTGGCCCGAGCATGCGCCCTTCGACGCGATCATCCTGGCCGCGGCTCCCCACGCCGTGCCGCCCCCCCTGGTCGAGCAGCTCGCGGTCGGCGGGCGGCTGGTGTTGCCCGTGGGTGAGCGCGGTCGGCAGGTCCTCATGGTCGTGACCCGGACATCCGCCGGGAGCGAGCGTGAGCGCGTGATTCCGGTGGCCTTCGTGCCGATGACCGGCGAAGCGCGGGGCGCTCATGCGCTGAAGAAGTAATTGCGAAGCCCCGGCATCAGGGTCGACGTGCTGGGCGGCGAGTCCCGGAGCAGCGCCTTGGCCAGCTCGTTGGCCGACGAGAAGCGCTCGTCACGATCCTTGGCCAGGGCCCGCACGATGATCGCCTCCACCGTGGGATCCACCGGCCGCCGTGGGGCGACCTCGGCCATCGGCGGCGGCGGATCCTTGACGTGCATGCGCAGGAGCTTGGCCGGGTTGTCGGTCTCGAAGGGCGTGTGCCCGGTGAGCATCTCGTAGGCGATGATCCCCACCGTGTACAGATCGGATCGCGCGTCGACGTTCTCGCCCAGGCACTGCTCCGGGCTCATGTAGGGCGGGGTCCCGATGAGCTGGCCTTTGATCGTCAGCGCCCGGACCGACTGGCTGTCGTTGCCGCCGCGAAGCACCTTGGCGATCCCGAAGTCGAACACCTTGACGAAGTGGTCGCTGCCCATGCGGCTGGTCAAGAAGATGTTCTCGGGCTTGATGTCGCGGTGGACCACCCCCTGGTCGTGGATCGCCTGCAGCGCCGCGAGCAGCTGGAGCACGATCGGCTTGGTGCGATCCCAGGGCACCGCGACGTCTCGGGCCAGCACGTCGGCCAGATCCTCGCCCTCGAGGTACTCCATCACCATGAACGGCCGCCCGCTGTCGGTCTCGCCGAAATCGGTCACCTCCACCACGTTCTCGTGATGGATCTTCGACGCGGCTTGCGCCTCTTGCAAGAAGCGCTCGACCACCGTGCGCTCGATGGTGAGCGATTGATCCAGCACCTTGATGGCCATCGCGCGCCCGATCGTCTCGTGCTGGGCGCGGTAGACCTGGGCCATGCCCCCGTCTCCGATGAGCCCCCCCACGATGTAGCGACCACCCAGGCGCGTACCAGGGAGCAAGACCTCGGGTGGGGGTGGGGCGGGGTCGACCATGGTGCTTGGGGGGATCGTAGCCGATGGCGCGGGAGCCCGGAGTGATCCCCGGTGAAGCTTGGTGAAAATGCGGCTGTCGGCCGTCGGGGCGACTGCCGCGCGAGCTGGTGCAACGGGTCCGCGGGCTCTGCGACGATCGGATGCGCTCTGATACGCTGCCACGGACGATGCCGGGGGGATGGACGACCGTGCTGTGCGTCGCGCTGAGCATGGCGGGACCCGACCCGACGCTCCGTGGGGGGAACGTCGCCGTCGAGCCCGACCACGGCCAGGCGCCGGGCGAAGGCCAAGCACCGACCGACGCGAGTTCGCCAGACGAGGGCGAAGCACCGACCGATGCGGGCCCGCCGGGCGAAGGCCAAGCGCCCGCTGAGCCGACCGCGCCGGGCGAAGGTGACGCTTCGGACGACGCGAGCTCGTCGGCGCCACCGGGCAACCGCGACGCGCCGGACGACGAAGACGGGACCGACGACGCGGCGGGCGAGGTCGTCGGTGAGCCCGCGGGCGAAGGCACCGAGGCCGCGGTCGTCCCCGAGGTTGCGCCATCGGACCCAAGCGCCGAGGTCGATGACGAGGTGGCCGCCGACGTGAAGCCCGGGGAGGCGGAGGGCGAGGCGGAGGGCGAGGTGGCGGGAGAGTCCGACGAGGACTTGTTCGGCGACGAAGCCGACGACGAGCCCTGGCCCGACCAGGGCGACCAGGGCGACGCCGACCCGCTCCCCGACTACGATCCCCTGCGCGACAGTCCGCAGGCCGTCTCGGCCCGCCACTGGGTGCGCACCGGAATCATCACCCTCTCCACCGGCGGCGTGCTGCTGGTCGGTGCCGTGCTGATGGGGGTCTCCGATCCCTGCAACCTCGACATCGGCAACAGCTGCCAGGCCGACGCGCGCAACCGGGCCTCGTTGATCATGGGCATTCCGGCCGCGGTGCTCATCGCGGGTGGAGCGACCGCGCTGGCGATCGGCCGCAAGCGACGCCAGGCCCTGGCGCTCGACCTCCAGGCGGCTCGTGGTCACCTGGGCGTGGGTCTGCGCGGCCGATTCTAGTCGTCGGTCGGCCGCTCTCGGTCCCCGTCTCGTTCGATCGAGTCCGATCCGCGGGGGCGCCCGCGCGACGTTGCCAGGCGGGGTGTCGCCAGGGGGGCTACGGCGGGCACTGCTGCAAGGGGGGCGGCGCTCTCCAGTGGCGCGCTCGTCGGTGCAGCGCCAGCGCGGTCACCGACGTGGTCAGGGTCAGCACGCCCGCCACCGCCGCGCTCACCCCCAGCCCGAGCCTGGTCTGGCGGTCGTCGACCAGCCCCGCCGACAGCCCGAGCCCGGTCGTGGCGGCCGCTCCGGCGATCGTCAGCCCGGTCAGCACCCGCAGGGCCCGTCGCGGAGGCGGAGGCGGTCGGGCGGGCACGAGCTCCAGCTCCAGCGTGCGCGCCTCTCCACCGTCGAGCTCCAGCGGGCGGTGCTCGCGGTCCACGTCGAGCCGGTGTGGGCCCGGGGTCGTCAGCATGTTCGGCACGCCCTGCTCGTCCCGCGGCATGGGCTCGCCGTCCAGGCACACGATCCCTTCGAGTTCGGTGTGCACCCGCAGCCACGCCACGTGGGGCCGACTGAGCGCCTGCTGGGCCAGGATGTCCTCGCGCTCCTTCTCCTCGGGGTTTTGCAGCAGCTGGTCGAAGCTCTTCCAGGCCGCCACGTGATCGTCGGTGGACTGCTGGGCCACCGCCAGGTTGAACAGCGTGTCCGCGTGCGGGGCGAGCTGCTGGGCTCGGGTGAAGTGTTCCAGGGCGTCCTCGTAGCGCTTCTCGTCGAAGGCGCGTAGCCCCCGAAGGAAGGCCTTGCCCGCCTCGGCTTGCCGCTCCTTGTCGGGCAAGGCGCTGCGCAGCGGGGAATCGTCGTCGATGCTGCCATTGTCGGGCTCGGCCGACGGGCTCGGGTCGCCAATGCCGGCCGCAGGAGGATCGGCGGACGGGCCGAGCACCGCCGTCGCTCGTCCCCAGGGCGACAGGGCGAGCACTAAGACCATGGTCACCACGGCCCGCGAGTGTACGCCTCACCCGAGGTTGCATCGAGGTCCCACGGCCCTGCCTGGCGGTGATCGGCCCCGCGCGGTCGTTCGGGCCTCACTGGTACGCCTCACTGGTACGGATTGCGCGTACGCAGGGGAGACTTCTTGCGACGCCGAGCTCTGCGGATCCTGCGGGGGGTCGAGGCGGCCCCCGTGGATGACTCGTCGTCGGCTGTCTCCGTGCTCCCGGTGTCGTCGGTCGATGGACCTCCGGTCCCGAGCGTCGCTTGGGGGGACGCCGGCGGGGCCGACGAGGGGGCCACTGCCTTGCGCGGCCCCGGTCGTGTCGGCACCTCGGGCACGATCTCCACGGGCTCTTCGGCGGCGGCCTGCGAGGGCTCGGGCGCCAGGCTCCCCGCCTCGAAGTGGGCGGGCTCGTCCTCGGCCTTGGTGCCCATGGTGGGCAACAGCGCCGTCGCGGCATAGAGGCCGCCAAAGGCCAACAGCGCCGTCAGGGCTCCCACGCCCATCCAGCGTAGCGAGCGAGATCCGCCCTCCACGCCCAGGGCCGGGGCCATCGGCTCGAGCGGCGTCACGGTGCCAATTTCGGGCAACGCCGAGCGCACGATGTCGGCCAGGCGGGCCTTGATCTCGGCCGAGCTATGGCCGGCGCGGACCAACTCTTGGGTGAGGGCTTCGGCCAGATCCAGCGCCGACGCAAAGCGATCCGCAGGGTCGGGCTGCAAGCAGGTGACGATGATCTGCACCAGCCAGGGGGGCACCGCCATGCGGTACAGCCCCTCGGTGATGTCTCCGGAGTTGCACCGCTGCAGCCGGTCCAGGGTGGAGGTGGTGTGTGTGTCACCAAAGGGCAGGGTGGACGTGCACAGCTCGTAGAGCACCGTGCCCAGCGCGAACACGTCGCTGCGGGCATCCAGCGGATCGAGCCGAGCCTGCTCGGGGCTCATGTACGGCAGCTTGCCGAACATGACCCCCACCTGCGTCATGTTGGGGTTGGTGTCGGTCTTGGCCAGGCCCAGATCAATGAGCACCGCGCGGCCCGACTGGTCGAGCATCACGTTGTGCGGCGACAGATCGCGATGGATGATGTTGAGGGGTTGCCCCTGCTCGTCGGTCGCGGTGTGCAGCGCGTGCAGGCCTCGGGCCGCCTCCGCCATCATGTGGGCCGCTTCGATCGCGGCAAATGAGCGCTCTCGGTGCAGCATGAGCTGGCGAAGGGTCGCCCCCTCGATGAGCTCGAGCACCATGAAGCTGTAGCCCTTGTCCTCGCCCGCATCGATCGTGGCCACCACGTTGTGGTGCCGCACTCGCGAGGCCAGTCGGGTCTCTTGGTAGAAGCGTCGTCGAAAGCCCTCTTCGGCCGCTAGGTGGGGATGGATCACCTTGAGGGCGAACTCACGGGCAAATCCGCCGGTCGCCTCCAGTCGCGCCAGGTACACGGTGGCCATGCCACCGGTGGCGATGCGTCCGGTAATCTCGTAGCGCCCCAGCCGCGAGGTCGGCGGCGGGGGGCTCATGTCGTCGAGCACGGGACGATCGGGGATGGACATGGATGGGTCCGGCCGGGGCGGGGCAAGCGGCGGGTCGGGTTGGTTGTCGCGGCGGCTTCGCCTAAGATGCGCGCCGGACACTGAACGGGCCAGGTCGACGACAGGTTTCCCTGAGCGCTTCTTTTGGCATTTTGGTGAGCCCGCTTGCCGATTGTAATCATACCAACGGATCACCCCGACGCGGAGAATCCTTTGTTGTGGGCCGCCGCCCGGGTGTTGGCGCGGATGGGCGCGCAAGTGGAGATTGCGCAGGATGGCGAGAATCTCGTGCGGAAGCTCGATCCGGCCGACTGGTGTGATCCTGCGCAAAATCGAGCGGATCGCCCGCAGGCTCAGGTGGTCGCCCAGGGCTTGCCCAACCTCCTGCATGAGCTCGTCCACGCCGTGCAGGCGGGGTGCCTCGACGACGATTGGGGGATCGACTACGGCGCGATCCCCTTCGATCTGAACACCGCCGCAGGTCGCGCAATGCTCTGGGAGGAGCTTGCGTGCTGCACGATAAGTTGCGCCTATCTGTGGGCGCACGGCCACGCCGCCCGCGCAGGGGCCCCCGAGCCCGTCGTCCGGGCCGAAATCGGGGCGTGGTTTGACGAGCAGGTCGGGATCTTGCCCGTTTTCTTTGGCATGGAGGATGCTCCGGCCGGCTTCGTCGGGCGCGTGGGGGGCCTTTTGCAGACGCGGGCCGACGAGGCGACCGAGGTCTTGGCCCGAGCCTACGCCGCCACCGAGCGCGCGCTCGGTGACGCGGGGGCGAGTGCGACGTGGGGGGCGGCGCCGCGGCGGCCGTCGATGTCGACGCTATGGCGGGACCTTCGGCCTTCGGGATCCGGAGGGTCCTTGTCGATGGAGCGAGCATGAACGATCGCGTAGTGCGAGCCGGGAAGACGGCGCTGGGTTTTTTGTGGGAGACCCGGTGGATCTGGGCGTTGCTGCTCGCGGCGCTCGTCGTGCGCCTGCACTGGAACCTCGTGGTGCATCCCCTCGAGGACTATCTGTACTCGGACATGCGGGGCTATGCGCGTCGCGCCACTCTGATGTTCGAGCGTCCCGAGTGGACACCGCGGGAGTACGACGCCTTTTATCCCTTCGGCACGCACGTGTTCATCTATGCGGTGCAGCGCGTCTTGGGCGAGGGCCTCGAGGACTATCGCACCGTCGCGATCGCCTATGCGGTGGTCGGCGCGCTCATCGTCGTCTTTGGCTATTTGCTCGCGCGCAGGGTCAGCCATCACCGGATCGTGCCGCCCGTGGTGGGTCTTTCGCTCGTGGCGTACTACCCACTCATCTCGTTGGGTGGGTACACCCTGTCGGAGGTCCCGTTTTCGTTTTGCCTGGTGTCCTCCACCTACTTCTTGGTGCGGATGGCCCAAGACGGCCGTCGTCGCGATGCGTGGGCCGCCGGGCTGCTGGCCGCGCTCGGCTTTACGATCCGCCCCCAGATCCTCGCCAGCGTGGGCCTGTTTGGTCTTTTTTGGCTGGTCTTCCGCAAGCGGCTGCCCCGATTGCGGCTTTCGCTGATGCTCCAGGCCCTCGCGCCGCTGTTGCTGATGGCCGCGTTCACCTCGTGGCGATTGCACTACCACACCGGCCGGACGGGGCTGATCTCCGAGAACGGCAAGTTCAACCAGGTCTTCGGCCGCTGCCACAACAACAAGATCTTCGCGCTCCCCGACTCGCCCAAGCGTCGGCGCACCAGCTTTGGTCCGCCGCCGCTCATCCAGCTCGCCAAGCGCGAGCAGAAGATGCCCCACGCCTGGCCCGGCCTCGATCCGGCCCGGGAGATCGAGATCACCTACACCGGCTATATCGGCGATTCCGAGATCCTCGGCGAGCTCATCGACGACTGCGTCGCCAAAACCACCGTCCTCAAGCAGGTCGAGTACAGCCTGGTCAATGTCATGCTGCTTTGGCGGTACAACGTCATGTGGCCCGACTCGGGCAAGGGCCACTGGCGGCCCTACGCCCGCCAATGGGGGATCATCCACACCAGCAGCCTGGCGATCCCTGCCTTGGTGGGACTCTTGGCCGTGTTCGTGCGGCGCCGAGCCAACGGGCTGGCCATCGTGGCCCTGCACCTTTGGGCGATCATCATCATCGCCGCCCTGATCCTCGGCGGAGTCCGCTTTCGGGCCCCGTATGACGTGTTCATCATCATCCTGGCCTTCGAGGTCTACGCCACCGTCGGGATCGCGGTCGGGCTTGGTCTATGGCGGATCATGCGCCGGCGTTCGATGCGCAAGTCTGCAAACGATCCGGCGGATGCGTCGCCGTCGGGGTGAAACCGGGGCTGGGGCGGTCGGGTCGAAGCTCCACCGCCGGTGGTCGCTATATCTAGCGACGGCCTCTTTGCCCCATGCGACCGTCCTCCTTCCTCCCGTTCTTCGGTGGCTTCGTTGCGGGTGCCTTGGCCTATCTGGTCGCGGCGCCCGAGGCGCACGCCGCACCATTGATGATCTCCACCGATCTAAGCCACCAGATGCTGGGTCTGGTCGACGACATGGGGCGCACCGTGGTGTACGGCGGCATGGACGGGCTGCACTCGGTGGGCATGATGCTCGGCTTCGACCCTCACGGGGTGGCCGACGCTCGCGAGTGTACCGATCTGCGCGGGGTGGGCTTTGCCTTTTTGGGGCTGGCGGCGCTGGTGGTGATCGCGGTCGGCCGCATGCGGCTGGCCACCGAGCAGCGTCGGCTCGAGGTTGCGCGCACCCTCATCGAGCGGGGCTTCGAGCCGCCCGAGGGTCTGCTGGCCGCCCCCGTTCGTCGTGATCTTCGAAAAGGGGTGGTGCTCGTCTTCGCCGGCCTGGGTCTGGTCGTGGCCGGCATGATGCTCGGCGATCGGGGCATGGCCGCCGGAGGTCTCATCCCGGCCTTCATCGGGATCGGGTACCTGGTGAGCTATCGGCTGGCGACGCCCGGAGCACCGCCGGGCTCGTCCCCTGGCACGCACGGGTCCCCGTCGGATCCCGACCTCGGGTCGGGGGGCGGGTCGGGGGGCGGGCCGGGTGGCGGATCTGGTGGTCGATTCGATGGTCGCTCCGATGGTCGCTCCGATGTTTGGGGAGGCGGGCGCTGATGGCCGGCGTTTCCAGCGAGACCCTCGAGATCCTCGAGCCCGTCCTCGTCCCGCGCGACGTGGGGCTCGACCAGCTGCCCGAGCCCACGCTGGTGGGCCGTGCCGGTCGGGGGGACAGGCTGGCCTTCGCCGAGCTGGTGCGCCGTCACCAAGGCAAGGTGCGGGCGCTGCTGCTGCGCCTGGCCGGCTCCAGCAGCCTGGCCGACGATCTTGCCCAGGAGGTGTTCTTGCGGGCCTACCGGGGCCTGGTGGGCTTTGAGGGGCGCAGCAGCTTCGGCACCTGGGTCTATCGAATCAGCTACAACGTCTACCTCAACCACCGCACGCGCACCCGCTCGTTCGCCGCGCTGCCCGAGGACTACGACGTGCGGACCGCCGCCCCCGACGATGCCCTCAGCGCGCCCCGGTCCGACATGCGCCGCGATCTCCAGGCGGCGATCGCCGAGCTCCCCGAGCGCTACCGGGCCGTGATCGTGCTCTATTACCTCCAAGAGGTGTCGTACCCGGAGATCGCCGAGATCCTCGAGCTGCCCCTGGGCACGGTCAAGACTCACCTGCATCGGGCCAAGCGTCTGCTGCGTCGGCACATGCTCGACAAGGGCGCCGACAAGGGCGCCGACATGGGAGGCACGCGGTGAGCGGATCGCTCGAGCGGTTCGAGTCGATCCTGGTCGAGCTCGAGCCGAGCCCCGAGCAATTGCGTCGTGACCCGGCGGGTCGCGACTGGCTGCCCCCCGAGGCTCGGGCGTTGGTCGACCGGTGTCCGGCGTGTCGCGCGGCGCTGCACGAGTTCGTCGATGGCGAGCTGCAGCTGTGGAACGCGGTCGAGCCTTCGTCCGCGCCCAACGTCGATCCCTTCTTTACGGCCCGGGTGGTCGACGCGTTGCCGGCCGCGCCCGCCAGCCCGGCGCTTTCGCCTCGGCGTCGCGCGATGGTGTTGGGGCTGTTCCACGTGGTGGCCGGGGTGCTGGCCTACGTGGTGCTGACCATGGTGCCCGAGTCCACCGCGCGCTGGGCCGAGCAAGCGCATCAGGTGCTGCGTTGGGGCTCCGACAGCGGTGCCGGCTCGCTGTTGGCCGCGGTCGGGGTCGGGGCCGCGGTGGCGGTCGCCCTGCTCGCCGCGCGCACCCATACCCCCGCGTGAGCGGGCCGAGCACCGCGGCCTCGGCTCATGCGGGGGGTTCGCGCGTTCGTGCGCACCCGTGACGTTGCTCAAGCCGTCGTGAAGCCTGTGGTGTGCTCCAGGCCACGCGAGCGCCGCACCGGGCACGGCCCGGCGTTGCATACTCGGCCAAAGACCCCGTCTAACGCCCCCGAGGTCATCGATGGCAGCTTCTGCGCGCACCCACATTGCCCTTTGCTCCTTGCTCGCGACGGCGCTCTACGTCCCGTCGGCTTCTGCGTCTACCCAGCCGGCAGCCCCCGCGGAGGTCCAGGCCGCCGAGCCCGTCCTCGATGCCGATCCGTCCGATGCCGTGGGCTTTGTCGTCGTGCGGGAGAACGGGTCGGGATCGGCCTCGGCCGCCCAGAGCTATCTGGACACCTTGCTGGCCAGCATTGCCAAGCGCAACGGCTGGGCGAGCGCGTCGGGCAAGTACTTCACCAAGCGCAGCAAGGCGCGCAAGTTCATCGAGCAGTCCAAGCCTTCCTTTGGTTTCTTGAGCTTCGGCGCCTACCTCGGCCTTCGCAAGGCGCACGACCTGACCCCGATGGCGGTGGCCAGCAACGGCGCGGTCGGGGGCTCACAATACTTCGTCATCACCAAGAACCACATCTCCGTCGACGACTGCAAGGGCAAGACCCTGGCCACCAATCATGCCTCCGACGCGCGCTTTGTCGATGCGGTGGTCGCCGGCGAGGACTTCGACCTGGCCGACTTCACGCTGGTGCCCACGCGAAGGCCCGTCCAGACGATCAAGGCGGTCATCAACGGCGAGGCCGAGTGCGCCCTGGTCGACGACGCGCAGATCGTGGCGATGCACCGGGTCGAAGGGGGCGCTTTGCTGCGGCCGGTGTGGCACTCGGCCGAGATGCCCGGGGTGGTCCTCGTCTCCTTTGGTCGGGCGCCAGCCAAGCAGGTCGAGGCCTTCGACTCGACCGTCGAGTCGATGTGCGAGGGCGACGGGCGCGGCGCGTGTGATGCCGCGGGGATCTCCGCCCTGCGCAAGGTCGCCAAGGACGTGTTCGCCACCCAGCAGGCGGCCTACGACGGCTGAGGGGGTATAGGCCGAGGCCGACCGGATCGTCGTTGATCGGGTCGTTCTTTCTTTGCCGGTGATGACGCCGGTGATAACGCCGGTCGTGAGGTTGGGACCTCGCGGCCGGCGTCGTGCGTGGGACGGGGTGGGCGTGATATGCCTTCGCCGATGCGACGACGAACCTCGCTGCCGCTGGCCCTTTGGCTGGTGGTGGGCTGCCGGCCCACCGAGCCCGACGTGACCCCCGAGGTCGCGACCGCGGCCGAGCAAAAGGATGCCTTGGCCATCAGCGATGCGCTCGAGTCCCTCATCGAGCAGGGCCGCGACGCCGAGGACGACCGCGTCCACGCGTTGGAGCAGATCCGGTCGATCCCCGACGACGACTCGGCCGGGTATGCCTTCGCGCGGGCCGCGGTGTCCGGTCGGGTAGCCGAGCTGCGGGGGGTCAAGGCGGGCAAGCTGGTCACCGAGGCCGAGTCGTTCGCCCGGGCGAGCATCGAGCGCGACCCCGAGTTTCGCGACAAGGCGGCCTCGCGCATGTTGGGCTCGCTGTGGGTCCAGGCGCCGCCGCGGCTGGTGGAGCACGGGGATTCCGAGGAGGGGCTCTCGTTGCTCGAGTCGCTGACCGAGCAGCAGCCCGACCAGATCGTCAATCACCTCCGCCTGGCCGAAGCCTACGTGTTCTTGGGAGATCCGGAGCCGGCTGTGCCCCACCTTTGCACCGCCCAGGCCGGTCGCACGTCGCTGCGGCGCGACGATGATGCCCTGCTCACGCGCCTGCTCGAAGAGGTGGCGCAGGAAGAGCCGATCCAGTGCGACGACGTCGCTCCCTAGGATCTGGTGCCGGGCGCACCCCACCCGGCACCAGCGACCGATACGAGGCCACCGCCCGTGGTCGTGCGGCCGGACGCCGGGCGCTGGTGGTCGTGGCGGCGGTCGTGGCCATGGGTCTGGGGATCGGATCGGGCTGCGGTCGATCGATCGTACGGCTGGTTGGCAAGGGCGCGTACGACGAGGCCATCGCCGAGGCCGAGGGCCGTCGGTGGGCCCCCAAGGGACGGGCGGCCCGGGCATGGGCCACCGCGCTCGCCGAGCGGGATCGATCCGCGCAGGCCCGCAGCGTCTTGCTGACCGACTACCGCAAGGGAGGAGATCTGCGCTCGCTGGTGGCCCTGGCCGATCTCGAGCGCGACCTGGGGCTGGAGGGGTTGGCCGCTTCGCACTACGGGCGGATCGTCGATCTCTCCCTGAGCGCGCTGGGCGAGCGTCCCGACGTCTGCGCGCTGCTGCGACGGCGGGCCGAGGTCTGGGCGGTCGAGGGGGCGGGCGTGGCGGCGAAGCAGGATCTGCGGCGGGCCGACGATCTGTGCGGTGTCCCAAGCGACACGGCGCAGGCGGCCCGGCTGGCGCAGCTGCGGGCGCAGGTCGAAGCCTCCGCGCAGCGCCAGGTCGATGCCCAGATCGAGCGTTCGCGGTGCGGGGCGGCCTGCGACGACGAGCGTACGCTGCCGGTTGTCGCCGACGCGGTCGACAAGGCGCGGGCGGCCGGTCCGGAGGCGCTACGCGCAGTGGCCCGCCGTCTGCGGATCCAGCTGTCGCCGCCCGACGTCGTCCAGATCCTCGCGGCCGATCTGCGCGGCGCGGCCGGCTCGGAGCTGCTTACCGACGACGAGGTGCGTCAGCTCGTTGGAGAGCAGAGCTGGTCGGCCCTGGCCCCGGCGGTGATGAGCCAGCCGGCGCCGATCAACGCGTACCTCCAGCTGCGCTTGGCCTCGGTCATGTCCGATGTGCCGGTGACCGTGCGCTCGCGAACCGGACCCGGGGAGCTCGACGTTTGGTTGGCGCAGTCGCTGGAGACCACCGACGACAAGGAGTGGCGGATCCTCGCCTGGGCCGGCGATCTGTCCGCGACTGAGCTGGCCCTGGGCTCGCGCTGGCGGCCTCGACGACGTACCGCAATTCCCTCGGAGGGCACGTCGGCGGGAACGTCGGCGGGCACATCCGCGGCGACTTCGGACGACGCGCTCGCCGATCGAGGGGCGGCCCCGGGCACCGGCTCGCCAGCCGAGCCCGTGCCGCCCGCCACCGTACGCGACGTACCGCCCGCCGAGCACTGGACCTCGCGCGTCGCTCCCACCGCCCAGAACCTGTCCGTGCTGCTGCTCGAGGGGCGCCTGCGTCACCAGACCGGGCACGAGCGCACCGGGCTGATGGTGCACCGCTACGTCGCCGCGCGGGCGCTCGACGCCGAACTGCCGCAGACCGATGCTCGGGTCGCGCGACAGGCCGCCTGGCACCTGGCCCACGGTCGACCCTGGCAGGCGCTGGCGGTGGCCAGCGTGGTGCCGCGTCCGCAGTCGGAGCAGGTGGCGGCGGCGGCGGCCACCGCCCTGCGCCTGACCGAGGCCTTTTGCGGGGGGCCCTGCAAGGACGACGAGGACCGGGCGCTGGTCGAGCGTGTGCTGGGCGAGGCCTGGGTGCAGCAACAGCAGCAGCAATGGGTCG
This sequence comes from Myxococcota bacterium, assembly GCA_039194325.1. Lineage (GTDB taxonomy): Bacteria > Myxococcota_A > Polyangia > Nannocystales > Nannocystaceae > Paraliomyxa. The sequence goes on from JBCCWC010000117.1 coordinate 22,140, forward strand.
CGCGATCGAGTCGACGCAGTCGACGATCTGCCCCCGTCGGCACCTGCCCCTCGTTGGGCGAACTGTTGGCCCCCGATGCCACCGGGCGGCTGTCGGCCGCGCTCGCCGGGGCCCCCGGTGACTCGGTGGCGCCGCAGCAAGGCCAGCGTCTACGGGCGGCCATCGAGGAGGATCTCGGCCTGGGCTGCGCGGGTCGGTTCGTGGTGCCGCTTCTGCGCGAGGGCCAGTACACCGCCACCGCCGACGATCTGGCCCAGCTGCTCGCTCACGACGCCGCCCTGCAGGCCCCGCGGGCGCTCACCGTCCATGCGGCCCTGGCCATGATCGCGGGGCAAGAGCAGCAAGCGTCACTGCTGGCCACCGCCGCCGGATCCGTCTCGTCCGAGCCTGTCCGGACCTGGCGCGATCTGGCCCGGCACGCCCACGCCACCGGTCATCGCGAGCTGGCCCTGCGGAGCCTACGGGAGGCGCTGTTGCACACGCCGCGGCTCGAAGACGCCGCCGTGCACCGAGCGCTGGTCTTGGCGGGGCTTTGGGGGATCACGTCCGACTGGAACCTGCGCCAGGCCCCTGCGGGGTCGCTCGAGCCCGCGGCCCACGTGCGAGATCTGGTGCAGCGCGTCGAGCCGGCGCGGCGCTTCGCCGCCCGCGAGGATCTGGCCCTGGCCCTGGCCCAGCAGCCCTGGCTCGACGCCGACGCTCGCCAGCGGCTGGCCCCCGCCTTGTGGCCCGACGACGAGATCGCGCGCGCCCATGCGATCGGGCGCGCATGGGTGGGGCTGGCCAGCGGTCGGCCGCCCGATCTCGAGCCGGCGGATGTCGGACCGCACGATCTGGCCGCCCAAGAATTGCTGGTGGTCATGCGCAAGCAGCTCGAGCTTCCGCCGGCCACCGCGGTGTTCGTGGAGCCCGATCGCATGGAGTCCCTGCGGCTTTCGCTGGCGTCTCACAGCCGGGTCTGGGTTCGGCGGTGGCGCATGGCGATCGGCCTGGCCAGCTACGGCTCTTCGCACGCTCGAGCGCGGGCCATGGCCGTGCTCTTGGAGATGGCCGAGCCGGACCAGCGCCGGGCGCTGGTCGATCTGATCCTCGAGGCACCCGCGGTGGTCGAGCCTCCGGGGTCGGTCGAGGGTTCGGTCGAGGGTTCGGTCGAGGGTTCGGTCGAGGCACCGGTCGAGGCACCGCTGTTGGCCACGCCCGAGGACGAGATGACCGTGGTCTTCGCGCTACCCTTCGATCCACTGGGCCTTTGACGGGAGCCCGGCGCGGCGACCCCCCGAGGCTATCGACGGCCGCGCATCCGCGATACAACCGGCCGATGGTCGGATCCACCGACGAGCCCACAGCTGCGATCGCGGCGCGGCCGTGGATCCCGGCGCTGGCCATGTTGCTGGCGCTTTGGGGGTTGTTCGCCACCGATGACGCGGCCGTGGATCGGGCGATGATCCGCGCGGCCCTCGGTCGCGATCTGGGGCGGATCACCGAGCTGGCCGGTCTGCGCCCGACGGACGGTGCGGTGGCCGATCGGGTCTCCATGCCGGTGACCGTGATCCAAGAGGGCGGCCCCACCTGGATCACCGAGCAAGCCGAGGCGGCGGTCGACGACGATCCGGTGTTCACCCGCGGCGAGCCGCACCTTCTGCGGGTCGAGGTGGTGCACGACGCTCGCACCTATGGGGTGCGCGGTCAGCTGTGGCGTCAAGGCTGGAGCCTGCGCGCGCCCGAGCCCTTGTGGGTCAGCCCCGCGCCGTGGGTCGTGTGGTTGTCGGGCCTGGCCGGGGTCGGCTGGGCGCTGGGGCGCCGCCGACTGGGGGGCGGCCTGATGCTCGCGGGCCTGCTCGCCCAGGGGCTGATGCGGGCCTTGCCGTGGCCGGAGCCCTTCGTGCGCCCTTCGCTGGAGCAGACCCTGCGCGACGGGCCGCTGGGTCACGCCGTGGTCGCGCTGGCCCGCAGCTTGCCGGACATCTCGGTCGCGCTGGGGGCGGGGGTGATCACGCTGTGTGTCTTGTTGATGCTCTTGGACCATCGACGATCGCCGGGGCGCGGCGGTGATCTGGTCGTGGGGGGCCTTTTGGGCGTGCTGGGGATGCTGGCCTGGCTCGAGGCCTCCTTGCGGGCCGGGCTGGGTCCCTGGCTCGGTCAGCCGGCGGGGATCGTGGCCTTGTCGGGGGGCCTGGGGCTTTGGGGATGGGCGTGGCGCCGGCGGCGGCCGTCCTCCCCGTCGGAGGACGACACGTGAGCGGCCGGCCCGTCTGGGCGTTGGTGATGGCGCTTTTGGTGGGCGCGGGCTGTGGCGACGACGCGGCCGTCGCCGCCCTCGCGGTCGGCCCCCAGCCCGAGGCGCCCCGGCTGGTGGCCCCGGCGGCCCAAGTGGAGACCACCGATCGCTGGCTCGATCTGATCGCGCAGCGGCCTAGCGCGGTCGTCATGCGCGACCAGTTGCTGACGATCGATCTGGCCCGACGCAGCGCCGGCAAGCACCTCGCGCTGGGGCAGAGCAGCCAGTGGCAGCGGGGAGTCGAGATCGACGAGCGGGTGGCGGGGGTGATCCGGGGACGTACCGTCTCGTTCGACATCCCGCTCGACGGCGAGCTCTCGCCGGCCCTCAACCCCGACACCGAGGAGCACGCGGGCCTGGCCCTGGCGCTGACGCTGCGGCCGATGGCCGACAAGCAATCGGTGACGGTGCTGTGGGAGGAGGTGCCGCTGGCTCACCTGCGCCTGACCGAGGGCTGGCAGCGCCGCACCCTGTCGCTGCCCGCCGAGCGGATCCACCCGGGAGACAACCGCCTGCGCCTGCACTTTCGTCACATGGGGGAGTATGGCGGTGCACCCGCCGCGGCCGCGGTGACGAAGGTGCAGCTGGGGCGGCACGACCGGATCAAGGGCCTGGAACCCAAGGCCGAGCCCGTCCCGCCGTTTCGGGTGGGTCCGGTGCCCGAGGGGGGAGCCACCCTGGAGCTGGCCGCAGGGACCGGGCTGGTATACTACGTGGTCCCGCCGCGGCGGGGCAAGCTGCTGCTCGACGTCCGAGGGCAGGGCGCCCTGCAGGTGCTCGCCAGCTCCGACGACGATCACCAAAAGGGGCGCCCGCCCACCGTGCTGTTCGAGGAGCCCTTGCGGCCGGCGGGCGAGCGTCGCGAGCTCGACTTGACCGCGTGGGGCGGCGTGCCCACCCGCCTGGAGATCCGCGCCCGGGGATCGACCGGCGGCAGCGGGGCCGTGCTGCGGGCGGCCGAACTGCTGGCCCGCCGCAGCCAGCCGCTCGATCAGCGACCTCGGGCCCTGCGGGACCTCGTGATCCTGGCGGTGGAGGGGGCGCGGGCCGACGCCCTGTTCGAGCCCGGCCTGCGCCCCACGCTCGACGCTATCGACCAGGTGCGCCGCGAGTCGATCGTCTTCGAGCGCGCCTATGCGGTGGGCTCGGCCGCGGTGCCCAGCCACGCCGGATGGTTGTCCTCGGTGACCCCTCCGGTCCACCTGACCTCGCGGGGGACCTTCGTGGCCGACGGCCAGGTGATGCTGCCCGAGACGCTCAACCGGGCCGGCTACCGGCGCGCGCTGGTCAGCGCCAACAGCTACGTCAACGAGGAGCGGGGCCTCTTGCAGGGCTTCGATCTGCATCGTGTGTTGCAGGGCGACGAGGAGGACGACGCGGTCACCGTCGTCGGGCACGCGCTCGCCGCCGTCCAGCGGCACTCCGAGCGCTGGCTGCTCTACGCCAACGTCAACGATCCCCAGGCGCCCTACGAGCCGCCGCGCGAGCGGCTGGGCGAGCTGCGTACGCCCGAGGGCGCGCCGCTGCCTCACCTCACCCATATCTGGGTGGGTCGGGTCTACACCGGCAAGCACGAGCCCAGCGCCGACGAGCTCCGCTATGTGCGGCGGCTGTATCGCGGGGAGCTGCAGGTGGTCGACGAGGCCCTGCAGATCCTGCTCGACGCGCTCGCGGACGCCGATCGGCTCGATGACGCGATCGTGGTGGTGGTGGGGATCCACGGCGAGGAGTTCTTCGAGCACGGCAGCGCCGGCCACGGCCGCAACCTCTACGAGCACAGCATCCGGGTGCCGCTGATGATCCGGGCACCCACGCTGCTGGCCCCCGGCAAGGTCACCGCGCCGGTCGATCTGCTCGATCTGGCGCCCACCCTCGCCGATCTGGTGGGTGCTCGGGTGCCCGACGGCTGGCAGGGTGAGAGCCTGGTGCCGATCATCGACGATCCCCAGCCGCCGCCGCGTCTGGTCGTCTCCTACCTGGGTGATGGCAGCCGGGCTGCGATCGTCGGCCCGTACAAGCTCATCGTCGGTGCGGGGCGCTCCGAGAGCTTTTACGATCTGGGGGCCGATCCGGGGGAGCAGAAGGACAGGCACGCGGCCGGGGGCGTAGCCCTGCGGATGGTGCGGACCGCGCTCGGCTGGCAGCTCGAGCATCAGGGCCGATGGAAGCGCGCACGCTGGGGTACGGGGGCCAACCTCCGGCCCGCGTTTGCGATGGATCTGGGGATGTAGTAATCCCGGCGACCCTCGACTACGAGGTCCGGTTCGCCATGGCTTCCGATCCGCACGCGGTGCTCGACTCCATCCCCTCCCTTTTGCAAGAGCGTAATGCCCCGGCCCTGGTCGAGCTTCGCGATCACGCCGACAAGAAGGTCCGCAAGGCCGTCCGCAAGGCGTTGCACACCCTGCGTAGCCGCGGGGTCGAGATCCCCGAGCCCGGCGCTCGCAGCTGGAGCGCGGGCAACCTGGCCCAGGAGCTCCGGGGCTCGGTCGAGCCGCTGGCCACGATCGATACCCGGGCCGTACCCGGGGCGCTGCGTTTCATGATTAGCCTCCCGCAGGAGGTCTCGGGCTCGCGGCTCTACGTGGGCACGCTCAGCCCCGAGGATCGTGTGCTCGAGTTTGGTGCCTATCAGCAGACCGACGGCCAGCGGGGTCGCCTGGAGCGTGACTGGCAGCGACAGAGCGAGGATCGCCGGGTGCCCGTGGAGTGGATGAAGGCACGCTTGACCTGGGCGCGGGCGCAGACCGTGGCCCGGGGCCAATCGGTGCCTCGGGCGCTCGACGAGGCGCTGCCGCAGCTGGGCGACGCGCCCAGCGAGCGCCCGGCGCCGTTCTTGGCCGAGCACGTGGCCGACCAGCCGCCGTTTTCCGCCGAAGCGATCGACGCGTTGCTGGTCGACGCTGGGATCCAGCAGTGGCCGCCCTTGGTCGATCTGGATCCGGTGCTCCAGCGTGCCGCCGAGATCCACGGAGACGGGCCCCAGCCCACCGACGACGACGCTCGCACCGAGCTGATGCGCCAGGCCGTCGAGGGGCAAGAGGGGATCCGTGAGGGCCTGGCGGGCGTGCTGGCCAATGCCTTGGAGGATACGGCGGTAGGTCTTTGGGTCGAGGGTAAGGCGCCCATGGCTCGCCATGCCCTCGATGCCGCCACCGAGCTGCGCGAGGCCGAGGCGGCCGAGTCGCTGCCCTGGGTCCCGCGGCTCTTGGGCTTTCAGGTCGCCAGCTTGCTGCGCGTGGTCCAGGCGCAAGGCGGGCTGCCCGACGGCATGACCGGCTCGGCGTGAGCGCGCTCGGGCCGGCCGCCTTCGACGGCAGGGCGGTCGGTTCTTGTGATGAACGGAGGCGGTCGGCGGTTTGCCGGCCGCCTTGTTCAATTGGCGGTCGGCGATTATGGAGACGGAGGCGGTCGGCGGTTTGCCGGCCGCCTTGTTCAATTGGCGGTCGGCGATTATGGAGACGGAGGCGGTCGGTGGTTTGCCGGCCGCCTTGTTCAATTGGTGGTCGGCGATTATGGAGACGGAGGCGGTCGGTGGTTTGCCGGCCGCCTCGTTCAATTGGGGGGCGGCGAGCCTCGACAAGGAGGAGGCCGGGTCGCTCTTGGCCGCCTCCTTGGACAGAGGTTCGACGTCGTTGCGCGGAGCGTCGTTGCTCGGAGCGTCGGCAATCGAGGTCGTCCTGGTCGTCATGCTGACTGTTCGTGGGCCCAGTCCTTGGGTCCTCCGGGGGCTGTTTGGGGGTCCGTCGTCTCGATCGAGCCGGGGTTAGGCTCGGGCCGAGTCGTCGGTGCACGCGATCGCGATCGCGGTGACTCTTCTACTTATAGTTCGGTCGTGGGCTCAATTCGTCATCGCCGACGGTCCAGATCGACGAATTAGGGCGAGGGCAGAGGTTTCCTGACAGGTGTCCCCCGAGGTGCGACCCGTCGGTCGTGGCGCCGGGGCGTCGGGGAAAGGGCATCGATGTTGCGTTGTGCTCGGTGCTCATTGTCGATGGAGCTGTCGCGTTGAGCCTTCCGAGGACGCAGGGTCGCACGTCCGTGGTGAGTCGGCGATCACGAACCCGGCCGTGCCCGGTGAGCTTCACTATACCGACGGGAACGACGAGGATCTGGATCCTCTCGTTGCGCTCGTGCTCGGGAGCGCGCACCCGGTCGTGGCCACTGTGGCCTGAAGATGAGGCGGGGGTGCACGCGGCCACCGACGTCACCGGGTTCGAGTACCCCGCGTCTAGCAAGCCGGCGTTGCGGTCGCAATAGAGCTGAATGGAGCGGGATGGAGCTGGATGGAGACGGATGGAGACGGACCGTCGGTCTCCATTATCAAAGAGCACCCTCGGGGCCATGGGCATGCGAACCGTGACGATCTTCGTTTTTTTTCTCGATTCGAAGACGGATGCGTCGTCGCTTCATACTACTAGTTATTGAGCACGGTAGTTGGACCTGCTCTCAACTAGCGAAGCGGTCGAATGGTCGGTCGGTTCGCGTGAACCCGGTCTACGGCACAAGGGTGTGTAGGTAGATAGAAACGCAAACTCGACACACGGTACAGAGTTGATATTCGAGGGATGACCATCCTGCTGGCTCGCTAGTAGTGATAGTTCATTGTGCCAGCAAGTATGGTGACTTCGAATGGTCGCTGGAGTTCTGCGCTCTCTTTTTGGAGGTGTAGGGCCTCCTAATGGCCTCTCTGTGCCGTAATTCGCACGAATCCGGCCCCAGGCCGGGTGCGAGTGTCTCGATCGTCGTTCGAGCGCGACTCGGTCGGGAGTGTCACTTGGCGCTCTGGATGAAAACACGATGGCACAATCGAATGGTAGCAACAAGTACTTCCTTCTTGGCGCGCTGGCTCTGACCGCTACGGTCGTAGGTATTGGCACTGGCACTTCGGCGGTCGCGGCTCAAGAGACACTGTCAGATGTGATGGGGGGCCAGGATCGGGCCGCTCCTGCGTCGTCGCAGGCCGCGATCGCGACGAACATCGATCACTCCGACTATAACGAGCCCGATGGCACTTGTGCGATGTGCTTTGCCAGCACGGACGGTCATACCAACCCCCTCAATGCGACCGTGCAGATCTATTTTGAGGATAATGGTGAAGACTTTCGGGGTGATTTCGAGCTGACGATGGAGCTCAACGGTGGGGGGCTCGCCGATGCGGTCATCGCCGGGGCTTCGATCGATCACCAGCAGACGGGGACCTATACGGTCCCCGCAGGGACCGGCTGGGACTGGGATGATGTGGATAGTGTGACGATCTTGGCCGTGCCCGACGTCTAGTGACACCGAGACTTCAGGGGACGAAGACCCGATAGTCGGCAAAGGACTCTGTCTGCCACCGTTCGTCGTCCTGGGCCCATTGCATGGCCGCTTGCATCCAGCGGCCCGGGCCCTCGACGTCGAGCGTGGCCAGGTGGTGGTAGAGTCCTTCGCTGAGCAAGAACGCCTGCTCGGCATCGACCGTATGGCTGCTGGCGATGACCACGCCCGCGCCCGCCCCCACGAAGGCCGACGCGAGGCTCTGCCCGCCTGTGTGGGTTCGTAGATCGGTGACCCCGGTCGCGCAACCCATCAAGACGGTGACCTCGGGTACCGAGTCGAGCATCAGGATGTCGGCGACCTCGAGGTGCGCGACCTCGTCGAGCGGCAGGTACGAGGGCTCGAGGGCGGCTCCCCCGGGATAGGGGGGCCACAGCCCCTGGGCACCTTCGGAATCGCGATCGATGGTGAAGTAGGCGTGACCGGCATAGTAGAAGTGATCGACCACGGGCAGCAGGCGGCGGATCTCGGGGCTCCGACGTTGGTCGGTCTCGAAGGGCTCGACCTCATAGCTCATGGCCCGCAGGGCCCCGGCGGCGTTGTCGGCCGCAGCGCTCGCGTCCAGGGCTTCGTTGTCGGCGAGGACCAGCGCGCGCGAAGGAGCCGCCGCAAGGCGAGGGTTCACGGATTCGGGAAGCTCGAGACCATAGATGACCGGTCGCTCCAGGCCCAGCAGGGAATCGCCGTCGAAGGGCAGCGCATGGATGGGGATCCTGCTCGCCTCATCGTCGGTGAGCACGCGGATGCTCGACGCGCGACGGATCGAGTCGTCGATCGGCCCGAGCAAGGAGCTCGCCACGGCAGCATCGCGAGGATCGACATCCTCTGCTCGGAGGCCGGGTCGTCGGTGGTGCGCCACCCCATGGTCGCCGGCGGCGAATATGACCAGATCGTCGCCCAGGGGATAAAGGCCCAAGAGCAGCTCACCCGGGTCGCGAGCCCGCAACGCGTCGCATCGGGGCCGGACCTCGTACTCGCGCTGGTGAGACAGCAATCCGAGGGCGAGCCGCTGGATATCGCGCTGTCGCTGCCGGGCGGCCTTCTTGGCGCGCTCGAGCTGATCGACCGGGAGGGTCTCCGATCGGCGCAGCAACTCCTCGTAGCTTCGCTTGGCATCGAGATAGGCCTCGACGTTCTCGGAGAGCACCGACGGCTCCCGATTCGGGCCGCGCCCGTTCATCAGCAGGGACAGTCGCCCCTGGCGGGCCTGTGCCTGGCGGGCGACACAGAACGCCTCGGCGGCGTGAGGCCAGGGGCCTTGCAGCAGCAAGGATATCAGCCGCTGGGTGCCTTCGTCGTGTCGGGCGACCACCGCTTGGCCGCCGATCCCCAGGGCGGCCAGGGGCAGCAGCGTGTCCAGGAGCGCTTCGCTCGCCTCGTAGGCGAGCCGGGCATCGTCGGGTCGACCCAAGGCCTCGAGCGCTTGCCCTCGACGTACCGTGGTGCCCCATCGCACCCCGAGCTCCAGCGTCTGGGACGTCAGCGCCTCCAGCGATCGCAGCGTCGACGCGATCACGTCGTGGGGAGAGCCCAGCGCCAGGTGGGCCTGGAGCGCGAGGTCGCGGGCGTTTGCTCGCCGCCGGTCGGTCAGCTGCTCCTCGTCGACCGCATCGAGCAAGCGCAGCGCTCGTTTGGGATCTCCGTCGAGCATCGCGAGCTCAGCCAGACCCAGCTGGGCGATGGCCAGCTTGGGGGGCCAGGCGTACGGGCTACCGGGGAGGCTGCGTTCGTGGAGCTCTTCGTAGTATTTTCGCGGATCCTGATGGGGCTGCCCGGCCTTCTCGAGCAAGAGGTTGATCGACGCGTTGACCTCGAGCAGCGAAGAGACCTCGTGGGGGATCGCCTCGCGGCCCAGCTCGAGGGTGTAGCTCCGCCAGTGCGCGGCGGCCTCGAAGTAGCCGAGGCTCGCCAGCACCATCGAGTACTCGGTCAGGCCGTCGGCCTGCAGCTCTGGGTTACGCAGCCGCATCGCGGCCTGGCTGCCTGTGCGGGTGTGTATGGCAGCGTCGATCTGTCGTCCGCGCCGGCGCGAGGCCTTGCCGCGGTAGATCGAGAACATCGCGTGCCCCTCGGGGTAGCGCGTGGCCAGCGGTTCGAGGCTGTCGAGCACCTGTCGCGCGACCGCGTACTGCTCCAGGCTGTTGGTGGCGAAGTAGCTGGTGCCCACGGCGATCCGCAGCGCGATGCTGAGCAGGCCGCGGGACAGGGTGTAGCGGATCAGCCGGTCGAGCTCGATGAGCGCGCGCTCGTCCTCGTCGAGCAAGCGCATCTGGAGATTGGCGGCCCGCTGCGCGATGGCCTGGCGCTGCGCCTGGTAGTCGGGATCGAGCGTCGACGCGTCTCGCAGGCGCAGCGACCATGGGTTGGCCTCGGGCACGGTCACCGTGACCTCTTGGGCGTGCTCACCGAGGACGACGCGGTATCCCTGTCCCGGCTCGTGCGCGAGCGTGTCGCGCTGAGGGGTCACGCGGTGCTCGTCGACGAAGATCTCGGCCTCGGACGCGCGCCCGTGCGTGATCCACAAAACCAGCTCGGTCTTGCCCGGTTGGTAGACGCACTCGACGTCGTCGTCGCCCAGTGCACCCATCACGTCGGTGCACCCGCCGTACTCCACTTCCGGTCCCGGGGGGGCCGAGGACTCGGAGGGGGTCGAGGACTCCTCGGAGCGGGCGGGGCAGGTCGAGTCCGGCGCGAGTGCCGGGCCGGAGGGGCAATCGGCAGGTCTGGAGCAACCGAGCGGGTGGACCCCCGCGGCGAGCGTGGTCAGCGCGAAGAACGCTTGGGCTCGTCGTGGCACCTGCCCCCAGTTTTACTCCACTACACAGACCGAGTCTTTCAAAACGGCAACATCCGGACGTTCGTCGGGTTCGAGCTTGACCACGGCCTTGGCGTCTCGCAGCCGCTCGGGAGGTCCGACCACGAAGGTGATCGTCCACTCGCCGGGCGTCAGGCCCAGCTCGCTGATGGGCTGCTTGATCTCGATCGTGCCCCCGTCGTGGAGGGTGGCGATGAGCGTCAGCGCGAGATCGTCGCCCTCGCTCGAGCGCGCCCAGGCGGCCACCTCGACCTTCTGCTGGACCGCCGTACTCGGGCGCAGGTAGACCTGGAACTTGTGATCGACGTGCAAGCGGGTCTCACACTCGCCGGGGTTCTTCTCGGGGCCGAGTCGCGGGCCTTGCCATGGCGTCCAGTCGAGTTGATAGGCAGGCAGCGGGTCGGCCCGGTCGGGCGGGTCGGGTGTCGTCGGCCACAGCATGATCACGAGCGCGGCGGCAGCCGCCGCTCCGGTGGCGCTGGTCGCGAGCAACAGGCCCGCACGCTGCCGCGGCGAAGAGGTGGCCGTGGGCCGGAAGCGCGAGTCCAGCACTTTGGCCAGCTCTTGTTGGCGCTCGTCCTCCGATGGGGGAGCGAACAGCTCGGCCTGCCACTTCAGCTCGTCGACATCCCGCTCCGGTTCGAGGGCGCGCATGTGCTCGACGGCATCGTCGGGCGACAGCTCTGCGTCGTTGACCTGGGACCACAGCGCGTCGGCCAAGGGGACTCGCTCGGTGAGCTCGAAGGCGACCAGATGCTCCAGATGATCCAATGTATTCATGAACAACACGCTCCAGACGACTAGAGGTCGGGGTCGTCGGACGAGCCGGGCCACTCGAGGGGGCCGGACTCGTCGATGCCGTCCATGGCGGGGGCGGCCAAGCTGGCCGCAATGAGGGCAACTACGGCCGCAAGCGAGGGATTGTGGGGCGGGTGATCGTCTGACTTGGGCCCGTGGGCCAACAGCTCGGCCGCAAACTTGTGCAGCTTGTCCTTGAGCCGCTGATGACGCTTGTAGATCGTGTTCCGGTTGATCCCCCGGGCGGCAGCAAACGACAGCGCGCTGCGGCCGTTGAAGTAGATCTCGTGCAGCATCACGCGCTCTTCATCGTCCAGAGCCGCCTCGGCCCGTTCCATGAGCTTGTCGTAGAACTCGGCCTGGATGAGCTGGGCGTAGATCTCCATGGTCCAGGGGTCTTCCACGTCGGCCTCATCGTCGTCGTTCGTCTCGAATTGGGCCGTGTTGTGGGTCTTGTGACGAATGGACTGGGCGATCTTCAGCGCCTGCTGATAGGCCAACCGACTGATGAATGACCCAAACGTTCCTCTTTGAGGATCGTAATAGCTCAGCACGTTGCTCTTCGCCGTGGCGAATCGGCACCACACGTCCTGGCGTACGTCGGCAACTCGGTGTTTGCACCTGGTTCTCATGACGGCTTTGGCAACTGCGAAACGAACGCGAGGCTCGTAGTGCAGATACAGCTGGGTGAACGCAGCGCGCTGGGCCTCGGCGGATGCCGTCGCGATTTGCCCGAGCGCGGTGCGGATGACCTGAGGGTCTAGCTCTCGTTTTTCGGCGGGCACGACTGCGCCCATGGTAGGGCCACAGCCGACCAGAGTGCAGCGCTACCGAGCCGGTGCGCGACATCGAGCCGAGCACGCGGCGATCATGGGGTCACATTGTGTAGTAGGAGCCCGCGCGGCCGAGGCTGACATCGTGATCGTCGGTTTGTGTACCCGATCTCATTGTTTGCCCTACCAATGTCACGTTGAGGACATGCCGTGGACCCCCATGCCGCTCGAAAACGCGCTATAGTGCTCGATTTCGCGCGCGCTCGGGGGACGGTCGGGGATGGTCGGGGACGGTCGGGCACGGTCGGGCACGGTCGGTGATGGTCGGGCACGGTCCGGGGCGAGTCCGCGCCGTGCAATCAGGTCTCACCGGTCGCCAGGGCCTGCGCTTCGAGGAAGGCATCCCCCAGCACGTGAGCCAGCAGCTCCTGGGCGGTGCGCGAGCGGTTGATCCGCTGCTTGAGACCGCCGCCGGTCGCGCCGTCGAGCAGGCACGCGCCGGCGAGGACCGGCCCGGGGCGACCGCACAGCAGCGCGGCCACATGGAGATCGGTGGACTGGATCGCCCGGGCGGTGGCGTCGAAGGCATGGTTGGCCAGGCCTTGGCATTGTCGCTCGAGGGCGCGTCGCTGGCGCGGCGGCAGGGCCTTGGTCAGGTGGGAGGCCAGCTCCTTGAGCCGCCGGGGGTCGGGATCGGCGGTCATGGGGTTGAAGACCTCCACGGCCTCGAACGCGGCGGCCAGCAGCAGATCCATGGCCATGGGCGACAGCGCCCGCGCCCGGGAGGCCCCCAGCGCGTGGCGGGCCATGGCCATGGCGACCAGGCCCTCGAGGGCGGTCTGGTCGCCTTGGTTCCAAAGGCTCGCCCCTAGTCGCAGCGTGGGGGAGGGCTCGCTGAGGTAGACCACCGCGCCGGGGGAGGCGGTGGCCCCGAGCTTGGGCGCGGGCACCTTGACGATCGCCGCGCAGCGCTGGGCAAAGGCGGTCAGTCGGGTGATGTCGGAGCCTGTGGGGAGGGGGACCGCGTCGGTGTTGTTGACCACCGGGAACTCGCGAGAGAGCCGACCCACCACGCCGTCGAGGGCTTGCAAGAGGCTGTGGAGCAGCGGCGGCTCGCCCGAGGAGTAGAGGGCGACTCGAACGGCGGGGGTCTCCATGACGCGGCGTAGCCCCTCGGGGGTGACCATGGGCTGCGGATCGGAAGGGGCGGTGGTGGGCGAGGGCTCCATGGCCTGCAAAAGGGCCGAGGCCATGCGGGCCAGCTGGGGCTGGGCGCGGCGCGAGACGGTGGCCAAAAGGCCCAGGTCTCGCAGCGAGACCGCGCCGCGTCCCACGTTGGAGACCAGGGCGCTGCGGATCGGCTGCAGGTAACTGGCCACCCGGGCGCTCTGGCCGGTGCGGTTGAGCTGATCGACCAAAAGCGAGATCGTCTCGCGGTTGCCGGGGTTGATGGCTGCGGCGCGCTCGACGGCCTCGAGGGCGGTGGTCTCGGCGCCGGGGACCTCGGCGAGCAGCTTGGCCTTGCGTAGGTAGATGTCGTGGAGGCGCTCGCGGTTGCGCTCGCGGGCGGCGAGCCGGTCGAGCAGCTGGGCGGCCTCGGCTCGACGGTCGGCGCGGGTGAGTAGGTCGGCCATCAGCTGGATCGCCCGCGGATCGTCGCCGCGCGCCTGCAGGACTACCCGCGCGTGCTCGATGGCGCGGGGCAGGGTCTGCGGATCGGTGGACAGGAAACTGGCGATCCCCATGCGCAGATCGATAGCCGAGGGCTCGGAGGGGTCGAACAGCCGCAGCAGGCGCTCGGTGGCGTCGGCCGCCCGCCGGTCGTCGCCCATTTGGCGGTAGGCGTTGACCAGGCCCCGCAGGGCGCGGCGTCCGTCCGGCTTGGCCTTGGCCGCGGCCTCGTAGTATCGCACCGCGACCTCCTGGGCCGCGGCGTGCTCGCCCAGGAACAAGGCCAGCTCGTAGCGCAGATCGCCGTCGGGCACCCGGGCGAACGCGGAGGCCAGAAGCTCGATGATCGGGCCGGGCTCGCCGGACTGGCTGGCGAGGGTGCGGGCCAGCGCGATCGCGTCGCGGTTCTGGGCGTCGCGCTGGAGGATCTCGCCGACGATCTTGAGGGCGCGCTCACGGGAGCCGGGGTCGCCTCGGCCCGCCCGCACGACGGCGTCGCGAGCCTCGGCCACCAGCACGTGGATCGAGGTGGGGGCCCGGACGGCGGCGGCGCTGCGGCGCTTGTCGCTGGAGGTGCGGTGCAGGCCCAGATCGGCGGGGGCGAGGTTGGGCAGGGCGCCCTTGGCCGCGAGGTAGGCCCGGCGAGCCTGACCCCACGCGCCCACCCGCTCGAGCAGCTCGGCGCTCTCCACGTAGAAGATCGCGCGCTCGGCGTCCGACTGGGCACGCACGGCTCGGGCGGAGACGGCATCCTTGATGACGAAGGGCGACTCGGGCTCGGAGAGCAGCCGCTCGAGGTGGCGCACCGCGTAGGGGTTGCCGGGATCCTCGTGCAGGGCCTCGAGGATCGCCTTGCCGGCCACGTCGTGGTCTTCGCGGGCGCCGGTGGTCAGCAAGAGCTCCGCGGCCTCGACCAGCAGGGTGGCCTTGAGGTGGGTGTCGTCGCTGTGCCGGGCGGCCCGTAGGTAAAGGGCGGGCAGCGACTTGTCGTCGCCGACCAGGCGCAGCACGCTCTCGAGCTGACGTCGTACCAGGGGATCGTCGGGGGTGGCTTGCTGGGCGTCCTCGTAGGCCCGACGGGCCGCGACGATCCCGTCGGAGGTCGACAGGTACATGCGCCCCAGCTGGACCAGGTGCATGGCGATCGCGTCGTCGCCCTCGTTCTCGAGCAGCTCCTGCACCAGGCGCACGAGGTTGTCGGTGTCGTGGTGGGCGACCAGCAGCCGCCGCGAGCGCTCGTAGGCCAGGCCGTGGGCGGGCTGGGCCAGCAGCGCGGCGCGATAGTGCTGGAGCGCGGAGTCATTGGCCGGGTGCACGCCCTCGCGGTGCTCGGCGACCCCCTGGCGGGCGATGGCCTCGGCCAAGAGGCCCAGCCGGTAGTGGTAGTCGGCCACCATCGGGGGGGTGCGGGGCACGTCCTGGGCGCGGAGCAGATCGTAGGCCTCGTCGATCCGGTGGCGCGCGGTCAGCAGTTGCAGCAGCAGCTCGCGCGCGGGGATGAGATCGGGGTTTTGCTGGTAAGCCTGTTGGAGCTTGTCGATCGCCTTGTCGACGTCGGCGACCTCCTCGAAGTAGATCCGTCCCGCCTTGAAGGCCAGCACGGCCGGATCGGAGATCGGATCCTTGGCCGGCGCAAAGAGCTCGACCAGGGAGTCGAGCTCGCCGTTGTCCCGATAGAGCCGCGCCAGGGCGCGCAGGGCCGGGGTGTAGCCGGGGGTGAGGGTCAGCGCGCGCTCGTAGCACTCGCGGGCGGCTCGGCGCTTCTTGAGGTGCAGCTCCTGCACCTCGCCCAGCTCCACCAGGGCCGAGGTTCGGGCGATCTCGTCCTCGACGCGCTCGACCAGCAGCGACAGGGCGGTGATGAGCACGGCGGGCCGGCGATGGGCTCGGCTGAGCTTGGCCAGCTGGTAAAGGGCGAGGATGTCGTCGGGATCCTCGCGGGCGACCTTCTCGAGCGAAGCGATCGCCAGATCGACGTCGCCCAGCTCGTGCTCGGCCATGGTGGCCAGGCGCCGCAGCGCGGCCAGGCGCTCGGGGCCGTCGTGGGTCTCGGAGATCTGGCGGCGCAGGTTGGCCACCGCCTGGGGCCAGCGACGCATCTTCTCGTAGATCCCGCCCAGGGCGCGCAGGCAGTCGGGGTTGTCGGGATCTTCGGCGACGGCCAGCTCGTAGATCTCGGCCGCGCGGGGCAGATCCTTGCGCTGGCGCTCGTGGACCCGGCCCAGGCGCAGCAGGATCGTGGCGCGACCCGGGCCCGCGGACTGAGTGCGGGCCCACTCCTCGAGGTGCAGCACCAGGGCGGGCAGGTTGTTTTGGTACTCGAGGACCTCGGCGAGGGCCTCGCAGACCCAGCGGTGCTCGGGCAGGTGGACCAGGCAAAAGCGCAGATCGGTCTCCAGCCGCTCACATAGCGCGCTGCGCGCTGCGGAGAGCTTGCGCAGCCCGATGGAGGTGGTCTCGTGCGCTGCGTCGGCGGGGCGTTGGCGTTGCTCGGGCAGGCTCGGCCGCGGGCCGTCGCTGTCCTGCTGGCCGTCGCCGTCCTGCTGGCCGTCTGGTTTGTTGTCTGGCCTGTCGTCTGGCTTGTCGTCGCGCGGGCCGTCTGGCTTGTCGTCTGGCTTGTCGTTTGGCTTGTCGTCTCGTAGTTGGGCCAGGCGGATCCGGGCCAGCTGTTCGCGGACCAGGGCTTGCTCGCGGGGGTCGTCCAGGGCCTTGGACAGGCGCTCGAGCACCGAGAGGTTCTCGGGCAGGCCTTCGGGATCCTGGCCGGCGGCGATCCGTTTTTCGACGTGCAGGGCGACCTCGGCCAGGGGGGCGAGCACGGCCGCTCCATCGCTGCTGGGGACCTCTTGGGTGGCCAGCTCGAGCACCAGCTCGTCCACCGGCTCGCCCGCCTCGGTCAGCGACAGGAACGCCAGGTGCAGGGCCGTGCTGGCCGAGATCGGATCCTCGGCCACCTGGGCCAGCTCGCGGTAGAGCTGCCCCAGGGTCTCGCGATCTCCCGAGGCGGACAGGGCCCGGGACAGGCGCCGCAGGGCGGTCTCCTCGCGAGGCTCGGCGCCGTGGGCCTGCTCGAGCACGATGAGCCGCTCGTCGGCGTCTTCGGCCAGGTCGGCCAGATCCAGCAGCAGGGCGGCCCGCATGCGCGACGAGGCGACATCGGGGATGAGCGACTGGAGCAGCTCTCGCCCCACCGGGCGCTCACCCAAGAACGCGGCTGCATCGGCGGCCAGGCCCAGGGCCACGGGATGGTGGGGTGAAAGCTCCAGGGCCTGGCGGTAGGCATCGTAGGCGCGGCGCAGGTTGGAGGTTCGTTCCTCGCACAGCTGACCGAACTCGATCCACGAGGCGGCTCGCTCGCCGGCGTCCTTGGTCTCGTCGCGGCCGGCCGCCTCGAGGGTGGCCAGCTCGGCCGCGAGGTTGGACAGCCCGCCGGCGACCTGAGCGCGGAGCACCTGCGCGATCGGGGAGCCGCTGCGGGCGAGCAGCAGCTCCCCCTCCTCCTTGCGACCGAGCCTGTCGATCAGGATCCGCCCCGCCTCGCACTGCATCGCGCCGCGGAGGGGCTCGTCTTCGGTCAGGCGGCTCTCCTCGGCGAGCTCCTCGACCAGCAGTAGCCACGACTCGGCGCCGCTGCTGGGGCTGGCGGTCGACAGCATGGTGGAGTGGAGCCCGGAGTGGGCGGGCCACAGCCACGCCTGGTCGTCGATCAGCCGCGGCGGGCCGGGGAGCTCGACGAACTCGTCGGCATCCTCGGCGAAATCGGTCAGGTCGATCAGCCCGCTGGGCTCACCCAGGGGAGGATCGGGCAAGACCTCGATCTCGTCGATCTCGTCTTCGACGATCTCGATCTCGATCTCGCCGGTGTTGCGATCGCCGGCGCTCACGCGGACGTCTCCTCTTCGCGCCGGATCGGCGCGGCGACCTCGGTGAGGTAGCCGAGGCTGTGGCGCAGGGTCAGGTGGTCGTCGGACAGCAGGTACCCCACCACATTGGTGCCCCGCGGGCCGAGCAGCTGGCCCTGGGCGGCCAGATCACGCAGGCGAGGCCGCGGGTCGGCGGCGCACACCGCCCCGGCCCGATCCTCGGCCACCCGCAGGGTCTCGAGCAATTGCTCGGGGTCGAAGGTGTCGGCGGTGTCGGCGAAGCCGACGGCCAGCTCCATCAGCTCGGTCGGTGAGGCGATGTCGAGCGAGCGGCGGACCTTCTCGCGGTAGTGGACGTCGTGGTTGGGCGGCGCGTTCATCTGCACTCCGGCCCCGGCACACATCGCCAGCAACAGGGAGCTGACCTGTCCGGCGGTCAGCTCGCGGTGCAGGGCGTCGCCGCCGGTCGACAGGCGCAAGAGGCCCCGGCCTAGCGCGTCGCGGGCGGTGGCCGAGAAGGGGGCGGCGTTGACCCGACGCCCGACGATGAGGCAGGCCGAGCCGGCATGGTGGGCCATCACTTCGTCCTCGACGGTGGCGTCGACGAACACGCGCGGGGCGGGGACGCCCATGGCCTGGGCCAGCGCGCGGGTGACCATGACCGCGGCGCTCTGGGGGGGCAGGGGCCGCTCGACGTCGACGTCGACCGAGGGCAGCTGCGCCCCGGGGATCCGATCCATGTAGAAGACTCCCTCGCGCAGCAGGTCGAGGGCGGCCGAGCCGGGCAGGTCGCCGACCAGGCCGTCGAAGGGGCGGCCGTCTTGGCTCTCGGGCAGCGACCAGGGCTCGGTGACGCGCGCGTCGGGGCGTTGGTGTTCACCGAGGCGATCGGGGGCGGTCACCTCGAGTACGGCGGCGGCCAGGTATGCGCCGTCGTGCTCGCCCATGGCCTCGAACAGGCGCAGCAGGCCCGCGACCGGGGCCCCCGGCTCGGGATCGGGCTCGGGACCGGACTCGGTCTTGGGGCGGGGATCGGCCCCGGCCCCCTTGGGTGTCGCGCTCAGCCCCGACGAGCGCAGCCACGCCCGGTGGTGCGCGACGCCGGCCAGCAGGACCGCGGTGGCCTCGTCGTCGCGCTCGAGACTCCGTAGCAGCCGCCACAGCTCGGTGATGACGTCCAGATCGGTGGGGCGTAGCAGCAGCAGCTCGCGCATGCGCTCGACGGCCACGTCGGGCTGACCCAGCGGGCCGCGGTGCAGCTGGGCCAGCGAGCGCAGGCCGGCCACGCGCTCGGGGCCGTCGCCGATCTCGACCAACAGCTGCAGGGCCTCGACCCGGTGGGTCAGATCGCCGACCTTGGCTGCGATCCTGTCGGCGGCGGTCAGGGCGTGCTTGGGGTGAAATCCTCCCTGGCCCGCGGCCAGGTAGTGGGGCACCGCGTCGGCGAGGTTGCCCGCGCGCTGGTGGGCGTCGCCGGCGAAGTAGTGCAGGGCCGCCTTGCGCTCGGGGGAGAGCTCGCGCGAGAGCGCGTGCTCGAGCTGCTTGACGACCTCGGGCCAGCGCCCGAGCCGGGCGTAGGCCTGGGCCAGATCCACGCGCACCCCGGCGTCGTCCTCGGCCAGATCGAGCCCGGCCCGTAGGAGCACCACCGCCTGCTGCGGTCCCTCGAGATCGGAGGCGAGGCTGGCCAGCTCGCGGAGGTTCGACGGGGTCAGCACGCTGCGCTCGCGCAGGCTCGCCAGGCGGGCCGAGAGCACCTCGGTCATCGGGGGGGCGCCCTTGGCCCCGTGGGCGGCCCGGGTGCGACGCAGCCCGCGGAACGCCCGGTCGCTGCTGGGATCGGCGGACAGGGCGTCGGAGAACATCTCCCAGGCCTCGGGGTTGGGCTCGCCCATGCGGCCGCGTGACAGGGCCAGGGTGCCGGCGCGACAAAGCGCCATCGCGCGATACTGGGGGCTGGCCAGCCGCCACGACAGGGCCACCAGCGTCTCCATGGCGTCGGCCCCCGGGGTCTGGTTGCCTCGTCGCTCGAGCAGGCGGGCCCGGGCGTGCAAGGCGGGCAGGTAGGCCGAGCAGGCGGCCAGCGCGGAGTCGACGGCCTTCATCGCCCCGTCCAGATCCTGGCGACGCTCGTGCAGATCGGCGGCTATTGTCAGGTAGGCGGCCTTTTCCGCCCCGGTGTCCGCCTCGAGGGCCGCCGCCTCCAGCTCGCTGGCGCTGCGGGTCAGGCCGGCCTCGCGCTTGCGGGACTTGATCCGAAGACGGCCGCGCTGGGCCAGCCGGTGCGCGGGGTCGATGTCGAGGATCGTGGCGTAGGCCTCGTCGGCCTGATCGAGGTTGCCGGCGGCCTCCTCTGCCCGCGCGGCCCGGTAGCGCAGCGCCAGCAGGTGGAGGTCGTCGGGGGGCACCTGCTGGGCGAAGGCGGCGGCGGCGGCCTGCAGCGCGCCGGCCTCTCGGGAGGGGCGGCCCGCTTGCCGGCAGGAGCGAGCCAGCCGCAGCTGGGTGACGTAGTCCTCGGGCCGCGCTTCGGCCACCGCGCCCAGGTACTGGATCGCCACCACGGGCTTGGGCGACAGCTCCGCCAGCTGCAGCGCCATGGCCCGGCGATCGTCGGCCCCGCGCTCGGAGGTCAGGCCCGCCTCGGCGAACGCCTGCAGCTCGCGGCTGCGACCCAGTCGCTCGTAAAGGCGCAGCAGCTTGGCTCGGGCCACGCCCAGCTGCGGCCACAGCTCCAGCGCTCGCACCAGATCGCGGATCGCCCCGTCGTCGTCGCCCAGGTGCTGGGTCCGCAGCTGGGCCGTGCGATGCAGCAGCAGCGCCCGGGTGCGGGGGCCGGTGACCGAGGCGATGTGCTGCTCGAGCAGGGTCAGCAGCGTGCCGTGATCGCCCAGGGCCGCGGCCAGGCTCTCGGCCGCGTGCAGGGCGGGCAGGTGCCGAGGCCAGCGCTTGAGCAGCTTGACCAGCTCGCCGAGCGCCTCGGCCTGGCGGTCGAGCCGGGTCGCGAGCAGCGTGGCGACCTCCAGCTGCAGGCCCACTTGGCGGGCGCGGTCGTTGGCGTAGAGCAGCTTGGTGCGCAGAAGCTCCACCAGAGCTTCGTAGTCGCCGTCTTCACGCAAGATCGCGCCCAGCTTGTCGAGGCTGGGCAGGTGGTCGTCGACCGACTCGAGGGCTTGCGCAAAGCAGGTGCGGGCCCGGTCGCGCTCGTCCAGCTGTAGCGCCAGCTCGCCGGCGCGGGCCAGCAGCTTGGCCTTGCGGCCCAGGCTCTCGGTCAGCGCGATCTCTTGCTCGGTGATCTTGAGCAGCTCGCGGTGGCGACCGGCGCGGGCGAGGATCCGGGCCAGCACCTGCAGCGAGGGCAGGTGCCGGGGGGCCTCCTTGAGCAGGTTGGCCAGGTACTTGATGGCCTGGGCCGGATCCTCGTCGCGGGCGTGGAGCTGGCCCAGCACCGACAGCAAGAAGCGGCGGCGGGCCGGGGTCTTGGCCTTGCCCAGCTCTTCGGCGTAGTACTCGCGCAGGCCGGGCAGATCGCTTTGTTGGTGGAGGATCCGCTCGAGCCGGTCGCGGGCGGGGCGGTAGCTTCCGTGGGCGGCGGTGGCCGTCTCGTAGCACTCGCGGGCCCCTTCGAGCTCGCCCAGGCGCTCTTCCATCAATTGGCCCGCGCGCAGGTTGGCCTGCGCCACCTCCTCGCGGGTCAGCCCCGCCTCGGAGGCATTGGCGATCTCCAGCTTGACCAGCTCGAGCAGCTGAGCCCACATCCCGTGGGCATTGAGGAAGCGGCCGGTGTCCTCCATGGCCGGCACGTGTCCCGGGTTGAGCCGCAGCGCCTTGCGCATCGCGGCCAGGCCCTCGTTGGCGCGGTCGAGCCGGAACAGGGCCACCTTGCCCATGCGGTAGTAGAGCTCGGCCAGCATGGCGGGATCTTCTTCGTCTCCCACCGCCCGCAGCTGGCCCACGCACGCCTCCAGCGCGATCTCGTGGCGGCTGGTGGCCATCGACAGCTCCTCGAGGCTGCGCCACAGGCTGGCGTTGTCGGGCTGGGCCTGGGCCGCGGCCCGCAGAAGCTCCAGGGCGCCGGTGCGCTCGCGCTGACCTTGGAGGGTCACCGCCGCTCGGGCCAGGGGCATCGCCCGTCGCGACTCGGTCCGCGCCTCCGCCTCGAGCTCGAGGGCGTGGAGCATCAGCTCGGTGTCGCCGGCGACCTCGGCCACGCGGAACAGATCGGTGGCGAGCAGAAGGTGCCCGGGGGACAGCTCGATCGCGGCCAGCAGCAGATCGCCGGCCAGGGCCAGCTCGCCCTTGTGGCGGGCCTCGAGCAGGGCCAGGTCGTGCAGGATCCCTGCGGTCAGCCCGGAGTCGCGCACCACCTCGAGCTGCGCCTCGAGGTTGCCGATGAGGCCGAACACCTCGCCGCGGGCCAGGCACACCCGCTCGACCGCACGCAGCACGGCCAGGTCGCGCGGCGTGGCCTTGAGCGCCGCCTGGTAGCACTGTTGGGCCGCGGCCAGATCGTGGAAGTGGGCCTCGACCAGCTGGCCGCGCTCCCGGTACAGGGCGGCCGCCTCGCGCGGGTGTCGGGTCGCCCGGATCTCCTGGTCGAGGTACATCACGGCCGAGCGCACGTCCTCCTTGCCCAGGTAGACTCGGTACAGCAAGCGCATCGCCGGGCGTAGGTCGGGCACCATCTCCAGCGCGTGGGCCAGGTGCCGGATCGCCGCATCCTCGTCTCCGCGCAGCAGCAGCCAGCGAGCGCAGGTGGTGGCTAGCGCGGCGCGCAATTGCGGGTTGCCCTTGGGCGTCGACGACAGGGCCTGCAGCACCTCTTGCAAGGGCAGCTCGTCGGCGGCGGGCATGCGGTGGGGAGTCTACACGGTTTGGCCCAGGGCCGGGTCCGGGGTCGGGTCGGGGCGGGGCGGGG
>JBCCWC010000118.1:0-44482 GCA_039194325.1 Myxococcota bacterium
GACCGGCCTGACCGGCCTGACCTTGGCCTGCGGCGACGACCCCACGACCCCCGCGTCTAGCCCGACCGATTCGGGATCGACCGCCACCAACGACGCCACCAACGACGCCACGAGCCTCGACGATACCTCCACCGATTCCTCCACTGGCGCCGGAGCATGCGCCGAGCCGCTCGCGCCCGTGCCGCGACACTCCGCACACCTTCGAGTGGAGCAGGGGCGGCTGTTCGACGAGTGGGGACGCGATGTGGTGATGCGCGGCCTCAACACCGGCGGTCGCTCGAAGTTCGCGCCCTTCCTCCCGTTCGAGGTGGCCGATCCGAGCGATCTGGCCGAGGTCCGCGCCGCCGCCGATCTCTACTACGGGCGACTGCTCCCCTGGGGTCTGGACACGGTACGCATGCCCTTTTCATGGGAGGCCCTCGAGCCCACCCCGGGTCGCTACGATCTCGACTACCTCGCGCGGTACCAGACCATGGTCGACGCCGCCGGTGACTACGGGCTGCGCGTGATCGTCGACTTCCACCAAGACGTCTACGCCTCCCCCTTTTGCGGGGACGGCTTTCCGCCCTGGTCGGTGCCCACACCCGATCCTCCGCCACCCACCCGTGACTGCCCCGAGTGGTTTGCGGGCTACTTCGCCAGCCCCGACGTCCGCGAGTCCTTCGACCGGTTCTGGACGGACGCCGATGGACTGCAGCCCCAGTTCGTGGCCATGTGGCAGACAATGGTCGACGCCCTGGTCGATCACCCGGCGGTCGTCGGCTTCGAGCCCATGAACGAGCCCGGTTGGGGCACCATGGACGACCTCGACGCGTTCAAGCAAGACGTGCTGGTGCCCTGGTACCGCGACATGGCCGACGAGATCCAAGGGGCAGCCCCCGACGCGCTCGTGTTCTACGATGGCCCCGGGGTCGACGCGAGCGGGGGAGGAACCCACTTCCGGCCCGAGGGCGAGGGCCTCGTATACGCACCCCACCTCTACGACGCCGGCCTCCTGCTCGGCGACGGATGGGCCGGGACCGATCCAACGTCCGCGCTCGCGAACATGGCGAACTTCGGATCCGAGGCGGGCGTGGCGGTACTGCTGGGGGAGTTCGGCTTCACCCACGGGGCAACGGGGGGCAACGAGTGGCTCACCCGGGTCATGGACGCGATCGATGCCCGACGCATGTCGGCCACGCTATGGGAGTACTCGACGAGCCCCGAGCTATGGAACGGCGAAGATCTCTCGGTGGTGGAGCCCGACGGGACGGAACGACCGATCCTCGACGCCTATGTTCGTCCATGGGTGCCGGCGGTGGCCGGCGAGCAACTCGACGTGGCGTGGGACCACGACGCCGGGGTGCTCGACGCACGGTGGATCGCCCGTGAAGGGATCACCGAGATCGTCGTGCCCGCGCGGAGGTTCCCCGAGGGTCCGGCGATGATCGAGCTCGATGGCACGGGGGCCTGCTATACGTGGGATCCGGATCGCGCCGTCTTGCGCGTGTCGGCTCCGGCGAACACGATGGTGACGTTGTCCGTGCGATGAGCGGCTCGGGCTCGCGCGCGCCGTCGATGTCACGCGCCTACGCCGCGCCCGCGTATTCGCGCCCTTATGTCCGCGCCCTCATAGTCGCGCCCGCGTGTTCGCGCTTCCGTATTCGCGCCTGCGTATTCGCGCTTCCGCGTCCGCGCACTCGGGTCGCGTTCGCACTCGGGTCGCGTTCGCACTCGGGTCGCGTTCGCACTCGGGTCACCGTCCGTGTCGGTCGGGTGCGAGTCGGCTCGGGGAGCGAGAGCGACCGGTCGTCCTTGCCCCGCTCCCCGAGTCGGCTCTACCCTGACCTGCTGGTCATGCGGTCGACAGTCCTATTGATAGCGATGACCGAACACCTGACCCCCGTGCATGCGCGCAAAGCCGCCGGTTTACCTGGCTCTTGGCCAGCCACGGATGACGGGATTATCGAGTGCTCGGGCCGACCATCCTGGAACGCCGCCCGTCAGCGAGAGAGGCCCAAATGGGCACTCTCGCCAGCCCCCATGCGGACTTCGCATGGCGGGAATCGCACGATCCTACTGACGTAGAACGTGCAAGTTCGTAGACCCACTGCGAATTTCGCGGATGAACCGCGGTCACCCGCGGCCATACCCGATTCAACAGCGCAGAACTCGGAGGCCCAAGCCACCGTGGTCCACCAAAATAGTATGTGATTCCAATGGGCTGGATGTCAAGTCCCTTTGTGATCCTACGGCGTCCCACAGTGCACCCCCTGGGGTCACGAGGCGCTCATGGGCCACGGGCCTTCCTCGAGCCATGGCTCGAACGGACCACCCGGCTGGTGAACACCCAAGCGAGGCACGGGCCGGAGGAACCGAATGCTCCATACGCCGTGGAGCGCTCGAGACCCGATGCCCATGGGACCGCGAGCGCGACCACCCACGACAGGATGAGCTCCGAGCCAAAGGCGAGGAACAGCGCGTGGCAACAGCTTGCCAGACCGAGGTCACCACGAGGTCACGCGTACCGAAACTCAGTCCACGGCTGCGGGAGGAGATCACAAGCAACATCGAAGTCTCGGTCTTTCGGCCCAACGCTCCGATCTCACGCTGCGGCGATCGAGCTCCGGTCATCGAGCTTTCGCCGCACGACCACGTGTATTGCCACTCACACCGACTCTGTTTAGAGTCCACGCGCCACCAAGGAGAGGAATTCCATGGTCACCAAGTCCAAGCCCGAGCCCCCCCAAATCGACAGTGAGCCGGAGGCCGCTGCGCCCGAAACCACCAACGAGCCGATCGCTCGAGTGCTGGATACCAACGAGCGCCTCGACAAGGCCCAGCACATCGTCCAGCGCAATATCTACTGGGCCATGGGGGCCGGCGTACTGCCCCTTCCCCTCGTCGACGTCGTCGCGATCACCGGCGTGCAGCTCAAGATGCTCCGTGAGCTCTCCCAGCTCTACGGACGACCCTTCCGCGAGGGCGTCGCCAAGAAGGCGATCGCCTCGCTGATCACCGGCGTGGGGGGCGTCAGCATCGGGGGCTTGCTCGGGGCCAGCTTGGTCAAGTTCATCCCCGTGGTCGGTCAATCGCTGGGCGTCGTAAGCGTTCCGGTAGTCTCGGGCATGTTCACCCATGCCGTAGGACGCACCTTCGTCATGCACTTCGAGTCCGGCGGCACCGTGCTCGACTTCGACCCCAAGTCCATGCGGGCCTACTTCGAGCAGGAATACGGCAAGGCCAAGGAAATCGTCACCGAGATGAAGGACAAGGGCGAGCCAAGTGGCGCTCGCACCCCAGCCTGAGCACGGCCCGACAACGGCCCAACAACCCCCGCGCACGGCCGGCTCCGTGCCACCCGCCGACCGGTCTTGGGATCCACGAGCGTCGGCACGACTCGTGATGCTTCGGTCATCGTCGCCTGACGGCGATGACCGAAGCGTTCGCGGTGGGCCATGGCCGCCTAATTCCCGTCACCTGCTCGACCCGTCACCCGCTCGACCCGTCACCCGCGACGACCACGGTCTGCCCATGACCTCCCCCACCCCCGGTCCACAGCCGAGTCGCGTGTACCAAAACCATCACCTCGACTCCACCCGCTGGGCCTCATGGACCCCACGAGATGGCGATGTGGTCGTGGCCAGCCCCTACAAGGCGGGCTCCACGTGGACCCAGCAGATCCTGGCCATGCTCTTGGGCGGCACGCCCGAGGCGATCCTCGCCCTGCGCTCCTTGTCGGTGTGGGTCGAGGCTTGGTTCGGGCGCGGCTCCACGCAGGAGCTCGCCAATACGCTCCACGTACTCCCGGACCGTCGGGTCCTCAAGACCCATCTGCCCCTCGATGGCCTGCCCTTCTACCCCCAAGTCCGCTACCTCGTGGTCGGCCGGGATCCTCGCGACGTCTTCATGTCGCTGTTCAATCACTACGGCAGCTATACGGACTTCGCCTACGACACGTTCAACGACCCCCCGCATCGGGTCGGCGAACCCCTGCCCCGCTGCCCCGACGACCCTCGCGCACTCTGGAAGGACTGGATCTGTCGCGGGTGGTTTCCGTGGGAGAGCGAGGGCTACCCCTTTTGGTCGAACATGTACAACATGCAGACCTACTGGGACTGTCGCGAAGAGCCCAACCTCTTATTTTTGCACCACAGCGACATGCTCCGCGACCTCGCGAGGCAAGCCCGTCGGATCGCTCGATTCCTCGGGATCGACGCGAGCGAGGAGCGTATCGCGCTCACCGTCGAGACCACCACGTTCTCCAACGTCAAGCGAGCCATCGCGAACGCCACGCCACCGCCCGAGGCACCCAAGAACGACCGGCCGCAAATGCTGGCCCGCGGCCTGGACGGGTTCTTTCACCGGGGCACCAATGGTCGTTGGCAGGAGATCCTCACCCCGGAGGATCTAACCCTCTACGAGCAGGCCAAACAACGGGTGCTCACCCCCGAGTGCGCGACCTGGCTGGAGCACGGCGGCGACATCGGAGGGTGCGATTGAGCTACGCTCCGCCCATGCGCACCGTACCCCTGCCCGACGCGCTTGGGGCACAAGTGGAAGAGCTCGACCTCCGACAGCCGCTGTCGCCCTCCGTGGTCCGTGACCTCGAGCGCGCCGCGGCACAGTTCGGCGTGCTCGTCTTTCACGACCAAGGGCTCGACGAGTCCGAGCAGATCCGCTTCACGCAGGCCCTCGGAGACTCGGATATCTCGCACCTCACCTCCGCCATCGCGCCCTCCATCGGTCAGCCGCAACACCGCGGGGTCCACACGGGCGCGCTCCCTAACACGCTCTACTGGACCCACGGGCCCGGGTTCGACAACAACGGCTTCCCCGACGCCGATCAGGGGTTCGGCCGCTTTCACTCGGATCTGTCGTATCAGCAAGACCCGCTCCAGTACACGATCCTCGGCGCCCTCGAGTCCACCCAGACCGGAGGCGAGACCGAGTTCGTCGACACCGGGGCGGCCTACGCGGCCCTCGACGACTCGATCAAGCAACGCCTCGCCGGACTCGAAGCGGTCCACCTGCGCAAGGAACGGTCCGGCAAAGAGCACAAGGCCGTGCATCCGGTGGTGATCCGCAACCCCAACTTCGAGATCGACGCGCTCTACGTCAACCGCAGCTTCACGCACTCGATCCGTGGGCTCGACCACGGTGACCCCCTGCTCGAGCAGCTGATCGCCTCCAACGAGAACACGCCCGCCCGATATCGACACAAGTGGCGCAACGGAGATCTGGTGCTCTGGGACAACTTCCGCGTCCTTCACCGACGCTGCGGGTTCCCATCCGACGAGCGCCGGGTGCTGCTGCGCACCCAGTCGCGACGCCAACGCCCCGCGGCCGCGCTGGCCTGACGAGCACGCCCACCTCGCCCACCACACCCACCACACCCACCACACCCACCACACCCACCACACCGGGCCGGGCCGGGCCGGGCCGGGCCGGGCCGGGCGCACTCACCGAGGGTTGAAGTAGATCGTCCGCGCGCTCGGACGCATGCTCACCCAGGTCGGCCAGGGGGCGAAATCTTGCCCATCGAGGATCCGGCGGATCCGCGTGACGTCTTGCGCCCGGACCCCGGCGACGAAGTCCTCGAGGACCGGGCCAAAGCGCTGAAAGTGGGCCATACAGCGAAAGTCCCACTTCTCCCAGCGCGGCCCGTCAACGCCACAACGCAGCACCGCCAGTCCGTGGCTCGGCGCGTACACGGGCGGGGCCACCGGCTCGAGCCCAATGTCGGGCTCGCGCGTGGACAGTGACGCCCCCACATAGAGCTTGATCCGGCGCGGATCCTCGGCCACCGGCGCATGGGCGACCAAGGCGATGACCCGTGACTCGCAAAACGCCAAGAGCCGGGCGATGAACGCACGGGGGGCCCCCGCCCAGTCGAGCGCGGCGCGAACGAACGCGAGGCTAGCGTCGGCATCGTGCGGGGCATGGGCGTAGATCTGCGTCCGCGGCCGCCCCCCGTGCACCGATCCCTCGATGCCATAGGAGATCCACGACGTCGGCTCTTGATGGCCCTCGACCCAGTCCATGAAGTCGTCCACGGCCCGGGCGGTCGGCCCGTCGTTGAGGGCGCGGGCCGACTCGCGAAGCCAGCGACGGCGACGGGCACACCGGGCTTCCTGCGTCGACCAGGACGGCGGCATCGGCGGGTGCATGTCGACCACCCGGACCAGCGGAGCGAGCCGGTCGTGCTCGCGCTTGAGTGACAGCTCGAAGGGGAACACGGGTCCGCTGAGCTCGCCTCGACGCACCGCGACCGCCTCGTGGACCCACGTCGTGACCGCTTCGCTCGGCGCCACGCCCCAGGCCTCGTAGATCGACCGCAACGCGGCTAGCACAGCCGCGGTGGGCTCTCGGTGACGCAGGGGTCGCAGCCCCTGTCGGGGGGCCACCGCGGGGGCCGCATTCGCGGGGCACCACATGGCGTGCGAGCAATCGTTGCAGGGCGACGGGGGAGCCACCGCCTCGGTGAGCGGCACGATCGCCTCGACCGGGCGCAGCTCGAGGTCGAGGCACGGGGGCAACCCCGGTATGTGGGGCGCCCGCCGGTGCTCCAGCCAGGCCCGGCGAGCCGCGACGGCGCAGGGAAGCAAGCTCACCGGATCGAGCGCCTGCTCCGGCGAGATCTCACCACCGAGCATCATCGCCGCCAGGGCGGGCAGCGTATCGGCGATCTGGGCGAGCCCACGGCGAACCGCGTCGTCGTCATCGAGCGACCCGCCGAGCCGATGACGCAGCGAGAGCATCGCGTGCCGGGCGAAGACCCGGTCGGTCGGGGTATCGACCGGGGCATCCACCGGCTCCTCCACGGCGATCTCGACCTGCGCGTCGGCCACGGCAAAGACCATGGTGCGTGGGCCGATCCGACGAAGGCCGAGCTCGGCATGTCGCAGGCACACCGCATCGATGAACCGTGCGGCCTGCTCGTCGGTCAGCTCGGCTCGATCACCAGTGTCGGCAGATGGATTGCTCATGCGCGTTGTTCGAACGAGATCGGCTCTCCCGTCGATTATGCCGGATCGAGTTCGACGACGACACCCACGCCGTGCCCCAAGAGCGCCGAGCATTTGCCGACCTCCGCCCGATGAACGAGCATGCTCACGCAATGCACGAGCCTTCGACCCCATCCGAGCACGACGAACGAGGCGAACGGGCGGAGCTCATCGAGCAGCTGGCCGCCCGCTGGGCCACGATGACACCCCCGATCCGGCCATCCCGCGAGGACCAGGCTCGCTTCGCACGTGCCCTGGACGACGCGCCCCTGCCCCGCGATGCCCGTGTGCTGCTGCTCGGCTCCACGCCAGAGCTGCGGAGTATGGTGCTCGAGCGCGGCCATCGACTGACGGGCTGTGACATCGACGACCTGTTTTGGCACGCCATGGCTCGGCTTCGCACTACCGATGGGCCCGAGACCTTCATCCATGGCAACTGGCTGGACCTCGTCGAAGGACACTACGATCTGGTGCTGGGAGACTGCGCCTTCAACATGCTCGGGTGGGACGACATGGGGCGGTTGGTACCGAAGATCGCCGCACTATTGGATCGCGGGGGGCGGGCGATCTTCCGTATCCAGGCGCGCAATCCTGACCACGATCTTCGCACCCTCGAGGACGCGATCGCTGATTTTCCCGCGGAACGCACCGGGCAAGCGTTCTTGGTGGCGCACCACTTCTTGGTGGAGTCGCTACGCAGCACGCTGCATCCCGAGATGACCAATCGTCAATTCTACGAGGCGGTGGTGTCCCGCTTCTTGTCCCCCGAACAATTGCAGCGATTGCTGCCGCTGACGCGAGATAAGCGCAACTTCTACCCCGAGATGTCCGCATTGCAGGCACTATTGCGGCGAGACTTCGAGATCGCTCACCAACAGCCGTGCCCGAGCCCTGGGGCATGGGACACGGCCCACTTGTTCGTGCTCGTCCCCCGCGCCGACAAAACCGAGGGCTGACGACCCGCCCTCGGCGCGGTGCTGGTTTCAGCCAAGTTCCGCCAGACAGGCTCGCAGCTTGTGGGCCAGCACTGGCCCGTGATCCGTCGAGAACATGTTGAAGTGGTTGCCCGGCGACGCGAGGACTTCCATGCCACCTCCAGCGAGCTCACGCCAGGCTGAGACCGGGTCGTTCATGCGAGCATCGAAGGGAATCGACTCGGTCGGCTCGAAGAACACGATCTTCGCCCCCACCGGGCCCGCCGCGCGATATCGACTGGCGATCGCGTTGTGGTGCTTGTGGAGCATCAAGCGGCGCCGCGCATCCTCCTCGGAGATGTCGGGCGCGAACAAGCCAGCGAGGCGCTGCTGCTCGAACAGATAGCGCAGCTTCTCCTCGCGCGAGTCCTGGGCCTCGATCGCACCGAGCTGCAGACCCGCGGCGGGGCGCAGGCGCTCCAGGAGGAATTCGACGTCGTCGTCCTCGTAGTCGAAGGCGTACGGCGAAGGCGGATCGACCAGCAATAGCAGGGACACCCGCTGCCCCTGGGCCTCGAGCTGCCGGGTCATCTCGTAGGCCACCGTGCCCCCGATCGACCAGCCCCCGATGAGGTAGGGCCCCCGAGGCTGGATCTGCTGGATCGCCCGGACATACTCGGCGGCCATGACCTCGATCGAGGGATAGGGCGAGTCACCGGGCTCGACCCCACGAGCTTGCAGGCCATAGAAGGGCCGCCTCTTGCCCAGCAGCGCCGCCACCTGAAGGTAGCGGAACACGATCCCCCCAGCCGCGTGCACGAAGAAAAGCGGAGTCGCCTCGCCCGCCGGCTGGAGGCAAACCAAAGGCGACCACGGACTCGACACCGATTCCCGGCGCAGCGCGGTCGCGAGCCGCTCGATGGTCGACGCCTGGAACAGCAGGTGGAGCGGCACCCGTACGCCGAAGGTCTGCTCGAGGATCGAGATCAGCCGGATGGCGAGCAAGGAGTCACCGCCGAGCGCAAAGAAATCGTCGGTGACCCCAACCGGCGCCCGGTCCAGCAGTGTCTCCCAGGTCAGCGCCAGCTTCAGCTCGACGCCGTTGCGCGGCGGAACGAAGTGCTCCCGCGCGCGCTTGGCCGGCTCGGGAAGCGCCTTGCGGTCGATCTTGCCGTTGGGGGTCAACGGCATGACCGGCAGCACCACAAAGGTCGCGGGGATCATGGACCGAGGAATGCGAGCTCCGAGAAACTCTCGCAGCGCACGGGTCACGTCACCCGGTGCTTGATCGAGCACGAGCCAGGCCACCAGCACCGGCTCGACGGCGGTGCCCCGCAACATGACCACCACCTGCTGTACTCCCGGATACTCGAGCAAGGCCGCCTCGATCTCGCCCAGCTCGACGCGATTGCCCCGGATCTTCACCTGAAAATCCATGCGGCCCAGGAACTCGATCTGCCCGTCGGGTCGCCAGCGCGCCAGATCGCCGCTACGATAGATCCGCTCGGTCTCCCCAAGCAGACAGACATCGACGAACTTCTCGGCCGTCAGCTCCGGTCGCCCCCGATAGCCCTCGCCCACTCCGAGCCCTCCGATGCACAGCTCGCCGGGCACCCCCACCGGCACCGGCTGCCGAGCATCATCGAGGATGTAGATCCGCACGTTGGCCATCGGCCGGCCGATCGGCGCGATGGCATCGGCCGTCAGCGCGTCATCGATCTGGTCACACAGGGTGCTGTGGATCGCCGTCTCGGTGATCCCGTAGGCGTTGACGAGCTGAGCGTCGGCTCGGCACAACGCGACGAGCCGCCGCAGATCACGGACATAAGCTACATCCCCGCACGAGATGCAGCAGTCGAGCATGTCCAGGCGCTGACCGGTTCGCTCGAGGTAGTCGCACAAAAGGCGCAAGACCGCCGGCACGAACTCGGCAAAGGTGATCCGCTCGTCGACCATCAGCCGATAGAGCTCGTCGGGTCGGCCGAGCACCTCGGTCGGGCACACCACCAGGCGCCCCCCGCTGCATAGCGTGCGTACCCAGTCGCCGGTAAACACGTCGAAGGCCAGGTTGGCCATTTGCAGGGTGCTGGCCCCCGGCACGAGTCGATAGCACTCCCGGTACCCGTGGAGAGTGTTGAGGACCGCGCGGTGGGAGACCATCACGCCCTTGGGAAGGCCGGTCGAGCCGGAGGTGTAGATGAGATAGGCCAGGTCGTCGAGCTCGACCCGCGGTCCGACGTCTTCATCGACATCCTCATCGACGTCTTCATCAAGGTAACGTCCGAGCGCGCCCGTCTTGTCGCCCGTCTTGTCGCCCGTCTTGTCGCCCGTCTGTTCGTCGAGATAGATCGTCGTACGGCCCGGTACCGTGGGCAGCTTTTCCAGCAGCTCGCTATGCGTGATGACGACCGAGGCCCCGCTGTCCCCGAGCATGAGCGCAAGTCGACGCGCTGGCTGCTGGCCGTCGAGCGGCAGGTAGGCCGCGCCGGTCTCGAGCACCCCGAGGATCGCGACGAACACCTCGATCGATCGCCGAGCACAGATGCCGACCACGGCACCCCGCCCGACCCCGAGCTCCATCAGATCAAGAGCCAGGCGATTGGCGCGGCGCCCGAGCGCACCATAGGTGATCGACCGCTCACCGTCGGTCACCGCGATCGCGTCCGGGCGCGCCTGCACCTGCTGCCGGAACTGCCGGTGGACGGCGGGCCCCAGGTCCTCGAACCCGCTGAGGCGGCCACCCTGACGAACGGTCGGGTTGAACTCCCGAAGCACCCGAGCTTGCTGGGCCGGGGCAAGCAAGGGCAACGCCCGCAGCGGAGCCTGGGGATCACTGACGATGCCCGCCACAAGCGTTCGAAAATTGTCGGCGAGCCTCTCGATCGTCGCGCGATCGAACAACTCGGTGTCGTACTCGAAAAACCCCACCACATGGTCGCGCCGTCGGTGAAGGATCAGCCGGAGATCGAATGCCGACTCCTCGTGCTCGGACTCCACCAGCTCGCAGCGCAGGCCCGGCAGGGTGAACCCCTCGACCGGATCGTCCTGAAACGAGAACATCACCTGGAACAGCGGGTTGCGATCGAGGCACCGCTCGACATCGAGGGCCTCGACGACCCGCTCGAAGGGCAACGCCTGATGCGCATGGGCTCCGCTCATTACGCGCTTGACCTGGGCAAGGAGCTCCACGAAGGGGCTCGCCAGATCAGGCCGTACACGAACGGCCAGCGTGTTGACGAACAAGCCGATTGCCCCTTCGAGCCGCTTGTCGCTGCGATTGGCGATCGGAGTACCGATAACCAGGTCGTCGGCCCGGGCATAGCGCCCGAGCAACACGGCGAACCCGGCCAACAGGGTCATACTGAGGGTGACCCGCTCCCTCCGGCTCAGGGCGACGAACTCGGCGGTCATTCGCTCGTCGATCGCCAGGCGCACTCGACGACCGGCAAAGCGCTGGATCGCGGGGCGCGGACGATCGGTCGGCAGATCAATGAGCGGCGGCGCCCCGCGCAAGTGCTCGCGCCAGTAGCTCGTGAGCCGCTCCAGCGGCTCACCCTGTAGCGCTCGGCGCTGCTGCTGGGAGTACTCCGCGTACTGCATCGCCAGCGGCGGCAGCTCGGGCGTCTGCCCTGCGACGTACGCTCCGTACCCCACCGAAAACTCGCGCAAGAAGACGCCGAGCGACCAACCGTCGAAGATCACGTGGTGGAACGTCAACATCAGCCGGTGATGTCGCGGGCCGAGCCTAACCACCTTGGCCCGCCAAAGCGGCCCGCGGCCGAGATCGAAGGGGGCCGCGGCCATATCTCGGGCGATCTCGGCCACCCGGGCCTGCGCCTGCTCGGGTTCGGCGCTGAGATCGACCAGCGGCAGCTCGACGCAAAGCGACGGGCGTACGACCTGATAGGGCTCCTTGTCGTCCCCCTGGGGATCGGCCAGGTGGGTGCGGAGCACTTCGTGACGACAGGCGATCCAGCCCAGCGCGGACCGCAGCGCCTCGAGCTCAAGCTCGCCTTCGAGCCGAAAGGCGATCGGGATGTTGTAGACCGAACTCGGGTCGAGCCGGTCGAGAAACCAGATCCGCTGCTGGGCGAACGAAGCGAACGTGACCGGAACGCGAGGCTGTCCGCTCTCGTCCGTACCGGTGGCGCACAGACCCTGGAGATACTCGATGATCGCGATCTTGTCGGCCGCGAGCCGGGCCCGCAGCTCGGGGCCAAGGGCGCCCTGGGGGGCGTCGACCTTCAGATGCCGACCGTCGGTCGTAACGTGAACATCTCGACGAGCCAACGCGTGGATCAGCTCCTGTACCGATGACGCACTCATTGCAACCTCACGCTCACGACGACCCCGACAACCCGACGACCCCACCCGCGGAGAGAGACGACCGTACCACGGCTCGCACGCGGGCCAATGCAACGCTTCGGTCGCAGCTCTTCCATCATGTGGACTGGCCGGCCGCTTGTGACAAGATACGCACGGCCCCACGGGTGCCGTCCACCTCGACCAACGCCCCTTCGTGGAGCACCGTAGATGCATCGACAGCATTGACGACCGTGGGCAGACCTAGCTCCCGAGCCACGAGCGACGAGTGGCTGGAGCCGCCCCCAATGTCCACCACCATCGCACCCGCGATGAGCAAGATCGGGGTCAGGGCAGGGCTCGCGGTGTGGACGACCACGACGTCCCCCGCCGCGACTCGCCCCATGTCGGCTAGCTCGTGGACGATCCGCACTCGGCCACGGACGATACCCGGACTCGCGCCGTCCCCCTCGATGCGCGCCCCCTCGTCAACAACGACGTAGCCCTTACCGGCGGTCGGTCCCGACTCCTCTGTCGGGCCCAGGGAGCGCGGAGGCTCGAGCAAGCACTGAGCCCGCCAGTGGTCTTGCCGCGCCTCGAGCCGCGAGTGCACACCCCATGGCCGCCCGCGATCCTGCGCCGCGATCAGTTCGTAGAGTTCATCGGCCTCCAAGAAGTAGATCAGCTCGGGATCATCGAAGGCACCAGCATACGACAAGCGCTGCGCCAGCTCGTCCACGATCCGTCGCATCAGCGGCCAGCCATACTGGAAGTAGAACAACGCATCCTCTCGAACCGCCGCGCTGGCCTGAAAGCTGCGGATCCTCGCCTCCATCGACTCGTACTGCTCGGTATCACCGGCCAGGTAGTCCCGGACCCAAGCGTGCGCCCGCTCGCGCGCTCGCTCGGCGCGAGCGCAACGCTCCATGGGCGACTCCCCCCGCTGGCCGAGCAACGAGCGTACGACTCCGAGGACCGCCAATGGACTGCATGCCGGCGGCCGATGGTACAAGTCGATGACTTCCAGCTGATGGCCAAATTCGGCGCAATAGCCGTCGATCCGAACACGGAACTGAGCCGGCAGCTCCTCGAGGGAACCACCCGGTCGCTCGGAGACAGGCGCGAGGATCCGGCTCGCCGTTGGATCTGCCTCGAGATCCCGAGCAAGCTCGTAGAGCACCTGCTGTGACGCGAGGACACGGCTACGATAGCCCCCAAAGAGCGCGGAGAAGTGGGGGCGGTCGGGTGTGTCGACCACCCGCTCGTAGTAGGGACGAAACACCCGCTCCTCGAATCCAAACCCGCCGACCGCGGACGCCATGTACCAGAGCTCACCGGCCTCCGCAGCGAGCGTCTCGACGCGGGCGAGCAGTTCGGCCGACGAAGCAGCCTCGACGGCGAACCGAGCGTGCTCGCGACGATAATGAGCAAGGTACTCGGGCAAGAGCGTACGATGCCACCGCTCGGTGGATTCCACATGCTGCCAAAAACGGGCGAGACCCTGCGGCTGCTCGGGCCGAGGCCCGTCGCGACGGCTAAAGAAGTAGCCGTTGACTAGGCAGTACCACGGCTTGGCCATCGCGAACGAGGGCTCCAGTGCCCAGCCCAACGCACCGGTACCCGACCGCTCGCGCGCCGCGACGAGCTTTGGTAGCACCCACGAGCGAAACAGCGGGGTGACCGGCCCCCTAAGCCACTCCCCCAGCCGCCAGCCATGCCGCCAGCGCGCTCCGGGTACCGGACTCTCCCAGCTCACCTCACCGACGCCACCCGGGATCACCATGGGTCGCGCCTGCAGCACATGAACCTCGTCATCAGCGATCGCCCACTCGATGTCGACGGGCTCGTCACCCAGCATTGTCTCGATCCGCCGAGCGATCGTAGCGATCCGCAGGGCCTGCTCCTCCCCAAGCACCTCGGATCGCCGCTCCTGCTCGGGGACGGCCCGCTCCTCGACACCTCCACCCTCCCGCGCGACGAGTTCGACCGGACGGTACCCCGCCGTACGGCTCATCAGCTGGACGGGCGCGCGCAGCACCACAAGCCGCTCCGGAGCGACCAGGCCCGCGACCGTGCCCTCACCAAGGCCACAAGACGCGGAGAGCACGATGTAATCCCGGCTGCCGGTGACCGGGTGAGCAGTCAGCGCGACCCCGGAGACATCGGCGTCGACGAGGGCTTGGATGATCACGCCCATGCGAACTTCATGAACCGATCTCCCCAGAGCGTTCAAGTAGCGGACCGCACGATCGCTCCAGGCCGACGCCCACACCTCGCGAATCGCATCGATCGCCTGCTCCACCGTGGTGACATTGACCCTCGTATCGTGCTGGCCGGCGAAGGTCTGGCGAGCACCGTCTTCGAGGCTCGATGAAGACCGTACGCAGACGCCACGGCACCGGAGCACCTCGATCCCATGAGCGATCGCCTCGACCAACGCGGGGCCCAGGGTGAGTCTCCGAACGCTTCGGCGCACGAATGCCGCGCGCGACGCGAGCTCGGAGGGTGCGGCGTGGTCGATGGCCGCCAGCCACCCGGCGAACTCCCGAGCCAGGCCGTTGCGCCTCACCACATCGCCGAGCACCTGCGCCCCGATGACGAAGCCCGGCGGGACGACAAAACCTGCCTGCAGCAGTGTGGCGAGGTAGCGCGCCTTGTTGCCGATCGACTCGGCATCCGCCGCGGTCGCTTCACCGAGCGTAACGATAGACGTCATCTTCGAAGATCCATGGCGTCGTCATGATCGATGGCGTCATCGGCCCGCCCTCGGGCGACAAGAGGCCTGCGGCCACGAGCGTGCGACCGACCCGAATCTCGATAACCATCGCAAGACAGCGTAACACCGCTCACTGTGGACCCCCGATCGCAACAGATCGAGCGTCAGGACACGGCGGCAGCCTACTGCGCTGGAGCAGACCGTCAACCACGCGGGGTCCCTGGCGCGACGCGGGGGGCCGCCCGGAACGACGTCAGCTCCGCGCCCTCGCGAGCGCTGACCCAGTCGGCACATGCTGGCTCGAGTCGATCGTACAGCATGGTGAAGTAGCGCTCGATCTGCTGCGAGCTCAAGCGTCCTTGCCAGCGACCGTTGGTCCCTTTGTTGATGAATCGGGCCGTCTGCTTGGGAACGGGCTTGCCCAGCTTCCCCGCCCGCTCCATGCTCTTCATGTACTCGAGCGAGGAATGCTCGCAGACCATGTGCCCCCGCTTAGGGCTCCAGGGCAACCCGAGGAACTCAGCGATCCGACGGACCTGCGCCGGCTTGTCACCCACGAGAGCATCAAAGTGAAGCAGGAGCACGTTGGATCGTGAGCGAGCGCACCACCAACTGTCGATGTGATCCCAAAGCGGCCAGTACGGGCGACCGTCCAGCAACCACTCGTCCCAGAACCGCGAGAAATCACTCGACCCGTAGTCGACGCGATTGCCGTGGGCATCGAAGGGGCGGTGCTGCTCAAGCTCACGGCATTGGTCGAACAGCGAGACGCAGACATCGCGCCCGTCCCGAACGAGGTAGATGTAGCGCCACTGTTCATGGTACGGCAGCGCATCGAAGGGCAGGTGACTCTTGAGAAATCGAGGTGACGACAATGCTTCGACCCGCTCGGCGCCAATATGCAGATCGACCGAATCGACCCAGGGGCTGAGGTTCCGCAGGTGATCGAACTCCCGGACCCCGTTGACGAGCAAATTGACGATCTGCTGCGTCAGCGTGGTCCCCGACTTGTAGCACGAGGCCACGATGATATCGTCCGTGCGAGGGGTGATCGCGTCCCACTGGGTCGAGTCACGGTGTCGATCGCGAACGACCCGCCGGGGCCCGCGGAGGGGGGATGCAGTCGGCTCTGTGCAACTCATCGAACTCACCAAGCTCACCGCCGTCAGGCTTTGCCCGGCAGCACATAGCGACCACCGGGCCCCTTTTGGTAGGGTATACCCGGCCGATCCACTACCGCGACCACCCCGAGGGTCTCGCTTAGATTAATAGCCGCGTGGGCAAAGCGTACGGGCACATACACGATGTCTCCGGCCTCCTGCACGCCCTCGTAAACCCTCATGTCGGCCCGCCGGAGCGGCCCGAGCCCCTCGTCGAACCACTCCCGCACCCGCCGGCCCTTGCCGTACTCGCTCAGGCAATCGCGGAGTACCTCCCACCCCACCGGCGATTGCTCGGGATCGGCGTCGTACATCAGCCAGTGCTTGCGCCCCGACTGCAGCAGGTTGAACGCATCTTGGTGGCAGTGGGGCAGCGAGCCCTGATCGGGGTGTGAATGGAAGAAGAAAAACGCGGTGAGCATGTCCTTGTCGAAGCAAGGATTGGGCAGGGGAATGTCGGAGAAGACCCGATACTCACCCTGTTCTTGCAGCGAGCAGATCGTCATGGTGGCCAGGTGCGCGTGCTCACGAAAGTACGTCTCAAGCGAGCACGTCTCATCGGCCAGATCGGGTCGCGAGTCTCGCACGATCGTGCATTGGAAATCACCCATGAGCTCGGACAGGTAGTCCGGAGACCACGTGCGCATGAAGTCCCAGTCGGCGGCCATACCCCGCAAGATCACCGGACTTCGACTGTTGAAGAGACGACGAAACCCTCCGTGCTCGGCCAGCGCATCGCGGCCGATCTCAGGGATGGGCTCGAAGGGCAAGGGAGATTCGGTCGTCGACGGCATCATGATCGAGAGTCACTCGTTGAAGGGGAATCATGCATGATGGGCTCCGTGGCCCGGTGGGCACGGGACGCCAGGAGCCGAGCCAAGGTCGTGATGGTGGGTCGCTCGGCGAAGAGCGCCAGCACGTCGGAGCCCAACGGGCCCTGCTCGGCCTCTACGGCGCGGAGCATCGCCAGGGCGAGCAGCGAGTGCCCGCCCTGGTCGAAGAAGCTCCGATCTCGGTCCACGAGCTCGCGCCCCAGCAGCCGTGACCACAAACGACCGATCGCCTGCTCGACCGGGCCCACGGGAGGCGAGACGGCCGGCGGATCCGGTCGTGACTCGGACACGCCCGCGCCCTCGGGCGTGGTCGGTCGCGCACCATGGGCCGGTAGCGAATCCACGCTCTTTTCGGGATCGCGGCAAATCGTCTTGAGCAGCACGAGGTAACGCTCGACCAGCGCCTCGGCCATCTCGCGCGACAGCTGCGACTGGCCGTAGGTCAAGCTGCCCCGAAGCTGACCATCGGTCTGGGTGAGCACCAGGTCGAGCCAGTAGGGGGACTGATGCTTGTCGACCGGGTGGAGCTCGACCCGCAGCCCGGGGAGCCGTAGCCCGACCTCGTCACCCGGGGCCCCCTGGTGCAGCACGAACATCACGCGAAAGGGCGGCTGACAGCGCAGCGACGGCTCGAGCTCGGCGAGCACCCCCTCGAAAGGAATATCGAGGTGAGCCAGCGCCGAGCGGGCGGCACCTCGCACCGTGGACAGCAGGTCACGAACGCTCGCACCGGGCGCAAAGTCGGCCCGCAGCAGGATGTTGTTGGCGAACGAGCCGATCGTGCGCTCGGCCTCCACTCCCCGGCGATTGGATACGATCGTTCCGACGGTGAGGCTCCGCTGCCCGGTATGGCGCTGGAGCAACAGCATCCACGCGGTCAGCAGCGTGTGGAACAGCGTCGCCCCTGAAGATCGGGCGAGGTCCTCGACCGCCCGCGTCAAGAAGTCGGGGATGCTCAGCGACACATGGCCACAGCCGAGCGTCTTCCCGGGGCCCGAGGCGAGGGCCTTCGACTCCCCGAGACCGGGTGGAAAACCGAGCGGGGAGCCGGGCAGAGAGCCGAGAGGAGACGCTCCCGCCAGCGCCGCCACCCAGAAGGCCCGCTGGCGCGCCAGGACGTCGCCGGTGAGCTGCTGCCGCTGCCGACGAGCAAAGTCCGAGTAGCGGGGGACCGGCGACAAGACGCTCGGATCTCGCCCGGCCACGAAGTCGGCGTAGCGCTCACCGAGCTCAGCCAGCAGCAGCGGCGTGGAGCGTCCATCGAAGACGAACACGTGGGTGACCAGCACCAGCACCCACTCGTCGTCGGCCACGTGCACCAGCACCGCACGCAAGATCGGAGGGCGCCCGAGATCGAATGGCTCCCCGATCGTCGCGTCGACGACGCGACGCAGCTCGGCGCTCCGCTCGGGCTCGGGCCGCGCTCGAAGATCGTACAGCGGCAGCGGCAAAGCCACCCGAGGGTGCACGATCAGGCTCGACTCGGGGCCGCGGCACGAACGAAATACCTCGTGTCGGCGGACCACCTCCTGGAGCGCCCGGTCGAGCGCCTCCCGGTCGAGCGCGCCGGTCAGCCGAAAACCGAAGGGACTGTTGCTGGCTGCGCTGGCCTCCGGCAGCAGGGTCGCGAGAGCGAGAATGCGGGCCTGCGACAGCGACAACGGCCCCACGCGGACCGGAGCAGAGTCGTCGCGCTCCAGCTGCCCCTGCAGCCGCGCGACGAGCCGAGGCTTGAGCCGCTTGATCCGGCCGCGAAGCTCGTCGGTGAGCACCCCCGGGGGTGCGTTGCACACGAGCCGACCGCCTCGGGTCGACAGCCGCACGTCGAGCCGCTCGAGCTCGTCGAGCAACACGTCAACGCCCACCGAGCACCTCGTCCACGAGCCCTCGTCGCGGCTCCGCCCGTCGCGGCTCACATTGGGCTATGGCCACCTCGGGGACGCCATGGGCGATCCAGCGGGACGCCTGCATAGCGAGGCAATCCAACGAGTCGAAGACCGCCCCCTCGAAGCGCGCGACCAGCTCGGTAGAGATGTCGGTGCACGCGATGACCACCCCATCGCAGGTCGATGCCCGCAGGATGTCGATCAGCTCGTGGCCCCGAGGCTGTCGCTGCAGGTCGAGCGCCCCCCGGATGTGCGCCTCGACGAGCTCCTGGACCGCCTCGTCGGGGTATCGACACTCGACACCGCACTGCCGCAGGCGAGCCCCGTAGATGTCGGAGCGGCAGGTGGTGGTGGTGGCCAGCACCAGGGGTCGTCGCACGCCGCTGTCGACGACCGCCTCGCAGGTCGCGTCAACCATGTCGAGGTGCCCCACCTCTCGCTCGGCGCAGATCCGGCGGAGCTCACCTTGCAGTGTGTTGCAAGGCATGATGATTCGTCGGGCCCCCCCGCCGACCAGGCGCACGACCGCATCGGTGAGCATGGCGCGGGTCTGCACGAGCTCCGGCGCGCGCGGATCGACCTGCCCCCGAAGGAAGGCGTTCTCGATGCGCCGGGTCATCGGCACGCTGTGGATGAGCAGCTCGGGCAGATCGGAGCTGCCGCGCGTGGCGAGCCGCTCGGTCAAGCGCAGGTAGAGCTGCGCGGTGGCCTTGGGGCCCAAGCCTCCGATGATACCGAGCACCTCAGAACTCCTCTTCGATCCGGGTGGGTCGTGCCGGCTCGATGGGTGTGTGCTCGGCCGGGGCTCCCCCCATCAGCGAGTGCACCAGCACGTGCCCGTCATCGAGCGCGAAGTGGCCTTGGAGCCGACCAAAGTCGACCTGGCCCATCTGCGCCAGGCCCAGCCCCGCATAAGGCGCATGCAGCTCCAGCAGCTGAGCGACGAGCCCCGCCTCGATCGCGCAAAATGACAGGCTCGACTCGCGATACATGGGGACGATCGCGGCCAGCTTCGCCACCAGGTAGAGGCCAAAGGCGGCCCCTTGCCACACCGGGCGGTTGATGAGCGGATCGTAGATCGTCTCGTCGAGGTCGCTTGCGGTGCCCAGTCGCACCAGGCGATGCACCACCGGATCGTGGTGGTAGTACCCGCCCGCAAGGCCCTCGATCCGGTCGGGCTTGACGTAGAGGTAGGTCTGCACCGGGTAGAGCCCCCCCGC
Source organism: Myxococcota bacterium (assembly GCA_039194325.1). Lineage (GTDB taxonomy): Bacteria > Myxococcota_A > Polyangia > Nannocystales > Nannocystaceae > Paraliomyxa. The sequence goes on from JBCCWC010000118.1 coordinate 20,018, forward strand.
CGATCCATAGAGGTACTGGGGCTTACCGCCGTCTTCGAAGCGGCGCAGGCACGCCAACAGCTCGCCGAGGGCCGACACCGAGATCGGCGCGGTGCCGAAGTGGCGGCACGTTCGACGCTCGCCTCGCATGCGCGCGACGGCCTCCGACACGGTGGGGTCGAGCGTCACCTCAGGGCCGTCTAGCGAACGCAAGCCATGCTCGGCCTTGGTGAACCGCTTGCGATCGTCGGGATCGACGAGCGGAGGGTACTCATCGAGCAGCGGCACCGGTAGCGCCAGCCCCCGCCCAACCGCGTCTGCCTCCCCCCCGGAGGAGGCCATGCCCGGGGACGTGGAGGGCCGCTCCACGGCGGCGGCGATGCCCGCCACGGTGGGCTCGGCGAAGACCTGATCGTAGGCGAGCCGTACGCCCGTCTGCTTCTCGATGTGGTTGACGATCCGCATGACGTCGATCGACGTGGCTCCCAGAGCGAACAGATCCTCGTCGTGACCTGGACGCTGAGACCCGAGAACCGTGGCGACGATCTCGGTGATCTGCGCCACGCCTCGCGCCACCTTCGGGGATCGGGGCAACGAGCGCCGATGCTCCGCGCCCATCGCGGGGTCGGTCGCGGGGTCGGTCGCCAGCGCGGGCAGCTTGCTGCGATCGACCTTCCCGTTGGCCGACAGCGGGAGTCGGTCGAGCACGACGGTGCGGGCGGGCACCATGTAGGCGGGCAGCAGGCTCGCGAGGTGCCGCCGCAGCTGCTCGGCAAGATCGGGAGACTCGCGGCGGGCGACCACGTAGGCGACCAGCTGCTTGTCGGCGTGACGCTCACCCCGGGCCACCACGACCGCGGACTCGACGTCGGGGTGGCGTCCGAGCGCGACCTCGATCTCGCCGAGCTCCACCCGAAATCCCTGGATCTTGACCTGGAGATCCTCGCGACCGAGGAACTCGATGAGCAGCCGGTCCTCGGGGCGCCGGCCAGGAACGAAGCGCCCTCGATCGCCCGTGCGATACAGCCGCTCGCCGGTCCGCGGGTGAAGGACGAAGCTACGAGCGGTCCGCTCCGGATCGCCGAGGTAGCCCTGGGCCACGCCGATCCCCCCGATGTAGAGCATCCCCGGGACCCAGTCGGGGCATGGCTCGAGCGCGTCATCGAGCACATGAAAGGTCTGGTTGTCCATGGGGCGACCGTAGGGAATGCTCCGCCAGGCGGGCTCGGCCGTATCGCTCGGGTGCTCGCTCGGGTGCTCGATCGGGTAGAGGATCGACCAAATCGAAGCCTCGGTGGCTCCGCCGAGGCTGACGACCGCCGGTCGACCGGGGAGCGCCCGCACCTGGTCGGGCAGCGCCAGCGGGATCCAGTCACCGCTGAGCATCACCAGGCGCAGAGATCCGAGCAGTGCCCCTCGATCCCCGTCGGCGTAGTCGACCAGCACGCTCATGAACGCCGGGACGCTGTTCCAGATCGTCACCCGGTGGTCCTTCACCAGCCGAGCCCATCGGCTCGGCTCGCGCGTGTCGCCCGGCCGGGGCATCACGACAGCGCCCCCCGCCGCGAGCGGGCCAAAGATGTCGTAGACGGACAGATCGAAGCTCAGCGCCGACAGGGCCAGCACACGATCCTCGGCGTCGATCCCAAAGCGCCGGTTGATGTCGACGATGGTGTTCCAGGCCCCGCGGTGATCGATCATCACCCCCTTGGGGCGGCCCGAGGATCCCGACGTGAAGATCACGTAGGCGAGATCGGTGGACTGCTGGCGAGACGGCAGGGGCGCGCTCGGTCCCCCTTCCAGCTCGGGATCGTCGACGCAGATCACCTCGACCGAGTCGGGCACGCTCAGCAGCGGCCGTACGTGCGATTGAGTGAGTACCAAGCGTACGCCGCTGCGAGTCAGGATGTCGGCAGAGCGCGCCTCGGGCAGCCCCGGGTCGATCGGTAGGTAGGCCGCGCCCGCGGCCAGCACCCCGAGCACCGCGACCACCTGCTCCCAACCCTTCTCCATCATCACCGCGACCACGGCGACCGGCGTACGAGCCTCGACCCCGGCGCGACGCAGTCGGTGCCCGACCCGACGGGCCAGCAACGCGAGCGTGCGATAGTCGAGGGTGCGATCGGCCGCAACGACGGCGACCGCATCGGGTCGACGCTGCGCTTGCTCGAAGAACCCCTCGTGCAAGAGCCTCGGGGTTGCGTCGGTGGTGGTGTCGTTGACCCGAGCGCGCGCCTCGAGCTGGGCCGCAGGAACGAGCGCGGGGCGGGTCTGCGACCACGGGACACGCCAGCTGTGCTCGTCGGCGGCCAAGCGCCGCAGATGGCCGATGTAGGCGCCGAAGATCGCCTCGGGAACCCCGGGCGACAGCAACCCCTCGACCACGTTCCACCGGCACACGAGGCTCCCGCCCTCCTCGAACGCGATGTGATCGAACCAGATCTGTGGCGTCTGGGTCACGTTGAAGACCACCTCGCCCAGCCAGGCCAGCGGCTGCTCGCCGGGGGCGTGCATCTGGTCACCGAGCACGCTGGTGAAGACCACGGGGGCCAGGGCCGCGGTCGGCTCGCCACGCCGGCGCCCGAGCTCCCGCAGCACGTCCAGGCCACTGAAGGTAGCGTGATCGAGATCCGCCATCAGCCGGCGCTGGATCTTCCGAGCCCGGGCGATGAAGTCGTCATCTCCGGGGGCATCCACCGCCAACAAGGTGAGCGAGCTGAAGTCGCCGATGATGTTGTTGACCTGCGGGTGCAGGGGCAGGCGACGGTACGCGGTGATATTGAGCGTGAAGCGCTCGTTGCGGCTCCACGGGCGAAGGGCGTCGGCAAAGACGGCCAGCAGCAGGCACGAAGGGGTGATGTGCGCCCGGGCAGCCTGCACCTGCAGGTTCCGCCACACCGAGGGCGAAAGGACCTCGTGTAGCTGAAAGAACCGAGGCGTCTTCAGCTCACGGGCCGTGGTGGCCAGCGGCAGCTGCGGCGGACCAGGTAGCTCGTCGAGTCGAGACTTCCAGTAATCCCGCGCCCGGTCGAACAAGGGCGAGCGCTTGATCGCTCGCTCCTGCCGAACATAGTCCCGGTACGAGAGGATAAGCGGCTCGAGCGCAGCGTCGGGCTCGGCGTAGAGCCGGCCGAACTCGGTCAGGAGGATGTGATAGCTGCGAGCATCGAGGAACAGGGCGTCGAAGCTCATGTACAGCCGGCAGCGCCCACGATCGAGCAGCACTGCCCTCAGCTCGAAGGTCGGCCACGTCTCGCAGGGCAGCACCTGGTGGGACATGCGCTGGCGCACCGCATCGAGCCGTGCCGCTCGCTCCGCCGCCGAGCGAGCGCGCAGATCCTCGACCTCGATGGCGTAGGGCGGGACCGTCTCGAGGATCTGCTGCATCCCGTCGGCCCTGATGACCGTGCGCAGCATCTCGTGCCGCTCGATCATCCGCTGCCAGGCTCGACCGAGTCGGTGCAGATCGATCTCCACCCCCTCGACTTCGGTGTATGCGTGGACCGAGCGACCACCCAGCTCGAAGAAATCGCTGCGCCCCGCCCAGTACGCCTGCTGGATGTCGGTCAGCGGGAAGGGGAGGTCGCGCTGGTCGGGCTCGGGTACGACCGCAAAGCGGGCCAGCGAAAGCTCGTCCGTAGCCGGTTCGACGGCCGCGAGCTCCGTGGCCCCCAAGTGCTCGGCAAGCTCGGCGATCGTCGGAGCATCGAAGAGCGAGACCGACTGGACCGCTCCCGCCTGCGCCGCTGCCGGCACACGCGCCTGCACCTGGGCGACGACCATCACCGCCTTGATCGAGTCTCCGCCGACCTCGAAGAAATTGTCGTGAACGCCCACCGGTCGACCGAGCACACGCTGCCAGATCTCGGCGAGGAGCTGCTCGTGCGGGTTGCGAGGCACGACTGCGGCGCTCGTCGACTCGGCGCATCGCTGCGCTTCGTACTCGCCTCGCTCGAAACGCCGAGCCAACTCGAGGCGCTGGATCTTGCCGATGGCCGTCTTGGGGATCGCGGCCCGGTCCAGCGCGATGATGGCCCGAGGGTTGGCGCGAGCCCGCCGCACTAGCGCGTCTCGGATCCGCCGGTTCAGCGGAGCGGTGTGGGCCGGGTCGAGGTCGGTCGGACAATAGAAGATCGCGAGCTGCTCCGTCTCGCAGCCGGGTCGGGTGACCGCGCAGGCGGCGGTGAACGAGACCTCGACGCCGTCGAGGGACTCGACGATGTCCTCGAGCTCCCGGCTATAGTAGTTGACCCCGTTGATGACCAGCATCTCCTTGGTTCGCCCGGTGAGGACCAGCTCACCGTCGAGCAAGAAGCCGAGATCTTCGGTCTCGAGCCAGCCGTCGGACAGGAAGATCGCGTCGGTGAGCTCCGGGTTGTCGAGATAGCCGGCCGCGAGCGCGGCGCCCCGCACCTGCACCCGGCCCACCACGCCCTCGGGCAGCACCGTGCCGTGCTCGTCGATCACACGCATGGTGCAGCCCGGGATCGGGCGGCCCAGCCGACCGTAGGGCTTGGCCCCGGGGTGATCGGGCTCGACCCTCTCGACCGGCTCGCCGTTGATGCCCGCGCGGGCCAGCCACACGAACCCGAGCGGGGTCTGTGGGCTCGGCGCAAAGTAGGTGATCCCCGCGGAGACCTCGACCATGCCGAAGCTGGGCCGAAACCCGGTGGCGGGGAAGCCGAAGGCACGAGTGCGCGCCAAGAACTCGCCCATCGCTTCACGCGATGCCGCTTCGCCGCCGGAGATCAGGAACCGGACGCACGAGAGATCCCACGATCGGGACGCACCGGATGCCCCGGGCGCGTCCCCCTGCGGAGCCCCTGGTGAATCTCCCAGCGCGTTCTGAATCAGCGCATAGATGAAATTGGGCCCCCAGGTATGGGTGACCCGATACCTGTCGATGACGTCGAGCAACCGCAGGGGCTCCTCGAGGATATAGTCCTTACCAACGTAGACCAGATCGCAGCAAAGCTGCATGCTGCGGATGTGCTCGGTGATGCTGCCGATGTGATCGAAGGGCAGCCAGTTGAGATTGACGTCGTCCGAGTGATGATCGTTGTGCTGGTTGACCCCGGCGTTGCGCAGGATCACGCAGCGATGCGTCAGCATGATGCACTTGGGGATCCCGGTGCTGCCCGAGGAGAAGCACAAGAAGGCCAGCTCGTCGCGCTCGGCCCGGTGGTGCCGACCGTCGCGCGGACCCGCGGCGAGCTCTCCCAGATCGACCACGGGCAGCTCGACCACGGGCATATCCACCGCGGCTCCCCCGGCCAGCGCCGACTCGACCTCCGACCGGCGCTCGGGCTCGGTGACCAACAGCGGCTCGCCGAGCATCTGCGCCACCCGACACACGTGATCGAAGGCTCGGTTGCCGGGCTCCATGCTCTCGGGGACCTCCATGACCAGCGGCACGAAGCCACCGAGCACGCAGCCCCAAAACACCGGCAAGACGGCCTCGGCGTGCTCGAGCAGCACCAGGATCCGAGCGCCCGGCAACAGCCCGCGCTGGCGTAGCCCGCCGCAGATCCGCTCGGCTCGGTCGAGCAGGTCCTCGTAGGTCCACACCTGCGGCTCGCCGGCGGAGCTGAGGAAGACCAGGCGCTTGCCCACCCCTTCGACAGCGGCGTGGGCGAGCACGGCGGGCAGATCGTCAAAGGCCTGATCAGGAGCGGTGATCGGCCCTCCCTCGCTCACCGCGAGGGGGCGCTCGACGTAGGTACCATGTGGGGCAGTCGTATCCATGATCGATGCTAGAGACCGCGCTCAGTCGAGCTCGGCGATGCAAGCGCGCAGCTTGGCCGCGAGCACGGGGCCGTTGCTCGCGGAGAACATGTTGAAGTGATTACCCGGGGCGGTGTGGACCTCGACGCCCTCCAGGGCGAACTCACGCCACGCGGGCACGGGTTGCTTCATGCGGCGGTCGAAGGGGATCGACTCGCTCGGCTCGAAGAACACGATCTTCGTGCGACAGGGGCCCGACGGACGATACTCGCAATTGATCCGGTTGTGGTGCTTGTGGATCTGAAGCCGCAACCGAGCGTCGGCGATGTCGATGTCGGGGGTAAACAAACCCGCGAGCCGCTGCTGCTCGAACAAATAGCGCAGCTTGTCCTCCCGCGTATCGAGCGTGTCGACATCGGCCAGCTCCAGCCCGGCCGCCGGCCGCAGGCGCTCGAGCAGGAACTCCACGTCGTCTTCCTCATAATCGTCGACGTAGGGGGACGGCGCATCGACCATCAACAGCACCGGGGTCGACTCGCCCTCGGACTCGAGGATCCGAGCCATCTCGTACGCCACGGTCCCCCCAAAAGACCAGCCGCCGATCAAGTAGGGCCCCCGGGGCTGGATCGTCCGGATCGCCGCCACGTAGTCGGCCGCCATCGCCTCTACCGAAGGGTACGGGGAATCGCCGGGCTCGATGCCCCGGGCCTGAATGCCGTAGAAGGGCCGCTGCGTGCCCAGCAGCGCGGCGACCTGAATGTAGCGAAAGACGATGCCCCCCGCGGCGTGCACGAAGAACAGCGGCGCGGCGTCGCCTTCGGGCTGGAGGCAGACCAGCGGGGACCAGGGGGTCGAGGCCGCCTCTTGCCGCAGCACGCCGGCGAGCCGCTCCACCGTCGAGCAACTAAAGAGCACATGCAGGGGCACCCGCACGCCGAACTTCTTGTCGATGACGGACACCAGCCGCACCGACAACAGCGAGTCTCCTCCGATCGCAAAGAAGTCGTCGGTCACGCCGATCGGCGCGCGTCCGAGCAATCGCTCCCACAAAAGGACCAGCTCGAGCTCCACGCCGTCGCGCGGCTCCCGAAAGGAGCGCTCCGATTCGGGCACGGGATCCGGGAGCGCCGGTCGGTCGATCTTGCCGTTGGGCGTCACCGGCAGCGCCGAAAGCTCCACGAAGGCCGAGGGCACCATGTACCGCGGCACGCGATCCACGAGAAACTCGCGCAGCGTCAGCGAGACGTCGTCCATAGGCTCAGCCAGCACTAGCCAGGCCACTAGCATGGGCCCGGGCATGGGCTCGGGCATAGCCTCGGGCATGGGCTCGGTGTCCTCGCCTCGCAGCATGACCACCGCCTCGCGCACCGCCGGGTGCTCGAGCAGGGCCGCCTCGATCTCCCCCAGCTCGATGCGGAGACCTCGGAGGTTGACCTGGTGGTCCAGGCGGCCGAAGAACTCGAGCTCCCCGCCCGGCCGCCAGCGCGCCAGATCGCCGGTGCGATAGACCCGCTCGCGACGTCCGCCCAGCTCGAGCTCCACGAACCGCTCGGCGGTGAGCTCGGGTCGCTCGAAGTAGCCCGCCGCGACCCCGGGGCCGCCGATGCACAGCTCCCCGCGAATCCCCAGGGGCACCGGCTGCCGCGCCTCGTCGAGGATATAGGCCCGGGTGTTGACCATGGGTCGCCCGATCGGTGCGATCGCGTCCTCGGTGCGCGAGTCGTCGACGTGGTCGGCGATCGTGCTGTCGATGGCCGCCTCGGTGACCCCGTAGGTGTTGGTGACCTGCACGTCGGGCCCGCACAGCGCCCGCAAGCGCCGGTAGTCCCGGGTGTGGAAGACGTCCGAGCTGACGACGCAGCCGGTCATGAAGTCGAGCCGCTGGCCGGTCTGCTCGAGGTAGTCGCACAGCCGGCGGATCACCACCGGCACGAACTCGGCGAAGCCTACCTGCTCTCGCACCATCAGCCGGTAGAGCGCCGCCGGCTCACCCAGCCACTCGGTGGGGCACAGCACCAGCCGGCCTCCGTTGCACAGCGCGCGCACCCAGTCGCCGGTGAAGACGTCGAACGCCGGGTTCGCCATCTGCAGGTGACCGAGCCCTACCCCACGCTCGTCGAGGTGATACCCGACTCGATAGCCGTGGTGGGTGTTGAGGACCGACCGGTGGGTGATCATCACCCCCTTGGGACGGCCGGTGGAGCCCGAGGTGTAGATGACGTAGGCCAAGTCATCGAGCTCGACGCGGGGCAGGCTCGGCTCGCCTTGATCGTCGTCCTGAGCGTGGTTCTGAGCATGGTTCTGAGCATGGTCGCTCGCCCCGCTCGCTCGCTCGACCGCGGGCGCGTCCCGGCCCTCGCGGTCGGGCTGGCCGTCAGGATCGAGGTAGACCACTGACCCGGTCGGCAACGGGGGGACGCGGTCGTCCAGACCCCGCTGGGTCAGTAGCACCGTGGCTCGACAGTCCTCGAGCATGAACCCGAGACGTCGCGGGGGCTGCTCGGGGTCCAGCGGGACGTAGGCTCCGCCGGCCTCGAGCACCGCGATCACGGCGACCACGGTCGCGATCGACCGCGGCAGGCACACGGCCACCCGCGCGCCGGGCCCGACCCCGAGCGCGACGAGGTGGCGAGCCAGGCGGCTCGTGCGGTGGGCGAGCTCCATGTAGCGGATCGACCGCTCGCCGTCGGACACCGCGACCGCTTCGGGGCGCACGGTCGCCTGCTGTAGGAACTGCTGGTGGATCGGGGGTCCCGGGTCGATGTCGAGCTCGGTGCGGTTGAAGTGCCGCAGGGTGCGCTCGAGCTCCGGCGACGGCACCAGCGGCAGCGATCGCAGCGAGGCCGCGGGATCGGCGACGATCCCATCGAGCAGCGTCTCGAAGCCGGCTAAAAAGCGCTCGATGGTCGCTCGATCGAACAGATCGGTGCAGTACTCGAAGATCGCGACCAAGTGGTCGCCATGGCGACGGAGGTTCAGCGTGAGGTCGAACGCGGACTGGTCATGCTCGAACTCCACCGGCAGTGCGCTCACGCGGCCGAGCGAGAAGTCCTCGAGCGCCGATTCCTGGAACGAGAACATCACCTGGAATAGCGGGTTGCGATCGAGGCTACGCTCCACCCCGATCGCCTCGACGAGCCGCTCGAAGGGGAGCTCCTGGTGGGCCTGGGCCCCCGCCCACACTCGCCGAACCTCGGCGAGAAACTCGACGAAGGGCTGCCCAAGCACCGGCCGCAAGCGCAGAGCCAGGGTGTTGGCGAAGCACCCGATGAGCCCCTCGAGCTGCTCGTGGCTGCGGTTGGCGATCGGAGCACCGATCACCAGGTCCTCGACCCGAGCGTAGCGCGCCAGCTGCACCGCGAACGCGGCCATCAGGGTCATATTGAGGGTCACTCGCCGATCGCGGCTCAGGGCCTCGAGCGCCGCGGTCCGGGTTGGATCGATCACCCGGCGCACCCGAGATCCGGCGAAGCTCTGCCGAGCCGGCCGCGGGCGATCGGTCGGTAGATCGAGCAGGGGCGGAGCGCCACGCAGATGGTCTCGCCAGTAGTCCACCAGCCGCTCCAGCGTCGGCCCGACCAGGGAGCGACGCTGCCAGCGCGCGTAGTCGCGGTACTGCACCGCGAGCCGGGGAAGCTGTGGCTCCCGCCCCTGCGTGAGCGCGACGTAGGCCGCCTGCAGCTCGCGCAACAAGACGCCCAGCGACCAGCCGTCGAAGACCGCGTGATGAAAGGTCATCAGCAGCACATGGCGAGCGTCGCCGGTGCGTACCACCGAGACCCGCAGCAGCGGCCCCGCCCCCAGCGCGAACGGAGACCAGGCGACCCGACGCGCGATCGCGTCGACCCGGGCCTGCTGCGCCTTCGGGGGCATCGAGCGCACGTCGACCGCCTCGAGCCCGAGCAAGAGCCGGGGAACCACGATCTGCAGGGGCTCCTTGTCGTCCCCTTCGGGCTCGGCAAAGTGAGTCCGCAACGCCTCGTGACGAGCGATGATCCTCTCGAAGGCGATCCCCAGCGCATCGACGTCGAGGGGCCCGTCGAGCAGAAACGACACGGGGATGTTGTAGCCACCGCCGTGATCGAGCTGGTGGAGGAACCACAGCCGCTGCTGAGCGAAGGAGGCCTGATCCGGCTGGTCCGGCTGGTCCGGCTGGTCCGGCTCACTCGGCCGCTCGCGGCCTACCGCCTCAAGCGGCACCGAGCCCGAGGCGCGGAGATGCGCGATGATCTCGACCTTGCGCCCAGCCAGCAACGCCCGTAGCGGCTGGTCGACCACCCCCCGGGGGGCATCGAGCTTGAGCCGCTCACCATCGGTCCACAGCCGCACCCCACGCCCGGCCAGTTCCTGGAGCAGCGCGGCGGTCGATGGCTCGCTCATCGAGCACCCTCGCACGCGCTCATCACCGCCGCTTCGATGATGTCGAGGCCAGCATCGAGATCCTGCTGTTCGATCGTCAGCGGCGGGAGCAGCTTGAGCACCTGATTGCGGGCGCCCGCCGTCTCGATGACGAGCCCGCGATGGAAGGCAGCCTGCATCGCCGTCTTCGCGAGCGAGGGCGCGTGGTCGAAGACCAGCCCCTGAATGAGACCCCTCCCCCGAGCAGCGGCCCCGCTGCGCTCGGCGATGCCTCGCAATCGCTCGGCCACCCGGGTGGACTTGACGGCCACGTCGAGCATGAGCCGGTCGTCCGTCCAGAACCGCTCGAGGGCGGCACGGGCGGTGACGAACGCCAGGTTGTTGCCCCGGAACGTGCCGTTGTGTTCACCGGGCTCCCAGACATCGACCTCCGGCCGGATCAACGCGAGGGCGAAGGGCAGCCCCATGCCGGAGATCGACTTCGACAGGCAGACGACGTCGGGCCGAAGGCCCGCGCGTTCGAAGCTAAAAAAGGTACCGGCTCGACCGCAGCCAACCTGGATGTCGTCGACGATGAGCAACGCACCATGCCGCTGGGCGAGCTCGTGCAGGCGCCGCAACCAGGCAACGGACGCCACGTGGATGCCCCCCTCGGCCTGGATGGTCTCCACGATGAAGGCCGCGGGTGGATCGACCCCGCTCGACGGGTCGTCGAGCATCATCTCGATGTACTCCATGGTATCGACACTCGGACCGAGATACCCATCGAAGGGCATCCGCACCACGTCGGACGAGCTGGCGCCCACGCCCACTCGATGCACTCGATTCCCGGTCACGGCCAAGGCGCCGAGCGTCATCCCATGGAAGGCATTGGTGAACGCGACCACGCTGCGACGCCCCGTGACCTTGCGGGCCAGCTTGAGCGCCGCCTCGACCGCGTTGGTCCCGGTCGGTCCGGTGAACATCACCCGATAGCGAAGATCCCGGGGGACGAGGACGAGCCGCTCGAAGGCATCGAGGAACTCGCCCTTGGCCCTGGTGGCCATGTCCAGGGAGTGGCCAATACCGCAATCCTCGATGTACGCCAGCAAGCGTTCTCGCATGAAGGCTTCGTTGTGCCCGTAGTTCAGCGCCCCCGCTCCCGCGAAGAAGTCGAGGTAGCGCTGGCCCTCGACGTCGATCATCGTGCTGCCCTCGGCCCGCACGAACGTGGTGGGGAACGAGCGACAGTAGCTACGTACGCGAGATTCGATCGTCGAGGTGTTCGTGCTCATCAGACCCTCCTGGTCAATGCAACGATCCATGATAAATCCATGATAAATCTATGACGGATCCATAGTTGGAATCGTGCGGCAACGCTGCCTCCGGAGTTAGATTTCCCACTCCTCGCGCTCGGGCACGAGTTCCTCGCGCTCGTATCCCAGCGAGCACGCCAGCTCCCACGTTGCCTCGCACAAGCCTCCTCCCTCCGCGGAGATCTGCGCTCGCCAGCGGTCAGCGCGGGTCGGATCGATCCGATGATGCCGATGGAAGGCTTGATCGCCGAGCATGCGCGAGTGCTCGGTGATCCCGTCGGTCATGCGAGCAACACGATCGGCATGGGGCTCGAGCATATCGGCCGAAAAGGAGATCCCGAGACGATCCGACAGGGTGCGCATCACGGCCTCGGGCCGGGCCACCAACTCTTCGAAGCGGACCTGGACCTGGCGCTCGGCGGGGATCTCGCGCAAGAACTCCACGATGTTGGACTGGCCCACCAGCCACCATAGCTCGCCGCGCTTGCGGGCCGAGCTCGGCAGTCGCTCGTCGTGTTCACCGGTCGCCAGGTCGGCCCGGGCCTCCACGAACGACGCGACACAGGCCATCGGGTGACGAACCATGTGGATGAACAAGGCCCCGTCGAACTCGTGCTCTGCTCGGCGCAACACCGTCGGGTCGAGCGAGTAGTCCGGCGTCTTATCGACCAGGCGGCGCCCCCCGGCCCACTCTTGCAGCAAAGCGTACAGCTGGTGGATGCTCGTGCCCTCGTCGGCGAGCCGGTCGACGAGGGCCTCGGCGTCCTCTCGGGTGAGGTTGCGCAGGGCCATCACCGCCCGGGTGAGCCCCTCGCCCATGAACCGAACCCTCCCCGAGAACCTCGTGCGCCGGGCCGCGAGCGTGTCGAAGGGCAGCAGGTAGAGCTCCGGCGGGCTAAATAGCCCCGAATGCCCGGCGAGCATGACCCGCAGCAACGTCGACCCGGACCGCGGCGGACATAAAATGAAGATTGCCGGCCGATTGCGCGGAGCGGTGCGATCGACGACGAGATCGGGGTTGGCGAAGTACTGCCGCGCTCGCTCGATCTCTTCCGTGCGTAGCGGTGGACTCAGCGGTGAGCCCACTCGCTGCTCTGCAAGAGGGTCTCCCGAGCACGACCGGCCGAAGATCTCGGGGTGATGCGTTCGAACCCAGCCCGCGAGCATTGCGATCGTAGGGGCATCGAAGATCGCCGCCGGATGGACCGGGGCCCCGAGCTTGTCCTGCACTCGGTTGGTGATCATCACCGCCTGCACCGAGGTACCGCCCAGTGCAAAGAAGTCTTCGTCCCGGCCGACCGGGCGCCCCAAGACGCCCTGCCAGACTTGGGACAACAGCTCGACGAGTTCGTCGGTGGTCGATGGAGCAATCGACGAAGGCTGCGAAGCGGAGAACCGAAGCGACGCCGTCGACATGCGGGCGGACCGTAGCACGAGTTGGCGCCGGGTCTCGAACCACCGGGCGACCACGTCTACCCGCCACCGAAGTGTCGATGAGATCGATGAAGCGGCGAATATTGCGTCACCGAGACCAGCCTATTGCGCACCTCGTCACGGACTCGCCATAACGCGAACCATTCAAGACAAAGCGCGCTCGACCCCGAGTTGTCGTGTCATGTCGCCTGGTGTCCCGACATGAACCCGATGGGCCCCATGGACCAAACGGACCAGACAGACCAGACAGACCCGAGCCTTCGTCACCGGCCGTCGTGAGCTTGGTCGGGTAAGGACGATCGTTCGATCGGATGACGATCTCCGTATCGTTTTCCGGTTGGCTCTGCTCTAATAGACGTAGCAATATGCCCCACTCTCGCCTTCTGCCCCACGCGCGCCTTGCGAGAAGGGCGTAGCCTTCGTGCTACCCTTGGCCTGAAATTCCGCCGGATCCATGGCCCGCGTATCACCACGCCCCGCGCCCAATCATCTCGCATGGCACTTGTTGGCCTTCTTCGTGGTCATCGTCGGGTCGTTGTGGTCCCTGGCCGAGGGCTGGAAACGGATCGCCGACCCCCACGTCGGCCCCACGCGAACGTGGGTCGATGTTGTCATGTTCTCCGAGCCCGGCTTCGCCGAGCGCTGCGGATCCGAAGAGTCGGTGGTGGTGACCGTCGTCCACGATCCTCAAAAGGAAGAGTGGATCAAAGAAGGCTCCGAAGACTACATGCACGCATGCCCGAACACCCAAGTTCGGATGATCATGCGTCCCGACTTGCGGGCCATCAACGAGATCGAGTCAGGCCAGTTGAAGCCGACCCTGTGGGCCCCAAGCGACCAACTGTTCGCCAGCAACCTCGAAGAGCACTGGCAGCTCGCACATCCCGACACACCGCTAGAGTATGGGCCATCGCTGCTGTACTCGCCGCTGGTCGTCGTGCTGTGGACCGACCGCGTCGAAGCCCTTGAGCAGCTCGGGCTCCACGTCTCGCAGCAAGACACGCTCTTCGCCGATCTGCTGTGCGCCGGGGTCGAGCGGGTCTCACCAAGCATGGGCTCACCCCGCAGCAACGTGCCGATCCAGTGGGCCGACTGGTGGAGAGCCGCATTCACCCCGCCACGCCAGCGGCCGGCCTCTCCCTCGCTCGACGAGCTTCGAGAGTGGGGGCGCGTGGAGGTCGAGCACATGCTCCCGACCCGCACATCCATCGGTGCTACGACGCTGATACTCATGGCGCACGACTACCTCTGGTCGCTCGCGCCGTACTCGATCGAGACCCCATCGGAGTTCGACGACGCCCTGCACGCCCTCGAGGAGCAGATCGAAGGTTGGCTTCGCCGCTGTGAGGCCGGGCAAGAGGACTTCCGCGGTCGACCACGAGTTCTCGCTCAGCACCTGCTGCTGCTGGGCGGAACGAGATTCGATGGTGTCGTGATCACCGAGAATTTTGCCCTCGAGATGCTCGCGACGCTCGACAGCACGACCACCGGCCCGGCTCGCGCCCGCGTGCTCTACCCACGCTCGACGCTGATCAACAGTCACCCCACCGTGTTCTTTCCCGGCAAGAGCACCGAGATCGAGGCCGCTGAGCGCTTCGTCCAGTATCTCATGCGACGATCCTCGCAAGACCGAGCGATCTCGTTCGGATTTCGCCCCGGTGATCAGACGCTGTCGATCCGCGACGCTCGTACCAAGAACAATCCCTTCCTCGGGCTGCGCCGCTACGGGGTCGCCATGGATCTGGGTGTCGATGTGGACATAGAGCAGCCTCCTCGGCCGGGACGAACCAGCCTCCGCACGCTGATCGAGTCCTGGTCGAATGCGACCGGCCGCTACTGAGTGCTCGGCTGGGCTTCGCTCGGCTGGGCTTCGCTCGGCTGGGCTTCGGCCGACTCGGCTTCGGCCGACTTGGCTTCGGCCGACTCGGCTTCGGATGGCTTGTCCACGTCGGTTCCCAGGCTGAAGACCAAGGGAGTCTTGGAGTCACCCCCACCGAGCAGGATCACCTTGGAGCTGGGCGACGAGGCGATCTCCTTGGTCGCGTCGATGTCACGCCAGCGCAGGATATCGGCGGTAAGCTCCCCGGCGATCTGGTTGTAGTCGCGGATCCCCTTGGCCTCGATGCGCTTGCGCTCGGACTCCTTCTCCTCGCGGACCAGGCGCTGCTCGTACTCGAGGGTGAGCTGCTCTTGTCGATAGCGATCGGCGATCGCCTGGTCGACGATGCTGGGCAGATGGATGTCGACGAGCTTGATCTCCTGAATGATCACATACGCCCGCGCGGCTTCGCCGATCCGAGTGAGCATCGTGACGTTCTGCAATTCCTGGATAAGATCACCCGCCGACGAGTAGATGCCGTGGGCTGGTCGCTGGCCGAAGATCTCCCGCACGTGCGAGCGGACCTCGGGCAAGATCAGACGATCGTAGTACTCGGGCCCGACATCCTGATGCAGGAACCCGAGCATGTCTCGATCGGCGCGGAACCGCACCGCGACGATGACGTCGAGCCCGAGCCCCTCGTCACTGAGAATGTTGGTCTCGATGTACTTCTGCTGAAGACGAGTCTCGTAGATCGTCAGCTCGTCCCAGGGGGGGATCACATGA
This sequence comes from Myxococcota bacterium, assembly GCA_039194325.1. Lineage (GTDB taxonomy): Bacteria > Myxococcota_A > Polyangia > Nannocystales > Nannocystaceae > Paraliomyxa. Next base: position 35,414 of record JBCCWC010000118.1, read on the forward strand.
AATCCCTCCCCCCAGATCTTTTCGGTGACCGTCCCCTTGCCCAGCGGTCGATACATCACCCCATGATGACCGGCCGGGATGGAGATGAAGGTACGTGGCCAGATCACCCCCAAGATCAGCAGGACGATCACCACCGTGGTGTAGACGACGAACCTGACCGAGAGAAACCAGTTCCATAGCCGGTCCCGCCAGGTCAGCGGCTCCAGATCACCCTCGACCGCCATCGGCTTGGTCGCTCTCGGCTGTAGGAATCGGCGTGCGCGGGGGCTTGCGCTTCCGCCTGGGCTTGCGTTGCTTGGACCCCGAGATCATCGCCGCGAGGAACCCTCCGATGGGGGTCAGTACGATCGAGAGGACGAGGGTGAGCCAGAACCCCAACCTCCGCGTGCCCCCCACGAGCGCGACCGCAAGCACCAGCAGCAGCGGCAGCACGTAGATGAACAGGGGCTTGAGGATCACGGCCAGCTCACCCTCGCTCGCAGCTCATCGGTCGAGTGACGACACCTCGGCATTCAGGCCGACGCCGCACCGTGGGCCGCCTCGCTCGGGGGCCCCTTCTTCTTGACTTCGGAGACGACGTCCTTGGCTTTGGAGTACTCCTTGCGGAAGTACTCCCGCATGACCCGCGGCTTGAAGTCGAGCAACGTCCCGCCCGCCTCGAAGTGCATCACGAAGGTCCGACCGACGGCGTGGGTGAGCATTCCCGAGATCACGGGCACGCTGACGGCCCCCAGCGACGCGCCAACCACGGGCACGAATTTGAACAGACTGATCCCGATCATGCCTCCGAGCCCGACACCTCCGAGCCCGACCAGCAGGGACGTGACCGCCTTCTTGGCCAATCCCTCACGAAACGGAACGTCGTAGAGCGCGGAGAGCTGCCGGAGCATCTTGAGCTGAACCCCGGTGATGGCCACCAGGTCGAACACGGGAAGGGGCAGGACCCCCGCCCCCATCGACCAATAGACGTTGCTCTGCACGATGCCATTGGCCTCGTCGAGGCGATTCGATGAAGCGGCGGGAGGCGGGCTCGCGCTGGCTTCGTTCGTTGGGTTCTCGGCGGGCGGATCGGATTGGGTAGCCATGATGTTCCCGTTGTGAGTACTTGGCTCGCGCGGGAGGCTACCACAGCGAGGTCACGGGAGGTGAGGACCGCTCGCGCCGATCCCCCCCGTGCGGCGCCCCACTGAACGCGGCTCGATGGACCTCGAAATCCGCCCACGCTGTCGGAATTTCAGCATGGTCCGACCGGCGGGGCAAGATGCCCCGTCAGCTGAGGAGGCACCTGGCGACATTTTCGGTAGAGTCACGACTGGTGTCCGACCCGATGCCCGGCCCGGAGACGGATTGTCGGCGAGCCGCCGATCCTCTTTTTTGCGGATCCTGCCGGCCGCGGCGTTGCCGGCAGCGGCATTGCCGGCAGCGGCATTGCCAGCAGCGGCATTGCCGGCAGCGGCATTGCCGGCAGCGGCGTTGCCGGCAACGACACTCCCCGAAGCAACGACCATGCTCCTGACGAGTCTCTTGATCGGAGGGGTGTTGGCCTATACCGGCTCGGAGCTCCTCCAGAGCTTTCGAGGACGCCACAAGCGCTCATCCTCAGAGGACCACGCGAACGTCACCACCGCGTCCGCCGAACCGGCGCAGCTCGCCGATCCCTTGGTGGAGTCGGCCAACGACAACTTCAAGATCGCCAGCGCATCGCTGGGGCTGGTGCTCGTCGGTGCCGCCCTTCCTGCCGCGCTTTATGTGGGAATGGCCGGGCTCGTCTACCTCGTCGCTCAGATCTGGAAGCGCGCCCGCCACGATCTCACCAAGAGGAAGCGCTTCACTCGGATGGTGCTCGAAGCCATCGTGCTTCCGGCCACGCTGCTCACGGGCGCCATCGTGGCCTCAGCCACGGCGTTCTGGTTCCTGTACTTGGCGCTCGACCAGGTGGCCCGAGCCAAGGGCCGCACCAACCAGCTGCTCGAGGACGTCTTTTCTCCCGCCCCCGAGCAGAAGGTCTGGGCCATCTACAACGGGACCGAGGTTCAGATCCCCCTGCAGAGCGTACAAAAAGGCGACATCCTCGTGCTCGAGGCGGGAGAGGTCGTACCGATCGACGGTCGGATCCTCGAGGGTGACGCCTCGGTCGACGAGCGGATGCTGACCGGCGAGTCCCTGCGCTCCGACAAACAGGCGGGGGACCAGGTCCTGGCCTCCAGCCTCCTGCTCACCGGTCGGATCTCGATCCTCGTCGACAAGACCGGGGACGAGACGATCTCGGCCCAGATCGGCAGGACCCTCGACGGGATGACCTCGTATACCCAAGACCTGGAGCTGCGCAGCATCGAGCTGGCCGACCGCTGGGCCTTGCCCTATCTGGGGCTCGGGGGCCTGGCCATGCTGCTGCGGGGAGTTCGAGGCGGCCTGGCGGTGATGTGGTTCCCGCTGGACGACGCGCTTTACTCGTTTGGACCCCTGAGCGTGGTCAACCACCTCAACATGGCGCTCGACCGCGGGATCCTCATCAAGGACGGGCGGGCCCTGGAGCTGCTGCCCCGGGTCGACACCGTGGTCTTCGACAAGACGGGGACCCTGACCCGTGATCTGCCGGAGGTCGCCGCGATCCATACCTGCGCCGACGTAGGCGAAGCCCGCATCCTGGGGCTGGCCGCGGCGGCCGAGCACAAGCACAGCCACCCGATCGCCCGAGCGATCCGGGCCGAAGCCGAGGCCCGCGGGATCCGGCCCCCCACCATCCACGATCCGTCCTACGAGGTCGGCTACGGGATCAAGGTGACGGTCGACGGGGAGCGGGTTCTCGTGGGCAGTGACCGGTTCATGGCGGTGCAATCGCTTCCCATTCCCGAGCCCCTGCGATCGCTCCACGACGAGGCTCGCCAGCCCGGCTACTCGGCCGTCTACGTCGCCATCGACGATCGGATCGTGGGGGCGATCGAGCTCCGCGTCGGCGTTCGCAAAGAGGCGGCCGCGCTCATCACCACCCTCGAGGCGTTCGGGCTCACCACCATCATCCTGTCGGGAGATAGCCACGCCCCCACCCAGAAGCTCGCCAGCGAGCTGGGCGTGGACGAATACGTCGCCGGTGCCCTGCCCGCGGACAAGGCCCGACGGATCGCGGAGCTCCAGGCCCGCGGCCGGACGGTCTGCTACGTCGGCGACGGCATCAACGATGCGCTCGCCCTCAAGCAAGCCGAGGTCTCCATATCCTTCAGCGGGGCATCGACGATCGCCACTGACACCGCCCAGATCGTCCTGACCAGCGATCGGATCGACCAGCTGATCGACGTGTTCGAGCTATCCCGAGAGCTGGACGAGAGCTTCCGACAGGTCGTCGTAGCGGGCTTGGTCCCCAGCGTCGCGATCGCCACCGGTGTGTTCATCTTCGGCATCAGCCTCACGTCGGCCATGCTCATGTACACGGGGGGGATGGCGTTCGGGGTGTATGGCGCAATGCGTCCCCGGATCGCGGAGCTGGTCGCCCGCAACAAGACGAACGCCGAGACCGACCCCGCCCCGGAACACTGACGACACGCGCCTCGGGTCTGCTGCTCGACCTCGGCTGCTATCGTCCCCGAGGAGCGGGTCGGCATGAAGCGCAAGATCGTGGTCACCCTGTGCGGAGGCAGCTCCGGGAATCACGTGCTCGCGGCCGATCTGGGGCGCCGAGGCGCCTTCGAGATCCGGCAGGTCACCTCTCGCCCCCGTGTATGGAGCCCGCGGGTCGAGTGCAGGGATGGGAGCGCCTGGGCCTCGCTCGGGTGAGCGAGCTGTCCGCGAGCGTCCCACCGGCGTCGGGGATCTCCTCGTCCTCCTGGTGCACTCGGACCCTCGCACAATGCGCCATCCTCGAAAAATCACCGCCCGATGTAGCCTTTCGAGCTTGGCTCGCCACTTATTCGAGGCAAGCCCATGTCCGACACACCTGGCCCCGTAGCCCCGACCCTTCGGCCCGCTCCCCCTACGCTCGCCCCCTACCTGCCCGATCTACTCCACTGGCACCCGAGCGTCGCGCTCGACCACGACCGGGTCGGTCGCGCCCTTTGCATCGCGTTCGCCACCGGTGACGCCGAGCAGAGCCTCGAGCGCGTGATGGACGATGCGCTCGTGTGCGAGTCGTCGTGGACGGGCTCGTCCTTCCGGGAGGGCCTCTACATGGACGTGCTGGTGTCGCGATGCATGGCCGTCCAGATCGACGGATTTCGCCCGAAGACCAACCGGGAGTACCTGCTGCGCCTGCTCGGCAACCCGCCCCGCGACGCCCGCAGCCGGGACTTTCGCCGCGAGATCCTGGCGGAGCTCGTCGCCCGCCCCGACTTTCGCGAGCAGTTCGAGGCCACCTACCTGGCGATCCACAAGCTCCGCACCGAGCTACAGGCCCTCGACTCGGTAGGGTACTACGACTCCCGCGTGCGGCGGCTGTTCGTGCTGTCGCTGATGCGGGACCTGTTCGCGCGCCTGCAAGAGCGCTTTGCCGGGGCAAGCAGCGGCCTGTCGCGGATCACCGCCTATGCCACCTACGTGTGCCAGACCCCGGCCTTCTCGCACCTGTGCGATCTGTTGCAGTACGAAGACCATCTATCGACCGTGCAGTTCCGGATGCGGATCGGCTCCGACGGCACCCTGCGCAGATTCGAGGTGGTGGAGATCGAAGAGAACGAGCGCAACCGCTTCTACCAGCGGCCGATCCGTCGCCTGCTCTCGAAGGCGGGGCTGTGGTGGCGCGGATATCGGCTGGGCGAGTCGGGCCTGCTCGACGCCTGGCTCGAGGAGGTCTTCGGCGGGATGGTGCCCTACCTGCCGGCCCTGCTGCGCCTGTTCGGAGATCAGGAGTTCTACCTGGCCGGGCTGGCCTTCCGGGACCTGTGCCAGCAGCACGGCCTGGCGACCAGTTTCCCCCGCATGGTGCCGGCGGGCGCTGCCAAGGCCGACCCGCCGCCGGCGGCCGACCCGGTGAAGATCGAGGGGATGTTCAACCCTCTGCTGCTCACCCCGGGCTGCACACCGGTCCCGTGCAACCTCGACGGCGCCAGCGTGTCCGACAAGACGATCCTCACCGGGCCCAACTCCGGGGGCAAGACGCGCCTGCTCCAGGCGCTGGGGATCACGCAGGTCCTCGCGGAATCCGGGCTCTACGCCCCGGTCTCATCGGCAACGCTTCCTCGGGCCCATGGGCTGTTCGTCTCGCTCATCGAAGAGGGGCAGGTCGATCAAACCGAGGGTCGGCTCGGGATGGAGCTGTTGCGGATCCGGAACCTGTTCGAACACGCTCGGGTGGGCTCGCTGGTAATCCTCGACGAGCTGTGCTCGGGGACCAACCCGAGCGAGGGAGAAGAGATCTTCTTGCTGGTCCTTTCGCTGCTCGAGGAGCTCGACGCCCGCGCCGTGCTCGCCACCCACTTCCTCGACTTCGCGCGGCGGCTGCAGACCGAAGGGGGCTCGGCCGACTTCCCCCTCCGGCTTGCGTTCTTGCAGGTCGACGTGGGGAGCGACGAGCGGCCGACCTACCAGTTTCGCCAGGGCGTCGCCCGCACGTCGATGGCCCAGCAGACCGCGCAGCGCCTCGGAGTCACCGACGGGGTGCTCCGAGCCCTGGTCCACCGCCAGCGCCTGGCGTCGCAGGTCAGCCCAGTGGCGAGCCCTCCCCCCGAGCACCCGAGGGCTCCGCGGGCTCCGCGGGCTCCGCGGGCTCCGCGGGCTCCGCGGGCTCCGAGGGCTCCGCGGGCTCCGCGGGCTCCGCGGGCTTCGACAGATCCGAGCGCGTCGACCCGTCCGCGGGTGGCTCGACACCCTCCGCCAGCCGGTCGAACGAGCTCTGGGCCTTGTCCAGCATCACCCGCACCCGACGACCATGCTCGGACTCACTCAGTCGCTGCCCCATAACCACGCACAAGACCCCCGGCGCCCCGATCTGCTCGGGCAGCACGGGGACGAACTGAGCGTCATACCTCGACGGGAGGTCGGGCAGCAGGGCGATCCCCCGGTCGGCCAGCACGATCTGCTGCGCCGCGGAGAGGCTGGTGGAGATGATCCTCGGATTCACCCTCGCGTCACCGCCGGCCCGTAGCGGCCACGCAAAGGGCGAGAGCCCGCCGTGGACCCGCAGGGCCACGCAGCGGTGCACGCCGAGCTCTTCTGCTCGCCGCGGGGTCCCTCGCTGGTCCAGGTAGCGCTGCGTCGCGACACACCGCCACATCAGGCGCCTCACGACGCGGCAGTAGAGGTTGCCGTCGGTGGGGGGCGAAAGCGAGACCACCACGTCGAAGTCGTCGCGGATCGGGTGGACCTCGCGATCGGTATAGATAAGCTCGAACCCGAGGTCGTCGGTCTCACCATCCATTCGAAATACCGGCTCGAGCACGTCCACCCCGAAATCCGGGGGCATCGCGACCCGTAGTCGCACCATGGACGCCGCCCGCACGGCCACTTCGAGCTGCCGGGCGGCATCGACCACCGAGGTCCCTCGCTCCACCAGCAGCTGCCCGGCGGCGGTCAGTCGCAGATAGCGCTGGTTCCGCTCGATGAGGCGCACCCCCATGTGCTGCTCGAGCTGCTCCAATCGGCGGGTCAGCGTGCTGCGGGGCAGCCCGAGGGCCTGGCTGGCCTTGGCCAGCGAGCCCTCGCGCGCGAGGGTCATGACCAGCACGACAGCGTTCAGATCGAGCACCCGGGGATCATATCGGTACCCTGCCCACGAGCGGACATCTATGGACCATTTGTGGGCATGGCCGGGCCGGGCCCTGAACCCCTACGCTGGATCTCGCGAGCACCGAGATCGTGCGCAGTCTTCGCTTCGCGTGACCTCGTCGAACGACCGCTGGCGATCCAACCGAGCGCCGAGCCCCTGTACGAGCCCAACGAGGACCGCGATGCAACCCGAGCTCTCCCCGACCATGGACACCGCCAAGCCCCGCCAAAGCCGGCGTCACGTCGTGTTGGTGGCCGGAGGCAGCGGGATCACCCCGCTCTACTCCATCGCCAGCGCTCTTTTGCACTGCGAGCCATGGACCACGATCTCGCTGCTTCATTGCGACTTCTCGGCCGAACAGATGCGCATGCGCGCCGAGCTCGAGCAACTGGTCGAGCGCGGCCGCGGACGGCTGCAGGTCATCCACATGCTGGAGCACGGCGCCGAAGCCATGGATGCACACCCGGGCCGGCTCGACACCTCGAGCGCCACCACCTTGCTGGAGTTGCTGGCCGGGGGAGAGCCCGCCAAGTACTACCTGTGCGGTCCCCCGGGAATGATGGACGTCGTCCACGCCGCCCTACGGGCGCTGCGAGTGCCCGACTCGTGGGTATTCGAGGAGCGCCTCGACTCCTTCGCTCCCATCCTCAAAAACGACGACTAGTCGTCGCCCGAGCCGCTGTCGTCGCCACCCCGCTCGTCCGTTCGCTCGTCCGTTCGCTCGTCGCCGGGAGCGTCCTGGGCGACGCCCGCGGCCTCGTCGGCCTCGACTTCCTCTACGTCGATGACGCTCGCGGGCTCGCGGCCCGCTTCGGGTGACTGGCCTCGAACCTCCCAGATCTCGCCGAGCTCGTGGTCGTCGAAGCTCGCAGGAACCACCCCTTCGGTCGCATACGAGTAGAGCGCCGCTCGATAGATCCCTTCGAGGGTGTTGACCAGCAGCCCGAGCGCAAACAGCCCCAGCAGCGGGAGCAGGACGGCGACCACGAGGACCGCCGGCTCACGTAGACCCACCGCCGCACAAGTCGCGACCGGAACGACCGCGAGGATCACCGCCGGGATCCACAGCCACCCCAGGGTCAGGCGCGCGATGAGGGTCTCCTTCCAGGTCTCGCGCAAGAGCTTCGCCGAGCGCTCGATCGCTCCCACCCCGCCGCGTCCTTCACGGGCGATGACTGGCAGCACCAGGTAGGTCGCCGCCCACCAGGCCAGCTGGGCCAGCCGCGACAGCAGCCCCGGCGAGCGCCGCCCGCCCCCACGACCGCGCCGTCGACCCATGCCCAGCAGGTGACCCACCGTAGCCTGAATGACGGCAAAGGTCGCGATGGACCGTCGCCGCCGCGAGGCGAGCTGTAGCGACCCCCGCACAGTCCACGGACGACCCGCCAGCGCCTCGAGGGACGCATGGGTCATCGCGACCCCCACGGCGGTCATCAGCAGGTTATGGCCGACATAGACCACGATCCCGCCGACCGAGAGGGCCCGGGTGATCGCCGCATCTGCATCGGGGTTCGGATCGCCGAGCATCGCCCACAGCGGGCCGAGCTGTGCGACCGATTCCCCCGCCACCAGCGTACCCACCCCGGCGATTGCCGCTCCAAAGAGCAACAGCGCGACCATGCCGACCGCAGACAACACCGGGAACCAAGCCAGCCGAGGATTCGCGCGCAAGGCCTTGAACGCGGCTCGCAGGATGGCGCGGCTGCGCCGGATGCTGCCGTGGGGGTTCAGCTCACTCGTCATGGAGCGCCTCTTTGAAGAAACGAACGACCTGCGTAGGGCCGATATGATGACGGGCCGCCTCGACCATGGCGCGATCGTAAATGCCCCGCAGGATCACCTGCTGCATCTTCTTGGGCGTGCCCGCGCCCGCTGGCTCGGACGACGTGAAGGTGCCTCGGCCCCGACGCGAGACGACATGACCGTCCTTCTCGAGATCCTTGTAGGCCCGGACGACCGTGTTGGGGTTGATGCCCAGCTGCTCCGCCAGGCCGTGGATCGTGGGGAGCCGCTCGGCCGCAACCAGGCGACCGCTGGCCAGCGCGCGCACCACCGACTCGTAGATCTGGCGATACACCGGGATCCCCCGGTCGTAGTCGAGCTCGACATCGAACGGCATAGTTTACTAGATAACTAGTAAACTATGATTCACGGAACGTCAACTCCGTCGACCGAGCTCGATCCACAGTGCGTGAAGGTCGCCGTGCGGGCCTCGCACGCTCGAAATTAGACCACCGAGGGGTCACCCACCCCCCTTGTGCCCAATCTTTGGCCCTCCGAGAGGTCACCCACCACCCCGACGCCCAATCTTTGGCCCTCCGAGAGGTCACCCACCACCCCCTATGCCCAATCTTTGGCCCTCCGAGAGGTCACCC
>JBCCWC010000119.1:0-44386 GCA_039194325.1 Myxococcota bacterium
CTGCGGTGCGGGCTTGCTCGGCGCCGGCTTGGCCGGACCCTGCGGTGCGGGCTTGCTCGGCGCCGGCTTGGCCGGACCCTGCGGTGCGGGCTTGCTCGGCGCCGGCTTGCTCGGCGCCGGCTTGCTCGGCGCCGGCTTGCTCGGCGCCGGCTGGCTCGGACCTTGCGGTGCTGGCTTGCTCGGCGCCGGCTTGCTCGGCGCTGGCTTGCTCGGCGCCGGCTCGGCGGGCGATGGCTGGCTCGGCGCATCGGTCCCTGGTGCAGGCTTGGCCGGTGCGGGCTTGGCCGGTGCAGGCTTGGCCGGTGCGGGCTTGGCCGGTGCGGGCTTGGCCGGTGCGGGCTGGTCTGGCGCCTTGGACTCCGGCCCCGAGGGCGCCGGCTCACCACCGCTGGGCGCCGTGGTCCCCGGCCCCTGCGGTGCGGGCGTGTCAGCGCCCCCGGCATTCTCGGCACCGGCATCCTCGGCACCGGCATCCTCGGCCCCGGCTGGCTCGCCTCCCGGGGCCTGTCCTCCCGCCGCCTGTCCTCCCGCCGCTTGTGCGGCGGCCTGGGTGGCGGCTTCTTGCTTTCGGCCCTGCTCGCGCTCCAGCCGTCGAGACTCGCGCTCCAGCCCCTTCTTCGCCACCCGGATGTAGTCTTCGGCCCGCTCCTTGCTCACCCGGGGCGGCGGCGCCTTGGCGCTGCCCGCCCCACCGAGCCCCACCGTGCCGGCATCGAGCGACGCCCCCTTCTTGTCGACCGCCAGATCCCGATACTTGTCCAGATTGTCGATCGCCTTGTTGAGCCGCTGGGTCGTGTCCATCCCCGGAAAGGGATCGGCATCGAGGTAGAGCACGCCCAGGTTGAAGTAGGCCTCGGCGTAGTTGGGCCGCAGCGTCAGCGACTTGCGAATGGCCGCCTCGGCCTCTTGCCACTTGCGCTCGGCCCGGAGCGAGGCCCCGTAGTTGAGCTGAGCCTTGAAAAAGCGCGGGTCGAGCTCGATCGCGTACTTGAAGCACGCAGTCGCGGTGGCCACGTCGCCCGCGTCGAGGTAGCGGGTGCCCAGGTTGTTCCAGGCCGCCGCGTTCTTCTCGTCGGCCTCCGCCGCCTTCTTGAACGACTGGGTGGCCGCGTTGGGCTCGCCCATCGCCAGCATGGCGAACCCCTGGAGGTTGTAGGCCCGCGACGTGTCCTCGGGCGACCGGATCCGGGCGTCGACCTGCAGCGCCGAGGAGGTCACCGCCCGCGTCAGCTCGTACTTGCCCTCCTTGTAGTAGACCTCGGCGACCACGAGCATCGCGTCGACGTTCTGCTCGTGCACCTTGAGCGCGTCGCGGGCGGTCTTGACCGCGTCGTCGTGGGCCCGCTTGGCCAGCTTCTGGCGCGCCTGGGCGCTTACCGCCCGCGAGCGAGCCATCTTCTTGCGCTCCTCCTCCGGGTCGCGATCCTTGACCTTCTCGAGCACCTTGCGGGCCGCCGCCACCTTGGCCGCCTGCTCGGCCTCGGCCTCGGTCATCCCCTCCACCGCAAAGGGATCAGACGACGCCTGCTCGTACTCCTCCGAGGGACCCGAGGGCACCTCGGTCGGCTGGCTCTGCGGCCCGCACCCCAAAAGCAGCCCGCCGAGGCACAGGCTCACCAGGGCCTCCCCCCTCCTCATCGTCGGTCCTCCAGCTGAAGATCGAGGGCCGGCGTGCGCAGCAGCGGATACTCCTCGGGCATGTAGATGTTCAGCCGCTCCCGCGCCGAGCGGGTCCACTCGTTGGCGATGTTGTACTCCTTGCTGCGCTTGATCGTCTCGGCGTAGAGCGCGATCGCCTTGGTCTCCAGCTGCACCGCGAACGCCTCGAGGATGTCCTTGTAGGCAAACCAGGACTCGGAGTACTCCTTGAGCGTCTTGGGCACCGGCGCCTCGCGCATCGCGATGGCAGTGGACTCGAACGCATAGCCCCGCCGGTACATGGCGGCCAGCGCCCAGTCGATGTTCCGATACGTCACCACCTTGTCGTAGGCCCCGGTGGCCACGACGAGGGCGTCGAACATCGCCTTGGTCTCCTTTTCGAGCTTGCGACCCGTGCTCTTGATCTTCTTTTTGAGCACGTCCGACAGCGCATACTCGGCCAACAGGAAGTCGGCCTCCGCCGGGAACGCGGCCGCCTTGGTCCCCATCTCCAGCCCCTTGGTGGTGAACCCGGACACCGTGGCCACGTAGTGCTCCTCGGCCTTCTTGCGGTTGCCCTGGGCCGCGTAGGCCTGCCCGATCCGCAGCTCGGCCTCCACCGCCCGCTCGGCGTGCTCGGGCATGGCCCCGTAGCGCCCCAGGAACACCTGGTAGGCCTCGATCGTCGCCTTGGGATCCTCGGTCTTGCCCAGCACCTTGGCCGCCTTGAACAGGGCCTCGCCCGCCTTGACGTCGTCGGTGGTCTTCTCGGCGTAGCGCAGGTAGAAGTCCGAGCTCTTCTTGTAATCTTGGAGGTTGTCGAGCAGGTCGGCCACGTTGCGCAGGGCCACCTCGCGGTGCTCGCTGTCCTGGTAGCGATCGTCCTCGGCCAGCACGAGGTACGACTTGACCGCCTCGTCGAACTCGAAGAAGCGCGAGTGGTTGAACCCGGTGCGCAAGAGCGCATCGTCGGCCGACTCCGAGTCGGGGTAGTCGGTGTAGATCCGGCGGTAGGTCGCGCTGGCCGAGGCGAAGCGCCCGATGTTCTCGTAGCAGACCGCCGCGTTGTTGAGCGCCGCCTCGGCGTTGGGATCCTGGGGCGCCTGGTCCACCAGGGCCACGAAGCGATCCGCCGCCGCCTCGTACTCCTCGCCCTCGTAGAGCAGCATCGCCTCCTTGAAGCGCACCGCGTTGCCCAGGGTCTTGAGCTTGCCCGCGAACTGCTCCGCCTCCTCGCCCGACCCACACGCGCGCTCGGCCAGCTGCTCGGTCCAGGCCTGCACCGCCTTGAGATCCTCGCGCGCCACGTAGCCGTCGACGATGGCGGTGCCCGCCCGGATCGCCGCGTTCTGCTCGCAGTGCTCGTCGAGCACGGCCACAAAGCGCAGCTCGGCGTCCTCGAAGTGGTAGTAGCGCTGCGACAGCTCGCCCGCGAGCACCTTCATCGCCGGGGTCTGCTCGCTGTCGGGGCGCACCATCACGAAGCGGTCGTAGGCCTCCTGCATCTTGACGATGATCTCGGGCATCTCCACGGCATCGAAGGGCCCCGGGGTGTCCTTGTCGGGCATGTCCGGGAACACGAAGCCGCTGTTGCGCTCCTGGTCCATGTGGGCCTCGTAGGCCAGCACCGCCCCGGTGGCCGCGTCTTCTTGTAGCCGGTTGTCGAGGTTGGAGTCGCGAACCTGGCCGTACTGCTCGGCGGCCAGCAGGTACTGGTCGCTGTAGTAGAGCGACTCGGCGTAGTTGTAGCGGTTCTCGTAGGAGGTGGGCGTGTCGGGGAAGCGCTCGAGGTAGGCCGCGTAGGCCCGCGCCGCGATCTCGTACTCCGCCTTGGCGCCCGGATCTCCGTCCGCCCGCAGCTCCTGGGCGGTGTTGTGGTGATCGATCGCGGTGTGGACCAGGGCCTCCTCGGCCAGCGCCAGGGCCTCCTCCACCACGTCGGGGTCCCCCTCGTTGGCGTAAAACCACTGGGTGCCGCGCAGGTAGTTGGTGGCCAGGGCGTCGCGGGCCTGCCGGGCCCCCGGCTCGTCCTGCAACAGCTTATACGCCTCGAGGACCCGCATCTGGATCTTGGGCGCGGCCGGGGTCAGCGGCCAGCGATCCAGGGTCATCTTCCAGATCCCGATAGCCCGCAGGAACTCGGTCTGGTACGCGAACAGATCGCCCAGCGCGGCGTAGATCTCGGGCACGTGGCGCTCGCCGCCTCGCTCCCTATAGTCGCGGTCGAGCCGCTTGATCCCCCACACCCGGTCGCGGCGGCCGTCGAGGTTCCAGTCTTCCTCGGCGTAGGTCTTGGCCAGGTACTTGATAGCGTCGTCGCGCAGGGCGATCGCCCCCTCGGCCTTCTTCTGCCCCTTGTAGGCGTCGGCGTAGCGTACGAACTCGTCGAGCTTCACCGCCGCCTCGGCGAAGCTCCGCTTGAGGTAGAGCGTCCACGCAATGCGGATCAGCGCCTCGTCGTAGAACTCGCCCTCGGGGTCGGCGGCCGCCTGGGCATAGGCCTCCAGCGCCGCGTCGAGCTCGTCGAGGTCGTAGTGCACCTCGCCCACCCGCAGCCAGGCCTCCAGCGCGAACCGGCTGTCCTTCTTCCACGGCACGCACTCGCCATAGTCGCCGGGGCGAAAGCTCGACGAGGGCACCAGGTTGGTGCCGTCGGCGTAGGGCGCCTGGTACCGGTTGGCGCACGACAGCGCCAGGTACGCCTGCCGCGCCTCGTCGAAGTTCTCCATCTCGTAGGTCAGCGTGCCCATCATGTAGAGGGCCGAGTCTCCGAGGTGGTAGCGAGGAAAGCGGACGGTCACGTCGCGAAAGAGCGCAATCGCGGCGTTGTAGTCGGCCTGGGGGCTCGCCGGCGCCGGGGCGTCGGGGTTCTTCTCCAGCGCGATCTGATAGGCGTCGAGCTCCTTTTGAAACGCTTCTTCTTGGCGAGCGAGGCGATCGGAGGAGCTCTCGAACTCCAGCTCCGCGAGCCGGAAGGTCACCTCCGGGGTCCACGTGGCATCGTCAGGGTGCAGCTTCAGGAAGTCCTCGTAGCGCTGGATCGCCAGCGCTCGCATCTTGCGGGCGTTGGCCTCGTGCTCCCGGATCTGCCGCTGGTACTGGGTGTCGAGCGAGTGCCGGCCAGCGCTGGCCTCGATAATCAGCAGCTGAGACACCGTGTGCGCGGTGGCGTCGTGGGCCCGACGGTAGCGCTCGGCGAACCCCTCCAGCTCGTCGAGGGCGTCGAGCTCGGCCTGGTCGCTCGGCCGCCGCGGCAGCGGGGCCTTGAGCCGATCGCTCTGGGTCCCCTTGATCTGCGTGTCGAGCCCCGCCCCCGATCCCGGCTCGCCGGGGCGTGGCTTGACCTCCCCCACCGGCAGATCGCCGCGGGGCAGCCCCCACGCTGCCGGCACGCCCCCCAAGGCAAAGAGCCCCAGGGCCAGGATCGAGATCGAGACCCGGCTCCGGCTCCGATTCCGGTTCCGGCTCCGGCTCCGATTCCGGGGGGAGATCGGTCGGCGCCCGCTCATTGTCCCAGCTCCTCCAGGCCCATCATCATCGCTTCGTCCATCTCGCCCAGGTTGCGGTCGCGCTCCAGCTCGAGCCGCTGCACCTCGTCGGTCTCGGCCTGCTTCATGGCCCAGGCCACGTCGAGCAGGCCCACCTCGCTGCGCATCACCTGGTTGTGCAGATCGCCCACCACATCGCGGTAGGTGGCCGACAACACCTCGGAGACCAGATCCTTGGTGGTCCCGCGCACCACGTCGAGCTCCTTGCGGTACTGGTCGAGGTTGGCCCGCTCCTCGGCCATGATCGTCGTGGCGATCGCCAGCCGGCGCTCGGCCGCCGCGTCGAGCAGCTCGCGCGCCACGGTGCTGGCCTCGTGCCAGCGCTCGGCGCGGGACCACAGGGCCTGCACCCGCCCGTCCCCCTTCCCATCCCCCTTCCCACTGGGGACAACCTTGGCCAGCACCGCGTGCATGCGGCCCAAGTGCGCCCGGTAGGCCGCCAGAGCCTGGCGCCAGGCGTCGTCGTCGGGGTTGGCAAAGCGCAGGCGCGCCCGAGCCCGACCGACCCGACGTCGCAGATCGGCCGCCTCGGTCTCCAGCGCGGCGATCTCGTCGCGCATCTGGGCCGCCTGGGTCAAGAAGGCCTGGTGATCGATCTTCTGCTCGGCGCGGGTCTCCTCGTAGTAGCGCTCGGTGGCCACCAGCTGCGCCCGCAGCTGCCCCACCACCAGCTCCAGCTTGTGGGCGCTCTGCTCGAGCACCTGCACCGCATCCGCTGCCTGCTGGCGCCCGGGCGAGTCCCCGCCCCGGGGCGCGTCGACCCGCGCCCGTAGCGTGCGACGCTCGGACTCCAGCTGCTCGAGGCCCTCGCCCTTGGCGCGGGCGGCCAGGCGACCGACCAGCTGCTCTTGCACCTCCACCACGTCGCTCGCCCCCGCGTCCAATCCCGCCACGTGGGCCGCGAGATCGCCGAACAGCTTGGCCTTGTGCGGCACCCCGACGGCCTCTTCCATGCGCGCCAGCAACGAGCGCAGCTCGGCCAGCTCACGGTCGAGCCCGCCCACCTCGTGCGAGATCGACTCGGCGTGCACCGCCCGCGGCAGGGCCCGCGCCACGGGGACCGCCGCCGTGGGCAGCAGCGCGCCCAGGCTGAAGTGCTCCATGTCTTCGCCGACCACCGCCGCGAAATAGGCGGTGGCGTCGCCCTTGGACTGCAGCGTGCTGCCCAGCCGCTTGCTCAGGCGATCGAACTCGCGGCGCAGGGCCAGAAATTGCTCCTCGGCCCCTTGATAGTCGCGCTGCTGGATGCGGACCTTGCCGCGCAGGTGCTTGATCTCGGCCGCGATCGGCGAGTCGGGGTCGTAGACCAGCAGCAGATCCAGCGCCTGGACGGCCTGGTCGTACTCCTGGGCCGCCATCAGCGTCCAGGCCGTCTCGTACATCGCCTCGGGAAAATAGGGCGAGTCTCGACTGATCCGGCGGTAGGCCTTGACCGCTCGATCCACGTCGCCTTCGTCGTGGCGGATCCGGGCGGTGGCCATCCAGGCCAGCTCTACTATTTGCCGGTCTCGAGGATTGGGGGGGTTGGCCCGGGTGATCCGGATGAAGCGATCGAGGGCGACCTTGGGCTCGCCCGCCGCGAGCACGGCCGAGGCGGCGATATACGCCGACCGCACCCGCCACTTGGCCCCCTGCCCGCCACGGGTGATCGGGATGTCGACCGGGCTCATCGCGTCGAGCACCGCGATCGCGCGGTCGTACTGCCCCCGCAGGTAGAGGTGCCGGCCGTAGGCATAGCTCAGCTCGTAGCGCTCCTTGGTCAGCAACGACTCGGCCCAGCGACCCAGGCGCTCGACGTCGGCCTCGCGCATCTTGCCCTTGGGGGGCTTGGTGGTGGTCGACAAGCCCATCGCCTGCAGCCGGGCGCGGGCCTCGGGGGTGGCGCTCAGCCCTGGCTTGCGGGCAAAGCCCTTCTCACGAGAAGGCACCGACAGATCGAGCAGCCGCGCCACCGCCAGGTGCTTGAGACGCCGGGCATCGGGTCGCGAGTCGCCCAGCACCTTGATGAACAGCTCGACCGCCCAGCGATCCATCCCCTGGGGCACCAGCGCCTCACCCAGGTAGAACGTGGCCTCGATCGCCGCCAGCGAGGAGGGGTGGTTCTCGAGGATGTCCAAAAAGGCGATCGCCGCCCCCTCGTAGTTCCCCTCGGCCAGCGCGAGCTGCCCGCGAACGAGCCGCTTGGCCAGCTCTTCGTCGCTGACCTTGGGCTCACGCTTGGCCGCCTGCGCCGCCTTGCGCAGCGACTTGTCGGCCTCCCGCAGCGTCGCCGACAGATCGGACAGCGCGTCGTCCTTGTCTCGCCTCCGCTTGTTCGACTCGGCCGGCGCCGCCTGGGCATCCGTGGCTCCCCAGCCCCCCCCTACCAGCAGGGTCCCCAGCAGGGTCCCCCACAAGATCCCCCACTGGATCCCAGCCGCGATCCCGAGCCGGCGGGGCCCAAGACCCCGACGCTTGCTCCGGATCACGGGCCGTCCTTCTTGCCAGCAGCGCCCTTGGTGGTGCGGGTCTTGGGCATGGGCCGCCCCGCAGCATCGAGCGGGACCTCTTGCCACTTGACCGCCGGCCGATCCTTCATCTCGGTGGTCATGTTCCCGCGCTCGTAGCCCTGGCTGACCAGCTTGATCGCCGACCCCTCGGGGGCGGTGAAGCTATGCGAGCTACGCGACTCGAACTTGTAGCCGTTGAGGTATGAGAACACCCCGTAGCCGTAGCCCTGGTAGGTCAGCTCCACCGTCACGTTGTGCGGCCCGGGGGGCAGGTTGCCGTCGTACACCGCAAACTCGTCCTCACCGTCGAGGCTGCCCGTCTCGTCGGTCTTGGCCCAAAGCTGCGCCCCGTCCATGATGAAGACCACCTTGACGAGCTTGAAGCCAGAGCTCATCAGGTTTTGATGGGTGATCGTCACCCGGCTGCCGGCCAAGACCCCACGCAGCACCGTCTCCTTGAGCAGGGTCAGGCGGGCCTTGCTGCGGAAGATCTTGTCCTTGAGCGCGTCGACCTCGGCCTGGAGACTATCGAGCCGGTCGCCATAGAGCTCGCTCTCGCGAACGTTGCCGGTGGGCGCCGCCGTCGAGGGCTTCATGCTCGTCCCCTCCACCGCGAAGGGATCGGTGGTCCCTCCGGTCGCCGGGGTCGCGGCCGGCTTGGTCGCCGCCGGCTTGGTCGCCGCCGGCTTGGCAGGCGTCGGCTTGGTCGCGGCCGGCTTGGCAGGTGTTGGCTTGGTCGCCGTTGGCTTGACCGGCGCCGGTCCAGCCTGCGCAATTTGCGCAAACCCAAAGAACGCCGTCAGGGCCAGCGCCCGGGGCAACGACCGCAGCAAGGCGCGGGCATGGCCCCCGACCGCGCCGAAACAAAGCAAATCCAGCACGCCTACAAAGGTATCAAGGCCCCCAAGCCGCCACCAGGATGCGACCTGGAGTGAGCGGAGACCATCCCGAAGACGGAGGCGGTGGTGAACGGAGTCATTGCGCATAGCGATAGACCTCCCCGACTCGCTTCACGCCGGGGCCGAGGGTCAGTTTCCTCCGACCCTCCTATCCATCCATGGCCACCGACAGCTCGGTCCATCGCCGAACCAACCCGGCACGAACGTCCGGCACGAGGCGCTAGCGCCCGCTGCGCGAAGGAGGCGGAGGTCCCGCGAGCGCATGGACGGACAAGGTGTTCAGTCCTCGCGATCGAGTCGCCGCCAGATCGCCTCGAGCAGCTTGGGGATCCCCGCCCCCGTATGCGCCGAGATCGTGAACAACGGAATGTTGCGCTCGCGTAGCACCGCGCGGGTACGCGCCACCATCTCGCGACCCGCCTCGTCGCCGAGGGTGTCGAGCTTGTTGAGCGCCACCACCCGCGGCCGGCCGTCGAACTGCGAGCCGTAGCGCGTAAGCTCTTGCTCGAGCGCGTCGAGATCGGCCAGCGGCTCCCGACCGGGCTCGTAGTCCGGCGCCAACAGGTGCAGCAACACCCGCGTGCGCTCGAGGTGCCGCAGGAATTGGTGCCCCAGGCCCTTGCCCTGCGACGCCCCCTGGATGAGCCCGGGGACGTCGGCCACCACCATCGAGCGACCGCCCGAGAGCTGCACCACGCCGAGGTTGGGCACCAACGTGGTGAAGGGATAGGCCCCGACCTTGGGCCGCGCCCGGCTGATCCGACCGATCAAGGTGGACTTGCCCACGTTGGGGTAGCCCACGATGCCCACGTCGGCGAGCAGCTTGAGCTCGAGGCGCAAGCGCCAGCCCTCTCCTGGCGTCCCGGGCTCGGCGTGATCGGGGGCGCGGTTGGTCGCGCTACGAAAGTGGATGTTGCCCCGGCCCCCTCGACCACCCCGGGCCACGATCAGGCGCTGGTGGGCCGTGGAGAGATCGCCGATGAGCTCGCCGATGAGCTCGCCATCGACCGATCCAGCGGGCCCGTCGCCTTCGTCGTCCTCAGGATCTAGGTGCGCCTCGAACTCGAACGCGGCACCCTCGGCACTCTCGGCACTCTCGGCACTCTCGGCACTCTCGGCACTCTCGGCACCCTCGGCACCCTCGGCATCAGGGCCTTCGGTCTCGCCACCGTCGTTGTCGCCGTCGTCGGCACCGCCATTGTCACGGTTGGCCTCGAGCGCCGCTCGGGCCTGCTGAAGCCGCGTCATCGCCTCGGGATCCTCGACGACGTACACGTTGTCGAGCCCGCCCTCGCCGAACTCGACAACCTCCGTCGCTGGGACCTGCGGCTCGTCGGCGTCACCCTCGACATAGACCATGGTGCCCACAGGCACCCGGATCACCAGATCCTCGCCGCCCCGCCCGTTGCGATCGCGCGTACCTCCCGGCTGACCGTTGGGCGCCCGCAGCCGCTGGCGGTATCGCAGATCCAGCAACGTGCTCAGGTGGGGATCGGCCTCGAGCACCACGTCGCCGCCTCGCCCCCCGTCGCCACCGGCCGGGCCGCCCTTGGGCACGTACTTCTCGCGACGCCACGCGACCGCTCCGTCACCGCCACGGCCCGCCTGCACGACCACTCGCACTTGGTCGACGAAGCGCATCGATCCCTCGGCCTCCGACCGAAATCAGCACGGGCCGGCTCACACCGCAGCTCCACCCGGAGCTACGAGCCACCGGCCCGAGCTCGGCTACTGCGCGGCTTGTTCCGGGGCGGGCCCGTCCGCGTCCACCGCGTCCACCGTGTCCACCGCGTCCACCGCATCCACCGCAACATGGGATCGTCGGTTGCGCCCCCGCTTGTAGAAGCGGACATGACCGTCGACCAGCGCAAACAGGGTGAAGTCCTTGCCCTGTCCAACGCCGGGGCCGGGGCGGAAGCTGTTGCCGACCTGGCGCACGATGATGTTGCCCGCCCGCACCGCCTCGCCGCCGAACTTCTTGACGCCGCGGAACTGCGCCTTGGAGTCGCGGCCGTTCTTGATCGAGCCCTGACCTTTTTTGTGTGCCATCTGGGTGCTCCTGCCTGAAGGTACGGTGCGTACGGTGCGGCCGCGTCAGCCGGTGATCTCGTCGATCTTGATCTCGGTGTAGGCCTGGCGATGGCCCATCTTGCGCCGATAGTTCTTGCGACGGCGGAACTTGTAGACGATGAGCTTGGGGCCCCGCCCGTGGGCGGTGATCGTCCCGGTGACCTTGGCCCCGTCGACCAGGGGCGTGCCCACCTTGGCGTCGGCACCACGACCGAGCAGCAGCACCTCGGGCAGCTCGATCGTCCCGCCAACCTCGCCTTCGATCTTCTCCACGCGGAGCACGGCGCCGGGCTCGACGCGATACTGCTTGCCGCCGGTTCTGACGATGGCCTGATCAAAGCTGGACATGGGAGCGTTTCTCCGGATCGAGTCGCGAGGTCGGGACGCGCCGAGTCGGGACGCGTCAGTGGGGGCGCTCGGGGTCAGCCGCCATGGCTCTACCCCCGGGGCCCGAGCGACGAGGGAGGACGAAGCATATGGATCCGCGGCCCGTGGTCAAGCCTCGGAAGCTGTTCGCGACGTGCGCGTCCCCGCACGGCCTCCAATTTCGCCCCCGAGGGCGGCGCGCATTGTCCGCCATATCGGTGTTGGCTTCGGTATTGGCCTCGGTGTTGGCCTCGGTGTTGGCCTCGGTTTGGGTCTCGGTCGGCGCTCAGCGACGCCGCCGGATCGCCCAAAAACCCAGCAACAACAGCCCCGCGCCGCCGGGTGCTGGCGTTGGACCGACCCCGCAGGCGCAGCCCCTCGAGCCGACGTCGCCTTCGTCGATCCCCGGAATGTCGTCGCCGTCGGTCTCCCCGTCGCTGCCGCCGGTCCCCTGCGGCCCGGTGCTCATGTCGCCGCCGCCGCTGTCGTCGACCATGCCGGAGGAATCGTTGGGGACCCCCACGTACACGGTCACCGTGTCCTCGGCGGTGTTGCCGTAGTGATCCTCGGTGCCCACCGTGATCACCCAGACCCCTTCGGTGACCCCCGCGAGGTTGAGGGCCGCGCGGTAGTCGAGGTCGACCTGGCGATCGTAGTCGACGAAGTCGCCCACCACCTCGTCACCGGCCGTGATCCGGTAGTACCAGCTGTAGCCGCCGTAGTTGTCCGAGACGATCGAGCGCACGTCGAGGTTCGACCCTGCCTCGATCTCCAGGCCGTCCTGCGGCTCGACGATCTCGACGACCGGGGCCTCGATGTCGGGCTCGTTGCCCCCGAACAGCCAGACCAAGGTGGCGTCCTCGTTCTGCCGGTCACTGCCCACCCCGCAAAACTCCTCGTGGGTGAGCCGACAGCCGGCGCTATTGGGCCCCTGGCACTGCGTCTCGCACAGCGCGTCGCACTCGGTCGAGAAGCCGCCGTTGGTGATCCCGCAGTACGACATCACCGAGTCACAATTGAAGGTATGGTCCAGCCCCCAGGCGTGCCCCGCCTCTTGGCTGGCCGTGTTGGCGGCCATGGTGGCCGACTGGCCCCCGCTGGCGAAGGTGTAGACCACGTGCCGCTGGCCCAGCGCCCCGCAGTCGGCCCCGGGCGCCACGCCCCCCGCCGGGCTGTCGATGTTGGT
This sequence comes from Myxococcota bacterium, assembly GCA_039194325.1. Classification (GTDB taxonomy): domain Bacteria; phylum Myxococcota_A; class Polyangia; order Nannocystales; family Nannocystaceae; genus Paraliomyxa. The sequence continues at coordinate 12,197 of JBCCWC010000119.1, forward strand.
GTCGGTCCACTGCCCGCCCATCATCTCCATGGTGTAGGGCACCACCTTGGGCGGCCGGTCGAGATAGCGGACGACGATGCCGTAGGGCTCTACGTCTTCCTCGATCGCCTCGATGATCGCCAGGGCCTTCTGCTCGCCCCCCTCATAGGTGGGGTAGACCCCCTGCCGCGCCAGGGTCGAGAAGTTCTCGGCCGAGTTGTCCGAGCCCGAAAACAGCATGCCGCCGTTGAAGTTGACGAATAGGGTGTGCTTGCGCGGGTACTCATTGCCGGGGATCACCTGCATGCCGCGGGCCACGTCCGGGTCGACCTCCCACTCACCGCTGGCCACCGGCCCGGGCATCACCACCCCGCCATGCTGCGCCCACGCGTCGGGGGCCGTCGGCTCGACCGCGGCCTGGGGATCGGTCGCGAAGTCGTCGAGCGCATGGAAGTCCGGCTGCTCCACGCGCGCGTCGATGTAGCGCTCGGGGTGGGCCACCATGTCGCTGGCGTCGATCCGAAGCGGACCCACGTGATCCTGCGCCCACGGGTGATAGCCCGGCGTCGGACCGCGGGCCTCGGCCGTCGAGGGGGCGATCGAGGGAAGGGCAAGCAAGAGCGGACAGACGAGCAGAGCAGCGCGGCGAACGAACATCGGAGACTCCATCATGCACCCGAATGCGGGCGCACGGCATGTCGATCAGCCGTCATCGTACCCTCGACGGGCACCGAACCGCCGTGGCGGCTCCGACGCGACGACGGCGACGGCCTGCCCGTGCCTCCGAGTTCGGCGAAAACTTCGGCGCTCGCCCAGCCTTCCCTAAGGTCGGGCGCATGGTCCCTGCGTCTCGATCCCTGGGCGGCCTCGCGCTGCTGGCGTTGATTCTCAGCACCGCGGGATGTGCGCAATTTCGCTGGTCTAGTGAAGGTCCTGGCGCACCGGGTCATCGAAACAACGTTCCTGAGCGAATTACGGTGACCCCGGCGCCCACAGCGCCCCCCCTGAACCCCGGGCTCGACGACCAGCCGCCCGCCCCGTTTTCGCCCACCGAGCGCGAGCGGATCACGCCGATCCAACCGTGGGTGGAACAAGTTGCGCGTACGCACGCGATCGATCCGGATCTCATCAACGGGATCATCTGGGTGGAGAGTCGCTTCGTGCCGCGAGCCAAGAGCCCCGCCGGTGCCCGGGGGCTGATGCAATTGATGCCCGCGACCGCCAATGCGATGGCGCGACAGATGGGTCGCCCGATGGCTCGCGTCTACGAGCCCCAGTTCAATATAGAAGCGGGCAGCCTCTATTTGCTCGGGCTACTCGATCGCTACGACGGGGACGAGACCCTGGCGCTGGCCGCGTACAACGCCGGCGCCGGCAACGTCAACCGCTGGATGCGAGAGGACGGCGAACTCCCGCCCCGCAGCCTCGAATACGTCGAGCACGTGCAGCGAGCCCGGCTGCGCTTTGTGGCGATGAGGTCGACGCCCAACGCCGATCCGGATCGCACCATGCTCGCGGACGCCCGGGGCTCGACCTCGGGGACGGGCCCGGGCTCGTCCCCGTCTCCGACCAAGACCAAGACCAAGACCAAGACCAAGACCAAGACCGAGGTTCGGCCGCGAGTCCCCGCGCCTCCGCCCTCGCGGACCCGAAGGCCAGCGTCGAGCGCCACCCGGCCTGCCCCTGGCCACGAACGGAGCACGACCGCCCCGCCACGCAATCCGCTGGCGCCCGACCCCAACGTCTATCGGCCCGTGCCCACGCCCGAGCCTCCGCTGGCGGAGACCCCCTACCCGCCGCTGGACGACCGCGGCGAGGCTTCGACCGGGCGCAGCGAGACGCAGCGCCGGCCAAGCGCACCGCCGCGCCAGCGCAACGAGACATCACGCCGGCCAAGCACGCCGCCGCGCGGGCGCAGTGAGCGAGACGAGCCGGTCCCGATCGCCCGACCGCGCACGCTACCGTCGGTGCTCGACTGAGCTGTCGATGCCGAGGCCGGCTCGGAATGCGCGACGGAGTCGCGCCCGGCCTCGGTCTTGCCCAAGCGGCACTCGGGAGGGACGAAAACCGTGGTTTTCTTGCTAGGGCGGCGGTACCCCCACGCCCCTTCCTTTGGCGTCCTGCGTGGCCGCCCCCTGGTCGACACCGATCCGATCGAAAAACATTGGCCGGATCCAGACCCCGGCCGCACTGGGAGGCCGAGAACACGCGAGGGGGAGCGATGCACGGAGGCCGCGGGGGAACGACGAGACGCAGGCGGGTCGGGGAACGATGGAGCCGCACAGCAGCGCTATTGGTGGCGGCATGGCCCACCACCGGCACGGCCTCCGTGCCGCTGCGGCCGGGCGATCTGGGGAGCAACACCCCGATCTGCTGCCAGTATCCCTCTCGACGGGTCAATGCGTGCCTGGAGTGGTCCGACGGAACCTATACGCTGGAGGCCCGCGGTCACCGGCCCGAGAAGCTCACCGACGAGATGGGCTTCGTCTACACCGTGCTCGAAGGAGATTTCTCGTTCGTGGCCCGGCTCGCCGACGCGCCCGAGCTTAGCGAGGGATGCATGTACGGCAACTATGGGCTGGCCGTGCGCGATGATCTGGTGGGCAATGACAGCACCGTCATGCTCCGGTACCAGCGCAACGAGAGCGGTACCGATCGCTGGAACGTGCAGTATCGCGAAGCGCCGACCGAACCGGGCACCAACTACTGCACCGGCGACTGCTTCATCGACAAGTACTCCGATGGGCCCTTCGCCGGCCAAGCCGACGGGATGTGGCTGCGGCTGGAGCGTCAGGACGGACAGGTCACCACGTCGCTGTCCGAGGACGGCGAGCAATGGCAACCCCTCGGGGCGCCGATGGCCTTGCAGCAGCCCGAAGTCTACGTGGGCATGTTCATGGCGTGCGGCAACAAGGGGATCGCGGTAGCTCAGACCGTCTGGGACCATGTGGAGGTCACCGCCGATCACGAGCCGTGGGGCGGCACGATCGGACCGGGGGCGGCCAGCGAAGGTTGTGCCCAAACCGACGAGTTCTCGTGCGACGAGAAGCTCGGGCTGCCACCCGCCTGCGCCTACGAAGGGGCCCCGCGGGCGGGCTATCCCGAGCCGGACGAAGCACCACCGTCCGAGCCGCCCTCCGAGCCACCGGCGGGGGACGACTCGGAGTCCGGAGGCGGTGGGGGGAGGCCACCCACCGAGGACGAACCCAGCTCTGCGGGCACCACCGGCGGGGAGGATGCTCCGTCGATCCCGACCACAGCAGGCAGCGCCCAGGCAGATCCCTCGCCCGAGACCGCGAGCAGCGGATGCACCGTGGGTGGGCGCGAACGTGGGCTCGGAACTCTATGGGCATTGGCGTTGCTGGGGTGGCGACGGCGTCGCTCGACGAGCATGAGCTGATCGCTGACCTTGCGGCTCACTGGGCGCCGGCCGAGATCGCGTGACGAGAAGCCCTGTGAATTCCCTCAGGTCGAACGATCCGGAATTCCCGGCTCGTTGTCCCGGGATCCCCTCGTCGCAAAGCTCGACTATCCGCCCCCATTGGCGCTCCGCCGCCGTCTTCGTTCGGCCAGCAACCAAGCGAGGTCGGCCTCGTCCTGAATGGCTTTCGAAGAACCTGCGGGGCGCTGACGAGCCGATGCACGCTTGGCCGCAATCAACTCCTCGAACCCGAGCACATGGAGCGGAACGCCCTCGATCTCGGACTCGAGGCGCCCTCGCCACGCACGTTCGAATCGGACCCCGGCGATCCGAGTCAACACGTCGATGCGATCGGGCTCCACCCCCATGAAGAACCCATAACGAGGCTTCGATAGTTCGGCGACCGATACGCCGAAGTACTCGAGCGACGCGTCCGCGAATTCACGAACGGCCGTCTCAAGTCGACGTGCATTCGCCGGGGTGGCCTTGATCAGTACGTCGAGGTCACCGGTCGCGCGAACTCGTCCGTGTGCGGCCAGGGCATGCGCCCCAACGACGAGGAAATCAACGCCGGCCGCCGACAAGGCGGTCAGGAAGTCCCGGATGTCCTCGCTCGCCATCCTCTGCGGCCAGTTTCATCGCAAAGACCCGTCGGCTCAAGCGCCGCATCGCGGCAATACGTTCGGCGGGTGATAGATCGCGGTAGGATGCCCCATCGTCGCCAACGCCCTCGGTGGGGTCTACCCGGCCGCCAGTTCGTCGTCGGGCGAGAGTCTCGGGGCTCGTGTCGGACATCGACAGGAACGATAGCACCGACCCGAGGCAGCATTACCGCGCAAGTCCTCGCGCGATCTCGGGGACCCTCCGCGCGACGGCGTCCAAGAACTCGACCCCATTCCTCCACCCGAATTGACGCCTCGTATGGGCACCTACCGGAGTATTTCACAGAGTGGCCTCCGGCGATACCGCTATGGTGCCGTGGTTTGGTCACGATTCTGACTCGGAGTAGATTGCTGCGATCGCCGCATCTGCGGCGCCCAGGGCGGCGTGGAGTTAGCGCTCGCGAACCTGGCTGAGCACCCCCGGTGCACGCGAAACCACGGACTCGAGCACCATCATCACGTTCATGTGTTCGACCATCGCGCCGTAATGACCCTCGAGCGGACGCGACTCGGCCCTGTTCAACGATCGAATCCCTCCCCACCGGTGCTCATGGGCGAACGACATCCCTGCAAGAACTCCTGGCGTACGAAGGTACGCGGCTCGATCTGAGCGGGTGCAGGATTGTGACCAACACGTCAAATCGAAGGGGCGTGCTGCTGTTGGCATCAGGCGGCACGGTCGGGGCTTTGCGGCTACCAGGAGGCCCAGGGCTGCTCGTGGGCATCGAGTAGAGCGGCGATGAGGCGGCGATGGGTGAAGGGAATGGGAACCCAGGAGGTCGGTGATTCGGTGGTGCCGGTGAACTCGGGCGGTTCGGTGCCGTCAGTGGTGTTGGTGGGCTCGACGGACTCGGGCGAAGCGTAGTCGTTGGCTTCGAGGCGGTCGACGTCGGCTTGGAGGGCGTCGTAGTCCTGCTGCGCGTCGACGTTGCCTTCGGCATCGAGCGGCAGCACGTGGAAGAGCTCATCGGCGATCCGCATGGGGTCGGAGCGGTGGGCCACGTGGAAGCTCGCGAAGCGGACGCGTTGACCTGCCAGCTGGGGGAGAGCCGCGTCGGGGTAGCCAGCTTAGAGGCGATCATATTGGTACGCCGGGATGGGGTGGATGCAACCGTTGGCGTCGAGGCAGAAAACGTGGCGATGGTGAAACTCGTTGGCGTTGAAGTCGTACATATTGTAAACTCCGGTTGGCTGTCGATAATTCACCATAGTCATGGTGCGCATGCCGTCAATGGCCATCCTCGAATTAATACGACTCTATTGTTCGGTGGAACCATATTGCCCAATCCTTGGCAACATCTCGAACGGCACAGTAGTACCAAGGTCGTCCGACATTCATGACCGTGAAGCACGGAGATGCCCGGTCACTGGAGTTCTGATCACGCTCGCCTGGTGATCAGCCGGTGAGCGGAGACGGATTGGCCCTGTTTAACGCGGGCCAACCCTTGAGCTCTCGCCTGAACGCCTCCCAGTGCCTGCTACGCCCGCAGAATAGAGGCCATCGCCAAGGCGCCAGGGGCAAGCTGACCGGCATGACGGACCCGCCTTACTGCAATGTATGTCGCGTGTCAGCGGGGTCAGCGGGGCTTGTGCCATCGCGAGCTACCGAGTCCACCCTCGCGACTGTACCGTTACACGGAGCCGGTTGGCCCGCGTGGGCGACAAGGAGCCCTCGATCGCGCACAGCCGACGACGATATGTATCTCGAAGCATCCGGACGTGGTCTGTCGGCGAGCACGTCCGAGGTAGGCGTCCGCCGTCAACAGGGCCAACCGGCCCAACCGGCCCTTGCACCATCGCAGTGTAACGCTCGAGTTGAGCGGCCCTCGATTGCTTGCAGTGTCGCGCTCGAGCCGACCGGCCAACGCACCGCGACACGGAGCCGATTGGCCCGCGTAGGCGACAAGGAGCCTCGGTCGCGCACAGCCGACGACGACGAGTATCTCCAAGCACCCGGATGTGGTCCGTCGGCGAGCACGTCCGAGGTAGGCGTCCGCCGTCAACAGGGCCAACCGGCCTTTGGAAGAGCGCAATGTTCATCGAGCACAGCGGCCTGGTCGTATCGCGCGATGACAAGACGGCCCGGCGGTCGTCGAGCTTGGTGCTTCGTCGTTTGAGCGCCCGGCGTTACTTGACGGGGTGGGTGGTCAGCCAGGCGGTGACACCGGCGAGGTCGAGGGATGAGTCGCCGGGGCCCTCGGTCGTCGCCAAAGCATCCTGCGCCTGCTCGGCCTTAGGCCTTAGGGGCGCCCTGCGTTACTTGACCCGATGCTTCGCCAGCCAGGTCTCGGCCTCGGCGAGGTCGTCTTCGCGGCCCTTGCCATGCTCGGCGAAGGCATCCCGTGCCTGCTCGGCCAGTTCACGGGCTCGACCTCGCTGGTCCTTGTCACCCCACAGAGCCTTCGTGAGCACGAAGCGGATCTCGGCGAGCAGTGTGGGCGCTTCCTTGCTCTTCTCGCGAATCGAGACCGCCCGCTCGGCATGCTCACGAGCGATCGTGGGTTCGCGCTGTGCTAGCGCGACCTCAGCCAGGCCCGCCAGCGGATAGGCCACGTTGGGATGGCCGAGGCCCAGCGCCTTCTCCTCTATCCGCAAGGCTCGCTGATGGTGAAGCTTGGCCCGCTCGTACTCTCCAAGTTTTTGGCACACAAGGCCCAGACTGTGCAGGCTCAGGGCCACGTGGGGATGGTCAGGGCCAAGCGCCTTCTCCTCTATCTGCAAGGCTCGCTGAACTTGAAGCTTGGCCTGCTCATACTCCCCAAGGCTGTTGAACACATTGCCTAGGTTGTTCAGGCTCACGGCCATGTTGGGATGGTCGAGGCCGAGCGCCTTCTCGAATATCCACAAGGATCGTAGGTAGTGCTGCTTGGCCTGCTCGTACTCCCCAAGACTGTAGAACACACTACCCAAATTGTTCAGACTGGCGGCCACATGGGGATGGTCGGGGCTCAGCGCCTTCTCGGATATCCGCAAAGCTCGCTGAAAGTGAAGCTTGGCCTGCTCGTATTCCCCGAGTTTTCGGAACACGTTGCCTAGATTGCTTAGGCTCATAGCCACATGGGGATGATCGGGGCCCAGCGCCTTCTCGGATATCCGCAAAGCTCGCTGAAAATGAAGCTTGGCCTGCTCGTATTCCCCAAGGCTATCGAACACATTGCCCAGGTTGTTCAGGCTCGCAGCCACATGGGGATGGTCGGCACCCAGCGCCTTCTCGAATATCCGCAAGGCTCGCTGGTGGTGAAGTTTGGCCTGCTCATACTCCCCTTGGCCTTGGAACACAACACCCAGTTGGTTCAGGCTAGTGGCCCACTCAGGGTCGTCGCCGCTGCGCTTGGCCAGGGCCAGGGCCGTTTGGCCCCAGGTCAGGCCGTCGTCGTGCCGCGCGAGGCGGTTGCCCACCACGCCGGTCAAGCTCTGGACCGAGTCGAGTTCGACCTCGGCATGCTTGTGTTCCAACGCCAGGACATGGGACTGCTTCAGCTCCGGCTCCGCGTCGGCGTACTGGCCGTAGCGCTCAAGCAACCTCCCCTGCCAATACTTCGCCTCAGCCCGTAGCGGCCCGTAGCCCATCTCCTGGGCCTGCTTCACCACCGGCTGCACCTGCGTCAATGCCTCGGCATACCGGCCGGCCTTGTCCATTGCCTTGATGTCGGCCAACTGCTCGCGCAACTGGTCCACCTGTTCCGCCACCTGCGGGTCCTCGGGCGGGGGCATGCGCTGGCGCTGCTGCGCGAGCCGCTCCACGTCGTCACAGCGGGCGAGGTCGGGCAGGCCGGCGACGAGCTTGACCGCGTTCTCCACCGTCTTGGTGTTGGCGTTGGTGTTAGCGTCAGCTTCGGCGAGCACCTTCACCGTGGCGCGCAGCGCGGTGCGGCGCTCGTGTAGGCAGCCCATGCGCAGGTCCATCGCCTCGCTCGACTGCTCGTGGCGCACGGTGGTGGCCTCGCACACCTCGGTGTGCTTGTCCGCCCAAGCGTCGGCGTAGTCGTCCAACTTTGGCTCGATGCGCTGCCAGGTTCCCTCGGCGTACGATAGCTCGGTGCCGAGCACGGCGTCTTTGACATCTTGCCGGCGCGCGTCGTCCCAGATGCCGTCCAACTGGGCCTGGGCGCCGCTGCAGCGCTCCTGCATGGCGACGAACTGGGGAGCGGCCAGGGTCGTGCCTAAGCCGACGAGGCCAAAGGCCAGGCTGCCACCCAGCCATCGCCAGCGACGCGGGGCCAGCAGCCGCTGCAGCTCGGTGAGCAGGGCGTCCATCGAGGGCCAGCGGTCCTCGGGGTCAAGGGCCAGCCCCCGCAGCAGTATCGCGCGCAGGGTTGCGGGCACCGGGCTGCCCTTGGACGCGGGCCCTATGTCGCCGGCTATCATCGAGATCATCAGTCCGACCATATGGCCGCCCTTGAACGGTCGATCGCCGTAGACCGCCTCCCACAGCGCAATGCAAAAGCTGAACTGATCGCTGCGGGTGTCGGCCGGCTGCCCCTTCATCTGCTCGGGCGGCATATAGGCGGGGGTGCCCAGCACGGTGCCGGTCTTGGTCAGCGAGACATCTAGCGGCGCGACCTGGTTGTCCTTGGTGCGGGCTCGCTGGGCCAACCGCGGCACCGGGTTGGGGTCTGGGTTGGGGTCTGGGTTGGGGTCTGGGTTGGGGTCTGGGTTGGGGTCTGGGTTGGGGTCGGCGTTCAGCGACTCGCCGGCCTGCCGGGCCAGCCCGAAGTCCAGCACCCGGGCCCGACCGTCGTCGTCGACGATCGCGTTGCCGGGCTTGAAGTCACGGTGGATGAGCCCCTGTTTGTGGGCGGCAGCCAGGCCGGCGCCCACCTGCACGAACACCTCGACGCACTGACGCCAGGTCGGTCGAGGTTCTTGGCGCATCCAGTCCTTGAGGGTCTGCCCGCCGACCAGCTCCATGGCTACGAAGGTCTGGCCCTTGGCTTGCCCCACCTCGTGCACTTGCACCACGTTGGGGTGAGACAGCTTGGCCATCGCCTGGGCCTCGCGTCGCAGGCGAATGGTGTGCCGCTCGTCGAGCTCGGTGTGCAGGACCTTGAGCGCCACCTGCCGGTCGAGCTCGGGATCGAAGGCCTTGAACACCACCCCCATACCGCCCTTGCCCAGAGTCCCCAGCACCACGTAGCTGCCGAGTCGCTGGGGCTCGGCGGGCACCTCGAACATCGCCTGGAACACCTTGTTGCGCTCCATCGCAAAAACCCGGTCATTCCGAGGGGAGGGCGCGAGCAGCGCGGCCATCTGCTTGCCCATGCCCGTCCCTGCGCTGACCGAGTTGTCGTGCTTGCCCACGCCTGTTCCCACGCTGACGGAGTCGTCACGAGGAGAGCCATCGGCTGGGTTCGCCGGGTCCTTGGGATCCACAACCCGCCCAGCCGGGCCCTTCTTGGCCACACCCGCCAAGTCCCCGCCCCGCTCAACTGGGCTCGCCCCGTCCACCGAGTCCTCGACGCCATCCACCGGGCCTTCCTTGGCCCAGTCTGCCTCTTCCTTGGCCTCTCGAGCCCGCGCCACCGGGCTGCTGGCCCCCTCCTCGGCGAGCAGGGTGGCCGCCTCCCCGATGTCATCCATGACGTCGCTGCGGTCGTTGGCCCCCAAGTCGTATCCGCCCACCAATGCATTCATGTCGTTTGCTTTCCGCGCGAGCGTGCTCACTACCCGGCCGTATGGAATGCCCGGAATTTGATTGCGTCCCACCCAAGAACGGTGGGCAAAGATACCCACCTATCCGACATCCCGAAGTGCGGTCATACCACCGCTACGACTGGTCAGGCGGTCGTCGAGTGCTGTGTTGTGTTGGTCCGCGAGCACCCATTGACCGTCCGCGAGTGCCCATCGGCCCCTGCCTGACCGCCATGCCGCAATCGAGCCGACCGACCAACGCACCGCTGCACGAAGCCGGTTGGCCTGCGTAGCGCGAAGGGGCCCCCACTCACGCACAGCCGGCGACGAATCCCAACTCCAAGCACTCCCACCCCCCAACGCCGGCGAGCATGTGTGGGGTAGGCGTCGCGCGTTAAACAGGGTCAATCGGCCCCTGCACCACCACAGTGTAACGCCCGAGCCAACGTACCACTCCACGACTCACCGAACCCGCACATTCGTGGCCCACCCATGGGCCACCGTCCGGCCCCCCACGGGCCACTGGCACTCACCGCTGGCCAACCATACAGAATATTCATCAAGCATAAGCAACGCCAAGTCGAGATAAAACACCGATGAATTGCCACTTTGAATGCCCTATACCCAGACTCCACCCCACTGGCTCTGCCCTCCATCGACCCCTTATGCCTGTAACTCAATGACCCACCCTTCTGTAACTCAATAACCCACCCAGACTTCCTCCACCCACGCGCCCTCTGCCTGAAACCTTTAGTCTCAGCCGTAACGCTCACATCAACAATCAACCGCGCCCCATCGTCTCACCGAATCTCAGTGCTACCGTAACTCTGCAAGTGGATCGCCTCGACCCAAAACTAGACCTCGTCTTCCAACTCCTCTTCACGCGAGGCCCTGGTCTACTGCACGATATGCTCGAAGCCGTCCTGGGCGAGCCCATTCGCGAGCTCACCGTCTTGAAGTCCGAAATCCCCGGCGAGCAGCACGATCGCAAGAAGGTCATCCTCGACATTCACGTCCGGTTCAACGACGGCTCCTTGGCCGATATCGAGATGCAGCGACAGACGCGCAAGCCCAAACAATACATCTTTGCGCGCGTCACGTACTACCTGTCCCGCACTCATTCCAATCAGCTCGATTACGGCGACGACTATGGTCAACTACGTCCCACCGCGCTCATCCTCTGGTTGGTGGAACCTTTGCTTCCAGCCCGCAATCGACTGCACTTGGCCTTCACATTCAACGAACACTGGGACGGCACCCCGTTCAACGATCACCTCAACATCCACGTGATCCAACTCTCCAAGCTCTCCCAACTCCGCGAGCCCTACCACCCGGCAGACAATGATAGGCTTCGGCTCTGGGCTCGCTTCTTCATGGCCACCGAAGACGCGCAGTTCGACCAACTCGCTGCGGAGGACCCCATCATGGCCGTTGCCGTCAAGACGCTCGACGAACTCTCCCAAGACCCCCAAATCGCTCACCTCGCCCGAGTACGGCGTGAAGAGGAGCGCTTCTACCAAATGAGCCTGGACGCCAGCCGCTCCGAGGGCTTGAGCGAGGGTTTGAGCGAGGGTTTGAGCGAGGGCTTGCTGGAGGGCGAGCGCAAGGGCCGGTCGGAGGGCTTGCTGATGGGCAAGCGCGAACTGTTGCTCGAGCAACTCGAACAGCGGTTTGGCCCGCTAACCCCAGCCACGCAGGCCCGAATCGATGCTACCGCGTCCGAACCGCTGAGCACCTGGGCCCACCGGGTACTGACCGCCAACAGCCTCGAGGAAGTGTTGGCATCCCCCTAGGAAGACGCGCTGAAGTCCTGACGGATCGACCTGGTCACCAGCCGATCCGCGGATAGCACGCGAATCATCGCCACACCCATGCACCACCCCATCAAGCCGCTTGGCCTGCGTAGCGGACAAGGGCCCTCGCCAACCACATCCCCATCACCGATGCTTCGCCAACCACGCATCGACCTCGGCGACCCACGCCGCGTCCGTCCTCTCGGCGTTCACGTACCCCTCGCGTGCCCGCAACGCCAGCGTACGCGCCCGCTCGGGCTCTCGGCCAGCCTCGGCCAGAGCCCTGGCCAACGAAAAGTGCACCGTGGCCACGATCTCGGGCGCCGCCTCCCCCTGCTCGAGGATCGACACGGCCCGCTCCAGGGGCGCGATGGCTCCGCTCGCGTCTCCCTGGCCCCGTCGCGCGTTGCCGATCCCGGTCAAAGTATCGGCCACGTGGGGATGCTCGGGGCCCAGCGCATGCTCGAAGACCACCAGCGCACGGCCATAATACTCAGCAGCCCGCAGATGATCCTGCTTGTGACCATAGGCCAGACCGATCGAATACAGCGAATCTCCTACATAACGGTGCTCGGGCCCATAGAGCGCCTCGAAATCGGTCAGCACCTCCAAGTGGTGCTCGAGCGCCGAGTCGTAGTCGCCCATGCGACCATAGGTGATCGCGAGGTTGAAGCGCGTGTCCACGATGCTCGGATGGCGCGGCTCCAGGGACTGCTGGTAGAGCGCCAATGCCTCTCGCTGATACTCCAACGCCTGCGGGTAATCCCCCTGCTTGGAGTAGGCCATCCCGATGTTGGTGACCGCCGTAGCGATGAGCGGATGCAGCGGCCCCAACATCGTGCGCCGGATCGTCAGCACCCGCTGGAGGTACTCGATGGCCGGCTCATACTCGCCCTGGGCCAGCAGGGCCAGTCCGATCCCGGTCAGAGCGTTCGTGGTGGTCCCGGATCGAACGCGGCTCCCCAGATCCTCGACCTCGGCGAGCTGCGCCTGAGCCTGCCGGTGATACGACAGTGCCTTGTCGTAGTCGCCCCGGTTACGATGCAGGATCCCGAGGATATTGAGCAGCACGGATCGACGGACCGCGTCATCGATCCGCTCCACGGCCGTCTGCGCGTGCTTGGCCCATACGTCGAGAGCCTCGGTCACCCGGCCCAGCTCCTGCCCCACCACGTAGACCAGCTGCACCGCCGCTCGGGCGGCGAAGTCGTCGAGTCCCTGCGCCTTCGCGTCGAAGTAGGCCTTCCGCAGCGAGCGCGCCGCCTCCTCGAAACGACCCAGCCGCTGCTCCAGGCTGCCGGTGGCCAGCGCCACCTCGACCAACACCGGCGAGTAACCCGTCGCCTCGGCCTCGGCCTCGAGTCGCCGAACCCTCTCAAGACCTTCGGCGTAGCGCCCTCCCTGCTCCAGCGCCCATACCTGCCTCAACTCGTCGCGCAGCTGCCCCACCCGCAGGCGTATGGCCGGATCATCGGGCCCGGGACTGCGACGACCCACGTAGTCCTCGTCGTCACAGGCCTCGGGCTCGGGCAAATCCTCCACCGCGGTCGTGGCCCGCTGGACCACAGCGGCATTGGCGGCGGCACCGGTGTTGGCCCACGTCTGACCGAGCGCCCGCAAGTACCCCAAGCGCTCCTCCAGGCAACGCATGCGCTGGTCGCCCTGCTGCTCGTGGCGCGCCCGATCACCGACCGCCTCACATGCCCGAGCATAGGCTGCGACCCAGCGCGCCGCGTAGTCGTCCACCCGCACCTCGACCCGCGACCAGGTGTCGGAGGCATACGCCAGACCCGTCTCCTCGAAAGCCGCCGCGAGTTCCGCCTTGGTGGCCCGATCCCAGATCCCGGCAAGCTTGGTAGGAGCCTCCGGGCACCGCGCCGAGTTCGTCGCCACTGCCCAGCCGTAGGCCGCCACGGCCAAGCCGAGCGTCGCCCCCCCAGCCCCCACCATCACCGGCCACCGCCGCGGCCGCGGCCGCACCGTCTCGAGTTGCCGCAGCAGCGCGGCCATCGTCTCAAAGCGCGCGTCCGGGTCTGCGGCTAGCCCGCGCGCGAAGATCCGACGCAACGCCCGCGGTTGGCGGGGCATGGCGGATACCCGGGGCCGACCCGCGCGCTTGGCCGCATAAAGAGCCTTCAGATCGTCCCCTCCAAAGGGCCGCCACCCATAAATGGCCTCCCACAGAGTCACACAAAACGCATATTGATCGCAGCGAGGGTCGAGCTCCTGCCCAGCGTGCTGCTCCGGCGCCATATAGGCCGGAGTCCCGACCACGAGCCCGGTCATCGTCATCGAGTCGCTCAACACCGAGCGCGAGAGGCTCTGCTCCACCTCGTACGCCGAATTGGTGTCGCTAGCCGCCCCGACCATGGCGCGCGCCAGGCCGAAATCGAGCACGCGGGCGCGCCCGTTGCGATCGATCATTACGTTGGACGGCTTGAAATCACGGTGCACCAAGCCCGCCTCGTGCGCCGCCCGCAGACCGTCTCCCGCCCCCCGGAACACGGCCAAGATCTCGTCGAGACGGCGACGGCGACGGCGCCCATGGCACCATCGATCGAGCGTTTGGCCCTCGACCAGTTCCATCGCGATGAACATCGACGACTTCGATCCCGAGATCGTCACCGTCCCGACGTCGAAGATCGGTACGATGTTCGGGTGGTTGAGGGCCGCCATGGCCTGAGCCTCGCGGCTGAGGCGAACGCGATCTTGGTCGTCGGTGTGGTGGTGGAGCACCTTGAGGGCCACAGCACGCTCGAGCTGCGGGTCGTGGGCCCGAAACACCTGCCCCATCCCCCCCGCTCCGATCCGCTCGTCGATGACGAAACGACCGATCGTCGTGCCCACGGCCACCTCGACCGCGCGCGCTCTGGGCCCGGACACGCTCAGCGTCGGGGGCCCCTCACTCGAGGCGGCCATGCCCGACGGACCCATCCCCGACGGATCCATCCCCGACGGACCCATCCCCGACGGACCCATCCCCGACGGATCCATCCCCGACGGACCCATCCCCGACGGCTCCATCCCCGACGGCTCCATCCCCAACGGACCCATCCCCGACGGACCTGCGCCCGGCCCGTCGGCGAGCCCCGAACCGCGCGTAACCCCTAGATCGCTGCGTCTTGCCATCGATGAGGCTCGGCTACTCTAGCAGCCGACCGACGACCTCTCACCTCCGGGCCACAGTGATAAGATCACTCGTCGTGGAGGACCACACCAAGACGCTGCCGTTCAGCGGGTCGCTGCCCAGCGACATGCCCGTGTGCATTCGCATCATCGAGGGCATCGCCGAGCGCGAACCGCTGCTGCTCGACGAGCAGCCCCTGGTCATCGGGCGCGAGCGCGGCCTGGGCTTGCGGCTCGAGGCCGAGGGCGTGTCGCGCCGCCACGCCAAGATCACGTACGGCAATGGCCAGTACACGATCTTCGATCTGGAATCGAAGAACGGAACCTTCGTCAACTGGTCCCGGATCGACGTCGCCCCGCTCCGACCCGGCGATCGGATCGACATCGGCAAGGTCGCCCTGCGGCTGGACTGGTTCCGACCCGCCGGCGACCAACGCAAGGGCAGCAAACCCGAGGCCCCCGCCGTGCGCCACCTGCTGTCAGCACGCGAGCTCGAGGTCGCCGAACTAGTCGGCCGAGGCATGACCAACGCCGAGATCGGACGCACCCTGGGGATCAGCCGCCGTACCGTGGCTACCCACCTCGAGAACGCCTACCAACGCCTGGGCATCCACTCCCGCGCCGCCCTGGTCAAACGCCTGGCGACCGACGACCGCTGAGCCTCGACCATCGCTCGTATCGCCACCCCGTATCGCCACCCCGTATCGCCACCCCGTATCGCCACCCCGTATCGCCACCCCGATTCGAACCCAGCCGAACAGACGAACACCCAAACGGGCCATCGAGAACCAACTCCTCCGCGGTCGGTTCCCTGGCATCCGAGCGTATACGCGCTAGCGTTTTAGCTCGCCCATCACCAGAGCGTACGAACACTCGTGGTTCAGCACGCTCGACGCAAAATTATGCCGCCGATGTCGTTGTTGTCGACCACGATCCCCCTGAGCCTCGAGCTCCTCGCATGGCTCCCGCTATTGCTCCTTCCGCTCGCGCTGCTATGGGGCGGACGGTCGAAGATCCGCCAACGCGGCACCCCCTTCGATCGCAGCCTGGGGCTAGGGGCACCGATCCGCATGGGTGCCCTGCGGCTGTACCCGATCTACGGGCCTCGCCGGGCGGGCACGGTTGACCGGATCCGCCCTCCCCGCGGTCGGCGCCTACGCATCCGGGAGAACGGCCAAGACGAAACCGAGATCCAGACGATCACCGTCGACAATCGAGGAGGATCGCAGGTCCTGCTGCTAGGAGGGCTCGCACTACGGGGAGGCTGGCAAGATCGCCAGATCGACCGTGACGTGCTGGTGGGCCCGGGCTCCCAGCAACGAGTGGCTACGCTGTGCATCGAACACGGTCGATGGAGCTCCCCATGGTGGCGCAGGGATCGCTTCGTCACTTCGGGTCGGCTCGTGCCCGCCTCGACCCGGGCGCTCACCTCCCCAAGCGACGGACAAGCTGGCGTTTGGGAACGCATCGAGCAGCTGTGTACCCGGTACGACCGCCGGCAAGGCACCGGGACACTGTTCGCCGTGCTCAATCACCCCCAGCTCCGCCTCCGCAACGCGTGGCTCCGCAGGAGGCTTCGGCGTCGCCTGCGTCGCCTGCCCTGGTCCGAACACGTGGTAGGCATCGCCTACGGCACACGCCACACCATGGTAGGCGCGCGGTGGTTTGCCAGCCACACGCTGTTTCGCCGGTTTCGCGACTCGCTGCTCGACGGAGCCACCACCGATGCACTGGTCGCGGCCCCCCTCCCGGGCGAGGGTGCGAATCGCCTGCGCTATCGCCACGTCCGCGAGCGCCTGCTCATCCTCCAGCAAGCCGTCGCGGCTACGCCCCGAGCCGAGGCCAAGGGCACGATGCCCATCGATCCATCCGTTGGCCAAGGACACGCGATCTTCGACGAAGAGCGGCGCCTGGTGGCGGTGGACTACGTAGCCGCAAACGCGAGCACCACGACCTGATGGCCACGGTCCGCGCCGCTGATGGTCGGCGCAAGGGCGCGAATGAGCGCGAGGCCCTCATTCACATGCTACGAGCAAGTAGCCATACCTCCCCTCACGCGCTCTTGGGGACAGAATCGAGCAAGAGTAGATGACCAAAGGAGCTGTCCCGGAACGGAGCCTCCGGGAACAACGGCGCTTCGGCGATCTTGGTGGTCGGCGCGGCTACCTGGGTGGTCGGCACGGCTACCTGGGTGGTCGGCTCCGCTACCTGGGTGATCGGCTCCGCTACCTGGGTGATCGGCTCCGCTGGCTTGGCCGAGAATGGAGTGCCGAGCCCCTCGGCGACCAACGAGCACAGCCCGTCCGGCGTCAGTGGCTCTTTGACCGTACGCACCGCCTCGTTGCGCAGCGAATCGAGCACATACCCTCGCGCGAAGGTATAGGTGACGATGGTCAGCTGCGCCTCGCAAAGGGTCGTCAGTAGCTGCGCCCGAGTGATGGGCGTGGACCCCAGGCAATCGAACTGCAAGACCAACACCTGGGGACGCACTTGGGGCAGTACGTCCATCATTGCGTCGACGGAATGCCCGACCCAGGCGAGCTCGAGGTCTTCGAGCTTGCCCAGCTCGAGCTCGACCTTGACGGGATCGTCCAATACCGCCACCTTCGGTCGATCCACGATATTGGGCTTACCACTACGGATCCGACTGTGCCTGTATCGATCCGGAACGGTTGTCCGCAATGATCCATTCGATCCCCTACAAGAGCCAAGTAGCTCCCCTCAAACCGCGTGTAGAGCCCGTAGCGCTCCCTGCTCTGATTGCGCAACACGTCGGCTGATCCCCCACGCCGACTCGATCGCCCGCAGAACTCGCGAACCCTCCATCGAGTCGTCCGCAACTCACGCTGTCATGATGAGTGCGACACCCAGAGGATCGTGCCATCGATGCGATCGCGCTTGCTCACCGTACAGCGAGCGGCCCAATGGCTTGGATCTACACCGTAATTGGTCGTTCTGAGCGTCACGTTCCCGGATGCGCTCCCGTCGACGACCTGCTAGACCGGCGCGGTGACCCACCCCGAACCTGGCGAAGACCACGCGATCACCCGCCACGACGGTCCCGTCACGCATGCGGAGCTCTTCGCCACCACCCGGGCAGGCGATGCCGATCCTCCGCCGGCCACGGTACTCCCTCGGGGCTGCGCGCTGGGTCGCTACCTGGTGGTCGACCGGCTCGGGGCCGGCGGCATGGGAGTGGTCTACCGAGCGTTCGACCCGGATCTCGACCGATCGGTCGCCCTCAAGCTGGTGCGGATCGATCGCCAGGGCGGCTCCGAGTCCGACCATGAACGAGCCCGGCTACTGCGGGAGGCCCAGGCCATGGCCCGGCTCTCCCACCCCAACGTGATCCCGGTGTTCGATGTGGGGGTGCTGGACGACACCCTGTTCGTCGCGATGGAGCTGGTCGACGGCGTCACCCTCGGCCGCTGGTTGAGCGCGCAGCCCCGAAGCTGGGAGAAGATCCTGGCCGTATTCCGCGACGCGGGCGATGGGCTGGCCGCCGCCCATGCGGCTGATCTGATCCACCGCGACTTCAAGCCCGACAACGTGATGATCGGCCACGACGACCGCGTGCGCGTGCTCGATTTCGGCCTGGCCCGAGCGACCGGAAGCGATCCCACCCTGACCCGCCCGGATCTCGACGACCTGCGCGCGTCGACGCGCGACTCGCTCCAGCGCTCGATGACCGCCGCGGGTGCGGTGCTGGGCACGCCGGCCTATATGTCGCCCGAGCAGCACCTGGGCAGCGCGGTCGGGGCGGCCTCCGATCAGTTCAGCTTTTGCGTGGCCCTTTACGAGGCCCTCTACGGCGCGCGCCCCTTCGAGGGCAAGACCATGGCGGCGCTTTCGCTGGCGGTGCTGCAGGGCCGGATCACCATGCCCGCGGGGGCCAAGGGCAAGGCCCCGGGCTGGGTGCTGGCGGTGATCGAGCGGGGCCTGGCGGTCGACCCCGAGCAGCGCTTCCCCTCGATGGCCGCGCTGCTCGAGACGCTGGGGCGAGATCCCTCGGCAAGGCGACGCCGGGTGGGGCTGAGCTTGGCCGCCGCCGGCGTGCTGGGCGTCGGCACCCTTTTGGGCACGCAGCTGGGATCCCAACCGAGCGCCAACGCCTCCGGCTCCCCCCTGTGCACCGGCGCGAAGCCAGCGATCGCGACGGTGTGGTCGGCCTCCCGCCGCGAGCAGACCGGCGAGGCCTTCACGGCCTCGGGGCTGGGCTTTGCGACCGAGACCTGGGCCGGCACCGCCGACACACTCGACGCCTGGGCCCAGCAATGGGTCACCGAGCACACCGCCGCCTGCCGAGCGACCCGGGTCACGGGGGAGCAGTCGCTGTCGCTGATGGACCAACGCATGGCCTGCCTCGACCGGCAGCGGCAGCGCATGGACGCACTGGTCACCGCGCTCGCCGAGCCCGACGCCCAGAGCATTGGTCGAGCCTACGACGCCGCCCGCCGCCTGCCCGACCCCGCGCTCTGCGGCGACCTCGAGGTCTTGCAGGCGACGACCCCCCCGCCCGAGGATCCCGACGCGCGACGGGAGCTCGCAGCATTGCGGGCCGAGCTCGACGGGGTGCGGGCACAGCTGGCCTTAGGGCACGTGGCCGCCGCTCGCGAGCCCTTGTCGCCGCTGCTGCCCCGGGTGCAGGCCCTCGACTTCCCACCGCTGACCTCCGAGGCCCTGGGCCTGCATGCCGAGCTCCTCGAGCAGACCGGCGAGATCGAGCCAAGCCGTCGCGCCCGCGAGCGAGCCCACGCGGCCGCGATCGCAGCCGGGGATCCGGCCGAGGCCGCCGACCACGCGCGCGCCATGGTCTTCACCGTGGGCTATCGGCTCGCCGATCCCCAGCAGGGCCAGGTGTGGCTGGAGCTAGGACACGCTTCGCTACGGCGCCTGGGCGGCGAACCGCGGCTTGTTGCCCAGCTGTCCTCGGCGCAAGGCGCCATGCTCGTGGCCGCCGGGCGCCACGAGGCCGGCCTGGCCGCACACGAACGCGCCCGCGCCTACTGGCAGGAGCACGAGCCCCAAGGCCCCAACCTCGCCTCCGTGCTCGACGACATCGGGGCGGTCCACGTGTCCATGGGACGACCCGAGGCGGCGGTGCAGCTGCACCGTGAGTCGCTCCGACTCAAGCGCCTCGCCTACGGCGAGCATCACCCGTCCGTCGCCAGCTCCGCCCGCGAGCTGGGCTCGGCCCTCGGTCATGCGCACCAGTGGAACGAGGCCCTCGAACAATTCGAACGAGCCCTCACGATCGAGCGCCAAGCCCGGGGCGAGCGCACGCAGTTCGTGGCCGCGCTGCTCGACGACATCGGCCGCGTCATGCGACGCCAGGATCGCCTCAACGAAGCGATCGCCCACCATCGCCAAGCCCTGGAGATCTGGGAGGCAGTGCTCGGCGATCCGCACCCGGATCTGGCCGTCTCGGTGCTCAACGTGGGCTACACCTTCAACGCCGCCGGGCGCTTTGAGGATGCCCTGGCTCAGTTCCTCCGCGCGCTGCACATGTTCGAGGCCACCGTGGGCCACGAGCATCCCTATATAGTGTACGCGAGCAACTCGGTGGCCTCGGCGCTCATCGATCTCGGTCGCCACGACCAGGCCCGCCCGCACCTGGAGCGAGTGCTGGCCATGACCGAGGTGCAGGTCGATCCCACCCTCATCGCGGAGACCATGTTCGCCCTCACCCACGCCCTGTGGGGCGTAAACGGCCCCGCGAGCGCCAAAGCGCGAGCTCGCGCGCTAAAGCTCGCCCGCGAGGCACTCGAGCGCTATCAGACGCAAGCGGAGCGGTGGGGACCACAGATCGAACAGATCGAGGCATGGCTCGCTCGACACGCCTGAGCCGATCTCGCTGTCCCCTCACGCCCCCGATCGTCGCCGAAGTGTCGACCGTGCTCCCCAAATGTGGCGGGGCCTTCGTCCCCCATTGCCGTCACTTCGCTTCGACTTGGTAAACGGGCCCACCAATTCGATCAGACAATTCGATCGGTGGCCCAAAAACCGGGAGCCCCTGGCATGAGGGCCGGCTATCCTCAAACCACGGGAACGAGGGGGGCCTCGGTTTCCACCACTACCGCCATTGTCGCCGGCCGTGTTCGATCTCGGCCGACGTGGGGTCATCCGAGGATTATCTTCTATGGATCCGCACGCCTTTCGCTCGCTCGATCCGATGCTCGAAGCCACCTGGGCCCGAGCCCGCTGGGCGGCGGCCGAGAACGACTTCGAGTCGGCCGTGCGGGGCTACCAGCTGGTCACCGATCTCGACCCACGCAACATCGACGCATCCGAGGCCTTTTGCCGGGTGCTCAGCGCCTCGGGCCGCCCCCACGCGGCCGCGGCCGAGCTGCTGCGCCTGGCCACCCTCTACGCCTCCGCCGGATCCACCCCAGAGGCCATCGCCGCCGCCAACCAAGCGCTGCACCTCGAGCCGGCGGTGTATGTGCGTCACCGGCTCGCGTCGCTGCTGTTTGGCATGGGGCAGCCCATCGAGGCGCTGTGCCGGCGGGCCATCGAGCACCACGTGGCGGCGCAGCGAAGCATCGAGGCCCGCGAGCTGCTGCAATTGCTGGTCGAGGCCCGGCCCCGCGATCCCGCGCTGCGCCAGCAGCTCGCCGAGCTCGAGCTGGGCCTGGGACACGCCGAGCAGGCTGCCCGCTGCCTGCGCGCGGTGGTCAAGCTGCACCGCGCCGCCGGCGACACCGAGGCCTTCGCCCTGGCCGCCGACCAGCTCCTTCGCCTGGCCGGCCCCGACGCGGAGCTCTTGCGCGAGCTGGTCGCGGTCGATCTGCGGGCCAATCGAACCGCTCGCGCGCTGGAGCGCCTCGAGCTCCTCCAGCGGCTGTGCCCCTCCGATCGCGCCCTGCTCGAGCGCCTCGCCACCCTGCAGGCCAAGCTCGGCCGCACCCCGTTGGCCCTCGAGTCGCTGTGGCGGCTGGTCCGGGCGCTGGGGCGCGACGGCGACGATGACCAAGTGCGTGACTTGCTGCGACGCGCCCGTCGCTGGCACGACTCCACCCGGCACCACGAGGCGATCGATGCACTCGCCCGCAAGGTGCTCACCGCCCGCGCCGCCTCCGAGATCAACGCACCCGGCTGGGCCTGCGTCGAGCCCCGGCACCCGGCTTCCCGACGCCGCACGCAGCCCTTCGTGGCCGCTCCGCCGCCTCCGGGCTCCGTCGCCTGAGATCAACGCCGGGGGTTAGCCCCCGGCGCCGCTGATGAGACCCTGCTTGGGCGAAGGCGCTACCTTGTTGCCCAGCCGGTCGCCCAAGCGCACCGTGTGCTCGATGTGCGGCCGGACCTTGGGTTGATCGACGATGTGTGTCGGCTTGACCATCGGCTCGACCTTCTGTCCCGTAGCCAGGGCGCGGACGGCTCGTAGCGCGTCGGTGGTGGTGAAGATCCCCGTCACCAGGCCATCGTCCACGATCACCGCGCAGCCATAACGGTGCGCTTCCATCTCCTGGCAGACCGCCGACAGCAGCGCATTGGGCCCGCAAGTGAAGGGCGCCGCGGTCATGGCTTGGAACACCGTCAGCTTCTGCGGATCGACCCCGGGCAGCGACAGCGCAAAGTTCACGTCGCGACTGCTGACGATACCGACCAGATGATCGTTGCGGGTCACCAGCAGGTGCCGGATGTTGTTGGCGTGCATCCGGTCCTGCGCGTCGCGGATGCTCAGCCCCTCATCGGCCGTGCAGGGGGTGTAGGTCATGAATTCGCCAACGGTGGGTTCGTCTCGTGCTTCGCTCACGCCTTCAACCTAGACAACAATGGCGCGAACGGCCGCGGCAAAGGATGAGCGCCAAACCTGCGCGACGACGCAAGTCTTGCGCACCATTCGTGCGCCGGAGCCCACCCCAGAGCCCGCCCCGGAGCCCGCCCCGGAGCCCGCCCCGGGGGTCGCGGCCTCGGGCGTCGAACGACCGCGTCCAGTATCGACCCGTCGGACGGTGCGCCATCGGGTATTCCTCGCCGTAGTACGGCCGCGTGAGATCACCCTCCCCCTTCCGTTCATCGTTCGAACGAGAAGTAAGCACGTTCGCACAACGAGCACCACGGATCGTGGATTTCACCTCGAATATTTTCGTGGACAAAAAGTGGTTAGGGGTGACCTGGCAGACGACGCGATCAGGCACGTGTCGGTTGGCTGCCAGTCACGAGGTACTTTGACATGCCCGATTACCCGACCCGTGAGGTCCCCGCCCGCGACGGCACGACGATCCTACTGCCCACCCTCGAGGCCCTCGAGGGCTACTCGGTGCTCGGCTACAACTTCGCCGGGCCCGGGTGGAACTCGTCACGCGGGGGTATGGCCGCCCGCCCGACCGACACGTTCGATTTTGCCGCCAAGCTCCACGATCTGCACTACTGCATCAGCGACATCGGCTTCAAGACCAAGGGCGAGCACGCCGACGACGTGGAGGAGGGCACGGGCAACGCCCGCGACCGCTCCCACCAGCACAAGGCGGATCTGATCTTCCGCCTCATGGTCGAGCACGCCGAGAACTGGGGAGCCGGCCCCTACTACTCCCGCACGCGCTTCATCCACGAGCAGACCGAGTACGCCCAGGCGAACGACGGCTTCATCAACATCCTGAGCGAGTCGGTGCTGTGCACCGTGCTCAACGAGTACCGCATGATCCCGTGGAGCCACGTCGACCGCGAAGACCGGCAGTACACGGCCCGCAGAGGCCGCAACAACCCACCCCGGCCGATCTACTCGGCCCCGATCCCCGAGGACGCCCAGTGGTACCAGTGGGCGATGGATTTCTACGCCCCGGTCTGGGGGCAGATCCTGGCGGTGGTCTGACCGCCCCGGTCCACTCCTCAGCCCAGATCCTTGGCCCGCCGCCCCGTCTTGGCCAAGAACTCGCTGTACTTGCCCGGGAAGAAGTCGAAGCCCCCCTCGCCCTTGAGCTCGAGCACGCACGTGGCCACGTCTTCGACCATGTAGTGGTCGTGGCTGACGAAGATCATCGTGCCTTCGTACTTCTGCATGGCCTCGGTCATGGCCCGGATCGACTCCAGATCGAGGTGGTTGGTGGGCTCGTCGAGAATGAGCAGGTTGTCCCGGGTCAGCGTCAGCTTCGACATCAAAAGCCGCGCCGTCTCTCCCCCCGAAAGCGCCGACACCGGCTTTTCTGCGTCTTGCGAGGGGAAGAGCATGCGACCAAGCAGCCCCCGGATCTCCTGCACGGTGGCCTTTTGGTCCCACTGGTAGAGCCACTCGAAGGCGGTCTTGGTGTCCTCCTTGGACACGCCCTCCTCGTGCTGCTGGGGCATGTAGCCTGCCGTGACCTGGTGGCCGAGGTTGAACTTGCCCCGGTCAGGCTCGATGTGGCTGGCCAGGATCCGACAAAGCGTAGTCTTGCCGATCCCGTTGGGGCCCACCAGGGCCAGCTTGTCGCCGCGGGTCAGCGTGAACCCGATGTCCTTGAGCACGATCTCATCTTCGAAGGACTTGCCGATCTTGTCCACCTCGAGCACCAGCTTGCCGCTTGGGGTGCCCACCTCGAAGCGGATGAAGGGTCGCTGGATGTTGGAGCGCTTGAGATCGACCAGATCGATCTTGGCGATCTGCTTGCGCCGCGAGGTGGCCTGGCTGGCCTTCTTGGCGTTGGCCCCGAAGCGCCGGATGAAGTCCTGCAGCTCGAGCACCTTCTTCTTCTTGGCCGCGTTGCTCTTCTCCGCCTGGGTCCGGTACTGGACCTTCTGGCGGATCATCATGTCGTAGCCCCCGGGGTACAAGATGATGTTCTCGTAGTCGACGTCGGCCGTGTCGGTGCAGACCTCGTTGAGGAAGTGCCGGTCGTGGGAGATCACCACCAAGACCCCGTTATAGCTACGCAAGAATTCCACCAGCCACTGGATCGACTCGAGATCGAGGTGGTTGGTGGGCTCGTCGAGCAGCAGGATCTCGGGGTTCCCGAACAGCGCCTGGGCCAGCAGCACCCGCAGGCGCATGCCGCCCTGCAGCACCCGCAGCGGCTGCTCGTGCTCCTCCACCGGGATCCCCAGGCCCACCAGCAATTGCTCGGCCTCGGGCTCGGCGTTGTAGCCGTCTTCCTCGGCGATCACGACCTCGAGCTCGCCGAGCTTCATGCCGATCTCGTCGGTCATCTCGCCCGACTCGAGCAGCTCGTCCTTCTCCTTCATCGCGCCCCACAGGCGGCTGTTGCCCATGATCACGACGTCGCGGATCCGATCCTCCTCATGCCGGTAGTGGTCCTGGTGCAGCATGCTCATGCGGCTGTGCGGTGGCCGCACGACCTCGCCGTTGTCCGGCTCGAGCTCGCCGGCCAGGATCTTCATGAAGGTGGACTTGCCCGCCCCGTTGGCCCCCGTGAGCCCGTAGCGGTGTCCTGCGTCGAAGGTGGTGGTGACCTCCTCGAACAGGGTGCGGCCTCCGTACGCCTTGGTGACCTCCGAAACCGTGAGCATCGCTATCGCCTCCTGCCAGTCGCCCGTGGCCGACCCACACGGCCGACCTCGCGCGGGGCCGTGTGTAGGCCAGTTGCTGGGCTTTGGCCAGGGGTGGCGAGGCCCGCGAGCCTGGGCGTACCCTCGCGCCATGCGCTGTGCGCCTGGACCCTCACGTCGGGCTCGATTTCTGGGCCGTTGGGCGCTCGTGCGCGCGGTCGGGGGTCTGCTTCCGCTCGCGATCGCCGTGGGGCTGCCCCTGGCCCCTCGCGTGGCTCGCGCTTGCTCCTGCGCCGCGCCACCCGCCCCCGAAAAAGCGTTGGAAGGCGCCGACGCGGTGTTCGAGGCGCGCCCCTTCAGCATGAGCAGCGACACCCAGCGAGCGCGCTACCGCTTCGAGGTCAATCGGGTCTGGAAAGGCGACATCGCCCCTCGGGTGGAGATCACCACCGCCGTGCACTCCGCCACCTGCGGTCGCAGCTATCAGATGGGGATCCAGTACGTCGTCTACGCCCGCCGCAGCGACAGCGGCGAGTGGGCCGACACCCTGTGCTCACGCACCCGACCCAGCCGATCGGCGGCCGAAGATCTCCAGGTGCTCGGGGCCGGCCGTCCGCCCGTCGACGCCAATTCCACCCCGCCCCCGGCCGGCTCCGGCGCCGAGCCCACCGAGCCTCCCCGGATCGAAGTACCTGCGCCGACGCCTCCCCCGGTCGCGCCGCGCTCTCGGGGCTGCGCCGTGGAGATGCCTCACGCCCACACGAGCTTGGGCGGGCTCGTGCTGCTCGGGCTCATCGTTGCGATCGGGCGACGCCGCACCGTACGGTCGTGACACTGTCGTGATCTCCTCGTGATCCTTTCGTGATGCGATCGAGATCCCTCTGATCCCACCTCTGATTCCCACGACCGAGCCCACACGGTCCACCGCCCAGGAGAGCCTCATGTCGATCGGTCTGTTTCGCGCCCCCCCTCCCGTCAACGAACCCGTGGCCGCCTATGCCCCCGGCTCGGCCGAGCGCGCCGCGATCAAGGCCGAGCTGGCCCGCCAGCGAGGCACCGAGGTCGAAGCCGCCCCGATCATCGGCGGGCAAGCCGTCCATACCGGCGACACCGCCCCCATGGTGGTCCCCCACGATCACCAGCACCGCCTGGGCGTGTTCCACCGAGCCGGCGCCGAGCAAGTCGGGGCCGCAATCGATGCGGCCGAGGCCGCCCGCCCCGCCTGGGCCGCGCTGCCGTGGGAGGAGCGCGCCTCGGTGTTCTTGCGGGCTGCGGCCCTGTTGCGCGGTCCATGGCGCGACCGGCTCAACGCCGCCACCATGCTCGGCCAGTCCAAGACGGTGCACCAGGCCGAGATCGACGCGGCCTGCGAGCTGATCGACTTTTGGACCTTCAACGTCCACTACCTCACCGAGATCATGGCCGACCAGCCCCGGTCCTCACCGGGGGTGTGGAACCGCGTGGAGTATCGGCCGCTGGACGGGTTCGTGTTCGCCGTCTCGCCGTTCAACTTCACGTCGATCGCGGGCAACCTGCCCACCGCCCCCGCGCTGTGCGGCAACACCGTGGTGTGGAAGCCCGCCTCCACTGCCGTGCTCTGCGGTCACGTGATCATGGAGCTGCTGGCCGAGGCGGGCCTGCCCCCGGGGGTGATCAACTTCGTGCCCGGATCCGGGGCCGCCGTGGGTGACCCGGTATTGGCCGACGCGCGCCTGGCCGGCGTTCACTTCACGGGCAGCACCGAGGTGTTCCAGGGCGTGTGGCGCACGGTGGGCGAGAACATCGCCCGTTATGGCCAGTACCCGCGCCTGGTCGGCGAGACCGGCGGCAAGGACTTCCTGTTCGCGCACCCAAGCGCCGACGCCCCCGCGGTGGTCGCCGCCCTCTTGCGGGGCGCGTTCGAGTATCAGGGCCAAAAGTGCTCGGCGGCCTCGCGCGCGTATGTCCCCGACACGCTGTGGCCGGAGATCCGCGCCGGCCTCGGGGATGGTCTGGCGCAGATCCAGACCGGCGACGTGGCCGACTTCCGCAATTTCATGGGTGCGGTGATCGACGCCTCGAGCTTCGCCACGCTGTCGTCGGCGATCGACGAGGCCAAGGCCCGCGTGGGCAACGGCGTGCAGGAGGTGCTCGGCGGCGAGTACGACGATGCGCGGGGGTGGTTCATCCGCCCGACGGTCGTGGTGGCCACCGATCCGAAGTACCGCACCATGGTCGAGGAGCTGTTTGGCCCCGTGCTGACGATCTACGTCTATCCCGCGGATCAGTACGAGCCGACCCTCGCGCTGTGCGACTCCACCAGCCCCTACGGCCTGACCGGGGCGATCTTCGCCCGCGACCGCTATGCGGCCCACCTGGCCGTGAACCGGCTGCGCCACGCGGCCGGCAACTTCTATGTCAACGACAAGCCCACCGGGGCGGTGGTGGGCCAGCAGCCCTTTGGGGGTACGCGGGCTTCGGGTACCAACGACAAGGCTGGCTCGGCGCAGAACCTCAGCCGCTGGATCTCGGCCCGCACGATCAAGGAGACCTTCGATCCACCGCGGCGCTTCGACTATCCGTTCATGAGCGAGGCCTGAGGCCGGTCACTGCCGAGGCTTGGCGGGCGCGGTCGGCAACAGGCCGTCGACTCGCTTGACCAGGGTGCCCGCCGGTAGCTCTTGCTCGGCGGGGAATCCGTTGAGCAGCGCGAGGCGCGATAGCTCGACCACCGAGGGTTTTTGGGCCTGCACCTGGGTCAGCGTGGTCGGGGCGGCCAGCTCGACCACCCGTACGCGCATGGGCTCGATCTCCCGGAGCGGCCGCTCCGCTCGCCGAAAGCTGGCGAAGCACGCCGCCACCACTTCGCTGCGTGCCGGCCAGCTCTCGGCCGGGCCCAGCGCCATCATGGCGATCACGACCTCGTCGTACTCGATGAAGGCCAACAGCCCCATGCCCACCCCATCGGACGTGGAGATCGACAGGCCCGCCGAGGCCACCGCAAAGCCGCCCACCTTGCCCGACCACTGCTCACCGCGCTCGATCGAGCCGTCGGCAAAGAACCCGTCGAGGGCCTCGGCCGCCGAGTCGGCGTCGGTGGGGGTCAGCATCAAGACCGCCTGCCCGTCCTCGGACGAGGCCAACAGCCGTGGTCCCTCGTGGCTGGCGTCCCACTTGGGCGGCAGATCCACGCGAAATCCGGCGCGCGGGTGCACGAAGGTCGACTCGATGATGAAGCCCGCACGGGGATCCTGGCCGTAGACGACCCCATCCAGACGCGCCAAGAACTCGGGCTCCGGGCCCGGCACCTCGCCCTTGGTCATCGATCGCACCCGCGTGCGTCGCAGCTCGGGATCGGGGTGGGTGGACAGCCAGTCCGGCACCCGCTCGGATGACTCGGCCTCACTGACCCGAAGGAGCATGTCGAACACCCCCACGGTGGCCGCGGGGGTGAAGCCAGCACGCTCGGCGTAGCGAAGCCCCAGGGAGTCGGCCTCGTACTCGTCGTCGCGGCTGTGCTTGAGCAAGGCCA
The DNA here is from genome assembly GCA_039194325.1 of Myxococcota bacterium. Classification (GTDB taxonomy): domain Bacteria; phylum Myxococcota_A; class Polyangia; order Nannocystales; family Nannocystaceae; genus Paraliomyxa. The sequence goes on from JBCCWC010000119.1 coordinate 40,745, forward strand.
GCCCTGCGGTACTCGCCGCCAGCCCGCCCACGTGCCGCAGGTTGGGATCGATCACCCGAAAGACCCCCACGCTCGCGGCCGCGACTCGGCTCTTGCGCAGCTGCACCACCCCGTGGCGCGCCGTCACGTGCCCGATCTCGTGCCCGAGCACCGCCGCGAGCTCGTGCTCGGACGAGAGGTGCACCAAAAGCCCCCGCGTGACGTAGACATAGCCGCCGGGCAACGCGAACGCGTTGACCGTGGGGTCGTCGAGCACCCGAAACGTCCAGGGCAGCCCCGGTCGCTCCGACTGCGCCGCCAGCGAGCTGCCGATCTGCTGCACCAGGCCCGCGAGCGTCTTGTCGTCGTAGAGGCCCAGCACCTCGACCACCTGCTCGTCGTGCTCCCGACCCAGCTGGGCCTCCTCGGACTCGGAGATCGTGGTCAGCTGGAGCTTGCCCGTGGCCTGGTTGAACGAGCATCCCGTGGCCCCGCCCACGGCCAACCCCACGGCCAACGCCACGGCCAACCCCATGGCCTTCCGAACGCTCTGACCCACGACCTGCGTGAGGCCCTGCCGTGCGCCCGGAGCGGCACGACCCGCTCGAGATCGAAGCACGCGGGGTCGATCGCCCATCACCGCGCCTTCTATCCTATCCGCTACCCGCTATCCGCGACGGCGCTTGCGAAACCCGCTGAACAGCCCCGAGCGGGGCGGCGTGACGTGCTCTCCGCGCGCTTCGGCCATCTGCCGTAGGATCTCAGCCTCGTCCTTGGAGAGATCCTCGGGGATCGTGACCTCCACGTGGACGTGGTGGTCGCCGCGCCCTCGCTCCCCGAGCACGGGGATCCCTTGATTGCGGCGGATCAAGACCTCGCCCGCCTGTGTGGCGGGCTTGATGTCGACCTCGTCGGTGCCGTCGAGGGTGTCGATCTCGACCGTGCAGCCCAAGGCCGCCTGGAACATCGACACCTCGACCTTGCTGTGGATGTCGTACTCGTCGCGAACGAAGCGAGAGTCGGGCTTGAGGCGGAGCACCACGTAGAGGTTGCCCGGAGGCCCTCCCTGCGGGCCCGCCTGTCCCCGCCCCTGGATCCGCAGGGTCTGGCCATCGTCGACGCCCGGGGGCACGTTGACCGTGAGGGTCGTCTCTCGCTGCACGGTACCGGTGCCGCCGCAGTCGCGGCACGGGTCGGCGATCATGACGCCCTCGCCGCGACAGACCGGGCAGGTGGTCTGGAGCGTGAAGAAGCCCTGGCGGTGGACCACCTGACCGCGACCGCCGCAGTGGCGACACGTCTCGGGGGCCGTGCCGGGCTTGGCCCCGGTGCCGCCGCAGGTCTCACAAGTCTCGCGCCGGGGGACGACGACATCGCGGTTGGCCCCGTGGACGACGTCGGTCAGGGTGATCTCCAGCTGGACCTTGATGTCGGATCCGCGCTGCGGCCCACCGCGCCCGCGCCCCGAGAACCCCAGGTTGCCGAACAGATCGCCGAACAGGTCGCCGAAGTGGCTGAAGATCTCCTCGGACCCCGAGAACCCGGAGAATCCCGCTCGCGACGGCCCCTCGTGCCCAAATCGGTCGTACAGCTGCCGCTTTTCCGAGTCGCTGAGCACCTCGAAGGCTTCGGCGGCCTCCTTGAAGCGCTCTTCGGCCTCGTTGTCCCCCGGATTGCGATCCGGATGGAACTTCATGGCCGCCTTGCGGTAGGCCCGCTTGATGTTGCTGGCATCGGCATCGCGAGCGACGCCGAGCACCTCGTAATAATCGCGTTTTGCGGACACCGCGCGGCGAAACCTAAGCACGGGCCCGCGGGGTGTCAACGTCCGGCCGGCACATCGATCGAGCTCGGCCTCGGGCGGGCGGAGCGACCGCGGATCCGCCGTTAGGCTCGGACCGGAGCCCGGGCGTTGGCCGCTGCGTTCGGAGCGCGGCCGGGGACCCGAGCCCGTACCGGAGCTGGGGAGAGGTGTGATAGCGTGCGTTCATCACGCCCATGTCCATGTCGATCCGTCGCCGTTTGCTCATGCTCGGCACCCTCGGTCTTTGCCTGACCGCCGGGGCGTGCAAGGAAGAGCCTGCCCCCACCCCCAAGCTCTTCGAGGAAGCCGGAACCTGGTCGGTCATCCGGTACGACCTGGAGGGCACCGGCGAGCTCACCGACATCAACGAGAACAATCGAGAGAACGCGTTCATGCTGAGCTTCGATCCCATGGAGAGCGTCGTGACCGGCGCCTCGTGCGTCGAACCCGGCTCGGGCATCACCCCCTCCAACTCGCCCTGCCTGATAAGCCCCAACACCACCGAGTGGCAGTGCCGCTGCTTCGCCTATGATTTCGTGCGCGACCAGATGCTCTGGCGCGAGTTCAACGTAGGTGATCCCCCCCCCGAGGTTAGCCTCGACCCCAACAATGAGCCCATGGGCGGCTCCGGTGGCGGTTCGGGCGGCGAGGGCGGCGGCGAGGGCGACGGAGGCGTCGGGGAAGACGTGATGATCAGCGTGTTCGAGATCGAAGGGATCAGCGCGACCTTCAACTTCCTGCCGCTGCCGCTGGATCTGTTCGCCAGCAACGGGGAGAACTCGCGCTACATATTGCAGGCGCGTGCGCCCTCGATCTTCGACATCGTGTACGAGGATCCCGAACGACCCCCCTGCTCGCCCTGTGTTCCCTGAGCACCCTTGGCTTTGCTATGAACATCCATCAACGAGCCCGGGCCGAAACCTCGGCCCCGGCTCCTCGAGGAGGCACTCGACGTGCTGGTGCTGTCCCCGGTCTTCAAAACCGGTGTGGGGTGCGAGGAGCATCCTGGGTAGGTTCGATTCCTATGTGCCTCCGCTGAATTATTCAATGATTTCAATGATTTAAGAATCTTGCGCCCCCTCGGTGCCGCTATGGTGCCGTAACGGTGCCGCGTCGAGCAGCGCTACCGCCGCTTTTCGAGCGGCGGGCGAGAGGTGCAAGTACCTCATCGTCATGTCGAGCGACGCGTGACCGAGTAGCTCCTTGACCTCCGTCAAGGTCGCGCCGCGCATCACCAAGTGCGAGGCGTAGGTGTGCCGAAGCACGTGCCAGCCGATCCGTCGCAAGCCCGCCTTGCGGCAGACCTTCATCAACGGGCCATCGCCCTCGGGCTCAAGCGACCTCGAACTGCAATCCCAGTTGGTGAGCATCGAGCCGTCCTCGCGACAGAACACGAACCTGCCCCGAAGGTGCTGATGGCCCCGCAGCACCGCCACCGCCTTGCGCGGTAGATCGACGATCCGCGGTAGCCCGCTCTTGGGCGGGTGCAGCGTGTTCTTGTCGTCGGCCGCGTGCCGCACGTGCAACCGGGCCGCCACCAGGTCGACGTCGTCCCACCGGAGCGCCCGCAGCTCGCCCAGCCGCAGACCCGACCACAGCGTCGTCGGGATCATCGCGCACCACGGATCGGGCGCATGGCCAGCCGCCTTCACCAACCGCCTCGCTTCGTCGAAATCGAGGAAGTCAAAGCCCGGCTTGGCAGCTCGAACGATCCCCCACTGATCAGCGACAATTACTTTTGCCGGCTCGACGACAATTAGTCCTGCCGGATGGTTCAATCAGGTCCGGCGACAATTACTTCTGCTGAATGGTTCAATCGGGTCCGGCGACAATTAGTCCTGCCGGCCGGTTCAGAGTGC
>JBCCWC010000120.1:0-44165 GCA_039194325.1 Myxococcota bacterium
CTACCGGAGCGGGCCCTCGATACTGGCTACCGGAGCGGGCCCTCAAGACTGGCTCCCGGAGCGGGCTCTCGGCGCTGGCTCCCGGAGCGGGCCCTCAAGACTGGCCCTCGGAGCGGCCTTCAGAGCGAGCCCTGATTTCGGGCTAATCCTCGGCGTAGACCGCCTCTTCCTTCTCCTGGGCTTCCTTGCACTGAATGCACAGCTGCGCCTCAGGACGAGCCAGGAGGCGCTTGAGAGAGATCGGCTCGTCGCACTCTTCGCACAGGCCGTACTCACCAACGTCCATCTTCTTGAGGGCATGCTCGATCTTCCCGAGCAAGAACCGCTCTCGGCCACGCAGGCGAAACGAAAAGGCCTGCATGTACTCGCTGGACGCCTGGTCGACTTCGTCCATGCGTTCGTCGGCCTCGATCACCATCTCCTGGTCGAGCGTGCGCTTGGCCTCGGCGATCAAGTGATCGCGCTTTTCATGGAGAATCTTGCGAAATTGCTCGGTCTGCGCTTGCGTGAGCGCCATGGGCCCTCCCTCGGTGACGATCCCAAAGAATAGGACGGCGAAGGCTATAGCGTCGGAGGCTCGACGACAATCGAAAAACAGCGGCCCATTGTGGTACGGCTTGATCGAGGTCTGTGGGCCTCAGTCTGGCCTCGATCGGGCCTCGATCCGGCCTCAGTTCGGGTCGTCGAAGGGGTCATGCTGTATGTCCATGGCCAGCCCAATGCGACTGGGTCGCCGAGTTGACAAAATTTCGTACCGTATCCTACCCTGCGAGCCCACCCCAAAAGCCCCATCGGGCTCGGAGAATCCCTGAATGGCCAGCTCGGACAAGCGCAAGCAGAGCCTGTACTTTCCCGAACAGATGCTCAAGGAGATCCAGGAGGAGGCGGCCCGCCAGGACCGGTCGCTTTCGTGGATCGTCCAAAAGGCGTGGAAGATCGCACGACGAGACATTATGAAGTACCCGAGCGTCAACGAGATCGCGGATGACGCGCCCGACGACGAACGGGGAAAGAACGAGTGATTCGCGAAAGGCTCGGGCCGATGGCCCGGGCCGGGCATGAGCGACCGCCCCCGCGGTGCTCGAGATAGCGGACGGAGCGCCGGTCCGATTGAGAGTCGGACCCAATCGCTCCGTCCGTATTCGTCGGCCTTGGCTTACCCATGACCGAGCCGCGTCCCAGCGCTCCGGGTCCGCCACCCGCGCTCGCGTCCGAGGAGATCTTCGTCGAACGCGAGGACGGAGCCTCGTTGTTCGTGCGGGACATCGCCATGCGCCACGAGCGAGCGATCCTGATCCTCGACGGGATCGGGTGTAGCGGCTGGGCCTTTCGTCGGATCATCCCGCGACTCGCGGAGAACAACCGGGTGCTCTTGATGCACTACCGCGGGCACGGCCGATCCCCGGATCCGCCGCGGCCCTGGCACCTGAGCATGCCCGATCTCGCCGATGACGCCGCCGCCGTCCTCGAAGCCCGAGGCGTCGGCTCCGCGGTCGTGCTCGGCTTCTCCATGGGCTTCCAGGTCGCACTGGAGGTCTACCGGCGCCATCGCCACCAAGTGGCGGGGCTGGTGGACCTGGCGGGGCCCTCCGGTCGCGCGATGGCCACCTTTCAGGGGACCGATGTCTTCGGCCATGTGCTGCCGCTGGCGCGCACGGCCATGCGCCATGCCCAAGATCTGACCCGCCGCCTGTGGCGTGGCCTGGTCCCCACTACCTGGATCCAAGACCTCGGCGCACTCACCCGCCAGATCAACTTCGAGCGCCTACGGGACGAGGACTTCGAGATCTACCTCGACCAGATGGCCGCGATGAACCCCGAGCTGTTCTTCGAGATGCTGGCCGAGGCCAGCCGCCATACGGCCGAAGATCTCTTGCCCGACATACAGGTACCAACCCTGGTCATCGCGGGCGCCCATGACCGGTTCGTGCCGCTACCGACGCTGCGCTCGATCGCCTTTGCGATCCCGCAAGCCCAGTGGGTGGTGATCGAAGACGGGACGCACGCCCTGCCTGCCGAGTACGCCGAAGAGATCTCGGATCGACTCCAGCAATTCATGCGTGCGGTGCCGGCGTCTCCTTCGTCCTGAGCCGCAACCGGCCCACCGCCCCCCTGCCCCCCCCGAGGGGGGGCTGGACCCCACCGTCGTACGGACCGGCCGGGTGCGGCATCACGCCCGCCCCGCGCGCTCAGGTCCCGCCAGCGCAGTAGGCCGCCCCAGGCTGAGCGGCAATGGCGGCCCGCAGATCGTCCTCGCACGCGGAGACCTCGTCGTTAGACACCAGCTGGTAACGCACCTGTTGCTGACCCAGACGATCGTCGTAGGAGACGCAGCTAGGCGCCCCCACCAATGCAGGATCGAGCCCGAACAGGTCCACGTACTGCTGCGTCAGCGTCCCCACCGACACCTTGTACTGGACCCACGGCGAGCCCTCGAAGCGGTTTTGGGCCACGAAGCCGTCCGCGCCTTCGACGAAGGTGTCCTCGGCGAGGACGTACTCGTCGTCGAAGCAATGATCGACGGGCTCGGACAGGGCCCCGTCGACCAGATCCGTGGAATGCGATGCCGATCCCCGGCGTACGTCGGTCGATGTAGGTCGGCCCCCGTAGCCGCTCGTCATTCGCACCCGTCGTCCGGCTGCTGGGCCTCACGACGGGCGCCCCGCATCCCCCAACTCCACAAAAGCTCCACCATGCACATCGATTTCAAGAAGTTCCTCGCCGCAGCGTCTCTGATGAGCAACGCGGCCGGTTGCATCATCGTCGACGGCGACACCGACACCGACACCGACGGCAACAATCCCCCCGCGACCAGCGGGACCAGCGGGGGCACCGAGACACCGACCAGCAGCGACGCGAGCACTGGCGGGTCGACGGGCTCGGGCACCGCAGCCGACGACAGCACGGGCGCAGACGAGACCGCCGATCCCCCCTTCGTGTGTGACGACGGGGTCGAGATCCCCGGCGAGTTCGTGTGTGACGGAACCCCTGATTGCGAGGATCTCTCCGACGAGATCCAGGACGGCTGTGGCTTCACCTGCACCGACGGCATGGTGATCCCCGAGTCGTACCTCTGTGATGAAATCGAGGACTGCTCGGACGGCGAGGACGAGACCGATCCCTCGTGCTTCTTCGTGTGCGACGACGGACAAGAGATCCTCGCGCAGTACGAATGCGACATGCGCCCCGATTGCGATGACGGCAGCGACGAGGCGAACTGCTTCACCTGCGACGACGGGGCCATCATCCCCATGGATCTGGCCTGCGACGGCGCCCCGGACTGCGAAGACGGCAGCGACGAGGTCGGCTGCGCCTGAGCTCTCTATGCCGAGGCCGGCTCGGGATGCGCGACTGCGTCGCGCTCGGCCTCGGTCTTGCCCAAGCGGCACCCAGGAGAGACCCACCCCGCTCTCGCGATCCCCGACGCGCCGACCGGCCGCGGGGATCGGGTGTCGACGTCCGGACCCTATCAGCCCTGGCCGGTGATCCGCCGCACTTCCCGGGCGTCCGACAGCGGCACCAGGCGGTCTCCGATCCGCTGAGTGGTCTCGTGGCCTCGACCGGCCACCACCACCACGTCGTCGACCCCGGCCTGGGCAATCGCGTGCTCGATGGCCGCTCGCCGGTCGAGGATGATCTCGAAAGACGCGCCGCCGTCCACCTCCCGCATCCCCGCGGCGATCATCTCGGCGATAGCCGCCGGCTCTTCGTGCCGGGGATTGTCGGTGGTGATCACGGCCGCGTCGGCCCGGCGAGCCACCGCCACGCCCATCGGCCCGCGCTTTTGGGGCGTGGCCCCCCCACCCGCCCCGAACACGACGATGACGCGCCCCCGGCCCTGCCCCTGCCCTCGGACGATCGCGCGGGCGGTATCACAGGTCCGCTCCAGAGCGTCGGGGCTGTGGGCATAGTCGACGACCACCGTGGGCGTGTGCGCCAGCACCTCGAAGCGCCCGGGCACCGCCGGGCACTGGGCCAGGCCCCGCACGATCGCCTCGGGAGCGACCCCCTGGGACAGGCACGCCGCGGCCGCAGCCAAGGCGTTCTCGGCATAGACCTCCCCCACCATCCCCACACGCAACACCGATCCCAGCGCCTGGGCCCACGCCGAAGGCGCCAAGGTGACGGTCGTCCCCCGGGCATCGACGGTCACCGCGGCCGCCTCGAGGTCGGGCGTGGCGTGGGCCGGACCCCGGGATGGCACACGAAACCACCGCCGCTGCACATCGGCCGGGGTGGCCTGGTCGATGAAGGTGGCGTAACGGCAGGCCGCGTTGAGCACCATCGTTCGGCCGGGCCCCAGGTGCATGAACAGCTGGGCCTTGGCGGCAAGGTAGTTCTCCCAGGTCCCGTGGGTCTTGAGGTGATCGGGCGAGAGGTTGGTGAACACCCCCAGATCAAAGCGCCACTTGCGGGCGTACCCGCGTGCCAAGCCGAGCGAGGTCGCCTCGATCACCAGGTCGCGGCAGCCGGCGTCCTTGCCCCGCTCGATGGCCGCGGTGAACTCGGCGTAGTTGGTGCCCTTGGGGACCGGCTGCTCGTCGATGAACGCCCCGGTGGTCCCCACGGTCATCACGTGGCGCCCCTCGGCCCGCAGGCAGGCGCTGATGAGCGCACAGGTGGACGTCTTGCCGTTGGTGCCGGTGACCCCGTACGTGAACAAAGAGTCGGCCCACGCAAAGGCGGGCGGCACCGGTCGAGCGGGTGCGGTCACCCCGGACCTCAGGGCCCGCCTTCGGGCGGGGTGGCGTCGGCCGTGTCCCCTCGGGGCACCGGCGGGGCCGGAGCGAAATCCGCGTCGTCCACGTCGTCCACCGGCCCGCCGCGCTCGCGTCCACCATCGCGGCCGCCGCCTCCCTTGCTCGGGTTGCCCCCCGCCGCTTCCTCCTGCTCGATCACGTGCCGCACGAGCCGCTTGAAGGTGTCGTTGCGCTCGATGTTGCGGAGGATCTTGACCAGGTCGTCGTGGGCCTTGGAGTCGTTGACGAACTTGCCCAGGCTGCCTTCACCACGATCGACCTTCTTGGCGATGTTCGCGGCCGAGGCGGAGAAGTCGTCGAGATCGGCGAGGATCTGCTCCAGATCCTTCACCATCGTGCCCTCGTCGTCGTACAGCAGCTTGGCCACCAGGCTCTTGTTGTCGGGATCCTTGAGGTCGGTCAGCAGCTGACGCAAGTCGGCCATGGTGGCCCGGGCGTCGTCGACGATGGGCTGCAGCGAGTCATCGACCTTGGCCAGCGAGCCATTGGCCCGATCCACGAAGCGATCGATCCCGACCGCGGTGTTGCGAATGCCCCGCAGCGTGATACCGAACTCTTCCTTGTACTCTTGGTCGTTGAGCAGCGCGCCCACCAGGCCCTCGCCCTCGGCCATCTGGCGGGTGATCTCCTCCACGTTCTCCAGGGTGCCCTTGACCGAGTTGATCGTGCGCTCGTCGTTGAGCTGCGAGAACAGGCTGGAGATCCCCGACAGGCTGGTGTCGACCTTCTCGGTCAGGCCATCGAAGCGGTCGCGAAACAGCTGGATGTCTTCGTAGAGCGAAGGGCTGGACTGGATCCGCCGCTCTTGGCCCAACGCCTCGCGCATGCCGGGGGTGATGCTGACCAGCTGATCACCCAGCACACCGTTGCTGGACACCGTGGCCCGCGAGTCGGAGCGGATGAGCTGCAGCTTGTCCTCGTAGATCGTCATCTCCACCACCACCCGGTTGTGCTTGGTGAAGTACCGGGCACACACCCCGTCGGGGCCGGCCCACGACACCCGCCGTGCCCGACGGCGGAAGTCCTTGGTGACACAGATCTCGTCGGGCGTGCAGTCGCTGTCCTCGAGGCAGGGCGCATGCTGGCCCTTGGACGCGTAGGGCTCGAGATCGGCGCAAAGACCCGGCGGCCCACAAAACAGGAACGCGTCGCACTTGTCGGTGCGCCCCTCGCCGTAGCGACCCACGTCTTCGGTGGCCGGCTCGCAGTCGTAGTCGACATCGTCGAAGGCGATCATCGACACGCTGCCGACCTCCACGCCGGCCAGCTGCACGGGCGAGCCCTTGCGCAGGCCCGTGATCGTGCGGAAGTGGGTCTGGATTGTGGTCTTGGCCTCCCAGGTGCCCTCGGACTGCCCAATGATGAACAGCGAGACGAACAGCAGGATGCTCAGCACCACCACGAAGATCCCCACCACCAGGCGGGTACGGGCGTCGCTCCTACGCGCCATCGTCCACCCTCCCGTGGGCGGTGGACCGCTCGGCCGGGCTGGCCCCGGTAAGGCTCGCCCCCGCCATGCTGCCCCCGGCCATGCTCCCGTCCGCCATACTCCGATCGGCGGCGCTCACCCCGGCCAGGCTGCTGCTCGCCCGGCGGATCCGGCCGTGGATGAAGTCGCGGACCTGGGGCGCGGTGCTGTTCCACATCTGCTCGGCCGGGCCCACGAAGGGGAAGCTCCGCTCGTAGAGCATCGCGATGCGGTCGGAGACCTTGTGGGCGGTGGGCATGTCGTGGGTGACGACGACGGAGGTCACACGCAGCTCCCGCTGGAGCTTGAGGATCATGTCGCCGATGCGGGTGATGTTCTTGGGATCGAGGCCGGTGGTCGGCTCGTCGTAGAGGATAACCTCGGGCTCGATGGCGATCGAGCGAGCGAGCGCCACGCGCTTTTTCATACCGCCGCTGAGGCTGGCGGGCATCTGCTCGGCGACGGACGCGGGCATGCCGACCATCTCCAGGCACTCGTGGGCGCGCGCGACGATCTGCGCCGGGGACAGCTCGGTGTGCTCGCGCAGGGCGTAGCCGATGTTTTCGCCCACCGTCATCGAGTCGAACAGCGCGCCCCCCTGGAAGACGTAGGCGACCTTGCGCCGCACCTTCCGCAGGCCCTCGTCGTCCAGATCGGGGACCGAGGCGCCGCCAAAGAGCACCTGCCCGCCATCGGGCAGCAAAAGGCCGATCATCATTTTGAGACACACGCTCTTGCCGCCGCCCGATGCGCCGATGACGGTCAGCGTCTCGCCCGCGTGCACCTGAAGGTTCATGTGCTCGTAGACGGTGTGCTCCCCGAAGCGCTTGGTGACATCGCGGAACTCGATGATGGGTGAAACAGACACAAAAGCCAGCCCGTAGCGCCAAGAATGTGGGACCCAACAACCGCTAGAAGAACAGCATGTTGAGGTAGAAGTCGGCGATGATGATCACGATCGCGGTCGCGGCCACCGTCTCGGTGGTGGCCGCCCCGACCGCTTCGGTCCCGATCTTGGTGTTGAACCCCTGGTAACAGCCGATCACCCCCACCAACGCCCCGAACAGCAAGCCCTTGACGGGGCTGGCGATGTAGTTGAGCGGCTCGAGCTCATCGATGTAGGTCTCGTAGAAGTAGCCCGCCGGCACCCCGTAGATCCACTCGGCGATGATCATCCCGCCCAGCATCGCGATGATGTTGCCCAGGGCGATGAGCAGCGGCAGCGCCAGGGTGGAGGCGCAGACCCGAGGCCACACGAGCTTCTTGTAGGGGTCGGCCCCCAGGGCCGCGACCGCGTCGATCTGCTCGGTGACCTTCATCGAACCGAGCTCCGCGGTCATGCCCGCGGCCATCTTCACCCCCACGGTGATCGCCAGCATGGTGGGCACCAGCTCGGGCACCAACCCCAGCGACACCACGTTGCCGATCGCCATGGTCGCGCCGAAGTCGATGAGCCCCCACCCGAACTGCCAGGTGAGGATCATCCCGATGAACAGGGTGATCAGCATGGCGATCGGCAGGCTGCGCACGCCCAGCTCCACCGTCTGGTGCGCGATGTCGTCGAACCCAAAGGGACGCCGAGGTCCGACCCGCATCACCCGCGCCACCAGCCCCGCCACGCCACCCAACCACTCGAGCCCCGAGAGCACGATCGCACCGAAGCGCTCGACCCCCTTCATGACCGGCTCCCCCATGTCAACGCCCATGCCGACGCCCGCGACGATGTACGCGGCTGGGTCTTGCGATCGATCATCGTCCGCTCACCGCTAGCCTCGCACGGGAAACCGAAAACCCGCGACCACGTCGTCGAACGCCGCTCGCCCGTCGTCGAAGTGCGTCGGGTTCGCCGAGTAGCGCAGGTCGAACAAGCACCCGTTCTTCTTGACGACCCAAAACTCGTTGCGACGCTCGATCCCGTCCAGCTCGGCCAGCGCGACCGTGTGCAGCGCAGCCCGGCCGACCAGGCGCTCTTGCTCCTGACTCTCGACCTCCCAATGATCCCAGTCGATCCGCAGATGATCGGTGAACTGATCGAGCGAGCTGTCCCCCTGGTCGTCGCACTGGGCGTGGAGCTCGATGAGCCCCCCCAGCTCACGATGGATCCAGGCCACCTGGACATCCTTGAGGTTGCGCACAGGGGTCCAGCCGGTGCCCGGATCGCCGAAGGCAAAGGTCGCCTCCTTGCGCGCTCGCTTGGGGGGCGAGGAATGGCGCACGTAGAGTCCGCTGCCGATCCGCCACCCTCCGCAACCGGACAGCAGGACCAGCGACAGGGCCACGGCGATGGGGGATCGCGTCGGCAACTCGGACGCGGAGTCTACAGAGCGGGCCGGGGCCGACGCAAAGTCCCAGGCCAACCGGCGTGCCCTTGCGGTACCGACCGACATCGTGCACCGGCGTGCACGCCCAGGGGGACCGACATGGGCGTTCGTGCAGGGATCTGCGCAGGACGGCCGCGCAGACCGGTGCACGTCGCGATCTCGACCGACCGGACGGTTGGGGATCCAAGGGCTCCAAACCCTTCATCTTGCATGTAGGTCGACGTAGGCGACGAAGTTTCGGCGCGAGTCTTGCTCTCACGATCTGGCGAGCCGAACGAGGATCGCCATGCCCACCACCCCGACCCCATCCCGAGAACCCACCAGCACCAAGGGCGTCCACATCCTGGCTCGCTCGCTGTTCCGGGAGATGCGGCAGCAGGGGTACAGCCAAGAGCAGATCATCGGTCTGTCCACCGAGCTCATCCACCTGGTGCACGAAGATCTCCAGCGGGACGTTGCGGCCCAATAGAGTCCTCTCGCAGGTTCGATGGTCGGTGATGGGTCGATGATGGGTCGGCCGCGGCGTCCCGACCCTGGCGACCGGGCTGGCCGGCCCGGTGACGGCACTGGCCACCGCAGACAATCGAAGCGGTAGACGTTGCCTCGACCGGGGAGGTACTCAGAGCGCCGAGATGACGGCCCCGCGCTTCGCCACCCTGGACGATCTCGACGTCGACAACCGCCGCGTGCTGGTGCGGGTCGACTTCAACGTGCCGCTGACCGAGGACCGCACGGTGCGGGACGACACCCGGATCCGCAAGGCCCTGCCCACCCTCCGCACGCTCAAAGAGCGCGGGGCCAAGCTGGTGGTGTGCTCGCACCTGGGGCGCCCCAAGGGCAAGGTCGATCCGGCGCTCTCGATACTCCCGGTGGGGACCCGGCTGGCCGAGCTGCTCGAGGTAGAGGTCAAGCTGGCCGACGAGGTGGTGGGCGACGGGGTGACCAAGCTGGTCACCGACACCCGGGCCGGCGAGGTGGTGCTCTTGGAGAACCTACGCTTCGAGCCCGGGGAGACCAAAAACGACGCCAAACTGTCGGCCGCCCTGGCCGCGCTGGGCGACGCCTACGTCAACGATGCCTTCGGGGCCTGCCATCGTGCCCACGCCTCGGTGGTGGGCGTGCCCCAGCTTTTGGGTGACAAGGCCGCGGGGCACCTGCTGCGCACGGAGCTGACCGCCTTGTCGCGGCTGGTCACCGATCCGGTGCCTCCGTTCGTGGCGATCGTGGGCGGGGCCAAGGTCTCCGACAAGCTCGGCGTGCTGCTGGCCCTGGTCGAGCGCATGCGGGCCGGCGACAGCCTCGTGATCGGCGGGGCCATGGCCAACACCTTCTTGGCCGCCCAGGGCCGCACGCTGGGGGCATCGCTGATGGAGCCCGACCGCTTCTCCGATGCGCGGACCGTGCTCACCAAGGCGGCGGCCCGGGACGTGAACGTGGTGCTGCCCACCGATCTGCGGGTGGCCGACTCGCTCGACGCGACCGAAGCCCAGGTGGTCGACGTCGCCCGCTCCCTGGGCGACGCCCAGCGGGCGTTGGACATCGGCCCCGCCACCTCGGCGCGCTGCGCGGAGGCGATCGCGTCGGCGGGCATGGTGCTGTGGAACGGCCCCATGGGCCTGTTCGAGAACCCGACCTTTGCCGCGGGCACCCTGGCGGTGGCCCACGCGGTGGCCGACTGCCCCGGGTTTTGCGTGGTGGGCGGCGGCGACAGCGTGGCGGCCGTTCAGCAGTCGGGGGTCGCCGCGCGGATCGATCACGTCTCCACCGGCGGGGGCGCCTCCTTGGAATTCATCGAGGGCAAGACCCTCCCCGGCGTCGCCGCACTGTCGCTCGAACAAGGTTGATCCACCATGCCTCGCATCACCTGGGTTCTCGGAAACTGGAAGCAAAACCATCGCCCCGCCGCTGCACGGGTGTGTGCCCAAGGGGTCGCCGACGGCGTGGCGGACGCACTGTCCAACCCCCATGCCACCGCGGGGGAGATCCGCGTGGGCATCGCGCCGCCCTACCTGTCACTGGCCGCCGCCCTGCCCGCCACCCGCCACGACGACACGGTCTACCTGCTCGCCCAAGACGTCGCCGCCCAGGACGAGGGCGCGTTCACCGGTGAGGTCGGCCCGGCCATGCTCGTGGACGCCGAGGTCGAGGGTGCCATCGTGGGGCACTCCGAGCGCCGCGCGTACTACGGCGAGGACGACGCGCTCGTCGCGTCCAAGCTCTCGGCGTCCCTGAACGCGGGGCTGGTCACCGTGCTGTGCGTGGGCGAGCGGCTCGAGGCCCGCGACGCGGGCGAGCATGAATCCACGGTGATCTCGCAGCTTTCGGCCGCATTGGCTCAAGTAAAACCCGAGCACATGGGGCCGCGCCTGGTGATCGCCTACGAGCCGGTGTGGGCGATCGGTACCGGGCGCACCGCCACCCCCGACCAGGCGGCGTCGATGCACGGCGCGATCCGAGGCTGGCTTCGAGAACGCTTCGGGTCCGACGGCGCCGACAGATCCGTCCTCTATGGTGGTAGCGTCAAACCCGGCAACGCGGCCGACCTCATCGCGGCTGGGGACGTCGACGGCTTCCTCGTGGGTGGCGCATCCCTTGACCCCACGGCCTTCCTCGCTATCGTGCGCGCCGCAGCGACCACCGCCCGACCCGGCTGACCCCGTCCGACCCCAGGCTGACCCATGGATCTGTTCATCGAGATCGTCTACGTCTTCGTCACCATCGTGCTCATCCTCGTGGTGCTGCTCCAGGCGGGACGAGGAGGCGGGCTGGGGACCGCGCTGGGCGGTGGCGCCAGCCAGGGGGTGTTCGGTGGAGGGGGCGGAGCCGACTTTTTGGCCAAGCTGACCCAGGGTCTGGCCGCGGCGTTCATGGTCTGCGCGGTCTACCTGGCCTACGCCAGCGCCCACGCCGGCTCGTCCCGTCTGCAAGAGGGCGACGACGAGGAGCAAGCCGAGCTCGTCGGCGAAGACGAGGCCGTCAACTATGAGCAGATCGGTGAGGGCCGACCGCTGCCGCTGCCCGCGCCCGGCGAGGTGGCCGACGCGCCGACCGAGACGACCACCCCCGAGGCCGAGGCGACCACCCCCGAGGCCGAGGCGACCCCTCCGGACGCCGAAGCGACCCCCGCGCCGGCCGATGGTGACGCCTCCAGCGACCCGGAGGCCGCGGGCGCCGACGCGCTTCCCCCGCTCGATTCGGCCGACACCGAGCCCCCCAAGCCAACCCCGCCGCCCAAGGCCGACAAGCCCAAGGCCGACAAGCCCAAGGCCGACAAGCCCAAGGCCGATAAGCCCAAGACCGACGCTTCCGAGCCCGCCAACCTCGGCGGCTGAGCCTGCTTCGCGTTGTGGTCGATCTCGCGTTCACCAAGGTCGAGGGCCTCGGCAACGACTTCTTGCTGCTCGATCGCCGAGAAACCTCGGTCGCTCAGATCCAAGACGAGCTCACTGCGCTAACCGCGTTAGCTCCCCGGGCCTGCCACCGCCGGACCGGGGTGGGCGCCGACGGGATCCTCGTGCTCGGACCCCCGCGACTCCCCGAACACGACGGATCCATGTGGGTGGTCAATCACGACGGCTCCCGGCCCGAGATGTGTGGCAACGGCCTGCGCTGCCTCGCGCTGGTGGCCGCGGGTGCCGGTGACCATGCGATCACGATCGATACCGACGCCGGACCACGCCACTGCCAGCTGACGGCCCCCTCCACCGAGGCAGGTCACGTCGACGTCGACATGGGCGCCGGCCAGTGGCTGGGCGAGCGGACCCCACACGCCGGTGAAGGGCGGGTGTTCGATGCGGTGTCCATAGGCAACCCCCACGCGGTGGCGCTCACGGGGCCCGACGAGAACCCCGAGGCGCTCGCTCGCCGCCTGGGCCCGGGGATCGAGCGAGCCCCCGAGTTCCCCGAGGGGACCAATGTCGAGTTTTGCCGGGTCGAGCCCGAGGGCCTGCGGCTTTGGGTGTGGGAGCGTGGGGTCGGAATCACGGAGGCCTGCGGCACGGGGGCCTGCGCGACCGCGGTGGCTGCCGCCCGACGCGGCCGGGTGCCCTTCGACACGCCGATCGCCGTGCATCTGCCGGGGGGCTCGCTCGAGATCCGGGCCCCGGCCGATCCCGATGCGGGGGTTCGAATGCGGGGACCGGCTCGCGTGGTGTTTCGGGGACACATGACGCTTTAAAACACCAATGGCGTGACGACGGGCGATGTGACATCGGATGAGGGAGACCCGACCCTCTCCGAGGAGGACGAGACCTGGCTGGAGCGTCGATATCGAGAGCCGACGCGCCCTACCGCTCGGCCCACGACCGGCCCGAGTGCCCGCGCCAGTGAGCCCTCGCTCAGCCTTCAGCAGCCGGGTCGCTCGATCCCCGGCTCGGGCTCGTCGGTGGGGAGGATCTCGCGCAGGTACGCATAGGCCCCCCGGCAAAAACGCGAGGGCCCCTGGCCCATCAGCTCCGCCCGCTCCTCGAAGCTGCGGGCGGCGCCGGGATCCAT
This sequence comes from Myxococcota bacterium, assembly GCA_039194325.1. Classification (GTDB taxonomy): domain Bacteria; phylum Myxococcota_A; class Polyangia; order Nannocystales; family Nannocystaceae; genus Paraliomyxa. The sequence goes on from JBCCWC010000120.1 coordinate 13,044, forward strand.
CAGGCGGTTGGGCTGATCGCCGGTGTTGTGAAAGCGCTCGCCGGTGGGATCGGCCAACCCCAGCGAGTGGCCCAGCTCGTGGCTGACGGTGGAGCCGACCACCGAACCCAGCACGAACACCGCGCAGGCCCGCTGGGTGGCTCGGTCGACGCCCGGGCACGCCGCTGCCGAGTCGAGCATCGGCGGGCTACCGGCCGCCAGCTCCTCGGACGTCACCGGGCGCCCGCGATCGGGGCGGAAGGGATCGAAGATCTCGTCGAAGGTGGCGGTGGCCACGTCGGAGCTCTTCACCGTGTCGGCCGGTGGATGCAGCGAAAAGGTAAACAGTGACTCCATGAACACACCCCCAAAGCCGGGGTACCCCCCCTCGAGCGTCTGGGCGTTGACCCCGCCGATCCGATCGTTGAGCCGCCGGTTGCCCGTGTCCTTGCCCGGGGTGTTGTCGTAGCCGAGCAGTCCCAGCCCGTTCGGATCGGGCCCAGCGATTTCGATGGTGGCGTAGAGGGCATAGTCGTCGGGGGGCTCGGTCCGCAGCTCCACGCCGACCCCCTCGTAATCCCGCGCGAGCACGGCCAGCACGCGCTCGCGGATCTGCGGATCGGCGGCCCGTAGCCCAAAAAGCCGCAAACTTTCCACATAGGTAGGGTTGAACTGCACGTAGACGACCTGTCGCACCGGCCGCAGCTCGAAGGTGACCGCGGTGGGCTCCCCCTCGAGCGCCTGGCCCTCGAAGTCCACGATCGGAACGACGTCGCCCACGAAGGTCCCGCGGGAGTATCGAACGTCGACCGCCGCCGCGAGGGCGTCGTCTTCGTTGACCACGTAGCGGACGGTCCGCCCGTCGACCACCTCGGGGACGAGCTCGAGATCGACGGGCAGCGGCTCGGGAAACTCGTCGGCGGTGTACGTGCCCAAAAAACGCAGCACGGTGCCGGCCCCGACCCCGTCCTCGGGGCTGACGAAGCCGCCGCCGTGGACCGGGATGTACCTGCCCAAGGTACCGACCGCGTCGCCTTCGTCGTCGCCGTTGCCGTCACCGATCCGGATGACCCGGGTGGGCTGGAGGGTATAGGACACCGCCTGCTCCCCAGAGACCGAGCGCTCCCCGTCAGAATGCTCGTTGCGCAGCGTAACCTGGCCGGTGAACGCCCCGGGGGCGATCCCGGTGATCCGGGGGGAGAAGGCGAAGATCCCGTGCTCACGATCGAAGGGGGCGGCCGGCCGCACGAGGATCTCGACCGGTACGATGGGCTCGCAGGTCCCGTCACCGGCCGCCGGCGAGAAGCAGCCCTCGACCACCGCGTAGGTCGTGCCTTCGTTGCCCCCGAGCAGCAGACCCGCGCCGTGGATCTCGATGGGCTCGTTGACGAAGATCTCCGATGCCGCGTCGATCCTGTCGAGCGTAGGCGTGAGGTGCTCGCGGAGCTCGAGCGTTACCGCGGTGGGAAACGAGGCATGGCGCTGGCCGGTCGGGACGAAGTCGATCGCGACCTGGGCCCGCCCGTCGAACGAGCCGGTGGTGGGGCCCAACAGCGCCAGCACCCCGGGGACCGCCTCGATCTGCATGTGCTCGAAGTCGACGAACTGGGCCGGCAGGTAGGCGTCGATCGGGCCGTCCGCGTAGGTGCCCTGTAGCCGCAGCCACGACACGCCCAGGGGCCGGTCGAGGAACGATTGCCCCGAGATCTCGATCTGCGAGCCGGGCACGATGATCCGTGGCTGCACCGCTTCGAGCCGTAGCCCCTCGAGGCCGGTCTCCTCCCGCCCCTGCGGCTCGTCTCCACACCCGGCGACCACAATCGCCGCCGCCAGGACGACCTGGCCTGCGCGTCGCATCCCTGCGCGTCGCATCCCTGCGCGTCGCATCCCCGCGCGTCGCATCCCCGCGCGTCGCATCACGGAAGCGATCGTAGCAGGGCCGGACCAAGGTCAGTAGCGAACCGACCGAGGATAGCGTGGCTCTATGCGCCAGTTTCTCGCCGGACTCTTGGTCAGTGCTGCATTCATCGTGGGCTGCCTCGCCGGTCGTATCGACACCGATTCCGCGGCCGTGGCGTCGGTCGCTCCCAAAAAGGAGTGGACCCCCACCGAGGAGTGGCAGACGCCCTACGTACCCTCGCAGCAGTACACGGCGTGTTTTGCCATGTCCGTGCCCTGGGCGCATGGCCTCAAGACACGCGACGACCGACCTCGTGAGATCCAGTCCATTCCGCAAGGGTGGGACGTCGTCGGCGGCTGGGGGACTGAAGGGGCGTTGGGAGTGGTGGTCTGTCGCGGCGGAACGGTCAAGCTCGAAGTCGACCAGTGAGACCGAGAGCGGGGGCATTCTAATCCGACGACGGCGCGCCGGCGTCCGCGCCCTCGTCGGCGTCCGCGACCTCGCTCGCGCCGGAGTCCGCGCCTTGGCCCTCGTCCATCCGCAGCTTCAGCCGCTCTTCGTCGGCCTCGATGAAACGCTCGGCCAGTGCCCGCACCAACGGCCCCAGCCACCCCCGGGCCTCGAGCTCGCGCTCGAGCGCGTCGCGGGTGACCACCAAGACGGTCACGTTGCCAACCGCCACCACCGAGGCCGTGCGGCGCCCCGAGGTCAGCACGGCCGTCTCGCCGAACACATCCCCGGGCTCGATCCGCCGCAGGTGCACCGAACGCTCCCCCGACCGCTTGTACACATCACAGTGACCCTCGGTGAGGATGAACGCCCGCTCGCCCAGATCGCCCTCGCGCACGATCACGTCCCCGTCCACGAAGTGGCGCTCGCGAAACCAACCGCCACCTCGCACCAGGGTCTCCAACTCGTGCTGCAAGGTGACGACATCGGGATAGCGCTCGTCGGGATCGAGCGCCAGCGCCCGCATGGCGATGGTGGCCAGCCCGGGCGGCGGCTGGCGCAAGGTGGGGCTGTCGAGCGGGTCGACGACGACGTTGTTGCCCGCCCGCACCACGTCCTCGAGCACCCCGCGGGGCTCGAAGGGCGGCCGCCCGGTGAGGAACTGGTAGAGGATCGCGCCCAGGCCGTAGACGTCGGAGCGCTCGTCCACCCCACCCAACCCCCGGCGCGCCTGCTCGGGGGCCATATAGGCCAGCGTGCCCCGCAGGCCCTGCTTGTTCTCCACCGGATACAGGTGCCCGTCCTCGTCTTGACGGCAGCGGACCGCGATCCCCCAGTCCATCACGTAGACCTGACCGTGGCTGCCGACCATGATGTTGTGGGGCTTGAGATCCAGGTGAAGCACCCCGCGACTGTGGGCAAAGGCCACCGCGTCGCACACCTTGATCATGACGGTGAGAAAGGCCTCGATCGAGGCTCCGGGCAGCGGGCCGGGGCCGATCCGCCGGAAGAGCTGGGCCAAGCTCTCGCCCTGCACCAGCTTCATCGCAAACCAGGGCGGCTGGTGATCGCGCCCCATGTCGTGCACGGGGACGATGTTGGGATGGTCGAGCTGCCCGGTGATCTGGGCCTCGTTGACGAAGGTCTCCAGCTCGCCGGGGCGACTGACCAGATCGTCGTGGAGCACCTTCATCGCCACCTGGCGCTGCATCCGGTGATCGTAGACGTCGAGGATCGAGCCCATCCCGCCCTTGGCCACGGTCCCCCGGGCCTCGAAGCGATCGGTATCGGCCATGATCCGGGGCTGCGGCGCATCGGGCTCGGAATCGGCGGCCGAACCCCGCGCCCGGTCGTCGATCATCGTCTTGTCGAGCCGGTCACCCATACCCCTGCTATCGATCACCCTATCACAGAGCCCCGCCGCGTGCGCGCCGGCCACGCACCTCAACGATAGCCCGCATCTCGCCCCGAAAGCTGCCGGACGACCAACAGCAGGCTCTCCAGGCGCGCCACGTGGGACTCGACCCAGTCCCGGGCTCGATCTGGGCTCGGGTCTGGACACGAGGGGAACACCAACCGGATCGATTCCGTGTCGACGACCAGGCCGCTGGCCTCGCCCACCAGCGCCAAGAGCCCAGGCGGGCGGCAGGAGCCCGGGCGCATGGGTCCCGTCCCAGCGCTGATGCCAGCGCCCATCGACGGGCCACGGAGGACGGACCTCTAGCACGGTGCGGGCGAGGGATCCGTCACCGTCTCGCTGGGTGGTCAGAGCAAACTCCACCTCGTCCCGAACCCCGCGGATGTTCATGTCCGCCCGGCACACCGCCCCGCCCAGGCGCCGGGCCGCCGCGAGAAACGAGGGCACCATGGCCGCCATGTCCGCGGCACCGGCAGGGCCGAGCGCGCGGCCTCGAACGCCGCCACCAGGGCGGCCAGGTCCTCCGCCAGCTGCGTGACCGGCTCGATCCGGGTCCCCGGATCGTCGGCGATACACACGATCCGCGTGTCGTCGGCATCCGCCACCGGACAGGCCCGCGCCGGCACGGCCGTGTGGTGCTCGAGTATCCACCGCGTCCGCGGGCACCGGCGCCTCGCACTCGAGCACCACCCGGACCGCAAAGGGTCGACCGGCGACGATGACCTGCGGCGCGTAGAGCTTGATGCCAGGGCGATGCTTGAGCCAGGGCATGCTCGGAGCGTACGACGGGCCGAGCGGCCCTGGCCGAGGGCTGTTGGTCTGCCACGACGTCGTCCACTCGCTCGATGGCACGCTCGACCGGCAACCGAGCCCCAGCGGGACCGTGGTCACGGTGCATCTACCCGCCGTCCCCGCCGTCCCCGCCGTCCCCGCCGTCCCCGCCGTCCCCGCCGACGCCGCCAACGCCGTCGACACCGCCGACACCAGACGCGTCCGCGCGGACCGTCGAGCGACCACGGCCACGGCCGCGGCCGCGCCATCGGTCGTAGATCCCCAGGCGCTTCATCGCGTCCCGCAGCGCCCGACGCGAGGTGCCGAGCACCGCGGCGGCCCCGGAGATGCTACCCGTCCGACGCAAGGCCGCGGCCAACACCACCCGCAAGGCCGCATCGTCGACCGCCTGCCGCGAAGGCAACCCCTCGCGGACGAATAGGTTCAGGCCGGCCAGCAGCCACTCGGTGAGCGCTTCGAGGTCGACCTCGGCTCGCACCGGATCAGTTCGTACGACAGGACGAGGGCCCGGGCGCTCGTCCAACACGGAGATACGTGGCTCGATCATGGAGGATCTCCCTTCGACGGCCGATGGCAAGATCGGCCTGGCGTACCCACCGTGATACACGACTCGGGCGTACTTGCAAATCTGTAACACTTTAATCCAGGGGGAGAATGCCGCACTGGATTATCGAGTGACAGGCTTGGCTCGAATCAGACCAGCTCGCCGCTCTTGACCGCGTAGGCGTACCGGATCGAGCATCCATAGGCTTCGACGACGTCCTGGACCGTAGCGCCTCGGTCGAACATGCGACGCATCCCTTCTCGATCGAAGACCCATGGTCCTGGCGGGTCCACCTTGGCCGCCCGAGCCCAGCGATAGACCGTCTGTCTCGAGGCTCCGGTGACCCGTGCCGCCTGGACCACCGACCCCCCACTGCGCAGGATATCGAGCGCTTCCTTGCGCTGAGTCTCATCGTAGCGGTTCCCGTGCCCAGACATGCCGATGAAAGAATAGCGCCCGCTCCCGGCTCTGGCGCCCCCAAGGACCCAACGTCGACCATCCTGTATCGCACGTGACGCGGGACCTACGCGTCCCTTTCCGGTCCACGGGCCGCACGCCCGGGTGCACCCCGACTCCCTTCTTCGTCGACGTTCCACCGAGGTGAGTCGCGGGCATGGAACGATATGTTCCTCCACCGCGACACAATCGCGCGTCGGTGCCCGTGGCCCTCACCCGGCGCCGATCCTTGCGAGACCGGGGAGTGACGCAGATAATTCGTCCGACGGGCGCCTGTCGATGTCGTACTTCGATCCTCTTCTTCCATCCAGCGCCGTCGATGGATCCCAAGGTTCCAGCGCGCCCCAGTCCGGGACTCGGCCCAGATCCGGACCCGGGACTCGGACCCGATCTGGGCCCCGCACCCAGCCGAGATCTGAGCCTCACACCCGGCCCAGATCTCGGCACGGCCCCTCCGGCCGGCCCGGGTTGGGACTGTGGGCGATCGCGCTACTGCTGACCCTGACGGGGTGCAAGCGCGGCAATCCCCCTACACTGCTCGATGTCGGCGAGCAGGTGGCCGTGGTCGGCGAACCCCTGGTGATCCAGTTGGTGGCCAGCGACCCCGAAGGAGACGCGCTGACCTTCGACTTCACCGCCAACGAGCTTCCCGATCTCGAGGCGACGGCATCGCTCGACAAGAACCCGGCCGGTCTGGGGATCTTCAGCTTCACCCCGCTGGCCAGCCAGATCGGCACGCACGTATTCGAGTTCAGCGTCTCCGACGGCCGGCATCGCACCACCCTCCCGGTACCCATCGACGTGCGCGGGGCCGTGGGCGTGGGCAGCATGCCCGTGTTTCGGCGGCCGCTAGGCGCCGGCACGGTGCTCGACCTCGATCAGACCGACTGCCTGACGCTGACCCTGGAGATCGACGATCCCGACTCGGCCTCCATCGAGCTGACCCAGGTAGCCCCGCTCATCGAGGGCGCCCAGCTGATGTCCGATCCCAGCGGCCGCGCGGGCACCTGGAGCTGGTGCCCCTCCCGCGCCCAGGTCGAAGCCGACGATCGCTACACGCTGACGCTGCGAGCCGACGACCGCGACAACCCGCCCGTCGACAAGGACTACGTGATCGTACTGCGGAAGCGATCGGGCCAAGACTGCCCCGGCCAAGCCCCGGTCATCGAGCACACCCCCGCGGACTTCACCACCACCCTCGATCTGCCGCTGGTGGCCGAGATCTCCGACGACCAGGGCCTGGGCGCGCTCCCCTACGCAGTCTATGCCACCGAGGATCCGGGGGATCCCATCGATTTTTCCAAGACCACCCTGGTCACCATGGAGCTGAGCGGCGGAGACATGGTCTCGGGTACCTGGCGGGGGCTGGTGCCCAATATCGCGGTGGGCCAGCCCGAGGGCACCACGGTCCCGCTCTTCTACCTGCTCTCGGCCAGCGACGACGACGATGCCGAGGGCGACTGCGACCACCGCACCGACGCCCCCCCCAGCGGGACCCATCGCGTCAACGTGACCTTGGGGGGCAACGACACCGCCGAACTGTGCGACCCCTGCTCGTTCGACGTGCAGTGCGGAGACGACCAAGACCTGTGCCTGCCCACCAGCGCCGGCACCGGCGCCTGCGGCCTTCAGTGTAGCGACGATTCCGAGTGCGGGGACGACTACGTCTGCTCGCCCCAGCCGGTGCAATCGGTCGAGGGCGCGGCCGCCCGTCAGTGCATCCCCAACTCGGGCCAGTGCGGCAGCACGGCGGGCCCGTGCGACAACGACGACGCCGAGCCCAACAACGACCCTACCCAGGCGCTGGAGCAACCGCTGCTCATGCCCGGGTTGCTGGCCGATCGCGCGCTGTGTGAAGGAGACGAAGACTGGTACGCGGTGCAGCTGAGCGAGACGGCCCGCATCGAGGCCCAGCTCGACGGTGACAATCCCCCCGACATGGATCTCGCCCTCACCGACGCCGACGGGGTCTTCATCAGCGCCTCGACCGGCCTGACGTCGTTCGAGTCGATCGCGAGCGGCTGCCTGCCACAAGGCGCCTACCTGCTGCGGGTCTACAGCGTCTTCTCTGATGATCCGGCCGGCGGCTATACCCTCGATCTGACCGTCGACGCCCCCCCGTGCGAGGGACCGCAGGGCGGGGTCGGGGATTGCTGCATCGACAACAACAGCCCCGGCTGTGAAGAATCGGAGGTCCAGCGCTGCGTCTGCGCCCTCGATGGCTTTTGCTGCAACGTCCAGTGGGACGAGATCTGCGCAGAGATCGCGGCTGACAGCTGCGACGCCTGCGACGACTCCGGCGGCGACATGAACGAGGATTGCTGCACCGAGCAGCTCACCCCCGGCTGCACCGATCCCGACATCGAGAGCTGCGTCTGCGCCCTGGATCCCTTCTGCTGCAACGTCCTGTGGGATCCCACCTGCGTGGGCCGGGTGGGCGCAGATCTGTGCGGCCCCGCGTGCGTCCCCGACGACGGCGACGGGCCCTGCTGCTCGCTGCACCCGACACCAGGCTGCGAGATCAACAGCGTCGAGAGCTGCGTGTGCATAGTCGATCCCTTTTGCTGCGACATCAGCTGGGACTCCGACTGCGTCGCGGCGATCGGAGCCAATGGTTGCGGCACCTGCCCGTCGTAGCCGCACGCGGGGCCACCGTCGTAGCCGCGGGCCGCGGGCTCGAGAACGCATGCGCACGTGAGGCACCACACCGGTACCGCCGTCCCGCCAGGCCCTCGGTCCCCCATCGACGCCGTCGGTCGACTACGCTCGTGCCCATGGCTGCTCGCGTCTGCTCGCTGGTCTTGCTGCTATTGATGGTCGTGCTCCCCCTCGGCGCCTGCAAGAAGGACGAGCAAGCCACCGCGACCATGGCCGAGCTTAGCGCGCTCACCGACCAGCTGGTGACCACCGTCCGCGACGCTCCCGACAAGAAGGCCGGCGTGGCCGAGGCGCAAGCCCTACTCGACGAGCGCCGGCAAGCACTCGCGACCAAGCTCGCGGCGCTCGGGCAGCTCAAGAGCATCGAGCTGTCCGACGAGGCCCAGGCAGCGGTACTCAACACGAGCACCGACGCCATGGCCAAGATGGCTCGACTCGAAGAGGAGCTGCTCGCGGAGATCTTCGAGGACGAAGCGCTCGAGGCGGCGCTCGAGACGCTCATCGAGGATCATGAAGCGCTCGTCAAAGGGAGGTAGAGACGACACCGGACGCTCCGTCTCGTCTCGGGACTCGAGCGCTCGTGTAGTGCCGTGCCCAACCCGGCACGAACTTCCGGCACGAGGCACTAGAGATCGAGCTCGCCCTGACGAACCGACGAGGACGGCTCGGGGCCGGCGGAGCGACCGAGGTGGTTGCGGGCCTTGCGGGTGACCTGACGACCCCGAGGGGTGCGCACCAAGAAGCCTCGCTGCAGCAAGAAGGGCTCGTAGACATCTTCGAGGGTGTCACGTGGCTCGCTGAGCGTAGCGGCCAGCGCGTCGATCCCCACCGGGCCACCGCTGAACTGCTCGAGGATCGCCCCCAAGATCCGACGATCGGTACCATCCAGACCCGCGCTGTCGATCCCGAGCTGCTCGAGGGCGTACTCGGCGTCCTCGGCCTCGATCCGCGACCGGCCCCGTACCTGGGCAAAGTCGCGGACTCGCCGGGTCAGTCGGTTGGCAATGCGTGGCGTGCCCCGGCTACGACGACCGATCTCGGCCGCCCCCTCGGGGCTGGCCGGCATCTCCAAAAGACCCGCGGTTCGCTGAACGATCTGGGCCAGCTCGGCGTCGGCGTAAAAGTCGATCCCCTCGATGATCTGAAAGCGCTCGCGCAAGGGCGCCGACAAGAGCGCCGTGCGAGTGGTCGCGCCCACCAGCGTGAACGGGGCCAACGAAAACGGCATGGTCCGGGCCCGCGTGCCCTCCCCCACCGGCAAGTCGATCCGGCCGTCTTCCATCGCCGAGTAGAGGCTCTCCTCCACCGTGGGCGTGAGCCGATGGATCTCGTCGATGAACAACACATCGCCCGAAGACAGCGCGGTCAAGTGCCCCGCCAAGACCCCCTTGTGCTCGATCGCCGGCCCCGACGTGATGTGGATCGCAACCCCCAGCTCGTGGGCGAGGATCTGGGCCATGGTGGTCTTGCCCAGGCCCGGAGGCCCGTGCAGCAGCGTGTGATCGAGGGGCTCCCCCCGCTGCCGCGCCGCCTGCACAAAGACCGAGAGCTTGCGCTTGAGCGCCGCTTGGCCGATGTACTCGGAGAAACGCTGGGGTCGGATCCCCGGGGCCTCGACCTCGGCGGGCGTGGCCTCGGCGACGACCAAGGCCCGATCCCCGCCCGCCGAGCCTGAACCCGCCGAGCCCGACCCCGCCGAGCCCGACCGACCCGCACCTCGACCCGATCCCCCGTGGTCGTCGTGACGAACGCGCGCCACGGCTACTCCCACTCGATGGTGGCGGGTGGCTTGCTGCTGATGTCGTAGCAGACCCGGTTGATCCCGCGGACCTCGTTGATGATCCGGGTCGACAAGCGAGCGAGCACCTCGTAGGGCAACCGGGCCCAGTCGGCCGTCATGGCGTCGGTGCTCTCCACCGCCCGCACCGCCAAGGCGTTCTCGTAGGTGCGACCATCGCCCATCACCCCGACGCTCTTGACCGGCAACAACACCCCGAAGACCTGCCACAGATCGCGGTAAAGCCCCGCCCGACGGATCTCCTCGAGGATGATCGCGTCCGCCTCGCGCAGCCTCGCACAGCGCGGACCGGTGACCTCACCCAGCACCCGCACCGCCAAGCCCGGGCCGGGGAAGGGGTGCCGCCAGACCATGTCCTCGGGCAACCCCAGCGTCAGGCCCAGGCGTCGGACCTCGTCCTTGAACAGCTCCCGCAGCGGCTCGACCACCCCCATCTTCATGCGCTCGGGCAAGCCCCCCACGTTGTGGTGGGTCTTGATCGTGGCCGAGGGGCCCTTGAAGGAGACGCTCTCGATGACGTCCGGATAGAGCGTCCCCTGCACCAGGAAGTCGGCCCCCCCCAGCGCCTGGGCCTGCTCGTCGAAGACGTCGATGAAGGTGGCCCCGATCCGCTTGCGCTTGACCTCGGGGTCGGTCACGCCCGAAAGCGCGGCCAAGAAGCGATCGCCGGCGTCGGCGACCACGAGCGGGTTGTGCAGCCGCCCCTCGAACATGCGCTCGACCTCGGCTCGCTCGCCCTTGCGCAGCAGGCCATTGTCCACAAACACACAGCGCAGACGATCGCCGATCGCCTTTTCGACCAGCATGGCGGCCACCGAGGAGTCCACGCCGCCCGACAGACCACACAAAACCGTGCCCGTGTCGCCCACCCGAGCCCGGATCGCCTCCACCGCTTCTTCCACGAAGCGGCTCATGCTCCAGTCGCGGCCAAAGCCACACAGATCCACGAAGGCCCCGAGCACCTGCGACCCGCGGGGGGTGTGCGCGACCTCGGGGTGAAACTGCACCCCCCAAAGTCGCCGCTGCGGGTCGACGATCGCCGCGTGCGGACAGTGCTCCGAGCGCCCCACGGTGACAAAACCCGGCGGAAGGGCGGTCACCCGATCGCCATGCGACATCCACACCGGCTCGACCTGTCCCACCACGAAGGGCGAAAGCGGGCCGCGGGCGTCGAGTACCTCCACATCGGCCGGACCGTACTCGTGAGAGTCGGAGCCCTGCACCGTGCCGCCCAGCGCGTCGACCAGCACATAGAGGCCATAGCAGATCCCCAAGACGGGCACGCCCAGCGAGAGCACGCCCGGATCCACCCGCGGCGCGTCCGGTCCTCCGATAGACGAAGGCCCTCCGCTGAGCACGATGCCCCGAGGGTTCTTGGCCGCGATCCGCTCGAGCGGCGCGTCACAGGGGAGGATCTCGGCGTAGACCCCCAGCTCCCGCACCCGACGGGCGATGAGCTGGGTGACCTGCGATCCGAAATCGATGACGAGGAGGGTCTGATGCTCGGCCACCACGGCTACTCCGTCCGGTAATTGGGCGCTTCCTTGGTGATGATCACGTCGTGCACGTGGCTCTCCCGCAGGCCCTGGGTCGAGATCCGGCGAAAACGAGCCCGATTTTGCAGTTGCTCGACGGTGGCCGCCCCCACGTAGCCCATGCCCGAGCGCAAGCCGCCCACCAGCTGATGCACGCTCTCGGCCAGCGGCCCCCGGTACGGCACCCGGCCCTCGATCCCCTCGGGCACCAACTTGCGCTCGGTGACGTCGTGCTGGAAATAACGATCCTTGCTGCCCGCCGCCATCGCCCCCAGCGAGCCCATGCCCCGGTAGACCTTGTAGCTACGCCCCGACAGCAGCACCTTCTCGCCGGGAGCCTCGTCGGTGCCGGCAAAGAGGCTGCCGATCATCACCGCGTCGGCCCCCGCCGCCAGCGCCTTGACCACGTCGCCCGAGTACTTGATTCCGCCGTCGGCGGTCAGCGGAAGCCCCGCCTTGCGGGCCGCCACCGCACACTCGGCGATCGCGGTGATCTGCGGGACGCCGACCCCAGCCACCACCCGCGTGGTGCAGATCGAGCCCGGCCCGATCCCCACCTTGACCCCGTCGGCCCCCGCGTCGGCCAGGGCCTCCACCGCCGCCGGGGTGGCCACGTTGCCCGCCAACAGCTGAAGATCGGGGTACTCGGCCCGGATCGCGCGCACGGTGTCGAGCACCCGCTTGCTGTGCCCGTGCGCGGTGTCCACCACCACCACGTCGACCCCCTGCTCGACCAGGGCAGCCACCCGCTCCATGGTGTCGGCGCTAGTCCCCACCGCCGCCCCTACCCGCAGCCGGCCCAGCGCGTCCTTGATCGCGTGCGGGTGATCGTCGGCCTTGAGGATGTCCTTGACGGTGATGAGCCCCACCAGCTGACCGCTGCTAGAGGTCACCAGCAGCTTCTCGATCCGGTTCTTGTGCAGCACCCGCTTGGCGTCGTCGACCGAGATCCCTTCCTCTACGGTGATCGGATCCCCGGTCATCACGTCACCCACCCGCTGGTCGAGGCGGGTCTCGAAGCGGACGTCGCGGCTGGTGAGGATCCCGCACAGGCGCCCCTGGGCGACCACCGGCAACCCCGAGAAACCATGGTGGGCCATCAGCGCCAGCGCATGCCGCAGGGTCTGGTCGGGACCTATCGTCAGCGGATCGATGACCATGCCGCTCTCGGCCTTCTTGACCTTGCGAACCTCGCGGGCCTGCTGCTCGGGATCGAGGTTCTTGTGCACGATGCCCATGCCCCCCAACCGCGCCATGCAGATCGCGGTCTCTGCCTCGGTGACCGTATCCATGGCGGCCGACAAGACGGGGGTCTGGAGCTCGATCCGTCGGGTCAGGCGCGACGAGACCGAGACCTCGGCGGGCAGCATCTCGCTATAACCCGGCTCGAGGAGCACATCGTCGAAGGTGAGGGCCTCACGAACGTCGAGACGAGGGAGATCGGTGGTGCGGTCCGTCATCGTCAATTCGGGGAAGTATAGGGGCAGCGATCCGCGCGAGATGTCCGGGACCAGCGCACCCGAACCGAGGCCCTGGGCCGGCCGCACGGTGCTCCAGTGCGCCCCGCGGTCTCGGACCCCCCGATCGCGCCAGGACCGCCCTACCCTCGCTCTCGCCTTCGCCACCCCCTCGCCCCACCTTCGACAGGAGCGATCTCCCCCCGAGACCCACCCGAGACCCGGATATTGGAGCCATCTCACACATCGCGCGGTCACCCGGACCGGCCATGCGTGCAGTAGCGGACTCGGGCGACGACCTCGGGATCCCGACTGCGACCCGCTTCCGCGATGCAGCGGTCGAAGTCGTCGCGCTCGGCGAAGGCGGTCACCCGCAACCGCTTGCGATCGAGGCGTTGTGCCGGCGTGGACCAGCAAGCCCGAAGACGGGTCGCAACGAGCACGCCCTTCCAATCCCGCGCTCGCTTGGCCGCGAGCGCCTCACGGCGCTTGGCGTCGCACGCCCGGAGACCCGGCGATACGCGCGAAGGCTGGTGTTCCGGCGAACGCTCGCGCAGGGACGCGACCTCGCGCCTCGGCGCTTCGTCGGCGTGAGGCACAGGTCGCTCGGGCTCGGGCTCAGCCACCGCCCCGGGCTCCGCTCCGACCCGAGGAGACACCGGCCAGTGGCGCGGCTGGATCACCTCGGGCTCCGAGCCGACACCCGCCTCGGCTCGCACGATGACCCCTGCGTCGCCATTGAGCGCGGCGAATACCCGACCGCTCCCCCACGACCACAGCCCGCCCACCACCAGCATGGCGACCGAGGCGACCACCCACCAGCGTGCACGCGACCGGGGCAGTAGCTCGTCGAGACCACCGTCGAGACCATCGTCGAGTCCATGGATGGGCGCGTCCCCGGACGCAGCGACCAACGACGCGCCCAAACTCGATCCGCTCTGCGTGAGCACGTCCTGGTGGGTCAGCGCGACCTCGGTGGTCCCCGTGCGCGCATGGTCGAGCGCGGCCCGCCGCCCACCCAGGGTTCCGCCCATGCGCCCCGGCTCTTCCCGCGAGGGATCGGCGGAGACCAAGGCCGCCTCGAGCCGCCGCAGCACCTCTGCCAGCCGCGTCGTGACCTCGGTCGCGGACGCCGGCCGGGACTGGGGATCGTGGTGGATGCACGACTGCACCAGTTGGGCGAGCCGGGCCGGGACATCCTTACGCAACGTATCCAATCGTCGAGGCAGATCTCGCGGCGACCAAGATCCCGGGGGCATGCACTTGCCCGTCAGCGCCTCGAACAAGACGACCCCCAGCGCATACAGATCGATCGACGGCGCCGGGGGCCCACCCGCCCGCTGCTCGCGGGGCATATAGGCCGAGGTCCCTCGAACCGTCCCGCCCTCCCCCTCCCCCGCGGTCCCCACCTGCGCCACCAGACCAAAGTCCAGCAGCTTAACCACCGGCGTCCCGTCCGGAGCCCGGCTCACCATCACGTTGGCGGGCTTGAGGTCACGATGCACCAGACCATGGGCGTGCAGGGTCGCGAGTCCGCGCGCGATCTCTTGCCCGATCCGGCACACGCGGGGGATCGACAGCCGCTCGTCGCGGTTGCGGACCCGGTCGAGCAATTCCTCGAGATCCTCGCCGTCGATCCACTCCAGCACCAGGTAGCGTCGGCCGTCCGCGAGCGTGCCGGCTTCGTAGAGCTCGACGATGGCCTCGGTTCCCGCCACGCGACCGAGCGCATCGGCCTCGCGATCGAAAAGGGCCTCGACTTCGGCGTCGCCCGCCGTCACCGCGAGCTGGAGCTTGATCGCCACCCGTCGCCCGTCCCGGACCCGATGACCGCGGTAGATCGCGGCCATCCCTCCGTCGCGCAACCAGCCGTCCACGACGTGGCCACCGAGCATCCAGCCCCGAGGAAGATGCGCCGGCAGCACGGGCGCCGCAATGAGATCATGGGCACGAGGCACGAGTTCGATTCCCCCCATCGAGCGTCCTCCCCTCGGCTAGCCAGATCCCTTGATGATGCCCGCGTAGCCGATCGTGAAGCGATGCACCCTCCCCGAGCGAAAGACGTGGGATCCCCCCGATTGCCAGCGCGCGTTGGGGTGAGTCCGCCACATCACGGTCTTTCTTCCCGGGGCAACCTGAACTCGATTGCGTCGCCGCGTTCCCACGCTGATCACCTTCGAACCGATCTTGAGCTGGGCCCGGGTCAACCCGGGCTTGGCCTCGACCCGTACCGACGCCCGAGGAGGATCGGCCGCTTCGGGACTAACGGGGGCCGCTTGCGGGGGCGAGGCGGCCGGCGTCGCGGGCGTCGTAGACGTCGCGGGCCCGAGGCGGATCTCCGGCGCCGGTTCGTCGGCGTTCGCCCCATCGTCGACCGCGACCTTCGACCCCCCGTCACCGTTCGCGCTCTCCTCCTGGTCGGAGCCCACGTCGTCCTCGGCCGGTGGATCACTGCTCGAACGCTGGGCCGCCGGCGGAACAGCCGTGAGCGCGCTGGCCTGGGCCGATCCGGGCTTGCTGGATCGGGGGCCGTCGTCCTTCATCGCAATAGCGGCCGCGGGGTGATCTTGGGTGGAGAACAACCACGTCAATCCCACCGACATCACCGCGACCGCGACCAACCCAAATACGATGACGGCCGCGACCACTCCCTTGGGTCGCACTCCGGCGGGCACGGGCTGCCAAGAAGTGTCGGTGCCCTCGCCGGGGTACATCACCGGGGGGATGTCGCGATCGGTCGCGCTCCCCCCGACGCCGGGGTCGGCCACCATCACTCCGCCGTCGCCCGACCAGTGGCTCGACGCGGGATCAGACCCCCGATCGTAGCCCGCCGCTCCGGACCACCCATACATGGCGGGCGTAGCGGGCATGGCGGGCGTAGCGGGCATGGCGGGCATGGCGGGCGTGCCCGCCATCGGCGATGGCGCGCCTCGGTGAAACGGGTGAGGGATCGACGGCTGCGGCACCACGGGGAGCGGGCCGGGCATCGCCGCCGCCCCTCCAACCACCGGACCCGGCGTCGGCGAAGATCCCACGGGCACAGAGCCGGGCGTCGACGGCACCCCAGCGCCACCCGGCCGCGGCATCGACGGCGCCCCGGCGCGCCCCAAGACGGCGGCGGCAGACAACGCTGGTCCACCCCGCTCGGGGCCGGGCGTGGCGGAGCCCGACGCCGGAGCAGCAGCGGAGCTCGGCGCCTGCAACGACGAAAAGATCGAGATCGGATCGGAGGGGTGCGCTGGCACAGAGCTCGGCGCCCCGGCGGAGCGCGTGGGACGAGACGAGGGCTCCGCCGGGGATCCGGCCACCGCCGCCGGCACCGACACGGGAACCGGCTCGGACGATCGCTCCTTGCGGGGCGCGAGCACCACCCCCGGACCCGCCACCCCCTTGGGGATCGTCGTCACCAGCGCCTCGTCGTCGTCCTCGGGGAGCGTCTGCGGCTCGATGAACAGGGTGTCTCCGGTGATGAGCGCATCCGAGGCCGGCTCGAGGGGATGGGTCGTCATCGATGACGAGCCAAAGGGCGGCGGCGGACCGACGCTCGGCGAAGGGATCGATGACGGGGTCGACGATGGGACGGCCGACGAGACTGGCGCCGCCGGCCGAGGACTCAGCGCCGCCGGGTTCACCAACGGCTTGGCCAACATCCGACCGATGAACGGGACCGTGCGCCGATCGGCCATCGGCAGCTCCGACGACTGCCCCGGACCGGTCCTCGGCTTGACGACCCCCGTGAGGTTGCCGCACAGCCGGGTCAACTCCTCGCGTGCATCGCCGTAGCCGGGATAGCGCTTGAGCATCCGCAACGCCTCCTGCGCCGACTGGACCCGCCGCTTGGGATCCGGCTCGAGCAGGCGCACCCGCAGCTGGTCGAGCGCGGCCGGAGCCGGGCGCGAGAGCGGCGGGATCTGGCCCGACAAGACGATCGAGATCAGCTCCCGAGCGTCTTCGTGGGGATCGCGGAACCGGTTGCCGTCGAGCAGCTCGTGCAAGAGGGCTCCAACCGCATAGAGGTCGACCACCGGAGAGCGGGTCTTGCCCGCCAGCTGCTCGGGCGCCATGTAGCGCACCTTGCCCTTGACGTGGATCCCCGAGCTCTCCTCGCTCTTTTGATAGGCCACCCCGAAGTCGGTCAGCTTGACCTCCCCCTGGTTGCTGATGAGGACGTTCTGCGGCGAGACGTCCCGGTGGACCACCCCGAGCGGGTTGCCGTCGTACGAGGTGATGCTGTGGGCGTACTTCAGCGCATGCAGCAGCTGCCCGATGATATAGGCGGAAATCCGAAAGCGAGTCGAATCGTCGGCGATGAGCGACAACACCGCCTCGAGCTTGAGCAGGTTGACGCCGTCCACCCACTCCATCACCAGGTAGCTGCGCCCGTTGTCCTCCCCTTCGTCGAACACCTGGACGACGTTCGCGTGGCTGAGCACGGCCGCGAGCTCGGCCTCGGCGCGAAACATCCGCCCGTAGCGCTCGTTGCCCACGTGGTGATCGGCCAAGAGCTTGATCGCCACGAATTTGGTGCCCTTGTCGCCCAACGGACGACGAGCCACCCAGACCTCCGCCATCCCCCCCCGACCGATCCGCCGCACGAGCTCGTACCCGCCGATGCAGCGTCCGGCCTCGGCGTGTTGAAATCCCCTGGTACCCTTCACGTCATGGGAAAACCTAGCAGATGGCAGTGGAACATTTTAGGTCAGCACATTCAGGGGAACTCTCATCAATTGCAAAATGTCATCTTTGGGTCTCGTGACCCGAGTGCGTCATTCATGGCCCAGAGCATCGAACAATTGCCACAGTTCGAAGGATGATGACAAAGGCAGCACAGACGGAAACGAGGACGACAATCGACATGACCCTATCGTGCCCGTGATTTCCAGGGCCCTGCTCCTTCGACGATCGATGACAACCCCCGATCGTCGACGACCTCCCCTGCCTTCACCCCCCCTCACGAGGATATGACGTGCTCCCTCACCGACTGTCACCCATGGGCCAATTGCGACGATGAGCGCGCGCGAACCAACACCGGCCCAGCCGACGCCCGCCTGCCGGCCCGTCCGCCATCCCGCCCGAGGCCCGCCCGAGGCCCGCCCGCCTCGCTGCTACTTGCAGGGCGCGAGCGCGTTCTTGGTCGCCCGCTTGGCGCGATCGCTGGGCCCGAGTCGCTCGAGCTTCTTGTTGGCCTGCTTGGCGTCCTTGCAGCGCTTGGCCAGCACCAGGGTCCCGATCTTCTGCACGTGGGCCGATTGCAGGCCAGGAGCCAGCGCCAGGGTGCGGTCGAGCTTCTCCACGGCCGCGTCGTAGTCCCCTAGCTTGCCCAGCACGCTGCCCCAGGCCAACCAGACCGCCGGATCGTCGGGCCGTCGGCTGGCGATCCCGGACAGCTCGGTGGCCGCCTCTTGCTCCTTGCCCGTCCGCATCCAGCAACGAGCCAGGCCCAAGCGAGCATCGTCGTCGTCGGGCGCGAGTGCCACCGCGGCCTCGAAGTAGCGCACCGCCTCCGCGTAGCGACGCTGACGCTCGAGCAACCACCCGTAGGTCGACTGGATCCCCGCGTCGTCCTTGGCCTTGGCCGCCGCCGGACCAATCAGCTCGGTCGCCTCGGCCAGCTTGCCCTCCAACGCCAGCAGCCGACCGAGCTCGACCGCGACGTCGGGATCTTCGGGGTCGAGCCGATGGGCGTTGCGCAGCGCCCCCTGGGCCTGCTCGGTACGCCCCAGGCCCAGCAGGGCCAGCCCAAGGTTGTAGTGGGCATCCTTGAAATCGGGCTCGATCTGCAAAAGCGCCACGTAGGCCTCGACCGCCGCCTCGTAGCGCCCCGCCTCGAGCTCGAGGGCGGCCAAGCCGTGGCGGGCCGCGACCAGCTCATCATTGAGGCTCAGCGCCTCTTGCCACGCCTCGATGGCCGCGTCGGTCTGGCCCTGGGCCCGCAGGGCCACCCCTTTAGAGAACCACAGCTCGGCATCGTCGGAACGGGAGACCAGCGCGTCCTCGACCACCACCAACGCCTCGTCGGGCTTGCCCTGCTCGAGCAGCCGATGGGCGTGCTCGATCGGATCGCGGGGCGTGACCGCCTCGTCGGGCGGCTCGGAAGGCGGCGTCGTAGACGGAGGGCAGCCCAGGAGCACGGCGCACAGCCCAGGCAACAGCGAACGAAGAGGGAGCACGTCGCTGATCCTAGCAGGCGGACGATCCCACGAGCCCTGGCCGGCCGTGGTGAAACCATCGCGCGGCCGTAACACCGGGCCCGCGCCCCTGGCTTTCCGCCTCTGGCTCCAACGCTGGGCATTCACTGGCTATCGAACGCGGTTCGTGCGCCAACGGGAATCGTGCCTGGGTGGTGTAGACCCCACGGACGACCCTCCCCACGTCTCGAGGATCGACGTCAGCCTCCAACGTATGGATCGGCGATCTCGTGCTCGATGTGGGGGCCAGTCGACGGCCCCCAACGACGGCGCCGCCGATCCCGTAGCGCCCCCCACCCTTCGACCTGCCCCAAGCGCCCTCATCGAGGCGATCCGGGCCAAAAAAGCCGGAGACAACGGTCAGCCCTGGGCGTCTCCCAGCACGATCATGGTCGACCCTTCGCACCTTGGCCCGCCGACGAGCTCATGGAGACGAGCGTGGACGATCGGACCTCGCCTGCTGTTCGGATCTCTGGTGGGGTGCGGCCCCCAGGGCGACGAACCTCTGGGGGAGACGGACGCATCGACCCAGAGCGCGGCGGCTACGACCGGCGAGGATGGTGCGGGCTCGGCCTTCACCGCGAGCGGACCAAGCGGCTCAATGGGATCAATGGGATCCGCCGACGCGTCGAGGACCTCGGGCTCCAAGGTCGGTGGACTCGACGGAGTGGGCAGCGCCTGCCGACCATGAACAAGATCACGATAAGAGATCACGATGAGACGAGTAGGCCGACTTCATCGTTCGATCGACACCGTTCATTGTGTCGATGTCATCACAAACAAGCCATGAGAATGCCCCTATTCAATGGCCGGTGATAATGCTTTGATTCGCACGGGATGGGCTCGCTCACCGAGTGAGACGAGTGAGACGAGTAGGAGGGAATGGGATGAAGACGACCAGTGGAGTCGCCGGCGTGACGGCGGTGGGCATGATGATGATGCTTGGGACCTGGGGATGCACCGGTGCGACACCGGGGCCCCAGAGCGAGCAGGACGGGGACGGAACCGGCGACAGCGCGGCCGATACCGAGGGGACGGGGGGATCGGGAGCCGACGCCGACGCCGACTCCGACTCGGCCGGAGATGGTCCCGCGGTCCCGCCTCCTACTGCGGTGGGCGAGCTTTGTACCTTGCCCTCGAGTGAGCTCATGGAGCGGTACTTCTCGGCCGAGTACGAGATGTCGTGCGCCGGGTGCCACGGCCGCTGGGGCGAGGGGTTCGCCGACAAGCAGATCCCGGCGTTGCCCGGCTCGATCGCGGACTTCGAGGCCTACGCCGCGGTCGTGCGGCAGGGTCGAGTCGAGCGGGAGGACATGTACATGCCGGCCTTCGCGGGGCACTCGATCTCCGATGCGGCACTTCGGGCCGACTGGGAGCTGATGCAGGCCCTGCCGGCCACGCAGCGACCAGCCGCGGCCACCGAGCAGGCCGGCCCCGAGTTTGCCCCGCCGGTGAGCGCCCCGGATCTCGACGCGACCCTCGCGGCGGGCCTGGACGCATGGCGCACGATGGGCCACGAGGGCAACTGCCAGGGCTGCCACGGCCCCGGGTTCGATCTCGCCCGGTTCCGCTTCCGGGACAGCGACATCCTGCGGCGCTGCGCCGGTCAGCACCTCGACTCGGCCACGTGCACGGCGATCGTCGATCGCGTGCACGCGATGCGGGCCACCTTCGACACGGCGGGCTTTTGTGACCCGCGCGCCCCCTTCTTGCAGCCCGGTCACGAGATCCTCGAGGGCGATGACCCGGCGGCGCGAGATCTGGCGCTCATCGACGAGCTCGAGGCGCACGGGATCGGGATCGCCAGCGAGTGGGTGATGTCCCACGAGGACGCGGTGGAGATGATCGCCGACATCGCGAGCGCGGGGTTCATGAACATCCGGGTGGGCTACCCGATGAACACCTGGACCCGCGACGTCTTCAACGACCAGGCCGACTTCAGCTCGGCGGAGTGGATCCCCGCCTATCCCCGCACCGCGCCCCCCGAGCAGGAGCAAGAGTGGAACGAGCTGTTCGATCGCTACATCGAGGATCCCAGCGGGCCGAACCTATGGGCGATCACCGACGCGCTCGAAGAGCACACGACCAACGCGCCGCTCTACATCGACGAGCGCGAGCACAACGGGTGCGAGCCGGTCTATATGTGGGAGCGCTACCGATTGGGCTGCGAGGTCTCCGATTGCAGCTGCGACGACCCCAACTGCGAGCCGGTGCTCGACGAGAGCTTCACCCCCGGCTTGGTCTGCTCGCCGGTGCTGACCAAGGACGACGGCACGATCGTCGGGGTGTGGAACGGCGAGTATGACTACGACGACGGTCAGTGGCAGCGCCGCGGGTGGACGACCCACGGGATCTCCAGGTTCAGCGCGCTCAAGTACCGGTCGGTCCTCTTGGCCAACCACATGCTCCGCAACAACAGCTACGAGATCCCGCCCACCATCGTGCCGGGTGAAGAGGCGCTGATCGCCGAGGACAAGGAGTACCGCAAGATGGTCGGCCGGCGAGGCGCCGCGGCCGTCTGGGACACGGGACAGATGGCCACCGCCGGCGGGATCCCCCACGGCAAGAACGCCATCACCGGGATCGTCCCCGCGGTGCTCGAGGACATTCCGCTGGGAGGGGACGCCAAGGAAGGGTCGATCGACTACGACATCCGTCGTCACATCCCGTGGATGGAGCTGGGCGCGATGCTCGGCGGCACGACCCAGGGGATCGCGTCGGCCGTGGACAGCCTCGAGTACTACAAGACCCAGTTCCCCAAGTCGCCGCGGCACACCGACTACGGCGACCAGATGCCGCTGCACCAGTTCTACCGCGTGGCCCTGCTCGCTCAGCTCTCGTACGCGGAGTTCTCCAACGCGGAGTACGGCCCGCAGCCGCACGTGCCCGGCGACTGGTCGTGGGCGCCCGACAAGCTCTTGCGCCGCAAGCCCAACGACTCGGCCGAGGGCTACATCGGGGCCGACATGCAAGGCCCCGACGACCCGCGGATCGAGATCCTCGATCGCCTCCAGAACAACTTTTGGCGGATCGCGATGCTGCGCGAGATCGAGTGGATCGAGGCCACCGGACAGTGTGCATCCAACGCTACGGACACCTGGCTCGATCCCGCGTTCATTGCCGATCTGGAGGACTGGCTGGTCGCGCACAGCCCAGCCGATCACGCAGGCTTGCTCTCGCAGACGGCGAGCCACCTGGCCGATCTGGTGCTGACCTGCGACCGGGATCCCTAGCGAAGGTAGCGCTCGAGTCGCTGCCGTAGCCGCGCTTGCGCCGACTCGGACAAGGGGGCCACGTAGAACACATCGCTGGCGCGATCGGCCTCGGTGTCGCACCGCGCCAGCAGGATCTCGTGCCCCTCGTCGTGAAAGGCCTGGGTGATCCGGCGCAAGACCCCCGGCGCCTCGGCCGTGGTCACGTCGACGATCGTCCGCTCCCCCGCCGGATCCCGCCCAAACCCGATGACGGTGGGCACCCGCAGCCCGCTGTCCCAGGGGCGCCGTGGCCGGGCCGCGGGAGGGCCGGGCGTCCCTCCGCGGGGTCGCTCGAGCGCCTGCTCCATCGCGGCGAGGGTGGCCGGATCGATCCCCGCCGCCGAGGCATCGCGGGGGGCCACCCGGAAGATGTCGATCGCGATCGTCGGCTCGAGGGGCTGGGTGAAGACGTCGGCGGCCAGGACCTCGACGTCGTGCTCGTCGAAGACCGCGGCCGCCTGGGCCAGAAGGCCTGGCCGATCCCGAGCGACCAGGGTAAGGCGCAGGCTGCCCGCGCCCGCCTGCAGGTCCAGCAGAGCACGCCGCTGCTCGGCCCGCAGGCGCTGACCCAACGCGAAGTGGGCCCGGCGAAGCCCCCGCTCGTAGAGGGCATAGTAGCGATCGGGCATGCCCTCGGGCTCGTCGGGCTGCGGCACCCGGGCCGCGGTGATCCGGTGCCCCCGACGCAGGTAGCCCAGGGTCAGCAGGTAGAGCTCGTCGAGCAGGGTCAGCTTCCACGAGGAGAGGTTGCCGGGGCGTACGCACGCCATGTCCACCAGCGACAACAGGTAGAGCTCGGTGAGCAAGCGGCGATCGGCGATCCGCTCGGCGAGCTCGACGATGAGCAGGGGATCGCTGAGATCGCGCTTTTGGCTGAGCATCGGCATCGTCAGGTGCTCGGCCACCAGCTGGGCGCAGCGATCCACCTCGGGCGCGGCCAGCCCCGCTCGCTCGGCGACCCGGCGCGCGATGACGGCCCCGGTCTCGCACTGATCCCCCTCTTCGGCCTTGCCCGCGTCGTGCACCAGGGTCGCAAGGTACAAAACCGTGGGATCGTCGATCGAAAGGTGCAGCGCGGTCGCCAGCGGGTAGTCCTTGTTGTGCTCTCCCCGGGCGATCCGCTTGAGCATGGCCACGGCGCTCAGCGTGTGCTGGTCGACGGTGTAGACATGGTAGCTGTCGTGCTGCATGCGCCCGCGGATCGGGCCCCACTCGGGGATCACCCGCTCGAGCAGGCGTAGCTCGCTGCACAGGGCCAACGCGGAGGGGCGCCCCCCGTCCTCGGGCTCGACCAGCATGGTCAGCAGGCGCCGCTGGGCCTCGGGCTCGCCCTGCAGCCGGGCCGCTCCCTCCTCGCCCACCGCCTCGACGATCGAGTCGAAGATCTCTCCGGAGACCTGGACGTCGTGGTCTCGAGCCAGGGCCAGCGCCTCCAGGCACAGCACCGGCGACTCCACGAAGAGATCGGGCTCGGTCGCACACAGGGTGCCGTCGCGCAAGGAGAAGCGCTCGTCGAGGCGTCGCGCCGCGGCCACGGGCGGTCGCGCGGCGGGCCGGCAGCGGCTCCGCACGCGGTGGCCGTAGCGCAGCATGTCATGCGCGGCCCGGAAGTAGCCCTGCATGGCCTGCTCGATCGCGTCGACGAGCCGAGCATCCGGCACCCTTTGGTCGGGGAGCAAGCCGAGCAGCGGGGGAATGACCTCCTGGTACTGGAACACCAGGCGATCCTGGCCCCGCTTGGCCGCCAGCTGCAGCGCGGCACGCAGGCGCAACAATTGCCCCCGTGCCGCTCGCAGCACGCCGGCCACCCGCGGCCCGATCGACCCCTGCGCCTGGAGTCGCTCGAGATCGGCGTGGCCGTGGGTCGCCGTCAGGCACCAGCGAGTGGCGGCCCAGTCGCGCAGCCCCCCCGGTCCGTGCTTGAGATCCGGCTCCACCAAATAGACCGTGCCTCCGTAGCGCCCGTGCCTCTCCTGGGCTTCGTGCTCGATCCGCTCGAGGAACGGGACCCGGGCCGAGCCGAAGTAACGCGCCCGAGCCTGCTGCCGCAGCTGCTGGGCCAGGGCCCCGTCGCCGCACAGCGGGCGGGCGTCGAGCAGCTCGGTGCAAAGCGGCAGGTCGCCGGTGGCCTCCGACAACCACGTGGCCCCCGTGTGCACGGTGAGGTTGGGCCGCAGCCCGGCGTCCCACAGGGGGTGGGCCACCCGCCGCGCCACCTCGTCGATGACTTCCCCCGGATCGTTGTCGTGCTCGGTCAGCAGCACCAGATCCAGATCGCTGTGCGGACCCAGCTCGCCCCGGGCCAGGGCCCCGACCGCCAGCAGCACCATACGCCCCGGCAGCGCCTCGACGTCGGCGAGCGCCGTCTCGGCCAGCGCGGTGACCGTGCGCTCCACCGCGCGGCTAAACGTCGCGAGCAGCACCGCGCCGTCCGACTCGTGCGGCAGCCGATCGCGCAGGTGCTGCCGCGCCTGGGTGACCGCCTCCTTGGCCTCGATAGCGGGGGACATCGAGCGGAGCATACGCTGGTCTTCGCGGCGAAGCGGATCCACCGCGCGCGAGGCGGTCCTGGGGGGTCCTCGTCGGAAATAACGACCCCGCCCCGATGTTGGGGACACTCTGGTCCCGCTCGACGAGCACCCCACCCCGCGCCGGGGACCCGCGGACCACCGACGCACCCACGGGCTCCGGGCAGGTGCGGACTGTAGCCCCCGACGAACGTAGCGCTCGCGTGCTCGAGCACTCACCACCGATGAGTCGCGCGAACGTCGACCCCCCAACCGTCACCCCCCCAACCGTCACTCCATCACTTTCGGTGAAACCGATCCATTCGACGAAGACTCCAAGCACCAGACTGGAACGAGAGGCCCTTCGTCGCTTTCCGACGATGGATCTGTGCAGACCAGTCAGGATCACAATGCGTAACAAGAAGTATCCCTCCTTTGGTCGTGGTGTCTTGGTCCTCGTCAGCCTCGGCCTCGGCGCATGCGTCGACGCCAGCGAGCCCGAAGACACTGCACTCGACGAGTTCGAGCTCGACGACACCGAGCTGCGGATCATCGACGGGCAGCTCACCACCGACAAACCGGCGGTCGTGGGCGTCGCGTCGTCGGTAGGCCTGTGCAGCGGCACCCAGATTAGCGAGCGGCTGGTGCTGACCGCCGCCCACTGCCTGGCGGAGGTCGACGATCAAGGCAATGTCACCGAAGCGGACCCCCAGAGCGTCCAGGTCTACTGGGGCTCGGACCTGATCGCCGGGTTCACCGGCCTGCCCGACCCGGCGTTCCTGGGCTGGCGCGGCGCCAAGCGCATCGAGATCCATCCCGACTGGCAGTACATCACCGCCGAGGCGGCCGACTTCGCCCTGATCGTCCTCGACGGTAAGGGCCACGCCGATCCCCTGCCGCTCCGCACCGACGACGTGGCCCTGCCCTCGGGCCAGAGCGTGGAGCTGGTCGGGTTCGGCACCTACGAGGTCCTCGAGATCGAAGGCGAGACCGAGCCGCAGTTCGACGGACGCAAGCGCCGCGGCGACGCCTCGCTCCTCTCCATGGCCGATCTCGACCCGACGTTGGCCGATCTCGACGACGTGCTCTACACGGTCGACGGCAACGGCCCGGCGGCCAACGGCTGCTTTGGCGACTCGGGAGGGCCCTTGCTGGTCGACGTGGGGGGCACCGACACGGTGATCGGGGTGGCCTCGTTCGTCGACAGCCTGCTGTGCGATCAGTTTACGTTCTACGATCGGATCGACATCGCCGAGGACTTCGTCGATCCCTTCGTCAAGATGAGCCCCGTGCTTGAGTGTGTCGACGAGCTGCCCGACGGCAGCTATCTGGCCCACTTCGGCTACAAAAACCGCGCCACGTGGACCGTGCAGCGGGCCGTGGGCTCGGACAACCGCTTCCACCCGGCGTCCCCCGATCGCGGCCAGCCCACGGCCTTCGAGCCGGGGCGACAGGTCGACGTGTTCACCGTCCCCTTCACCAATGGCGCCCTGGTGTGGAAGCTCGGCAAGAGCACCGCAACAGCGAGCGCAAACTCCAAGCGCTGCTGACCGGCACGGGACACGTCACGACTCGGTGACGCTATCGTTATCGCCGACGGCGAGCCCGCGAACGCGGCCGCCGCCGGCGATACGACCGGCCCTTCACTGGCCCTTCTCTGGCCCTTCTCTGGCCCTTCACTGGACGATCCGGAGCTTCGGCGCCGGATCCCGCAGCTTGGCCCGCGCCTTGACCTCGGGCACCGCGCCGCTGGGGTTGGTCCCCCGCCGGAGGATCTCGGTGGTGGGCGGGTAGGTCAGCGACCAGTCCTCGCTGCCGACGACCTCGCCCCCCTGGTAGAGCGTGCGCGTACGCTGCACCTTGAAGCCCCGCATGCCTCGCTGCGCCACGGCCTCGGTCCCGACCCGCAGTCGGTCGTCGTGCCGCCACACCGTCGAGTAGGGCAAGACCTCCTGCATCGTGCGCTCAAAGGCCACCTGGTAGGGTCGCCGGGCGCCGAGCACCTCGGCGCGGACCTTGCCCTGGCTGACGGTCATGTGCAGCACCACAGGAAAGTCGAAGCCATTGCGCAGCTTCATGTCGATGTCGGGATAGACCACGGTCGAGTCCAGCCCCATGTCGACGTAGCTGCTGGGCCGACTGTGGGGACGCGCCCGCACCACCTCGAGACCGGCGAAGAACCCGGCCCCGAAGATCGTGGAGCTGACCTGACAGATCCCTCCGCCCATCGTGTCGACCAGCTCGCCGGCCGCGATCCCGGTGGCGTAGCGATAGCCCGCCTCGGCCGAGCGCGGACCGACCACGCCGTTGAAGGAGAACTGCTCGCCGGGCTGGAGCACGGTGCCGTCGATGGCGGTGGCCCCCACCTTGAGGTTGTGGGTGCGATCGGCGTCGCCCATGCGATAGGGCGTGTCGAAGCTGCCCAGCACGATGCTCACGTCGAGCGTGTCGGCCAGCCCCGCCAGCGGATCCTCGACCGCAGGCTTGGGCTGCACCACCAGATCGATCTGCGAGGCCCCCTGGGCCAGCCCCACGGCCACCGCCGACAGGGAGTCGTAGGCCAGCAGCGCCGAGCCGGGGGTGGCCGGCAGCACCTTGCGGGCCTCGAGATCCAGCCGGGTAGGCAGCGAGGGCCGATCCACCCGCGGCGCCAGAGCGAGCAGCTCGTCCAGCGCGGGTACGTCCACGAAGCGGTAGCCGATCGGAAGATCGATCTCCCCGCGAGCCGCCCGCACTCGCTCGCGTAGATCGACCCACAGATCCCCGCGGCGACCCACTGCCAGCGCCCCCCGCACGGAGGCCTCGGCCACCGGATCCGCTCCCAAGGCCCGCGCGGAGGTCTCCACCTGCTGGGATCCGGCAAGAAGCGTCAGCGGTCGATCCAGCGCGTCGCGGCCGAGCTGCCCGGCCGTATCGCGCAGAGCCTCGGGATCTTGACCGCCCACGTCTCGACCCGCGAGCTTGACCCCGGGCACGACGTGCTCCTGAGCCAGCGCATCGGCGCGCCGATCGGCCAGCCCCAACAGCGCCATGCCCAGGGCACTGGCCATGGCCAGACTCTCCCCGGCCACGAGCACACGGGTCACCAGGGCTCGACCGCGAGCCCGAGCGATCTGCGCGATCGGCACGTCCTCACCCGGGGCGACCGAGCCGCTCTGGTCCGCAGCGCCCGGCTCGACCGAGCCGCTCTGGTCCGCAGCGCCCGGCTCGACCCCCGGTTCTCGTCCCGCTTGAGTGCCACATGCGCAAGACCGAGGCCGGGCGCGACGCAGTCGCGCATCCCGAGCCGGCCTCGGCATAAAAAATCGGGACATGGTGCCGGCTACCCTAGGCATCGCGGGCGGCTGCGATCCAGAAATCAGCGCATTCGCAGGCACGCGGGAACCCCGGCCGGCCCCGGTGGTCACTGATCTTCGGTATGAGTGGAGTGATGTCCGACACCAGCACGCCCTCCCCCGCTCCCGCCCCCCCTCGGCGCGGAGGTGCGCTGCGCGCCAAGCTGGTGTCGCTGACGGTGCTGGCCAACATGGCTGGCCTGGTGGTCGCGATCTTCGTGGGCCGAACGATGCGCGCGGGGCGGGTCGCCGAGGGCAACGAGTCCTTGTGGCTGTTCGCCTACTACACGGCGATGTTCGTGGTGGCGGTGATCGACGCCTTCTTGGTCGACGAGCTGGCGTTCGGGGGCACGTTCCGGCGCACGTACCTCCAGGGCAAGGATTCCCGGCAGCTCGAGCGCAGCGGCGACGACGAAGCCCTGGCCGGCTCCTTTCGGCGCAACAGCTTCGGCTTGCCCATGGTCGTGGTGCTTTGCGGCGGGGTGACCTACCTGCTGTTCAACCTGGCCAACGACGATTTCGACACCTACTATCGCACGATCGGCACCCACCTGTCCGACCTGCGCTCGGACGACCCCGAGCGCCAGCGAGCCGCGGTGGCCGAGCTTTCGATCCGCCGCGCCCCGCCGGTCTTGCCCGCCCTCAAAGCGACGCTGGCGGCCGAGGGCCCCGCCGCCCCCTGGGCCGCCTGGGCCCTGGGTCGCTTTTCCGATATGCCCACCCGACGGCCGCTGATCCCCCCGCTGGTGGGCGCCGCTCGCTCACAGATCCCCGAGATCCGGCGCGAGGCGCTGGTGGCCTTGGGCCGGCTCCAGCACCGCCCCAGCGCCCCCTATGTGCTCGCGGAGATCCAGCGCCAGCACGATGCGGGCGAGACGGTCGATCCCCGCCTGCTGTACGCCCTGGGCTCGCTGCAGGTGCTCGACTCGCTGCCGGTCCTCGAGCAATTGCTGCACGGGGGCGACGAAGACACCCAGCGCCTGGCCGCGTGGGCCTTGGCCCAGCATCGCGACCAGCGGGCCCGAACTCGAGACGGCGCCAAGGGGCGCGATGCGGTGACCTTGCTGGAGCGACGGCTGCCCTCGGCCTCACTGAACGTGCGCTGCGCGATCGTTCACGCCCTGGGGATCCTGGGCGATGAGCACTCCAACCGAGCCCTGATCCAGGCCTACGACGCCGCCACCCCCGACGAGCACGCCTATGTGTGCCCGCGGATCACGATGGCGCTACGGCCCGATGGGGGCGACGACACGCTGGAGTTGCTCCGCCCCGAGCGCAAGCTGGGCATGAAGATCATCCTCGCCATGGGCCAGATGCGCGCCACCAGCCCCGAGATCCGCGCCGAGGTCGAGCCGTGGCTCTCGGCCCGGGCCCGCGATTCCGCCGCCCCCTACGAGGTCGTCGAGGGAAGCGCCTCGCTCCTCAAAGGGATCCGTGCCGGCCGAGACGACGCCCAGACCAAGTCGGTCGACGAGGCGCTGGGGATCGACGGTACTTGATCGGATCCGGACTGCCCCTCTCGCTCCAGAGCCCGGCCGCCGCCGACCTGCCGCCGACCTGCCGCCGGACCGCCGCCGACCCGGCCCCCGCCCGGCGTCCACCCGCGGCCGCCCCCCCCGATTTCCCGGTCCGTTCGGGGGATCGCCCAAAGCTGGTACCCTCGCGCCGTGGAGATCCTGGTCCGGGGCACGACCCTCGACACCGATGAGATCCAGGCCCCCGGCGCGCGCCCCGGGTCCTCGATCATCATCGAGCGGGGCCTGGGCGAGTGTCCCCACGGATTTTGGTACGAGGCCCGGCAAGACGAGACGCCGCTGCTGGTCACGGTGCTCGACCCGATCCTCGTGGCCCAGCCCGATCTTCGCGCCCAGCTGGTCCGCAACATCGAGAGGGGCCGCCACGCCCGCCACCGCAACCTGCTGCCCTGCTATGGCGTGGGCACCGCAGGCGTGCGGGTGCTGACCGCCGAGGCCTGGCCCGGTGGCGGCACGGTCCGGGAGTTTGCCCGAGAGCGGCGCGAACGAGGCCATGCGCTCGACGCCGAGGGGGCGTACACGCTGGTGGCCCACGTCTGCAACGGCCTGGTGGCGCTCCACGAGCAGCTGGTCCACGGCTACGTCACGGCCGACACCGTGCACGTGTCCGAGGAGGGCCGGGTGTTGCTGGGGGCTATCGGGGTGGGTGCCTCGCTGCCCCGCACCCGTGGGTTCAGCCGGTTTCGATTCGGGGGATTGCTGCCCAACATCGCGCCCGAGCAGGTGCTCTCGCCCCCGCAGCTGAGCATGCCCACCGACGTGTTCGGGACGGCGGCGCTGTTCATCGAGCTCATCACCGGGCAATCGATGGTCGAGGCGGGTCAGCCGCTGAGCGACCTGGGCGTCCGCGCGTCCAAGCAGCTGACCCGGTGCCTGGCCCGCGCGACCGATCCAGAGCCCGACCGACGTCAGCCCGATATCGCCGAGTTCAAGGCCGAGCTGGCCCAGGCCCTCCGCTCGGAGGGCGTACGCACCGTCACCCGGCCACCCGGCGAGCTCGACGCCGCGTTTCGCAACGCGATGGCCGAGGCGCTGGCGTCCTCGAGCCCCGACGACGACGATCCCATGGCCGACTGGGGCGAGCTGGGCGGGGTCCCCGAGCACGCCGCCCCCATGGAGATCCCCGGGGCCCCGGGGATGGCCTCCATGGGCGAGACCGGCCTGCCACCGCCCCCCCGCTTCACCGGAGTGCCCGAAGATACCCACCCCCCCGATCCAAAACACACCCCCCCGCTGGGCGCCACGGCCGCGGGGCCACCCGGCGATGCCGATCCCCCCCCCCGCGATACACCACCGCCCCGCTAAAAGTCGGCGCCC
>JBCCWC010000121.1:0-44034 GCA_039194325.1 Myxococcota bacterium
GAGCAATCGATCCGCGACATCACCGAGCGCGCCGAGGATCTGACCACGCGTGGCGTCCGGCGGCTCGTCGCGATCTTCGTCAAGAAGAACGAGGTCCGCGAGTGGTCCCCAAAGCTCGGAGAGTGGACGGTGCTCGACCTGGACGCCACCTTCACCGACCCGACCCTCCGACGTCCGATCAAGGTCCGCGCGCTGCTCGACGCGGCCGAGGCCGACAATGCGGTGGCCCGCGCCCTGGTGGAGAAGGACAACCCGGTCATCGCCGAGGTCCGCGACGAAAGCCATCGTAAAGGCATCGACCAAGGCCTCGACAGTTTTCGAGAGAGCATCGAGCAAGCCTGTGCAACGCTCGACATCTCCATCAATGACAAGCAACGCGCTCAACTGCGCGACCTGGACGGACCGGCGCTCAAGTCCCTGCTCGCGCACCTGTTGACCGAACGCCGCTGGCCCTGATCTGGGCATCAAGGCTTAGGCCATCGCGCAGCCCACCTAGGATGACAGGCAGACGCTATAGCGCCCGGGGACGCGCAGGGGGATCCACACCGCCTCGAAGGCTTCGCCCCCGGCTCCGTGTTGAAGTAGCGAGGGTCACACCGCGACGAAGGCGAGCGGTGACGAGGGCGAGCGGTCGCTCACTCGGCAGGGGCTTCGGCTTCGGCGTCGGACTTGGCTTTGGCTCGGCGCCGAGCGGCCCGGGTGCGGCGCTCGTAGGCACTGCTGACCTCGCGGCGGATCTGCGGGTGATGCCGGAACACGAAGCGGGCCGCCCGGCGCACCAACGCGACCTGCCGCGACAGCAGGGTGGCCAGGCGGTTGCGTCGATCGATCGCCTCAGCGGCCTGCTGGGGCCTCGGTGCGCCCCCGGGCGGAGCGCTCGCGTAGCGCTCCGGCGAGCTGCTTGGCTTCGTCGATCATGCCCACGTCGAAGTCGCCAAAGCCGTCGAGCTCACCCCGGTAGTGGTCGGCCAACGCGGCGTAGTCGTCGAGCGCGGAGGCGAGGGCGTCGATGCTGCCCGTGTCGTCGTTGGCCTGCTGCACCCGGGCGAGCTGAGCGTCACGCTCGTCCTCCACCCCATCGTCGAACAGGAACTCGAGCGCCGCGGTCAGCTCCGACAGCACGAAGCGGCCCCGCTCGATCGACTCGCGCTCCTGCGGAGCCTCGGCCGCGAGCTGGTAGTCGGCCTGCGCCACCTGGACCTCGCCCACCAGCGCGAGGATCTGCTCGGCGGTGTCGGGGGGCAGGCGGGCCTCGCCCACGCTGCTGAGGCCGGGGCGGAGCAGCACCTCGGTTCCGGGGGCTCGCTGGGGCTGGTAGTAGCGCTCGAAGAACCGAGCCACGTCGGTGGCTTCGCCCAGCAGTACGTGCAGGGGGAGGCGAAGCTGGACCTCATCAGCGGGGAGGGCACGGGCTTGCTCGCGGAGGGTTTCGATCATCGAGGGGGACATCGCGACTCCTGCCCGCGTTGGCTCGAGCGCGGGGCATCGGCCAGCGTAGGCGGCACGATAGGGACGAGCCACGGTGGTGGGACGAATGATCCGCTGATGACTCGAAGGTGTCATCAAGGAGCGCGGATTCGCGTTGGGCAGCGCGAGGGCGCGCGCGAGCGAGCAAGCGGAGCCGCGCGAAGGCAAGCGAGGACGAGCCTTTCGCGTGGGCCTGACCGAGCGAGCCGAGCGCAGCGAGGGGTTGAGTGGGGGCAATAAACCCGGGGCGCGTCCCGGACACAGAACAGGGGCTCCCGGACACGGAACAGGGGCTCCCGGACACGGAACAGGGGCTCCCGGACACGGAAAAGGCGTTCCCGGACACGGAAAGGGGCGATTTGGCGTCCGGGAGAGCGTGGTGCGCGTCCGGGAGAGCGTGGTGCGTGTCCGGGAGAGCGTGGTGCGTGTCCGGGAGAGCATGGTGCGTGTCCGCGACGACGGATGGGAAGGCGACGTGCGGTCATTCCACGCTGACCGGTGGCGTTCGGCCGTGGGCGCGTTCGCAGGCCTGGTAGGCCGCGAGGGCGTCGGGCTCGGTCTCGAGGAGGTAGGTCTCGCGCTGTGCGGGGGTCAGGCAAATGGAGGTTGCGTTGCGAAGGGCGGACTGGAGGGCGGGGATGGTGAGCAGCCATACCCGAGCCGTCTTTTCCCGGGAAGACGCAGTCGCGATGCGCGTACCGTCCGGGCTCCACGACACCAAGGTGACAATGTTCTCGTGCCCCCGGAGGACCACCGGCTCATCCGAACCATCCGCGTTCCACACCCGTACCGCTTTGAAGGACGCGGTCGCTAACCGCATACCATCCGGGCTCCACGACATTGAGGTGACAATGTTCTCGTGCCCATCGAGGACCACTGGCTCACCCGAACCATCCGCGTTCCACACTCGTGCTGTTTTGAAGGACGCGGTCGCTAACCGCATACCATCCGGGCTCCACGACACTGACCTGACCCCGAACTCGTCCCCGCCGAAGATCACCGGCTCACCCGAACCATCCGCGTTCCACACCAACACCGTCCCATAGCTGGTCGCCAGCTGCCTACCATCCGGACTCCACGACACTGACCTCACCTCGTCCTCGTGCCCCCGCAGCACCACCGGCTCACCCGAACCGTCCGCATCCCACACTCGTGCTGTCTTGTCTTTTGACGCGGTTGCCAGCCGCGTACCATCTGGGCTCCATGACACTGAGCTAACCTCGTCCTCGTGCCCCTGCAGCACCACCGGCTCACCCGAACCATCCGCGTTCCACACTCGTGC
The DNA here is from genome assembly GCA_039194325.1 of Myxococcota bacterium. Taxonomy (GTDB): domain Bacteria; phylum Myxococcota_A; class Polyangia; order Nannocystales; family Nannocystaceae; genus Paraliomyxa. The sequence goes on from JBCCWC010000121.1 coordinate 2,750, forward strand.
TGTCTTGTCTTTCGACGCGGTTGCCAGCCTCGTACCCTCTGGGCTCCACGACACCGACCAAATCTCGCCCTCGTGCCCCTGCAGAACCACCGGATCTCCCGAATCATCCGCATTCCACACCCGTGCCGTCTTATCGAAAGACGTGGTCGCTATGCGCCTACCGTCCGGGCTCCACGATACTGACCAGACCGAGCCCTCGTGCCCCTGGAGGACCACCACCTCACCCGAACCATCCGCGTTCCACACTCTTGCTGTCTTGTCGTCGGACGCAGTCGCTATGCGCCTACTGTCCGGGCTCCACGACACTGACCAAACCGAGCCCTCGTGCCCCTGAAGTACTACCGGTTCACTCGAACCTTCCACATTCCACACCCGTGCCGTCTTGTCGGAGGACCTAGTCGCCAGCCGCGTACCATCTAGGCTCCATGTCACTGACATGACCTCGTCCTCGTGCCCGTGGAGAACCACTGGCTCACCCGAGCCATCTGCATTCCACACCCGAGCCGTCTTGTCACTCGACCCGGTCGCTAGCCACGTACCGTCTGGGCTCCATGACACTGACCTGATAACCTGCTCGTGCCCGTGGAGAACCACTGGCTCACCCGAGCCATCTGCGTTCCACACCCGTGCCGTCTTATCCCAGGACCCGGTCACCAGCCGCGTACCATCGGGGCTCCACGACACTGAGCTGATACTCTGTTCGTGCCCGTGGAGGACCACTAGCTCGCCCGTTCCATCCGCATTCCACACCCGTGCCGTCTTATCCTCCGACGCGGTCGCGATGCGGGTGCCGTCCGGGCTCCACGACAGGGAATCAACCTCCCCCTCGTGCCCTCGCAGGACCACCGGCTCACCCGAACCATCGGCGTTCCACACCCGTGCTGTCTTGTCTAGATAAGACGAGGACGCGGTCGCGATGCGGGTGCCATCCGGGCTCCACGACAGGGAATCAACCTCCCCTTCGTGCCCTTGGAGAACCACCGGCTCACCCGAACCATCCGCATTCCACACCCGTACCGTCTTGTCCAAGGACCCGGTCGCAATACGCCGACCGTCCGGGCCCCACGACACTAACCTGACCGAGTCCTCGTGCCCCCGCAGCACCACCGGCTCACCCGAACCATCTGCGTTCCACACCCGTACCGTCTTGTCCGAGGACCCGGTCGCTACGCGCCGACCGTCCGGGCTCCACGACACTGACAAGACCGAGTCCTCGTGTCCGTGAAGGGCCACCGGGTCACCCGTACCATCCACGTTCCACACCCGTGCCATCTTGTCCAAGGACCCGGTCACAATGCGCCGACCGTCCGGACTCCATGACACTGACCAGACCAAGTCCTCGTGGTGCATCGTAGATATCAAGGTGCTACCACCCAAGACGTCAGTCGCTAGTTGGACCCATCCACGTATCTTCTGTGGGTCCTTCGTCTCGGCGAGTAGCAGCAGCGCTGCAGTAGGCTGATCGCGCGCTAGAAGCTCTCGGACTCCGGCCATCAGGGTGGCCGTCTTGGCTTTCTGCTCCGCCGCCTTGGCCTTGACCTCCTCCGCTTTGGCCATTTTTTCGGCCGTCTTGGCCTTATCCTCCTCCGCCTTGGCTTTCTTCTCGGCCTCAAGCGCATCGTCCCGCGCCCCGACCGCCATCACCCCCAACACCGTCACCACCACCGCCACCACCACCGCGCCAGTCGCCAACGCCAACAGCCTCCGCCGTGCTGCCCTCTGCCTATGCCGGAGCGCCTGCGACTGCGCCAAGAACTCTCGCTCCCCCTCGGTCAGCAGTCCCGCGTTATCCTTCGCCCACCGCTCCGCGTCCGGCAGCGCCTCGCCCCCCAGCAGTTGCGCGGTCGAGCGCTTGGCGCTCTCCCACAGCTTGGCCTGCACCTGCAGCGGGTGCAGATTCTCCTCCTCCCAGCGCTCATTATCCTTCTGAACTGGCTCGACCAGCCGGTCATGGCTCAGCTCGAACCAGATCGCCCCCGCTCGCTGCTCAGTACGCACCAGAAAGCTGTCCACTAGCTTCTGGATGAGCCCATTATCGAGCCCCGCGCTGTCACCTGCCCCCTGGCGCACCTGCGAGCGGATCCCTCCCACGATGAGCTTGTCGCCCACCCACTCGCGGACCGCCCGCTGCACAGTGAGATCATCCTTAGCGATCTTTCGTACCGTATCGGCATAGTAGCCAGCCAACGACTGAGAGACCTCGCCGTACTGCTCGATGTCCTCAAGGTCGATGCTGTGGGCGTTCTCGGGCATCGCCTCCCACAGCCGGCGGCACACAACCTGCAGTTGCACCGGCGCCACATGCATGCCCGGCTCGGCCACGAAGGTGCCATCGGGCTGCTGCACCTGTACCACCGAGAGATCACGGACCAGCTGGTCCACCGCCAGAAAGCTGCGACCGCCGTGCTCGGCCAGCTTCACCGCCACCTCCCGCGCCCTTTCCAGACCCAGCAGGTCGAGCCGGAAAGCGTTGGCCAGCTGCGTGGGCACTTGGTCACGATAAGGCGCCAGTGCACCCAGATAGTCCTCACGGATGATGAACAGCGCCCAGTACTTCCCAGTGTCCAGCGCCCGGCCGAGGCTGGTGAAGAACTCCTGCTTGGCCTCCACGGACCGTGGGGCCACCGTGAGCACCTCTTCGAATTGGTCGAAGAGCAACACCACCGGACGGCCCTCTCGACTCTTACGGCGCGGGCGTTTATCAAGGTACTCGAGCAAGTCTATCGCTGCCAGCGCGGCCGGGCTCTCGCGGCGCTCGGCGGGCAGCTCGTCTTCGAGGCTGACCATCGCGCTCAACAAGTAGCGGTTGGTACCCTCGGGCACGCCCTCCAGCTCCGTCGGATCGAGATTGACGCGGGTCGGCTTCCAGACGTCGTAGTTGCCCTTCCGTAGCCGCGGGATCAGCCCCGCCTGAACCAGCGAGCTCTTGCCCGCACCCGACGGCGAGTGCAACACCACGATGCGACGCGCCTGCAGCTGGTGGTACAGCTCGTGCACCTCGGCATCACGACCGTAGAGCCGCTCGCCCTGCTGGATCGGCCGCGGCCCCACGAAGGGGTTGAACCCTGCCGCGACCTCGCTCATCGTCCTCCCACGCCCCATTCGTCATCGTCATCGTCTGACGATCCGTCGTCTGCGTGCAGCTCCCCGGCAGCGGCCAGCGCGTCGCGCAGCGCACACAAGAAATCCTCGGCGCTACCCCAGAAGATGTCGATGTTGGCCTCCTTGCCGAAGTACTCCTCGAGGTACGCCTTGGCCCCATCCACATCGGCCATAGTCTGCAGGTCGGGGTCGAGCTGCACCGCCACATGACAGTAGTCCCGCAACTTCTCGCGACCCGGCAAACTCATCATCAATCGAAACAGCACGCGAAAGTGCCAATCAGTGAGACGAAATCCGACAAACAGCAGCGAGTTGTCGACCAGCGCGCTCTCGACCTCGGTGGGCATCAGCTGGGCCGCGTTGGACCGGATAAGATAGTCGAAGTAGTCGTTCTCGGTAAGCACAAGGCCATCATTGGCCTTGGGCCCGAATGCCCCGAACGCATGATAAACCACCGGCGCCTTGGCGCTGGGGATCTCGACCTTCAACGCATCGGCACTCGCCGGCTTTCGCTTGTACCGCCAAGCGGTGCGTACCTGCTGCGGCGTCTTACCGCCGGCCTCCAGCGCCCACTCGAGCAACGGATCGAAGTTGGTGGTCACGTACACCGAGGCACAAAGCTCGGCCAGGATCCCATAGGGGTCGTTGGTGCGCTGCCGCAGGTGCTCGCCCACCAGCGACAGCAACTTGCCCAGCTTGGGCTTGGGGTTGGCGGGCGGGATCTGCTCGGGCGGCAGCCAGTCGCGGTGCTGCTCGATGAGATCGCGCAAGAGCTGATCCCGGTAGGCCTGGATCACATTGAAGCGAGACTCCTTGACGCTAATGTACTCGGTCACGCGCGGCAGGTCGTCCCACTCGTAGGCGGCCATCGGGTAATGCTTGGCCCCAGCCAGCCGCATGGCGGTATCGTGCGAGGATCCATAGGCCGCCTCGAGCAAACGCGGGCCGATGATCGGCACCACCTTGCCCCGAGCCACCGGCGCCAGCAGGCGGCGCCACACGTCCTTGCCCTGGCCGCCGGTAAATCCCTTCGTGTACCAAAGGCGCCCCGAGGTCAGCCGCGTGAACAAGGCCGGCATCCAGGCGTCGGTGCGATCGCGCACCCGGCCTCGGGCGACGGCGAGGGCACGATCGATCTGCCCATCGCGCAAGAGCTCGGCAAAGAACACCGGCATCATCGTCGCGACGGTGTCCATCGAGATGAAGCCCTGCATCGCGAGCACCCCGGGCACCCCCGCGTCAGCCAAGCGACCCGCCAGCGTAGCTTGAGCCGTCGTGCGTTGGGCGTTCGCGGTCACCTCGCCATCCCCAGCGCTCTGGCACGAGGCGAGCACCATGAGCCGGGGCCCCCGCTGCAGCTCGGCGATCCGCTCGGCGAGCGTCTCGCCCTTGACCACCGCGGCCTCGCCCGCATCATCTTGCAGGATGAGCGCAGGCGTGTCGCTTCGGCGTCCGAACATGCCGTGGCTGACCAGGTAGACGATATCGATGCCATCCCGCAGGTGCTGGAGCAGGCGGTCCACCGTCACGGGCGCTTGCGGCCCGCCGAGCACGTCGACCTTCATGCCGTCCAGCACGGCTCGCATGCGCCCCACCTCGCCCTCGAAATCCACCGGGGCCAGCCGCAGGCGTTGCAGCGACACCGGCGCGGGCGCCGAGACCACGAGGAGCACGCGCAGCTCGTCCTTGGCTCGCAGCTTCACCGGCCTGAAGTCGCGGGAGGCCATAAAGCGCGACAGCAGGATCTTGTGCGACGTGCTCAGCCACGCATGGCTCTGCGGGTCGCGCAACAGCTCCCAGCGCAGCGCCTGCAGCTCCTGCGCCGACGGATCGACCCGCACCGAGATCCGTAAAAAGCTCCCGCTCGCCTCCGCGGCGGTCTTCACTCGAACAAAGTGCTGCGCGACCGCCTCGTCACAGAACAATTGGCGCCACAGCGCCTCGCCATAATCGTCATGATTGCCCTGCAGCTCAAGCAATTCAGCAAGATCGAAGGCCACACTCCCACGCACCGGGGCAATCTGCGCCTGGCTACGCGAGTCACGATGGGACAGCTCCAGCAGATACGACTCGCCGACCCGGTAGATCGAAACGTCGAGGTGGTAGTATGTGGCGTCCATTGGAGGCGCTGCCCGAATACTACCGAAGCGTTGAGATGAACCTGACGACCGGTCACCAGCGCAAGCCCAACGGAGCATAGCTCGCACATCGGGCGTGGCCGGATCGGCGTGGAGTGCCGGGGCTACTCCGTGAACGCAGTAGAGGGAGCCGGTCGATCATGGCAGAGGCGAGGCATGTGCCCACCCCAATGGGCATCCATCTATCTGCCCTGGATCTCAAGCTAACGGCATCGCGTGTCTCTGGTGAGAGCCGCTTCGGTCAGTCGTCGAAGACCTCAGAGAGAGTCTTGGCCGTGATGGCCCGCTGAAACCAGCGCTGTAACAACGACTCGTCCTTGCAGCCAGCGATGCGGCCACGCATCTCGTCGGTGAGCTCGAGCTCTCGGGAATCGAGCAGCTGCTCCAACATCTTCGCCATGCCCTCGACCCGGCCCTCGACCCGGCCGTCGGCCAAGCCGTCGGCTCGGCCCTTGGCCAGGCCATCGGCCCAGCCGTCGGCCCGGCCCTTGTTCTCGCCCTTGAGCATTCCTTCGGCGATGAGCTCGTCTCGGATGGTGGTGTACAAGTGCCGCGTCTCCGGGTTGAGGGACTTTTCGATGATAGCCCGGATTGGGGTCCGTGTCGGAAAGGCGGACAGCAGATACGTCAAAAAGGGCCGGACGGCGTCGGGACCCCAGGTCTCGGCGATGAACTCGAGCAGCAGGCCCAAGGCAGCGGCCCACTCCCCGGTGCTGGCCTCGGGGTGGCGGCACAGCCAGAGCATCGTGCGCGCCATCTCGGCCTGGGCTCAATCGCCAAAGACACGCTCGATCCACGCAATCAGTGGCCGAGCCGCATCGCTCGTGGCCTCCAGGCACTTCGCTGTGATCGCCTGACCGATGGGGCGACCGGGCTGAGCCTGGACCGCCAACCATGCGTGCAGCCGCGCCTTGGGCCGACGAGGTTCCGAGAACCGAAGCGCTTCCCCCTCCAGACCATCGACGAACGTACGGGCGGCGGCCCAGCAGGGATCGCCAGCGGGCACGAGCAACGCCACGAAGTCCTCCAGGATGCCTGGAAGACGATTGTCGGGCATGAGCCAGATCCCCAAGCGACGACCACCGGGAAGCGCGACGACCGTCCCCCGCGGATCGGGCGACGCTGGTAGTACACCGGGCGCGATGCGTTCCACGCTGTCGTGGAGCGCATGCCAGCGGTTCTCGACCTTTTCGTCGGCATCCACGATGACACCGAGGCGCTCGTCAGCACGGGCGTGCAGCCGCACACGAAGGTTCTCGATCACTCGATCCACTCCGCCGAGATCCTCGACGACGAAGGTCTGCTCCACGTCATGGGCGGCGAGCAGCGACCACATGACATGCTTGTCGTCGGGCCCTTCCACGAGGAGACGACCACGGCTCATCAGCGCACCTCGATCCGATCGCGAGTGACGATGGCCAGATCCTCCTCGCGCAAGACCACCCCCTCGACGGAGCCATCCTCTTCGAGGAGCTTGACGAGCGTGCCGTCGGTCGCCCGATGTCGTTCGGTCGCCTCCTGAAAGGCCTGCACACAATCCCACGAGTGGGTGGTCGCGAAGACCTGGACCCCGTGATGCGCCGCCGCCTCGAACACAAAGTGCCAAAGCCGACCAAGCCCAGAGTAATGGATGCCGTTCTCGATCTCGTCGATAAGCAACAGGCCGGCCTCGCGCGCGTTCTCCAGCGCGAGCGCGAGCGCAAAGATCCGCACTATCCCATCGCCAAGGTGACGCAGCGGCAACGGCCGGGACTCTCCTTCGAGCAACACCTGAACCATGCGTGGCCGTTGCCCCAGAGGGTGCGCGACCATGTTGATCCGCTCGACGGGGCTGACGATCCGCAGGCTCTCGATCACCCGCTGCTCGGCGTCGGTCAGCGAAGTCGCGTCCCACCACCGCGCGAGGGTCTGGTCGGTGACGGAGCGCGGGCCCAAAAAAGGGCTCCCAATGTGTGCATAGTGGCCACTGCGGTGCACCACACTTTGATACTCCGGGCCACTCAACGTCACCGACGCTCGCTGGAAACCAAGTGACTCGTCGAGATGGATCCACCCGACGGGCTCACCCCCATAGGCGATGCGGAGCTCATGATGGTGGCTGCGATCGCCATAGCCCCTGCGCTTGGAGGATCCCTCGTCGCCCGTAGCGCGCTGGAGCGCGAGCGTGAGCCGCTCCTCGGGCCGATCGACCGGACCCATCGAGACGGGCTGTGCGAGATCCCAGCCGTGAAACAGCGCCGCGACGTCGACTGAAGCAAACGCTCGCCCCTCGGCCGGCTCGCGCAAGAACTCGTCATGAACACCCAGCATCCCCAACAGAGCGACGGGTGAGCCCTTCGCCCGGTGGAGCCGTAGCGCCTCGAGCAACATGGTCTTGCCGATGTTGTTCTTGCCGACGACGAGGTTGACCCGACCGAGCCGAGGTAATTCGAGCGCCTCGAACCCTCGAAAGCGTTGAATGGAGAACGACGTCAGCATGCCGCGAGCTGAGTTTAACATGCATCAGCCCACGCCTGCGCCCCCTCGATCTACTCCTCGATGATCGACCAAAAGTTATCCGCGATCACCCCGTGCCCGGTGGGATTGGGGTGGATACACGTCAGGTCGAACCAGCGCGGCGTGTCGGGCCCTCGATAGCACGGCGACTGCGGATCGTCGTTGCCGAACCCATGACCGCAGAAGGTCTCCAGCAAAAAGAGCATGTCAGTGCCAGTGTCGACCGCGATCGACATGTACTGCTCGTTGATCCACAAGATCACCTCGGTGAGCTCCTCGGGGTTGGGCACGGGCTCCTCGAACCCGGCCAGGCCCGACACGTCGCACGACATCACGTCGGCGGAGCCGTCGGTGAACTCGTAGATGTTGGCGAACACCACGTAGACCCCGTTGGGGAAGCGGTCGGGCGTGGTGAGCCACTCGAGCGCCTCACGCTTGAGGGCGACGAACTGCTCGGCCGTGGCGTAGAGCTCCTCCATGGTCGCGCCGTCGATCGCGTCCTGGGCCAGCGAGGACAGATCGTTGCCGCCCGAGGTCATCACCACCAGCGTGGTGAGATCGCGGCTGTCCACCGGGAAGCAGTCCTCGATCTGGTTGCCCACCCCCTCGGGCAGGTCGTCGTTGCGCGCCCCCCAGCGGGCGCAGCTGGAGAAGTCGCCCGCGTTGATCTGCGCCGACTCCCCCGAAAAGGGGTTGGGCGCCTTCCACAGGCCCTCGGCGACCGCACCGCCGTAGCTCAGGGCATAGGCGTCTCGCAACATATCGCCCAGCCGCGCCCGATACGATTGCCCGGGCAACGTGGGTCGCGAGCCCACCGTAATGGAGTCCCCCAAGAAGACGACCCGCGCAATGTCACCGATATCCTGGTGATCAGTACCTACGCAGTGACTGCCGATCGTCGGGCTGTATTGATCGTAGTCGGAGGTCGGCGGCTCATTGACGAACTGCCCCTCGAAGCATTCCTCGACCGTCCCCGGAGGAGCCCCGGTCGAAGAGCCCTCCCCCGCGGTGGTGTCGCCCGTGCTCCCACCCGTGGACGCACCGACCCCGGTGGAGTCCTGGCCTCCGCTACCCGGACCCCCGCCCCCCGGAGAAGTCGAGCCGTCTTGCCCGGGGGTGGTGACCCCCGGCGCCCCGGTCGTGCCGGTACCGGTCTCGCCCTCGCCGTCTGTTCCCCCCCCTGGGGTCGGCTCACCACATGCCAACGCTCCCAGGGCCCACGCACCAAAAAACCAGATCCCTCGCATCGAGACCACGATAGGGCGCCCCGTCACGGCCGGGCAACGCCGCAATGACCCCGGCGGTGTGCGTGAGCCCGCACGAGGGCTCCAATACGCACCCCCATACGCACCCCCATACGCATGGGGTACGGCAGCTCGCGCGTATTTCGACCGCTGCCTCCCGAACGACAGTTTCGTTGGATCGAGCCGGAAAAACGCCGGTTCTCGGGGTCCAATCGCGGTGATGGTCCGCGCCCTTTGGTCTTCGTCCTCGGTTTGCCGCCTCTGCCTGATCACCGCGGCGGTCTCGCTGACCGCCTGCGGTGACGACGGCGCGGGGCAGGACAGCTCGGCCGACGACGGCATCCCGCCCCTGCCGACCTCCAGCGCCACCGAAGCAGACACCGACGGCACGACCGAGGGCCCCTCCCCGGGCACCGGGGCCGACACCACCGCAGGCTGCCCGCAGGAGCAGGTCTGCGACCAGACGTGCTGTGAAGCGGGCGAGCGCTGCGAAAATAACCAGTGCGTACCCGACTGCGGCGACCAGCCCCCGTGCGGCGGCGCGTGCTGCGAGGGCACGGAGGTCTGCTACGTGGGCCAGTGCATCGTGCCGGGCAACCCATGCAGCGCAGCGGCTTGTGCAACCACGGTGCAATCGGACTGCAACGACGACGAGATCTGCGATGCCCAGCTAGGCCAATGCGTGCCCAACTTCGCCGATCCCACCTGTGTGTTCGAGCCCGAGATCGGAGTGTTCGACCCGGTGCCGCGCTTTACCTGGGGCGTCCGCCAGCAGCGCGACTGCGCCCTGGAGTGCCAAAAGGAAGAGATCTGCAACAACGGTGTCTGCGAGCCCACGTGGTCGCACCTCGAGCCGGCGGACGACGACATGCCCGCCGATCACCAAGTGGTGATGTCGCCGATGGTCGCCGACCTCGACGGCGACTGTATCCCCGAGATCATCTTCAACTCCTACTCGGGCTCGGGATACACCTCCAACGGGATCCTGCGGGCGATCAGCGGCAACGACGGCAGCCGGGTGTGGACCCTGGACGACCCCGCCTACGAGACCGACCCGGGGGGCCACCCCGCGATCGGCGACATCGACGGAGACGGCATGCCCGAGGTGATCGTGCCCAGCGAAGGCACGACCCTCATCGCGGTCCAAGGCACGACCGGAACCCCGCTGTGGGTCTCCGATCCCTACTCCGGCGGGGGCCGTAGCGGCTCGCCCTCGATCGCCAACTTCGACAACGCCGGCAACCCCGAGATCGCGTTCGGCCGCAACGTCTTCGACGCCAACGGAGCGCTGGTATGGAACGTGGGCAACGGCCCGACCGGAGCCAACGGTAGCGTGGGACCCCTTTCGTGCGTCGCCGACCTGACCGGTGACGGTCGGCCGGAGCTAGTCCTGGGCGGCACCGCCTACACCTTCAGCGGCACGGTCGGCGTCGACTTCGAAGGCACGCTGCTATGGCAGGGCCAGCAGGCCGACGGCTACTGCGGCGTCGCCGACTTCGACCTCGACGGCCAGCCCGAGGTGGTCGACGTGCGGAGCGCCAACATCTACATCTACGACGGCCTCACCGGAGTGACGCTGGGCTCGATCGCGATCCCCGGGGGCGGCGCGGGCGGGCCCCCCAACATCGCCGACTTCGACGGCGACGGGTTCCCCGACGTGGGGACCGCGGGAGGCAATAGCTATGTGGTCGCCCAATACGACGCGGTCGCCGGGATGACCCAGCTATGGGAGGCCGACACCCGGGACGGCTCGTCGCAGCGCACGGGCTCGTCGGTCTTCGACTTCGACGGCGACGGCCGCTCCGAGGTGATCTACGGCGATGAGTGGTACCTGCGGATCTACCCCGGCACCGAGCCCGACTGCGCGAGCGGGGGCGCCGGCTGCGACGGGGTGATGACCGACGACGAGATCCTGTTCATCGACATCAACTCCTCGCGCACCCGCAGCGAGTACCCGATCGTCGCGGACGTCGACGGCGACTTCAAGGCGGAGATCATCGTCAGCACCAACAACGAGTCGGGCCAAGGAGCGATCGGCGACGCGGGGATCGAGGTGTTCGAGGATCGCCTCGACAACTGGGTGGCCACGCGACCGATCTGGAACCAGCACACCTACCACGTGACCAACGTAGAGGTGGACGGCTCGATCCCGGTCAACGAGACACCCAACTGGGACACGTTCAACAGCTACCGCCGCAACGGGCAGGGCGACTTGGAGAGCCTGTGCGCCCCCGACCTGGTGGCGGCCGATCTGACGATCCCTTCGCTGCCCTGCCCGGACATCGAGCTGACGGTCAAGGTGCTCAACCAGGGCTGCCTGGGGGTGGGCCCGGGGATCAACGTGTCGATCTACGACACCGATGTGGGTTTGTTGGAGACCGTCCAGACCCAGGGCCCGATCCCCGCCGGAGGTTCGGAGACCCTGACGGTGTCGATCCCCGACCCGGGGCAGTCCCCCTTCGAGATCACGGTGGTGGTCGACGACGCGGGCGACGGCATGGGCAGCCTCAACGAGTGTCGCGAGCGCAACAACGAGACGGAGCCGCTGGAGGCGTGTCAGTCGATCGGCTGAGGCCCGGACGGGCGTATGTCTAGACCCGCGCCCGAGCACGCCCCGGGCGTGACCGCAAGCGTGCCCCTCCTCCACTTCACCGACGTTCACCGACAGGCGAGCCTCGCGCCGCCCTGGTAGACTTGGGGCCGTGGAGGCTCTGCTGCGCCTACTGGAGCTGGTCAAGCGCGAGCTCGACGCCCAAGACGCCCACGTGCGCCTGGGCGGGCGCTCCGACGGTGACCCCTGCGTGCTCGAGTACGACTTGCGGCCGGGCTGCCGGGTGGTCGTGCGCTTTGGCGAGCCCCCCACCGATCCGGAGCCGCTGGTGCAGCGCCTGGCCGAGCTGGCGTGGGCGTTCGCCGGCACGGTCGAGGAAGCGATCGACACGATCGACACCACCACCGCGCGCCCCCGCGGAGGACATGCGCTCATCGACACGCTGGCGGATCTGCGGGACGCCACCGAAGCCGCGGTGGCGCTGGTGATCGACCGGCAATCCCCGATGATCTGGGGCTGCTCGGAGCCTGGCCTGGGCCTGGGCGATCGACCGGCCGCCCGGCGCCTGGCCTCGCAGCTGGCCCTGCTGCGCGAGCGCGGCCTCGACCCGGTGCACGAGGCCTCGGCGACCGAGCCCCGCGCGACCGCGCCCGAAGGGCTGGAGCAAGCGCGCAAGGCCCTGCAGGACGCCGAGCGCAACCAGCCCGGCGGAGCCGCCCGGCTGGCTGCCACCACCCGGGCGCTATGCGCCCTCGACGATGACGACAGCCCGGTCAGCCGGCTCCCCGAAGGCGACGAGCCCGGCCTGGCGACCAAGGGCTTTGGCGGCCTCTATCGCGTGGTGCTGGTGTTCACCCGGCCGTTCTCGCCGCTACGGGTCGAGGGCGTGCTCCGACGGGCGCTGCCGATCATCGAGCGCCTGGTCCTCGATCTGCCGCCGCTGGAACCCCCGCCCAAGGGCGGCCGGGTCGTGCCGCTCCACCGCGACTGACCGACCTATCGGCCCTCATCCATGCCGGGCGATCCAGCGGTCGACGTCCTCCACGAAGGCCGGGTCGGCATGACCTGTCGACGACAGCAGGGTCGCCGCAGCCCGGGCCTCGCCCACGGCTTCGGCCCGCTCTTCGCCGACCTCCACCAGGGCCCACGCCCGCAAGAACCGAGCCTCGGCCTCGAGCTGTGGGCTCGATGAGTGCTCGGCGATCCACTCCAGGGCGCCCTCGAGCCGCGCCAGGGCCCGGGCCTCGTGCCCGCTGTGCAGCAGCACATGGGCCTGGTAGACGAGCGAGCGGGCCAGCGCGCCCCGATCTCCCCCGTCTCGTCGCCAGATCGCCTCCGCGCGCCGATGGACCTCGAGGGACCCCGCCAAGGCCCCTTGGCGACGTCGCACTCGCCCCAGATCGTCGAGCACGGCGGCCACCCACGCGTGTCCCGAGCCCAGGCTGTCATCCAATCGCGCGAGCGCCCGCTCCAGCCCGCGCTCAGCGTCGTCGAGGTGCCCTTGGTGCAACCACACGCGCGCTCGGTGATGCTCGATCCTACCCCCGAGCGCAGCCGTCTGCCCCAGCACACGATCCACGATCTGGAGCGCCTCGTCGTAGAACCCGAGGGCCTGCTCACTCGCCCCAAGACGTGCGAGGTAATCGCCCGCGTCGAGCAGGGCCCGCGCCACCGCGGGATGCGACGGGGCGTGAGCCCGGCGGGTCCGCTGGAGCGCACGCTCGAAGGCCTCGCGCACGGCCGGCTGCGCCCCGCGCTCGGCCAGCACACCCGCGACCCTACGCTCCAGGGTGGCCACCTGGGGATGCTCGTCGCCCAGGCTCTGCCGCAGCTGCGCCAGCGCCAAGCGATAGTGATCGAGGGCCAGATCGAGCCGACCGGCGGCCTGCTCGAGCGCCCCCTGCTCGACCCGCACGTGCGCCACCCCAGGGGCGTCCTCACCCAGGACCGCCCGTCGCCGCTCCCACGCGTCGAAGAGCAGACCGCGGGCATAGTCGTAGCGGCCCAGCGCGGCGTGGGCCGCCGCCTCGGCGATCTTCAGCCGCGCGCGCACCAACGAGCCGCGCTCTCGTCGACCGATGAAGGCTTCAGCATCACGCGCCCGGTCCAGCGCCGCGTCGACTCGACCCAGCCGAGCCAGCACCTGCACCTGCTCGATCGCGGCGGCGATCGCCGTGCCGTCATGCTCCTCGGCGACCGAGCGCCGGAAGGCCTGCTCCAGGACGAGCCACGCCTCGGTGAGTCGCTCGGCCCGCGCCAAAGCCTGCCCACGCAGCAGCCAGACCTCGGTCCGCAGGGTTCCATCGCCCAGCGCCTCGGCATCGAGCTGCAGCTCGGCGGTACGCGCCAGGACGTCGTCGAGCTCGTGCCGGGCCATGAGCGTGTGGAGCTCGGTCAGCGCGCGACGCAGCGCCAACCCCGGCGCGACCCCGGTGGACTGACCGCCAGACTCGGCGCGACCGTGGATCGCCGGCTCCGCGACCACACACGCGTGCGGCGAGCTCGCTCCGGCCAGCTGCTCCACCGCCCGCTCCAGGCCTAGCCCGTCCTCTCGCACGGCCTCCGTGAGGATCGCAGCGAGCTCGCTCCGCCAACGCTCCAGGCAGCGAACCCGCGGATCATAGGCGGCCAGTTCCTGCGCACAGGCTTGCGCGCGCGCCTGGCTCCAGTCGTCCGCCAGCGCCTCCACGTCCGTCAGGACCCGGGCCCCGACCGTTCGCGCCCACGACGGCGCCTGCGGGCCCAGCCGCTCACCGAGCGAGTCCGGCGCGGGATCCCGCCAGGTCCGGGCCAGCGGTTCGAGCACCGTGCACCCGACCGACTCCCCTTCAGACATCAAACGCGGCCCTCCGATCACACCGGCCAGCGCTGCGACCACGAGCACGCCCCCGATCCTCCGCCGCATCCGCCGGCGCTGGCGCGGCGCCTGACGCAGCTCGTCGAGCAGCGCGCTCATTGACGGCCAGCGATCGCGCGGCTGCACCGCCAGCCCCCGCACCAGGGCCTGCCGCAGTCGCCGAGGCACGCGGGCGCTCCGGGGGGTGGATCGCATGCGCCCCTGGAGCACGTTGGCCCGCAGGGCGGCCCGGTTGTCACCCCCAAAGGGCGGCTCTCCGTAGAGCGCCTCGTAGAGGGCCACACAAAACGAGAACTGGTCGGTGGCCGGACCCGTACGGCCACCACGGTGCTGCTCGGGCGCCATATAGGCGGGAGTCCCCATGACCGCCCCGGTCACCGTCAGCGGGACCTCGAAGGCCTCGCTGCCCTGGCGATGGCTCCCCTCGAGGGCATCGCCCGAGACCACGGTGAGCCCGACCCCCGCCGGCTCGACGGCCAAGACGTCGCTCGAGGGTGATCCCGAGGGCCGGGCCAGCCCGAAGTCCACCACCCGCACCCGCCCCTCGCCGATCATCACGTTGTCCGGCTTGAAGTCGCGATGCACCAGCCCCACCGCGTGAGCGGCGGCCAGCCCCTCGCCCGCGTGCACGAACACGTCGAGCAATTCGGCGGTGGAGCGGGGCTGCGTCAGCCACTCGGTGAGGGTGCGCCCCTCCACGTACTCCATCGCCACGAACACCTGATCGCCCAGCGTACCCACGTCGTGCACGGTGACGACGTTGGGATGCGCGAGCCGGGCCAGCGCCTGGGCCTCACGGATCAGTCGGTCGCGCACGTGCTCACAGTCGCGACCATCACCGCCCGGCCGCACGAGCTTGAGCGCCACCCGGCGATCGAGCTTCGGGTCGTAGGCGCCGTACACGACGCTCATGCCGCCAGCACCGAGCATGTCGAGCAGCAGGTATCGACCGACCGTCTCTCCCGCCTCGAACAGCTCGTGCTCGTCATCGGAAGGCGACCGAGGATGACGACCATCCCGCGTCGTGCGAATCCTCGTATCCCGAATTGCGTCGACTCCCACGTCGAATCCCAGACTCCCTGCCAAAGCCTACTCCAGGCACTCGGATCGATCCCATGAAACAACCCATGAAACGACCATAAACAGTGATCATGTACAGCCGCGAGGGTCATGAGCCCGAGAAACTGGTTCGAAGGGTCCATTCGAGTCTCGTGTAAGGATCAACCCGATGACGCAACGTCGCGAGACTCGCCTCACGCCCAGACCCCCGCGACGGCACGAGTCCAACCGCGGGTGATCAAACTCGCTCTTGCCAAATCGGCCACAGGCGAGGTTCAACCGTCTTCATGGTGAATTTGGCCGGTCGTTCCATTGCTCTGGGTTCGTTGTTGTTGTCGCTGGCCTGCGGCGACGACTCGGCCATGACCCCCGATGGCTCCAGTACCGGTGGATCCACTACCCCCACCGCGGGCCCGACCGAAGGCGGCACCACCGTCGGCGTGATCGACGGCACCAGCTCGACGGGGGAGGCAAGCACGGGCGGCGGCGATCCCGGCACCCCTCTCGATCCGGAAGATCTCGAGTGGCCCCTGCTCGAGTGCGATCCCCTCGTGCCGGAGTACTGCGCGTTTCCCTTCCCCTCCAATGTGTTCACCACCCCCGACGACACGATGACCACCGGGCGCCAGGTCGAGCTGCCCATGGCCCCCTTCACCACCGGGCCCGATCCCGAGCCCTGGCGCTGGTCCGACGGGTTCTCGCCCAGCGCGGCGGTGATGACCTATATGCCGGGGGCCACCGAGGCCGGCCTGCCCACGCACGAGGACATCGACGCCTCGTTGGCCGATGCCTCCCCCACGATCCTCATCGACGCGATGACCGGCGAGCGTGTAGCCCACTTCTCCGAGCTCGACTACAGCGCCAACGATCCCGAGCGCCGGGCGCTGTTCATCCACCCGGCCATGCGCTTGCCCCCGGCGCGCCGCTACATCGTGGCGATCCGCGGCGTGGTGGACGAGGCCGGCGAGCCCCTGCCCCCGTCCCCCGCCTTCGCGGCCCTACGCGACGGCACGGAGCTACCGGGCGAGCCCTCGGTGGAGGAGCGCCGCGCGCTCTACGGCGACATCTTCTACCGCCTGCACGACGCGGGGATCGATCGTGGTGATCTGCAGCTGGCGTGGGACTTTCACACCGCGTCCGACGACAACACCACCGGCTGGCTGCTGCACATGCGCGACGAGGCCTTTGCCGCGCTGGGCCCCGACGGCAGCCCGCCCTACACGATCGACGAGATCGACACCGAGTGGAACACCGAGGACTTCCTCTATCGGATCGAGGGCACCTTCGAGATCCCGATGTTCCTGGACATGGAAAACCCCGCGTTCGGTCGATTGCTGCGCGACGACAACGGCATGCCCATGGCCAGCGGCACCCTGACGGTCCCCTTTTGGATGATCGTGCCGCTTGGCACCCAGATGGAGCCGGCCCCGCTGGTCCAGTACGGCCATGGCCTGCTCGGCTCGGGCGATCAGGCGCAGAGCAGCGCCGTGCGGGACTTCGCCAGCGCCCACAACTTCGTGGTGTTCGGGATCGACTGGATCGGCATGGCCGAGGAAGATCAGCTGGCCATCATCGCGACCGTCTCCACCACCGCCGCCAACGGCCTGGCGGTGATGACCGATCGCCTCCACCAGGGGGCCCTCAACCAGCTGGTGGCCATGCGGGGGGCCTGGGCCGGGCTGGCGCAGGATCCCTTGCTGGCGGGCCTCATCGTTCCCCAACAGCGCTACTGGTATGGGATCAGCCAGGGCGGGATCCTCGGTGGGGTGTACATGGCCACCACCACCGAGGTGGAGCGCGGGGTGCTCGATGTGCTGGGGCAGCCGTACAACCTGCTGCTAACCCGCAGCGTGGACTTCGATCCCTTCTTTGCGATCATGCGCACCGCGTATCCCGATCCCCTGGATCTGGCCCAGGTGCTGGCGAGCCTGCAGCTGCTATGGGATCGCGTGGAGCCGACCGGCTACACCCACCGGATCATCGACGATCCGCTGCCCAACACGCCCGCCCACCAGGTGCTGATGACCGCGGCGCTGGGCGACCACCAGGTCAGCACGCTGGGCGCCCACCACATGGCGCGCTCGGCCGGCGTTTCGCACCTCGACTCGGGAGTCCGCGAGATCTGGGGCCTACCCCTGGTCGAGGGCAGCCACACCGGCTCGGCGTTGGTCGAGTACGACTTTGGCCTGCCGCCCGACCCGGTGTGCAACCGCCCGCAGACCGCGTGCAGCGATCCCCACGGTCGCCTGCGTCGGCTCGACTCGGCCCGACAGCAGATCAACACGTTCTTGCGCACCGGTGAGATCGTCAACTACTGCGAGGACGAGGTGTGTAGCTACCCCGAGGACGGCATGTGCGCGCCCGGGGAGATGACACCCGACGTGTGCGGGTGAGACCGCACGCGAGGACGACCCCGCGGTGGCCAGGGTGCTACCCTGATCACCACGGATGCGGTGGTTCAAACCGAGCAATCACAGGGTGATCGCTTGACGATCGACCCGCACGATACGCCGACCCGTGGTCTCGGCGAATCGGCACTGCCACCGCGCGAGGGCACCGAGACCCCCCCCACGCGTACGGTATCGGGCGACGCAAGCCCGGTTGGCGACCTCGAGCGTACCCATCGTCGCACCGACTCGCCCTCGCTCGGGCCGAGGGCCGACCCGCTGGCGCACACACGGATCGGTGCGTACCTGGTCATCGACCCCCTGGGTGAAGGAGGCATGGGTCGGGTCTATCGCGCCTTCGACGCCACGCTGAACCGCCAGGTGGCGATCAAGGTGCTGCACCGTGACCTCGAGTCCCAGCAGCACGCGCGGCTGGTTCGAGAGGCCCAAGCCATGGCCCAGCTGTCGCACCCCAACGTGGTGCAGGTGTACGAGGTGGGCCAGCATCGGGGGCGAGCCTTCGTGGTCATGGAGCTGGTGCCGGGCCAGACCCTGCGTCAGTGGCAACGGCAAGACCCACGACCCAGCTGGCAGACGTGCGTGCGCGTGTACCAGCAGGCGGGCGCGGGCCTGGCCGCGGCCCACGAGCAGGGGCTCGTCCACCGCGACTTCAAGCCGAGCAACGCGCTGGTCGACCCGCGAGGTCGGGTTCGGGTGCTGGACTTCGGCCTGGTGCGTACGCTCACCGACCCGAGCATGGAGGTGCACACCAGCGGCGAGCTGCGCGACGAGCTCGATACGCTTCGGTTGGGATCGGTTCACCTATCGGGTCACGGTCGCTCGATCGAGCCGCTGACGGAGGCCGGGGTGGTGATGGGGACGCCCGCCTACATGGCGCCCGAGCAGCTCCGCGGCGACGAGGTCGACGCGCGAAGTGACCAGTTTAGCTTCTGTGTGTCGCTCTACGAGGCGATCTACGCAAAGCGCCCCTTCGTCGGTCGAACGCTGCACGAGCGAGAAGCGGCGATCCGTGCGGGGCCGCGGCCGGCGACGCCGTCGGACCCCCAGCCCCCCCGGGCGCTGCTCGACGTGCTCGGTCGAGGCCTGTCCTTCTCCCCTCGAGACAGGTGGCCCTCGATGGAGTCGCTGCTGGGCGAGCTGGAGCGGCTGGCCACGCCCCCACGGCGGGACCGCTGGACCCGGGGAGCGCTGGCGCTGGGGCTGGTGGCGATGGGGGCCGGACTGGTGTACCAGGCCGAGGTGACCCGACAGGCCCACGAGGCCGAGCAGTCGCAGCGTTGCTCGGGCTCTATGGCCTTGCTGTCGGGGGTCTGGGACGACGCGCGACGGGACGACGTGAAGGCCGCCATCGTGCGCACCGATCGCGCCTTCGCGGACGACACCTGGGCCCGCGTGCGCTCGAAGCTGGACGCCTATGCCGACGCGTGGGCCCAAGCGCACACACAGGCGTGTGAGGCGACGAGCATCCGTCACGAGCAGAGCCAGGCGGTGATGGATCTGCGGATGCAGTGCCTGCACCAGCGCAAGGCCGCGCTGCGAGCCGCCGTCGACGTGCTGGCTGGGGCCGACGTCGAGGCGATGACCCACGCGATCCGAGTGATCGACGACATTCCGGCGCTCGGTCGCTGTGGCAATGTCCCGTGGCTCGAGCAGCGACGGCAGCGGCTGCCCCCGCCCGAAGATCCCGCCGTCGCCCAGCAGGTCGAGACGCTCCGGCAGCAGCTACTGGCCATCCAGGCCCAAAAGAGCGCCGGCGAGGTTCAACAGGCCCTCGAGGATCTCGAGCCGGTGATCCGGCAAGCCGAGGCGCTGGGCTACGGGCCTACCCGGGCCGAGGCCCAGTACCTACGGGGGGACCTCCGGGAGCACAACAGCCTCTACGAGGAGGCCGAGCGGGATCTGAAGGAGGCACTGACGTTGGCGACCGAGCACCGGCACGACGCGGTCGCCGCCGATGCGGTCAGCCGGCTGACCGGGGTGGTGGGCCACCGACGAGGCCGATACGAAGAGGCACGAGGGTGGGCCCAGGTAGCCCTGGCGCTGTCCCGCAACCCCGACCTCGAGCCCACGGTCGAGGCGACCGCCCTCAACATCGTCGGCAACGAGCTGCTCGAGCAAGACAAGCTCGACGACGCCCTCGAACACTATCGCCGAGCGCTTTCGATCTACGAGCGAGCCCTCGGTCCCGAGGACCCCGAGCTCGCGCGCGTGCTGACCAACATCGGCCTCACGCTGCAAGAGCAGGGCAAGCTCGACGACGCCCTCGAACACCTCGATAGAGCGCTGGAGATCGAAGAACACGCGCTCGGTCCGGAGCACCCCGAGCTCGCGAGCGTGCTGATCAACATCGGCCTTACGCGACAAGCACAGGGCAAGCTCGACGACGCCCTCGCCCTTTATCAGCGCTCGCTGGCCCTCGTACAGCAGGCGCTCGGCCCCGCGCACCCCCGCCTCGCCTCGTCGCTACACTCGATAGGCCGGGTGCTCGCCGGACAAGGCAAACACGACGGTGCCCTCGACCACTATCGCCGCGCCTTGGCGCTCATCGAGCAAGCCCGCGGGCCAGAGCATCCCGACGTCGCCGTCATGCTGATCAACATCGGCGGCGTGCTGTACATGCGGGGCGAGCTCGACGACGCCCTCGACCATTATCGCCGCGCCATGGCCATCACGACACGAGCGTTCGGCGAGATGCACACCGAGGTCGGCAAGGCGCTGATCAACATCGGCCTGGTGCGGCAAGAGCAGGGCCAGCTCGACCAAGCGCTCGACGACTTTCGCCGAGCCCTGACCATCATCGAGCAGACACTCGGCCCCGAGCACGTCAACATCGCCGAGACGATGATCAACATGGGTCTTACGCTGCAGGCCCAGGGCAACAACGAGGAGGCACTCGAGCGCTACCGCCGAGCCCAGACGATCCTCGCGCGAGCGCTCGGACCCACCCACCCCAAGCTCGCCATCGTGCTCAGCAACATCGCCATGGTGCAGGTCGAGCAACAAGAGCTCCAACAGGCGCGGGACACCTACCAACGAGCCCTGGCGATCTTCGAGCAAGCGCTCGGCCCCACGCATCCCATGCTCGCCTATCCCCTGCAAGGGCTCGCGCAGATCGCCCTCGAGCGGCGCGACTTCGACACCGCCCGGCAAAAGGCCCAGCGCGCGCTGTCGATCCGCGAGGCCAGCGCGATCGACCCGACCCTGGTCGCCGGATCCCGCTTTGCCCTCGCCCGCGCCCTGTGGCCCGACCGAGCCGAGCGCCCCCGGGCCCGCACGCTGGCCCAGCAAGCCCGGGACGCCTGGGCCACGCACGGCCCCGGCCGCGAAGACGCCCTGGCCGAGGTCGACGCCTGGCTGGCAACCCACCGGGCTCGACGGCGATCCCCGTGACGACCCGCGGGGACCGAGCGCCCCTCTTCGGCGACAGCGCGCCCGAGCGGGTCTGGATCCGGTCGGGCGCTACGTGCCCCGGCTCGCGTGGGCATCCAGCGCCGCGAGCACGGCGACGATCGCCGGGTCGGCTCGCCGCTCTGAACGATACACCGCGTAGATCCGAGCATCGGGGATCGTCCAGCCCGGGGTCAGCTCGACGAGCGACCCCGACGACAGCTCCTTTGTGCATGCAAAGCGCGGGACGATGGTAATCCCCATGCCGTGTACGGCGGCGCGCTTGCGGGCCAGCAGCGTACGCGAGAAGAACACCCCCGAGAGCACGACCTCTTGGCGCTCGTCTCCTCGATGGAGCAACCACCGCGAGGAGGTGTTGTGCTCGGACGAGAGCACCGCCGGTAGCCCGTGCAGCTGATCGGGCTGTCGAGGGATCGCGCGCCCGTCCTCGAAGAGCCTCGGGCTGCCCACCACCACGCAGGGCAGCTGCTCGATGAGCCGCGCCATATAGCTGGTGCTGTCGGGCGGCTCGATGCCCCCGCGGATCGCCAGATCGATCCCCTCGGTCACCAGATCCGCCGGGTGGTCCTCCAGCCGCAGCGTCACGCGAAGCCCGGGCGCACGCTCGCGCAGGTCGGCCAGCACGGGGAACAAGCGCTCCAGGCCCCACGAGACCGAGGCGCTGATCGACAAAGACCCCTGGGGCGCGCCGTCCGAGCTCACCGCCGCCCGCGCCCGATCCGCGGCCTCGAGACACACGACCGCCTCGCGCAGCAGGTTTTGCCCCGCCGGGGTCAGCCGCGTCCCCCGAGAGCTACGCACGAACAGGGTGCAGCCCAGCTCCTGCTCGAGGGCATCGAGCGCGCGGCTGGCCTTGGACAACGACCAGCCCGCTCGCTGGGCGGCCGCCGTCACCGATCCGAGCTCGGTGACCCACCGAAACAGACTCAGTCGCTCCAAGAAACCCATCGCTCAACGCCTTCCGTCTTGCACGAGCCGCAAGCACGACTTGCAGATCCACCGCCTACCGCATCGTCGCGGGGTGGCTATGGTGCACGTGTCGAACACCTCGGCGCCACGGCGGCCATACCCGCCGCGCACGAGGACTTGCTGCCACCCCAGGGGAGATTGCACTCCCGTGGCAGAGCCGTGGCTCTGCCGTAGAAACGAGCTCGATCATGCACCAAAACCAGAGTTTTCTCACCATCCTCGTATCGACCCTGGCTGCGATCGCGAGCGGATGCGCGACCACGCCGGCCGAGTCCGGCAATGAGCCGAGCATCGAGTCCAGCGATGGCTCCAATGACGAACCCAACGCCGAATCCGACAGCGACCACGAGATCCGCGTGCCCCTGGTGGCCGAAGGGATCACCGCGATCAACATCATGGAGCCGGCCGGCGAAGACCGACAGCGGCTCGTTGAGCTGCTCAGCGCCGGGATGACCGACACGATGCGCACGCGCGACGGCTTTGGCAGCGGGGCCCTGCACCGGAGCATGGACAGCGACCACATCGTCAACGTCGCCCGCTGGCGCTCCACGGACGACCTGGCGGCGGCCGCCGAGCTGGTCGAGTCCGGCGGAGCACCGAAGATGGCCGAAGCGTTCTCGCTGGCCACCCCGAGCTTCCACCCCTACACGATCGTCGGCCAGTTCTCGCCGACCCCCGAGGCCGTGCCGACCATCACCGAAGATGGAGGCCTCGTCACCGCCATCAACCTCCTCGACCCGAGCGAGTCATCGATGAGCCAGTCGGAGCTCGTCGAGGCCATGAGCGAGGCGCTCGAGCAAGAGGTGCTGGCCCAGCCCGGGTTCGTCTCCGCGACCCTCTACCGCAGCGAAGACAGCTCCCACGTGATCAACTACGCCCAGTGGGACTCGGCGAAGAGCCTGGGCACGATGGCGGAGCGCATCGAGTCGGGCGGAGCCCCCCTGCTCATGGGCGTATTCTCGACCGTCGCCCCCGACTACCATGCATATGAGGTTGCCGAGATCGTCATGGGCGAACAATGAGCAGGTCGGGCGCAAGAGAAGAGGCCAACTCGAGGCCGTAGAGGCATGAGCTTGAACTTTCGACAACGCACCGAGACATCGTGACACCTCGGGTCTCTTCTCGGGTCTCTTCTCTTGTTGCACTGCAAAAATCGACTATTGCCGCCAGCTCGGAAATTACACTCTACCTCGTCCTTCGGCACGAGACGTCGCGGTCGTCAATTCACAACTTACCCAATGACTCGCTTTTCAATTCTTCGAAGACAACGATTCAACAGCTCGAACGATCAACCCCACCCCCATGGTCCGTGAGCGGAGCATGACGCCGTAGATTGCCTCAATTGCGGTCTCCATTGCGTTTTCGACGACCGATGATGACCGCAACGGAGGTATCAGCGATTACTCGGTCAACAAATCGCATTGGACATATCCGCACACGTCGCCGCGAGCGTCCCGAAGATCACACCAAAAACTCTGCTGATGCCATCAACACGAGCTTCTGGAGATTCACACCTTACACACATGTAGGTTCTACTATTACCCAATTCAACATTTGAACAAAAAAGCATTGTATCCTGTAATGCGACCCCTTATTGTGGCCTTCATCGGGGGTCGATGGAGGAAACGGGAACAATGGTAAACAGGGTAGCCAAGACAGGGTTCATTTCGATCTTTCTCACCAGCATGACACTTGCAGTCGGATGTGCCGACAATAGTGGTGACGACTATGACGAAATCGACGAGCGCAATGCGGAGATCGTCGACAACTTGATCGAGGCGGGCTTCTCGGAGGACGACATCGAGATCCGCGAGGCGCCAGTCTTCAGCACCGATCTCATACTGAACGAGTCGGAGCTGCAGGTCTTCGTAGAAGGCGACATGCACGTAACCCTGGAGGCCTCACGCGACATGCTCGACAAGGGCCCGGAGTCGTTCCGTCACTGGCGGACGCCGGGCATCGTCAGCCCCTCCAAC
This sequence comes from Myxococcota bacterium, assembly GCA_039194325.1. Classification (GTDB taxonomy): domain Bacteria; phylum Myxococcota_A; class Polyangia; order Nannocystales; family Nannocystaceae; genus Paraliomyxa. Next base: position 26,958 of record JBCCWC010000121.1, read on the forward strand.
AGCACGATCTGCCTGGCCAAGGCCACCAGCGCCGCCGGAGGATTCGGCAGCTACGTACTCACCGGCGCCATGCAGACCGGGGTCAACTGGGCCAACAACAACTTCAACAACGTGGGTGGCCTGAGCCTGAACTTCAAGACGGGCAACGCTTCGATCAGCAGCAGCGGTCAGCTGAGCACCAGCATGACCGGCTGCACCGACGTGATCTACATCTACAAGGTCAACGGCGGCGCGGGCGGATCGGCCGGGTTCCCCTCGGGGGGTGCGGCCTACAACCAGGTCCGGCTCAACTCCGGGCTGGCCGGCTACACCAACAACGTGCACGAGCACGTCGCGACCCACGAGGTGGGCCACGCGATCGGCCTGCGACACACCGACTGGCAGACCCGATCGAGCTGCGGGCAGAACTCCAACGAGGGCCAGAGCGGCGCGAGCCAGATCTCGGGCACGCCCTTCCAGACGACCAACTCGATCATGGCCGCATGCTTCAGCGGCAGCTCCAACGGCGAGTTCCGGGGCTCTGACCAGAATGCGCTCAGCACGCTGTACTAGTCGACACCCGAGCGGCTCGAGGCGGGCGCTCGACCCGAGGGCTCGCTGACCCAGGGCCCCGTGACCGGCCACCCACCGTCAGGTGAGTCCGTCCGTCCGGGGCCTTGGCCTTGGTTTGGACTCACTGCGTACGCAGCAGCTCCATGGCCGCGGCCAGCACCGGATCGCTGCCGGTCGCCAGATCGCGCACGGGGGCCAGCTGCCCGGTCATCGGGATCTGGAAGTCGGGCCGCACCCCCACACCCTGCGCACGCTCCCCCGAGGCGAACGCAAAGCGGCTGACGGAGAGCTTGACCGCCCAGCCGTCGGGCAGCTCGTGGATCGACTCGATCGTGTGCTTGCCCAGCGTGGTCTGCCCGACCAGCCGTCCCCGGTCGTGGGTGCGGAGCGCATCGGCGATGATCTCGGCCCCCGATGCGGTCTTGGGCCCGACGAGCACGGCCAACGGGCGGGCCTGCCACGGGTGCTCGCCCTCGCTGACGCGAACGTCGGGCTCGCGGCCGCGAGGCTCGATGGTCACCATGGTCCGCCCCGGCGGGACGAAGCGCTCGACCACCTCGAGCGACGACTCGAGCAGACCACCGGGGCAGCGGCGTAGATCGAGCACCACTCGGCGCACGCCCTGCTGCTCGAGCTGCTCGAGCTGCTCGTCGAGCTCGGCGGCGGTGCGCTTGGACAGCGAGGTTATCCGCACGTAGCCCACCGGATCGCCCACCGGGTCGCCCACCGGGTCGCCCACCGGGTCGCCCAGGAGGGTCGACTCCACGCTCGCCACCTGCACCCGGCCCCGCGTGATCTCCTCGGTCCACTCCTCGGTGTCCCGCTGCACGAACAGCTTCACCGCCGAGCCCTCCTCCCCGCGGATCGCATCGACCACGGTGGCCAGCTCCAGGGCGCGAGTGCGCTGGCCATCGATCCCCAGGATCCGATCGCCCGCCTCCAGACCCGCCTGCTCGGCCGGGCCACCCGGGATCACCCCACGGATCACCACCACGTCGGCGACACGTTCGATCATGATGCCCACCCCGACGGTGCTCCCCTGGGTACCGACGAGCAATTCCTCGAACTCGCGCGGGGACAATAAGGTGTTGATCTGGTGCCCGGGCAGCTGCACCAGCCGCGCCAAGACCCCCTCTATCGCGCCGGTCCACAGCTCGTCCTCGGAGATCGGCCCGTCGACATACTTGGACTCGATGAGCGTGGACAGCTCCTCGAAGGCGAGCTTGGCCTCGGGCATCGCCGGACCAGGAGCATCGGGCGCCAGGTGCTTGGCATGGGGCCCGCCGTCATCGGGCTGAGACCGGGCAGTCGGCTCCACAACATGGGCGAGCCGACCAGGCAACTGTTCGCCATCGGACTCGGCGACCGCGTCTCGCTGTTCGTGGAGCGGCGGATCGCTCTGCTGAGCGTCGCAAGCGAGGGGCGAGACGAAACAAAGCAGGCTCAGCAACACGGGGTCGATCGTCTTCATGGCGGGCTCGTACGTGGCAGAGGTTGTCGGGGCGGGTATCGGGTTGGGAGTCGGGTTGGGAGTCGGGACGAAAGTCGGAGCAAGAGTCGAAAAGGCAGCCTGGGTTCGGCCACCAGCGGAAACCTCTTCGAGCTCAGAGCACACCGCGGTGACCCGGCGGAGGCTCGGTGGCGTCATAGTCGGTGAGCGTCGCGCTGGGCGGGGTTGCCGGCGCGCGCTCGGGCTCGACAAAGACCGGCGAGGATCGAGCCACGGTCAGCACCCACAGCACCACGGGCACCAGACTGGCCAGCACGGCCCCGTACATGGGAACGGGGCGCAGCAACAACGCGCGTGCGCGCTCCCATCGGGAGGGACCGAACTCACGGGCCACCTCTTGGCGAAGCTGGCGATAGACGTCGGCGCGCGGCGCCTCGGCGTGCGCTTCGACGATCCCCTCGAGATCCGCCTGAAGGCGGCAGTACTCCAAGGCACAGCCGGAACAGGTCGCCAGGTGCCCGGCCACCGCGGCCCGCTCCTGCTCGGGAAGCTCGTGGCTGGCGTAGTCGATGAGTCGAGACTCGCAATCGGGGCAGTGCATCATCCCTCTCCGGTCTCGGCCAAGCGCTGGCGAAAGGCCCGCGTGGCCGCGTGCAGGCGCGACTTGATCGTCCCCTCGGCCACGCCGTGGATCTGGGCGAGCTCGCGGTACGTCAGCTCGCCCACCTGCTTGAGCAGCAGCAGCTGTTGCTGGGACTCGGTCAGCCCGGCCATCGCGGTGCGCACCTGCTGCGCCCGAGCCAACTGCGACTCGGGACTGGTGGAAAGGCGAGGGGGCGTGCGCGCTCGATCGTCCTCGCGCACCGCGTCGTGGCGTCGCTGGGCCAGGCAGCGGTTACGCGCCACCGTGAACAGCCAGGCCGCAAAGCGGCCCCGGGCCGGATCGTAGCTGCGATCGCGGATCACGGTGAGCAGCACGTCCTGCAGCAGATCCTCGGCCAGGTCACGATCGGCGACCATGCGCCGGATGTAGCCGTAGAGGCGACGCTCGTAGCGCACGTAGAGCACGTCGAACGCCCGCAGATCACCGTTCCGCGTCGCTTGGAGCAGGTCTTCGTCCGCGCTGCGTCGATCGCTCATCCCGGTCGCACCAAAGACTATGCGCGAGCGGGGTCGATCGTTCACCGGGTACAGAGAAAAGTTGTGGCGTTTTTACCCACAGGGGAAACATGCCGCATCAGGATCGTCGCCCATTGCTATAGTCGCCTTCACTGTTGGTGCATCATCATGCGCCACCGCGGCGTTGATCTGGCAAGATAGGGCGACCTCGTCGGGTGCTGGGGAGCTCCATGTGTGCCTACGACGTCATCGCAGAGCTATACCGAAGTGAACACACCCGGGTAGTTCGTGCACGTCGCGCAGACGGCCGACGGGTCGTCCTCAAGTTCCACCACCACGCGTTCCCCCCCCTCGCGAGGTCCGTCGGCTCGAGCGCAGCTACGAGTTCCTGCGCCGCGTCCACAGCCCCCACGTCGTCGAGGCGATCGCCCTGGACTCGTTCGAAGAACGCCAGGCCCTGGTCATGGCGGACACCGGCGCGATCTCCCTGGCCCACGTGCTCGCGACGCGATCGCTCTCGCTGAGCGCTCGTCTCGACATCGCGGTACAGATCGCCACCGGGGTCGAGGCCGTCCACCGGGCCCACCTCGTCCATCGCGACATCAACCCCTCCAACATCATCGTCACCGGAGAAGGCGGCGCCTACGAGGTGGCGCTCATCGATTTTGGGCTCACCAGTCCGATCTCCCGCGAGAGTGCCACCCTCAAGAACCCCGGCACGCTCGCCGGCACCTTGCCGTACCTCGCCCCCGAGCAGAGCGGGCGCATGAATCGTGACGTCGATGCCCGCAGCGACCTATGGCACTCTGGACGCGGGTGAGTGTACCGGCAAGTCACCGCGCCTAGCCTAGCGTCGGCCCGCCCATATCCCTTTGTCTAAGACGTACGAGCCCGTGAACACCCCACGAGCCCGTTGAGCGTCGTTGCCTCTCGATTTCGCTCGGTCGCGGCTCAAAAGCGCATATGCACACCCACCGAGGCCCCGCCGCGCCCGAGCGCCAGATCGGGGGTGACCGTCCGCAGGGCGGTCCGGCGGTCCTTGCCGCGCTTGTACTTGATGATCCCGCTGACCATCAGGGGCACACCGACCGCGGTCACAACTCCCCCGACAATGGCGGTGATCGTGCCGTTGCGAGCGCGCTGATCGGCCTGCTCCAGCTGGGGATCGTCGAACTGACCGGCATCCCGGAGGATCGCGGCCTGCGTGCGACCGGTGTAGCCGATGCCGAGGCCGATCCCCAAAAGCGGAGCACCCACGGCGGTCAGCGAGATACCCGAGATCATCATCCCCAGCCCAGGTCGGCCGTAGGATGCGTCCATGGGCTCGTCGGCTCGGGACGCCCGCTCGGGCTCGGAGAAGATCGGCGCGGCCTCGATCTCCGCGGAATCGGCCTGATAGGCGGCGACCGGAGGGGCGGCCACGGCAAGCGGCTCGACGGCCGGAACCGAATCCACGGCCGAGTCGGCCGCCGAATCCACCGAGGCGTCCGCTCCCGACTCTGCCGCCGTCGCCTCTGCCGTCGTCGCCTCTGCCGTCGTCGCCTCTGCCGTCGCATCCGCGACCACCGCGTCGGTCGCCCCGGTCTGGTCGGCTCCTTCAGCCGAAGCGAGCAGGGTGACCTCGGCAGTGGGCACGGCGGCCGCATCTGCGGTCGGACCCGCCTCCAACGCCGCTCCCGCCGTCGGCGGAGCAAACAGGGACAGGGTGAGGGCGATCGTCAATCCATCAGTCATCAGGCACACCTAGATTCGAATCGGAGAGGAACGTTGCGTCACAGGTCAGGGGTTTTCTGACACCGACGAGCGAGAGACCATCGCGCGATTGGCTCCAGAGGCTCGTCGTACATGTGACTCTCGAGTACCAACGCGGAGTACATGGCCCATCGTGGTCGAATACTTCACGGATTTTTCTCAGGGAAAAACTCGACCGCATTCACGGGCGAATCCGCGCACTGGCGTAGGGGATTCGATTAAGTAAATGATTTCACCATCTAAGGTCCAGATTTTGACGAAATCGACCCGTGGAGATGAACGAACCGCGCATCAGCCGCGTGGGGATTGGGACAGCGAGTGTCGCGAGATCAAGCGTGGGCGGACCACCCCGCCATTGGGGCGCATCGACCTCGGGTGTCTGCCGGCCCACCCAATGACAGCGAGCGACGATCGCCCCGCGTTGCACGGTCACCAACAAAGCCATCTTGCCACCCGCGGTCGGCTTCACTCGGGCAGGTCGCCATCCGCCGCGATCGCAGGCTCGATGCCCGCGCTCATCTCATCCGCGGCCGCGGCCGCATTGGCCTTGGCGGCCCCCGACGAGCGGAGCGAGGCGGGTGCACACCCGAGTGCCCCAAGAGTGTGACCACCCGCCAGCGATGCCCAGCGAAGGGTGCGAGCAGCTCCATCATGCGTGCATCGCTGCCGCGAGGCTCCCCGGCCAGCGCCCAGCACACGTCGTGCGGCAGGTGCAGGTCGCCGAGCATCACCGCATCGGGATCACCCAGCGCCACCGCGGTCGTCCACGCCGAGGTCCACGGGCCGATCCCGGGCAGGCTCTCCAGCCCCGCCCGTGCCTCGGTCGGCGACATCCACTCGAGCCGCCGCAGGGCCGCCGCCCGCTCCGCCGCCCGCCGCAGGGTGCGGGCGTGCTTGGCCAGCATACCCAGGGGCACCAGGGCGTAGTCGGGCAGCCGGGCCACAACGGACGGGGCGGGCAAGAGCCGAAGGCCCCCCGGGCCGGGCGCGGCCTCGCCAAAGCGCTCGATAAGCCCCCGATAGGCTCGCATCGCCTCGCGCCAGGTCACCAGTTGCTGGAGCACGGTGGGTACCAACCGCTCGAAGATCCGCCGGGTCCGCGGCAGATAGAGCCCCGGATGGCGCCGCACCAGCTCGCGGAGCAAGCGATGGCGCGGCCGAAACTCGTGGGGGCGATCGCCCAGCCCCAACAGATCCGAGGCATGCTCGCCGACCCACGCGGCGCCCGGCCCCCAGATCGTCAGCGCGATCCCCTGCCCGACTCCTCCCTCGACGGGCTGCGCCCGGACGGTCACCGGCCCCGAGGGCGCCCGCATGGCACGCCAGACCTCGACCCCCTCGATCCGCATCATGGGATCACGCGGACCCAGGCGGAGCGTACGCTGGCTGGCGACCAGATCGTAGTCGGCCGGGCACGGCACGGTCAGCGCCATCATCGTCCCTGTCATACCAGGGGCCTCTACGCGCGCCACGATCGACCCGCACCGCACCCCTCTAGGGGGCCAGCCGGGCGATCCAGGCGTCGAGATCCCCCTCCTCGGCGACGATCTCGGCTACCACGAACAGCGCGAGCTCGTCTTGCTTACCATCGCCGTCTTCGTCGATGGCGAACACCTCGATCGATCGCCCGCGATCGTTGCCGAGGTCGGACATCGGGTAGTCGTTGCGCTGCCACAGCAGGTTGCCCTCGGGATCGAGCTTGCCCACCCACCGATCGGGGTTGTTGTTGTTCTCGGTCACGTGGCCGATGGCATAGAGGTTGCCCGCCGGATCGCGGGTGATGTCCTCCACCTCGTCGATGGCGGGCATCGTGGGCTCGTAGACCCAACGCCGCATGTTGCCGTCGTACTCGGCGATCCACAGGTCGTCGTCGGCCCCTCCGTCGCGCGAAAGCCCCGCCAAGATGTAGGTCTCTTGGGTCACGACCATCGATTGCGGCTGGATCTCGGACTTGGTGGTCAAAAGCGGCATGCCGAGGTCGTTCTCGGCCGGCGGGGTGTACACCACCGCCAGATCGCTGAGCTGCCCCGCCACGAACAGCTGCCCGTCGGGCGATCGACCGGCCGCCTTGAAGTTGGTGTCGATCTCGTTGCTGACGATGCCATCGACCTGCACTGCGGTACCCCCGTCGGGGCTGTCCGCGGCGAAGGTGTAGGCCCAGGCACTGTTGCCATTGCCCCCCACCGCGACGATGTCGCTGTTGTCGACGTAGACGATGTCGAAGCAGTGGCCCCCCGCGATGGCGGGCACGGCCAGGCTGAACTCGGGCTCGTCCGGCAGCGAGGCGTCCCAGCGCGCAACCCAGGGCCCCGTGGACATGCCGACCCGCGCACGCCCGCAGACATAGAGGCGGCCCAGGCCCCCCTGGATCACGACCTGCGGGTCATCGTCGCCCCCGTCCACGTCATAGATCACGTGCTGGGGATCCACGCCGTCGAGGGGCCAGCGACTGAGCAGCACGTCCTGGTTGCCCGACGTGTTCTGGATGAAGCCCGCGGCGACGACCTCGTCGGAGGCGAGCGAGGTCAACCCGAAGTACCGGTCGTCTTCCCCGGCCTCGCCAACGACGATCTGTTCCCAGAGGATCGATCCCCCGGCCACGCACAGGTTGCTGCAACCATCGTAGTCGTCTTCGTTGCCGTCGTCGCACTCCTCACCGGGATCGACGTGGGCATCGCCGCATATGGGCTCGGTGCCCGAGTCGCCGGTCGCGGTCGACGAGCCCGGCGTGGGCCCGGTGGTGCTCGCGGTGCTCGACATGGGCCCGGTGGTGCCGGCGCCCGGCTCGGCCTCGGTGCAAAACCGGGCGAGCGGTCCGGCCAGATCGCTGTAGCGCCGACCCGAGTTGCAGCTGTCGTCGGGATAGCTGCAGTACCCCGATCCCTCGCACCGACCCAAGTCGTCGCCCTCGGAGCTGCAGTCCTCGTCGTTGGTACACAAGAAGGGCTGCAGATCAACGCAGGCACCGGCGACGACTCCGCCCAGCAGCCCCAACCCGATCCACCCCCTTGGCCCCCTGTGCATAGGAGATCAACGTAAGGTCGGCGACCGGCGGGGAGCAAGCTCGAACTTCCACACGAGCCCAGGCATGCGCTGTACGGTCGCTCGCGCGCGGCGACGGCTCACCGCCACGCTCGAGAACCGCACGATCCCCGCCACCAACAGGGCACCCCCGGCCGCCAACAGCCCGATCCCCGCCCGGCTAAGGCCGGGTGCTCCCTCGAGTGCATCACGATAGGCCTGCTCGTCGGGCGCCCGTGCGCCGGCCACCCGGCGCCCGTGCGCCGTCCCCAGCAGCCCGGCGCCGATCCCGGCAACCACGACCCCCGACCAGGTCAGGGCGTGGCCCCAGGGATCGCGCGCGACCGGTCGAGGGGTTCGCTCGGGCGGCTGGTCGACGATCGATCCTTGCTCGCCCTCGCCCCCGCCCGCGCCCTCGCCCGAGCCCTCGCCCTCGCCTTCGCCTTCGCTGTCGCCCTCGCCTTCGCCTTCGCCTTGGTCTTCGCCTTTGTCCTCGACTTCGGGCGCAGGCGGAGGCTCGGGCACGAGATCGGGGTCCTCGCCGCAGGCCTCGATCGCCCCCCGAGCCACCTCGATGTCAGCCTCGGAGGGATCGAGGGTGAGAAACTCGCGATAGAGCGGCAAGGCGACCTCGCAGCGCCCGGCCTTGCGCTCCGCTTGCGCCCACACGAACAAGAACAGAGGCTTTCGCTGCCGCTCGTAGGCGCGTTCGAAGGCCGCGGCCGCCTCGGCGTAGCGCCCCTGAGCGTAGGCCTTCTCACCGGTTTCGTAGTCGGAATCGGCGACGGGAGGGCCGACGAGCAGGCCAGCCAGTGAAAGGGCGAGGACACTCATCGCGCCGAGGGAGGCAGTAAGATATCGATATCATTGTCGGGGCTGGGGCGGTTGTTTCGACGCTTCTTCTTCTTTCTCTTCTTGCGTCGAGACGTCGAGCGCCGCGCGTCGGGCTCTGAAGACGAGGCCTTGGGCTCGGGCTCGGCCCCTGCCTTGATCTCGGGCTCGGCCCCTGCCTTGATCTCGGGCTCGGCCTCGGCGCCCGTGCCAGCGGTGGGCTCGATGTTGGCCGGCGTCGGAGACTGAGCCGGGCGGGGCGCGACCACGGCCGACTCGTGCACGGGCGAGGGGGTCGGGCTGGGCGAGATCCGCCCGGGCTCCTCGCTGGTCGAGCGCGCCACCTGCCATCCGATGAGCCCCCCCATCGCGAGCACCCCGAGCAGCGCGAGCCCGGTGGTCATGCGCCGCGACCGGGATCCTCCAGGCGCGGTGGGGACCGCGATCGGCACCGTCTCGTTGTCTTCGAGGGGGAGTAGACGCAGCTTGGGCGTCTCGAGGGTGGGCACCTCGAGATCGGGCATCTCGGGATGACCGTAGCGATCGCCGAGCAGCGCCGCGAGGGCCTCGGGCCCGTACTCGATCCCCTCGGCCTCGGCGAATTCCTCTAGATCCTTGGCCATCGCCGCCGCGCTGGAGTACCGCTGGTCGGCATCGGGCTCGAGGGCCTTGGCCAGGATCTCGTGCAGCCGCGGGTGATAGTCGGGTACGAACTGCTCGGGCGGGGCCCACTGGCCGTCGATCACCCGGTTCATCACCGTCACCGGCTGATCGGCGCGGAACGCCCGGCGCCCGGTGGTGGTCTCGTAGAGCACCACGCCCAGCGAGAATACGTCGCTACGGGCATCCACGTGCTCTTGCAGGCACTGCTCGGGCGACATGTAGCCCATCTTGCCCTTGAGGGTGCCCGACGCGGTGGCCACGGTGCGGCCGACCATCTTGGCGACGCCGAAGTCGGCCAGCTTGACCGCCCCCTGGTACGACAGCAACACGTTGCTGGGCGATACATCGCGGTGGACGATGCCCAGCGCCCGCCCGCCGGGATCCCGCAGGCGATGGGCGTAGTGCAGGGCCCCGGCCACCTCGAGGATCACGTGCAAGGCCGCACCCACCGGCATGGGGGCCTTGAGATCCGCGAGCACCCGACGAAGATCCCGGCCGTGTACGAACTCCAGCGCCATGAAGTACTCGCCGCCGAACTCGCCCACGTCGAGCACCTGCACGATCGCCGAGTGCTCCAGCGTTGCCGCAATCCGCGCTTCCTTCAAGAACATCTGCGCGAAGTGGTCATCGTCGGACAGATGCGGGTGCATCAGCTTGAGCGCCACGGGCTTGACGAAGCCGGAGGGCCCGTCGAGCCGCGCGAGGTACAGCTCAGCCATCCCTCCGCTGCCCACGCGTCGCACGACCCGGTATCGACCCAGCCGGGTGCCCGGCGAAAGCCCCCGCATGGTGTGCTGCCGATTGGCGGGAAGGTTCACGGTGAGAGCCCCATGATAGGAGGCCCCGTGGGTCGACTCAATGCGGGCGTCAGAACGGTTGCACCAGCGTTCCGAGCGAGCGAGCCCACGCCTCGATGTCCGACAGCAGGGAGCGCCGGACCTCGGCGGGCGCGCGCAGGGCCTCCACCTCGGCGCGCAGCGTGTCCCGAGCGCGGGAGAGCCGGGTCGTGATCGTACTGGTCGGTACGTCCAGTACCTCGGCGATCTCACGGGCGCGCAGCCCATCCACGTAGAACAGGGCGACCACGGTCTGCATCTCGTCGGGCAGCCGGTCGAGCGCGCGCAGCAGCAGCCAGTGCTCCCGGCGCTGCGCGATCACCCCGCTGGGGCTGAGGATGCTCTGCGGCCGCCCCACCTCGAAGTCGCTCATGTGCTGGGCCTTGCGCGACTCGGCCTCGATGTGCTTGAGCAGCATCTTGCGGGCCACTCCGAACAAGAAGGCCCGGAAGCTGGTGGTGCGAAGCCGCTCTTTGCTCTCGGTGCAGGCCAAGAAGGTGCGCTGGGTCAGATCGTCGGCCGCCAGCGCGGCCCGCAGCCGAAAGAAGCCGAGCACGCGGCTGTAGTACTGGCGCATCAGGCGATCGCCGGCCGTGCGGTCACCGGCTCGCCAGGCGTAGAGCAGCGCGATCTCTTCGTCCTCGGCCATCTCGGCACGGCGATCCCCAAGGGGCGCCCGTCCGCAGGGTAACCGGCCCGGCCGCGCGCGTCCGCCGGGGTTTTCCATTCAGATGTTCAGCGCACGCAGCGTCTCGAGCACCCGCGCATGGTGAGGGCCGTGACTCGCCACGATTCCGCGGTTTTGGGCCAGGTGCCGACCATGGCCCAAATCGAGCGGACGGCCGTCCACATCGGTCACCGTCCCCCCCGCCTCCTGCACCACGCAGGCTCCGGCCGCGTGATCCCAGATCTTCTCGACGTAGTCCTTGCGCGTGGGCAGCCGTAGGTAGAGCTCGGCATCGCCCCGGGCCACCACGCCGTACTTGGCCTGGCTGTCCAGGCGCACCGGCTCGGCGCGTAGCCCGAGTCGCTCGACGACCTGGGCCGACAGATCGTGCGCACTGTGACCGGACTCGACCGACTCGCAAAGCCGCACCGTCGACAGATCGGCCCGCGCGCTGACGCGGATCGGCTGGGGCTTTGCGTCGTCGAACAAGGGCGCGACCTGGGCTCCCTGGCCGCGGACGGCGACGAAGGCCGTGCCCACCGGTGCGCCTGCGTCGGCCCGCAGCGGCAGGTTGGGACAGCCGAGCACCGCGACCTCGACCGCGTCGTCGACCAGCAGCGCCAAGGCCACCGCGTACTGCTCCCCGCGCAAGAAGCCCTTGGTGCCGTCGACCGGGTCGAGCACCCAGCGACGCGCCTGCGAGGCGTCGCCCTGGCCGTGATCGATCCACCGCAGCACGTCGTCCTCGCGGGCATCCACGATCGCGGCCACCCGGCCGTGGACCTGAGCGCGACGCTCGGCATTGGCCGGCTCGCGCAGGGCGGCCGCATCCTCCTCGCCCACCAAAGCGTCGTCGGCAAAGGCGTCGAGCAGCGCCCGCGCCACCAGGGCCTGGCTGGCGAAGTCGGCCACCGTCACCGGGCTGCGATCCTTCTTCTCCAGCGTCAGCGGATCCACGTCGCGCTGCACCGCCCGACACACCGTCGCCGCCTGCCGTACGGCGGCAAGGGCGACCTGAACCTCTGCGTCCCAGCTCATTGGGCCGACCATACCGCCGTCGGCCTGGTCGAGCATGCAAAGCGGCGCAATAAGCGCCTAGCGCTGATCCCGATCGATGAACGACTAGATTGGATGGCCAGCGCGCCGAGGGTCGGGCGATCGGTGATGACCAAGACCGGCTCCGTCGTTGCCGCCGCCGCCATTGCCGCCGCCGCCGGCTCGGCGACCACCTCAGCGCGGGATGATGGCGCCTCAACCGGCGCCTGGGCCACCGCTCCCACCGTCAGACGAGCCACCGGCGCGGGCCCGAGGTCCGCTCCCGTCGGTCGGCACGCGAGCAGCTCGCGCTCGGCTACTGGCAGATCGAGTTCCGCGGCCTGTTGGTCGATCGCAGCAGCATGCGGCTCGAACTCGGCGGTCTGTTGCTCATTCGTAGCCACTTGCGCGCTCTTGACCGACCGGGGGCCGGGGCGGCAGCGATCCATATTTCTCGAATTACACGCAGCAATCACCACGCAAAAAACGAGGAGCGGCTGAAGACTCTAGGACTCTGCTCGATACCATACGATGGGGATGGGGACCGGTCCTCTGACTATATCGGGGACCGGTCCTCTGAATACATCGAGGATGCGAGATAGGACCTATCTCTCAAGAAAGGAAATCATAGTGATGTTCAACAAAGCAATTCATCGCCTGACCACCATATCCGTCATGGGGGCAATGCTGTCTCTCAGCGCCTGCACGGAGCAAGACGAGGCGCGAGACCGAGACATCGAAGAGTCCGATCGAGCGGCCCCTGTGATGATGGCCGCGGCGGCCAAGGTCTTCGCGGGGGCGGCGGCGAAGTTCGGTATCGGTCAAGCCTTCGAATTCATCTTCTCCAGCAACTCCTCCGTGGACCTCTCAGAGGAGAGCCTGCAGAAGATCGCAGATATCGTAGATACGTCGCTGGCGACGGCACGCTTCGACGAATATGAGGCCCTCACCCAGGCCCTGTTCACCGCATCGGTAGAGTATAATCGCCCGAACTGCGACGATCCGGCCCCGAACGACGAGACTGCCTGCAACGACATCGAGGACACATTCGGGGATAAGGTCGACCCGATCCTCGAGGATTCGAACAAGCTGTGGAACTTGCTGACGAACTCTAGCCGAAACACGGACCCGATCCGACTGTTCTACGCTCAGGCCATTCAGATGGTCGCAGGGATCCGCCTCGCCTTCCTCGCCGAGCGGCGCAACATCGACCAACTGACGGGGGTCGAGCAATCGACCGAGTCGGGCAAGAACGTCTGTGCCCGAGCCCGGGAATATTATCCCATACTGCAAGACCTCGAGTACCGGTGGAATGATTACTTCGATGAGTTTACGCCAGTCTACCACAAGGAGGTCCACATGGGCATCTGGCTCGGTGGAATCCTCCGGAGGTTCGTCGGGTGCTTTACGACACCGTCCGGGGAGGAAATCTGCGGCACGATAGAGCGCGAATGTAACACGATGGAAAGCCAGTGCTATCCCACGAGCACGGATCATCTGGAGGAAGCCAAGGCGCTCAAGGCACAGAGGCAAGAGGAGGACTGGCGGATCATCATGGGCGGTGACAACTACTACGACAACCTCGATGAAGTGGCCGAGGTCATCCAGCAGTGCGACAATGCGCCGCCGCCGCCCCTTCCACCACCATGCGACCCTCACTTGACCTTTGGCGAGAGCCTCCACATCGACGAGAGGCTCTGGTCGTGCAATGGCGAGTATAACCTGGTCATGCAAGGCGACGGCAACCTCGTCCTCTACGGCCCCGACGGGGCCGCCACCTGGGCCTCGGACACGGATGGTTCCGGTGCAGACCGGGCGGCCATGCAAGGTGACGGTAACTTCGTGGTGTACGAAGGCGACACTGCCGTATGGGCCTCGGACACCGACAAGCCCGAAAATAGTGGCGCGAGGATCACAGTGCAAGACGACGGCAAGTTGGTCATGTCAAAGGGTGACCGCACGATCTGGTCCAAGGGGTAGGCGGGCCGGAGCTCGTCACTCGGTCCGTGCTCGACAAGAGCACGGACCGATGCTGCTGCCTGGCGCCAGACGCCAGATGCCAGACGCCGGACACCAGACACGCGCGACCGCTCAGCCGACCGCGCGCACCAGGATGGCCTTGAGGTAGTCCCCCTCGGGGAAGCTCAGCAAGCGAGGGTGATCGGGCGGGGCTCCCCAGCGCTCGACCACTTGCAGGATCGTGCCGCTTCGGTGCGCGGCCCGAGCGAGGGCCTCCTCGAACGCGGGGCGATCGACGTGGCTGCTGCAGCTGGCGGCCAGCAGCAGCCCTCCCGGGGCCAGAAGCCGCAGGCACGCCCGATGCAGCTGCTCGTAGGCCCGCAGCGCCCCGTCCCGAGCGTCGGCCGAGGGCGCAAAGCTGGGCGGATCGGCGATGATGAGCTCGAAGCGCTCCGCCGATTCCCGCCAGTCTTCGAGCAACGTGGGCACATCGGCCGCGATAGCGCGCTGCCCTTGCTCGGGCAGCCCATTGGCTCGCCACGTGCGCCGGGCCAGCTCGATCGCGGGCCGAGCCAGATCCACGGTGATCACCTCGGTCGCCCCGCCGCGACCGGCCGCGGCCGAAAACCCCCCCACGTAGGCGTAGAGGTCGAGCACCCGCCCGCGCCGCGCCAGCCGACGCACCAGCGCTCGTGAGCTGCGTTGATCGAGGAACAGCCCCGTCTTCTGCCCCCGCATCAGATCGGCACACAAGGTCATGCCGTGCTCGCGCACCTCCACCACCTTGGGCGGGGCCGGCCCCTCGAGGTGCTCGATCGTGCGATCGCCTCGCGGACCCCAGCGCCCGATGATCGTGGACACGCCCAAGGATCGAAGCCGCGGACGCAGACCAGACAGCAGCGCGTCGCGCCACCGGAGCGCCGCCTCACCGTCGAGGGCCAGCACCGCGTGGGGGCCGTAGAGATCGACGACCACTCCGGGCATGCGATCCCCCTCGCCGTGGACGAGGCGAACCGCGTCGGTCTTGCGCAGCGCCAGCCGCCGACGCAGCTCGATCGCCGCGTCCCACCGCCGTCCCAGCAGCGCGTCGTCGATGGGCTCGTCTTCGGTGGTCCAAAGTCGCACCCCGATCGGCCCCGACTCGGTCAGACCGCGACCCAGCACGCGACCGCGTGCGTCGACCACCGCCACCTCGACCCCGGGGCCAGGCAGCCGCCCCTCGATCGCGTCGCGATAGACCCACGGGTGCCCGCGGCCGATCGTGCGACCGAGGGGACGACCGAGGCGCAGGCGGGGCACGCTCATGACGGGCAGGGTGCGGCGAAGCGACGGCGGGGTCAACGGACCGACGGCAAAGAACGCTCAAAGGGCGTTGAATTCTTCATCGAGCAGGCGCAAGGAGTGGATCCCGTTGGAGATCCATGCTTCGCGCAGATCATGGGTCGCCGACAGAGACTGAAAAGTCGCGATGTCGGGATCGCTGGGGATCACGGTACCAGCGACATCACCGAACTGATTGTCGGGTGCAAAGGGATGGCTATGGAAATGAGCGAGCATGTCCCAGCCGGCCGCCAGATCATCCTCCGCGGCATCGATGAAGGAATTGTCGAAGACGCCGAGGATGCCATCCTGAGTCTGGATATAGGCGCGAATATGCGTCTGTCCGTCGATCTCTTGCGTGAGCACGGCCGCCGCGAGCTCGGTCGACGCATTCCACACGGGGAAGTCCTGGTTTTGAAGATCAAAGAAGATCGAGTGCAGGCAGATGACCGATGTCACCTCGCCGATGCTCCCGTCGATCAGCGCATCCCAAAGCGCACCATCATCGATCCCGGCATCGACGAACACATCGCGCTGGTGGGCGAGCAGCGCGAGCTGATCGAAGACATCGACACTCGGCCAGTCCGCGTCGACCTGCTCGAGGAATTCGATATACTGCTGCTGCAAGGGAGTATCCACTGCGCTCTGCGAGAAGGTCTGGCGGGAGACGACCTCTTCGTAGAGGTAGAGGCGAATATCGCCAAAGTCCATCAGCAGCTGAGGGGGCTGCACCGGAGCGCAGACATCGGTGCCAGCGCCAGTGTCGGTGTCGGTGTCGGTCTCCGTATCCGTGTCGGTGTCGGGCAGGGCGCCGGTGCTGGTGTCCGAGTCGGTGCGTCCGTCACCGTCGCTGGTCCCACCACTGCCGTCGAGCACTCCCGTGCCGGTCGAGGCGAGACCATCGCCTGAGCCTCGCGTCGAGCCGCTACCGTCCGATGATGCGGTCGTGTCGGATCCCTCGCTCATGGGTTCGCCATCCGCAGAGCAGACGCACAATGTCAGCAAGAGGACGGGAGGGACTGCGGGGGGGAACTTCATGACCCGACGGTAGTGCGTTCAGGGCTGTTTTTTGCACTAAAAATTGGCGTCGGGCGGTTGGTGAATGCTCACCCACGGGTGCCCGCGGAAAATCGTGCAACCGAGGAGACGGCCGAGGCATACGCGCGGCACGCTCAATGGATGGCCGGGTGCGGCGGAGTGACAGCGAGGTCAACACGCCGACCGTAAACACCGAGCACGAAGACGAGCAAGCCCAATGGTAACCCCCCGCGGGGTCGTCAACGTCGTCAGCATGGCCCGTGCCACGGCATGAAGACATGCACAGGGCGTTGACCGGACGCGCTCGGCCAGATCGAGTGAGGTCGGTCGGTCAGCGCTCGGACGGGCGAGGGGACCCATCCGTTCCTCCCCTCAGGGGCTGGCTCGAGGCGGTGGTGTATCAGCGGGCAAGTACTCCCGTCGCGGTAGTCCCGGTGCGGGTCATCGGGGCCGTGGCCTTCGTCGCTCAAGAACACCTGGGACGTATTGTCGTCGAGGGTCGAGCCGATCACCCCTTGCATCGTGGCCATCAGAAGCCCGGCATCGGTCGCGAGTGCTTTCAGCCCTCGACACCGGAGTCCGGTCCGTCCTCGGGCGCGCGCACCGAGGAGTCCAGGCCCGAGAAACTCGTCGTCAGCTCGCTGCGCAGCATTCGCTCGATCATCACCGCGTCCGTGGTCGGCACGTCGGCCTCGCGCTTGAGCTCGGCGTGCACGGACTCGCGCAGCCGGGCCTGGGCGCGGTGGATCCAGCGCGCGGCGGTGGCCCGGTGCACGCCGTACGTGACCGCGAGCTTGTCGATGCTGAAGCCGTCGAGGGTGTGGAGCCGCAGGA